>JANPLN010000029.1:0-3166 GCA_031426555.1 Bdellovibrionales bacterium | reverse complement strand
GAAAAAGACTTTTTTCGATTGCAGGCACTATTTTTTTTATTGACTGTTTTTAGTGTTTTCGCTCTTTTAATTTCGAAGTTCGAAATCAAAAAAATAACAATCCGATGGAATGGTTTTTTTTTAACTGCACAACTCCTCTTTTGGTCGAGCTACCTCTTGATCATCTATCCCGGTTTTTACACCTATGACTCCTTCACGACTCTCGTGACCACCACTCGCGAAGTCAGAAGCTTTTGGCAAGCTTCGGTTTACAGCTTTATTGCCTACAGTTTGAGTCTCATCAATTCCCAGTTGTTTATAATTCCAGTTTTAAACCTCCTTCTGTGGCTCAGCTGTCTTGCTGTCATCCTCTCGAATTACCCTATTATCTCTCGAAAAAGATTTTTGCTCGTGCTGTTGGTTTCTTTTTTACCATTAAATATAATTACTCTCCCTTTGCTGATGCGCGACACTTTGTTTGGGGTACTGTCTTGTTTGTTAGTTGTTTTATTTATTCCTTTCCTGAGAGATTCAAAAAAAATGATCTCTACTCACTACTTCCTTGGGTTGCTTTTTATTTTGACGATCGCCTCAGAACTTCGTCAGGATGGCCTCCTCTATTATTTTTCGCTTCCGATACTTTTTTGGGTGAGCGAAAACCCATCTCTCAAAAAGAAGATTCCAGTTTCACTGGCGCTGTGCGGTTTTATGGTGGCTCTCAACATTTGGACGACGGCAAAGGAACCCGACAGGACCACGCAACGACATGAGATTAATACGATACTGCATCCGCTCAACGCGATCTTTTATAGCTCGAAAGCCTCCATATCGGAACACGACAAAGAGGTTGTCTCTAAAGTGATCGATACAATCCATCTGGAAACAAGATTTCACCCTACACAAATTGTACAGTTCCACGACGGTCTTGATAAAATTCCTATTCCTTCGGACGAATGGACTCAATTTAAAATAACCTATCTCAAGCTTATTTCTAAAAATTTTTTAATTTTCTTGCAAGAAAGATTCACTATGGCTGGCAGCTGTTTTGGGGTTTTCCCTAGCGCCTACATTTTTGCTGATGATCTGGAGAATCCGCACCCAAATTTTGCAACAAAGCTTTCTTTGAACGATTACCCTAAAGCACTGTCTCCTTTCCGAGATTTAAGAAAATTGATTGTTCAATTTCACAACGAGGTCGTTACTTATCGTCCACTTGTTTCCATAACGCTGTTGAATCCGTTATTTTTTGTTGTCATTGCATTTTTTATGACTCGAAAAAACCGCGAGACGGCACTCTTATTAAAAGTTTCTGCTGCACTTTTAATTGCCAGAAGTGTAGTGATGTTTTTTATAATTCCCGAGCCACATCTCTGGTACTTCTCACCACTCATTTATATCCCAGTGCTGCTGATGATCGTTTCGATCTTGAGTCCTTCAAAGCAGAAGCAGGTTTTATAAGATAGAGTCTACAAATTCTGTGGGCGAAAAAGCGCGAAGGTCTTCGACGGCTTCGCCTACACCGATCATTTTTACAGGAAGCCCCACATCACCGGCCACACCGATAGCAACGCCCCCTTTGGCAGAGCCATCCATCTTAGTGAGAATCACACCGGTAACTCCAAGTGCCTGATGAAACTGTTCGGCTTGAATCAACGCGTTTTGCCCGGAGTTGGCATCGAGCACCAAAATCACTTCATGCGGAGCCGTGGCGTTTACTTTTTGAATCACGCGTTTCATTTTTTTAAGTTCTTCCATCAGGTTGACCTGAGTGTGTAAGCGACCAGCGGTGTCCACAATCAATACATCAAAGCCTCGGGCTTGCGCTTTATTGACCGCCTCGAAGGCCACGGCACTGGGGTCTTTTACATTTTCGGGACTGTAGATTTCCACTTGCGCGCGCTCACTCCACACTTTGAGTTGCGCATCCGCTGCCGCTCGAAAGGTATCGCCCGCGGCGATCATTACTTTTTTTCCGCTCTGCTGAAGTTGCGACGCTAATTTGCCGATGGTCGTCGTTTTTCCAGCACCGTTCACACCAACCACCATCCACACCGTGAGGCCCTGGGGCAAAACCTGAAAGGCTGTGTTGTTGATGTCGCCGACACTTGAAAAAATACTGATCATCTCTTGTTTGAGAGCTTGCCTGAGGGCATCGCTGCCCAACGACTGGGACAGTTTACTCTCGAGCGACGCAAAAAGTCGTTGGACAGTTTTAGGCCCAAGGTCACTGGTGTACAGAACTTCTTCGATGGCCTCGAGCTGGGCTCGATCCACTGCCCCGCCGCCCGCAAGCGACGACGACATACGCCCCCAAAATGACTTTTGGGTTTGCGACATGGCCTCTTGCAAAGTTTTATAATTTTGCCGAGGGCTTTGTTTTTCTGCCACGGTCTTTTGCAGCTGTTCAAGCTCCTTGGCGGCTTGCGTGGGTGGCGCTTTGCCTCCGCGAAAGAGAGCAAAATAAATCACCAGGATGGAGAAAACTCCTCCCAAACCAAAAAATACTTCTAAGGGTAATGCTTCCAACATGGGGCCTTTATACACAGACTCTGGGGCCGTTGCATCCTTTCGCTGGACCTTCTATGTCCATTTTTTACATCTGGCGTTATTTTCGTGATTTCTGGAGGCGTACTTTGTATTTATGGGCCGCTATCAATGAGGGGTTCGATGAAATTTTTATTTTACGTAGTGCTGTGTGGGTTGACGGGGGTTTCGTGTTCGACAATTCAAAAGCCGTTTTATTGGAAGATCGAAAAAGACGGGAAAACGTCGTACGTTTTGGGAACCATGCACAGCGGGATCGATATTCGCGATCTGCCTGAGGAATTACATAAGGACTTACAACAATCGAAAGCGGTTCTCAAAGAAATCACCCTTGAAAGTGAGAAGACCAATCCCTACTCCTACGATTTTCGCACAAAAACGCGGAAAGATTATTTCAAAAAGCACGAAAATAAAATCACTGAAAACATCGAAAAGAATATTACGGTAAAACATTATTTCACAACTGAACAGTGGAGAAAAATTGAAAATCGCATTGCAGAACTTGGTGTCGAGAGATCGATCATTCCTTATTTTACGTTGCCGGTCATTCTTGTATTTTTAAAAGACCGACAAAAAATTTATGTGACCTATTCACAGCAAGCAGTCTTGAATGTTAAGTCTTTGGTGTTAGAAATTGAATTTA
>JANPLN010000028.1:0-33249 GCA_031426555.1 Bdellovibrionales bacterium | reverse complement strand
CGGCTTTTTCAAAAGATAAAGCTCGAATATCAATTCCTCGACGGTGGGCTTTAGAGAGCAAAATATCTTTGATCGCATTGAGCTTGTAATCATCTTCTGCTAAAACGACGAGGGTTTTACGATCCCACTGAACCTCAAACTTACTGCCCTTAAAGTCATACCGACCCATGAGCTCTTTTTTAGCTTGGTTGACGGCATTGTCGAGTTCTTGAATGTTGAGTTCCGAAACGATATCAAACGATGGCATTCCCTTGTCTACCAAAGGGATTCACACGAACTCAAGGATTTTGTTTTTACGGCTATTTTGAGGGTTTTGGCGAGGACGGCTCGCGGCCCTTTTCGATTTCGGCGGCCAATTCGCGAACTTGGTTCAACTGTTCGGCCGACAAATTCTCCTGCATAAACTGACCTGGATTTTGCGAACCCTTGGAAACCATCTCCCGCATTTTTTCAGAATCCCCATCGGACTTCTTGGCGAGGCCTTCGAGAACTTTGGCGGCAAGTTCGTAAATTTGCTGCTTTTGGGCTTCGTTGCCCTTAACAAGCATATCTGCGCCCGCCTCCCCTTCCTTAAACTTAGGGTTTTCTTGAAAGGCTTTTTCACGCTCGGTGGGGTTGGTCATCGCTTTTACTGTTTTGTCCAGCGCTTCTTGAGACGAGTTATCAAGTTCGGCCAGGGCCACACTTCCAAAGAGCAGAATATATAAAAACAAATTTAGTTTTAGCATAAAGACGTATCGTCAAAATATGCCAAAACTTAAGGCATTGTGCGCTCGCGCCTTGCGTTTTACCTCACCGCATTTACGCTTGAGCTAACTATCAACAGAGGAGTCTTTATGTCTCATATTCTAACAGTTTTATTTTTAAGTTTTGTGAGCTTTTCGAGTCACGCCTTCGACAACAGTTTTCATGTGCAATCCCGTGGAACTGAAACGTGGGTGCAACTGAAATTCAATCCCGTGGTGTCTTCGATGGCGGCGGATATTTTATTTGTGGTGGATGACTCTGGCAGTATGCAGACATTTCAGCAGAATCTAATTAAAAATATCGAGACCTTTTTGAATGCAATCCCGCAAAGCTATTTGCAGGTGGGCGTGATCACCACATCGACGCAAGATTATATCTCAGCCCCTACGTCTTTTAAACCGGGTCATCTGCTCAATGGAGTTCATAAAAGCTCGGATCCTCAGTTTATTGATAAACTTAAAAAATCACTTTTTGTCGGAACATTTGGCGCCGCCACCGAACGCCCCTTTGACGCCCTCTCTATGGCCCTCAGTGAGCCTTTACTATCGACAGTCAACGCGGGTTTTTTACGCCCGAATGCAGATCTTTACATCGTTTTCATTACCGACACTCAAGATCAGAGCACGATGGACACAAATGTTTTGCTGGCACAGATCAAAGCGCTAAAACCCCAACAGACCATCACCACCCTTGCGGCCTTAGCAGTTCCAAATGGTGCAAACTGCGTGGGTGAGGAAGTAGAAATGTCAAAATCGACAAAAATTCAAGATTTTGTCAGTCTCACTGGGGGCTCTGTATTTTCCATTTGTGATGATTTCGCCAAAAGCCTGGTCGCCGCTATCAACGTGTCCGTGATCACTGCAAATACGCTAGTTCTCGAAGGAACAGAAAGTCTTAAAACTCCGGTTTTCTCCTCCATTTTGGTCGAAATCGGTGGTCAAGGCCACCTGCCAGGCGATGTTGCTACGAGCTGGACTTACAGTTCTAAAATCAAGACGATCACTTTTTCTGATTTGTTGATCTCGGAGTCTGTTGCCAAAGGGCCCATCGAAGTGACATACAAGGTGCAGTGAACAGAACTCTCTTCGACTTTATAAAATCCTTTTTAATGCCCATGCTCGTCGGTAAGACGGGCGTGATGTTTTTTGGCCTCAACTATTCCCAGTACCCGGGAGAGGGCTACGGCTACGGTCTGGTCGCAAGCATGCTCATCACGGTGCTTTCTTTGCTCGGGCTTATCTACAAATACCGAAATATCGAAGACCTGTAGGAAATCGATCCCTCGTCTGTAATCCCTCGTCGGCGCTGATTGTAATTTCCACAGTGTTGCTTTTCACGTCGACAGTTTGCTGCCGCCAAACTCCTTTTGTTTTCAGCTCCTTCGGCCAACAACTTGCAACATGGATTTCATTACATCCAACGAACAAAGGAGCCGTCGTGAATTTATTAGAGCAGTTATTGAAAAGATTCCTTATTTTGGGAATTCTAGGAACACTTACGCTTTTTAACACTCCTGCTCTCGCATGCACCGACGGTACCATCTACCTACAGTGCCAAAACCAAATGCCCCTCTTTACGGCCGCGCTCCAAAAAGCCAAACAAAGTAACAAGACTCTCGTTGTTACCTTGGGTTATGAAAACTGCCCCTGGTGCCAAAGTCTTGGAAAAATGTTTAATGATTTCGATTCTCATCAAGCATCCATCGCCTCCCAGTTTGAATTTGTCAAAATCGCCGCTTACTCCTACGACAAGTTCACCAAGAATTTTGCGGAAGTTCCGTCTGGAATGGCTCTGGAAGAGCAGCTGATCACGCGACTGGCAACTCCCGCCACGGTGAGCGGCTTTCCGGTGATGTTTGTGGTGAACCCTCGCACGGGAAAAGCCAGTATGATCGAAACGGGTCGCCTTGAAGAGAATGACGAGGCCCGCGGAGTGTATGGTCATAGCAAAAAGAAAGTCATCGAAGCTCTTTATCAGGGACGAGGCGCCACTTTATCTGTGGAGTAAAACCCACAGTCGTCTCGACTGGTAAACGCACTTTTCCCTCTGACGACTCCTTAAACACTTGTTGTAAAGCTTCCACTTTTTTAGAAAATAATTGTTTTTATTTTCGCCGTCATATATGGTTTCATTCATGGCAAGTTTGGTTTTTTCTCTTTTTTTATCTCTTTCAATGTGTTTGGCAAATTCGATCACTCCTAGTCAGCCACCGGATGCACAAACCGTAGAGGTTGATCCCTACATGTTTGGAGTCTGCGAAGGTATCGCGAGCATTTCTATGACCGTCACCGACATGCAGCTTCAGCGCTCCGAAAAAAACTTGCTCATCTTTAGTATCGCGGCGGACGGAAACCTCAGACAAAATTTTTACTGCTTCCAGTGCACGGGCGAAAGAACTGAAGATGAAATTATAGTTCTCTCCTCCATCAACAACGCACAGCTCGCGTGCAGCGAAGCTCTTTAATTCCGTGTGGTCCATGGAGTCTCTAACCGCTCTTACCTCTCTAACGTTTATGGAGATTGTTCTCGGCATCGATAACGTCATCTTTATTGCCTTGCTCACGGGTCGGCTGCCTGCGGAGCAGCAAGCAAAAGCCCGAAACCTCGGCTTAGCCGTTGCCCTGATCAGCCGCCTGCTTTTGTTGTTCTCATTAAGCTGGCTCATGGGACTGACAGAGCCTCTCATCGTCATTGCCGATCACAGCTTTTCGTTTCGTGATCTTGTGCTCATCGCCGGAGGAGCTTTTTTGATCGCTAAAGCGACAAAAGAAATTCACGACAAGGTTGAGAATGTGGACCATACGCCACAAATGCAATCATCTACGAGCAATGTGGGTTTTGTGATCGCGCAAATCATGATCATCGATATCGTATTTTCGCTGGATTCGGTGATCACTGCCATTGGGATGGCCCAGGATCTCAACATTATGGTGATAGCGATGCTGATCTCGATGGTGGTGATGCTGGTTTCAGCCCGTTTCATTAGTCAATTCGTCGAAACTCATCCAACAGTTAAAATTTTAGCTCTGGCATTCCTCATTTTGATTGGTGTATTTCTGCTTCTGGAAGGCATGCAATCCCATGTCGAAAAGAATTATATTTACTTTGCTATGTTTTTTGCCTTTGCGGTAGAGTTGATCAACATGCGTTTTCGTAAAAGAAGTAATATTCCATGAAAGTGAGCCCAGTGCAGGCTTTAGACATTCTCCTTAACGGAGGCGTTGTCGCGTTGCCCACAGAGACTGTTTACGGTCTTGCGGCCTCAGCCTTTGATTACGAAGCTTTAGAAAAAATCTTTAAGGTGAAACAGCGCCCTTTGTTTGACCCACTCATTGTGCACATTGGCTCTAAAGCCCAGGTCTTTAAAGTTGTGGAACACTGGCCTATTTATTGCCAAAAACTCGCTGATACTTTTTGGCCAGGACCGCTGACCATCATCATTCCTAAGCACGCAGATATCGGCCCCCTCATCACCGCGGACCAACCCAATGTCGCCGTTCGCATGCCGCAGAATTCACTCTTTCTAGAGCTGGCTAACGCTGTGGGGCCCCTCGCCGCTCCCAGTGCCAATCGCTTTGGCAAAACAAGTCCCACCTCGGCCGATCACGTTGAAAGCGAATTCTCGGGCCAAGTCCCTGTGGTGGATGGTGGAGATTGCGAAGTCGGTATCGAATCGACCATCATTCGCATCTCCGAATTAGCTGATGGCACGATCTCTGTTTTGATTTTACGACCCGGCGCCATTTCGGAAACCGACATTCTCAATTGCCTGTCGATTTATTATAAAAAACTCGAAGTGAGCTATGGCACGTCGAAGGATTCGCCGGGCAATCTCAACAATCATTATCAGCCCGATTTTCCGTTGATCATCGCGCAAAACAGCATTCGCTGGAATGAGGCTCTCCATAAAGACATTTGTGCCTCCCTTAAAATCAAGGAAACCGCGAAACCTGTTTTTTGGGATTTTTCTTCAAACGATCCCCTGATCGTCGCTCGAACCCTCTATAAGGAAATGCGTGAAAAATCCAATGAGCTCAAAGCTGGCTCTTACATTTTTTTGAATTTGCCGATTGCCTACACTAAACCTCGCTGGGTGGCCATCAAAGATCGGATCGATAAATCCTGCACCGCTAAAATTAAAAAGATTGCGGGGCTTCCGCAAATTTTTATAAAAAACAAGGCCCTCTAAGAGCGATGAACACACCTGACGTTAAACCAAAATGGAATTTATCAATCGAAGCCGACGACTTTATCGTGAAAATCGCCGAATCTCAGGACGATATTATAAAAGCCCAAAAGTTACGACATCGAATTTTTTTAGAAGAAGGCCTCGGCCAAAGCCACGAAACGGGTTTAGATTTTGATGCCTACGATTCCATTGCCGACCACTTAATGATTATCGATCGAAAAAGTGGCGATGCGGTGGGTACCTACCGCTTGATTCACTCTTCCGAGGCGCCGCGATTTTATTCCCAGAGTGAATTTTATTTGGATGAATTTTTAAAAATTGATGGCGCCAAGCTCGAAATGGGCCGCGCTTGCACGCATATGGACTTCCGCAACGGTCGCACCATGGATCTGTTGTGGCAGGGACTCTCCCAATATATTGCGCTCTCGAAAACCCGTTACCTTTTTGGTTGCTCCAGCGTAAAGACTTCGGACGGGTTGTACATGTTTTCGATGATGAAGAGCTTAGCGGACAACGAGCAGCTGAAGTGGGACTACAATATCTTTCCTATTGCCGGCTTTCAGTGGCCCCACGCGCAGGCCATCTTCGAGACGGCCACACCCCTTAAGGGCTACACAAAGGAGCTTCCACCGCTTCTTCGCTCTTACTTGAACGCTGGAAGTTTTGTCTATGGACTGCCGGCCTACGACAAAGATTTTTCGTGCTTCGATTTGTTCACCATTCTAGATTTGCAAAAACTCAACAAAAAATTTCAAGCCCGCTACAATCTTGAAAGCTTTTTACAAACTATTCATTAAAAAAAGACAAAAAAAAGCCTGCCACGATATCGCAGCAGGCTTTTTTTATTACGATGGCAGAACTTATTGATTCATCGTTTTTTCGGCAGTGGCTGTGCTTATCACAACATCCACTCGACGATTTTGCGCTCGTCCTTGCTTGCTTTTATTAGAAGCGATTGGCTTTTTAAAACCATAGCCTACAGCCTCAATCTCTTTTGTACTTTGAGTGCTAGTTTCGAGGTACGTGGCCACAGTCTTCGCGCGATCCGCAGACAGCTTTTCGTTAGTGGCAGCGGCTCCCGTAGAATCTGTGTGCCCTTCGACAACTACTTTTTGTGTCGGCAGGGAATTTACGACATCAGACACTTTGGTTAAAATCGCGAGGGATTCTTGTGAAAGTTCTGCTTGTCCAGATTTAAAGTTCATCGTTTTAAGACGAATCACAAGGTTTTTACCCTGTTGAAAAACTTCGGCATCAGCTTTTGAAAAACTGCGGCGAGCTTCGTCGAGTGCTTGTTGAAGCGTGATGGCTTGGCTCTGCTGATTCACAGTTTTACCAAGCGTATCCACTTTGTCTTGCGCGTATTCAAGGTTTCCAGACAAGTTTCCGATCTTGCGATTTTGATCCACAAGCTTTACGGCTACAGCTTCCGATGTAGAATCCCCGTTCTTCTTCGCAGCGGCTAAGACCTCCACAAGGTAAAGAGCCGAGGCATTGGCTTTTTCAACAGCCTGACCGTAAGCATCTTGAACTTTCACGTTGGTTGCAATGGCAGTCTCTGCAGTTTTAAGATCAATTTGCGCTTTTTTCAAAGTTTGCGGAGTTCTTTTTTCGGCTCCTGTATCAATACTTCCCTGGATGCGGCTACGAGCCTGGCCCAAAAGGTTTCCTTGAACAGCCTGAGTTTCTAAACTCATGTAGCCGCGTTCTAAGCGCGCCACGTCTTCGGCAGATAATTCTTTATCTAAACGGTCGGAGGCTTTTTCAACTTCGCGATCTAACTTTTTCAGATTTTTGTTAGTAATGTCTTGTTTTGTAGCGCCCACTTCGATGGCTCTTGCACGCGCTGTGAGGACCGCTGGGATGTACTGTCTGCGACCTTCAGCAACTTCGTTGGCTTTTTGCAAATAAGATGTGGCATATGCAAGCGATTCAATAATTTTTGATTGCTCGTCGCCATCCTTTAGGTCTTTGCGAGCTTCATCTAAATACTCAGCGCCTTTATCATACTGCTCAGGAGCCAGCACGTCGGTGTTCGCGATGCTGGCCGCTGTGTATTCGGATTCTAGTTTTGCGAGTTCCTCAGTGGGATTTGCCGTAGCTGGCATTGAGGCTTTATCAATGCTCGATGCACAACCTGAAATAAAGAGTGCAGCGGAAAGAGTGAGCACTGCAATTTTTGCCGTACTACCCAGTAAGTTTAAGTTTAATTTTATCATCTTCTATTCTCCTTTAAAGAATTTTCTGTGTGTGTTAAAAAAAACACACCTTAATTGTCGAACAATATCTTCGACCAAATGCTTAACGTTCTATTTTTACCCTCTGCGTTCATAAAAAGTACCGCCTTATCACCTCCATTATCGAACAACCAGAGAGGAAAAAAAATGGAAACAGCCGTCTGCTCCTATCTTGCTCGTACTCAGCCGCCTATTTTCAAGGTTTAAGCGTTTGAGAGCTAGATCGTGCATTTAGTCTCACTCTTTATCTGCGATCTTGATGCCAATTTATTATCTAGGATTATCTAGGCTTTAAAAAAGTTTCCCACTCGTTAACAAATTGTTTTTGAATCAATTCGTTGTGAGCATCCTTTGCAGGTTTATCAGAGATGATGACCTGCTGGCTTTGAAGTGGGTCCAAAGTTAGACCGGCACTTTCGATCAATGCGGCGAAGGCCGACAACTGCAAACTTGCTTTGTAAAAGTCATCTTTATGAAGGAGCGCAAAGTATCGATCTTTAGTTGTTGCGCCTGCCTGGAGCAGCCATGGGGCCGGGAGCGGATCAAAGCTATCTTGCGGACCCGCAATCAAGATCACTCTGTCCACTTTGTGCAGTTTTCCCAAAAAGGCTACGTGGCCTGAGCCTTGCGAATGGCCCACCAACACAAGCTTTGACCATTGAATTTGACCTTGAAAGTAGTACTCGCGCCACCGGCCTGAAGTGTTCGTGGTAGTTAAATACTTAAGAACATCCTGCAACCGTTGTTCAAGGGAATTATTCACATCCACAGTGCAGAGGTCGCTCACTTCTTTTCCTTGCACAATTTCTTGATGAAAATGGTCGAAGCAATTGAGATCCTGCGACAATCGGCACTTTACCGTGGAAACTTCGTTGGGGTAATCCAACGCCACAATGTCGTAACCCATCGTTGTGGCAAACTGCTGGAGCGCCCGAAAGTTTAGAGGCTTACTTCCCGTGCCACCCACCGTCACCAAAAGTTTGCCATTTCTTGCCAGAGGCGTTTCGTAGGCGAGATGTTCACCTTTTATTTTTTTTGCCTTAGGGTTTATAGAGCTAGGATCTAATTCAATGGGTCCGATTTGCGCGCAGGCCGTGCAAGCAAGACCTATTAAAAGTAAAAAAAAGTAGACTCTCCCCACACGACTCTACTTTTTTAACTTTTCTAGAACAGAAAACGCCGGATTGGCCTTTAAGTTTTCTTGCGCATAGTACTTTTTATTATTTTCCTGACGCTTTTCACAGGCGTCCTTATCTAGACACTTGGGATAGGGAGAAACCGCCAAAGCAAAAAGGTCGCCAACAAACTCGCCCATGTCGAGCTCGTGATGCTGCACAAAGGTCACTTCAAGTTTGCTGTCCACGTTCAACCCGCTATGGGGCGCATGCCCTTTTTGATCGCCTTTGGTTTCGTTGACGATGTACTCGGTGAACTTATTTTTGCTGGGCAGTGAAATGTCCTCGGCACACAAAGAGCACTCTTGCTCTTGCGAGATCGAATAGGTGCCCTGGGCTGTATAAATATCCCCGGCTTTTTGAATAAATACTTTTAATTCAAATTCCTTAAGCCCGTCGACAACGAGTGATAGTTTCTCATCGATGGCTTTTTCGTCTTTCGATTTTACCGAAAACTCATGCCCCTCTTCACTAATATCCAACAAATTAATTTTCATTTTATGACTCTTTTAAAAAGGTTTTAGAAGTTAATTGAAACTTTTCATCCAGCTCGCACACCAGCGGAATGCCCGTTTCGAATTCGAACTCGATAATGTCTTGATCCGAAATTTTTGCTAAATGTTTTACTAACGCCCGAAGGCTGTTGCCGTGAGCCACCACAAGAACTCGCTGTTGCTTTTGAATCTGCGGCAGGATGGTCTCCTGCCAGTAAGGAAGAACACGCTCCACTGTTTGTTTCAGGGCTTCGCCCTGTGGCAAAGGCACTCCCACATAGCGGCGATCGCTTGCGAAGTCTTTGTTAGTTTGCTCGGATGGCGGCGGCGGGAGAATGTCGTAGCTGCGACGCCAAATTTTCACCTGGGCCTCGCCAAATTTTTCTTTCGTCTCAGTTTTATTTAAACCCTGCAGGCCGCCGTAATGGCGTTCGTTGAGTCTCCATGACTTGTACTGTGGCAACCACGTCTGCCCGAGCTCCTCAAGAGCCAGCCACGAGGTTTTAATTGCACGTTGTAGAACCGAAGTGAACACGACATCAAATTCAAAGCCGTGACTTAAAAGTAAACGACCTGCTTTGCGTGCTTCTTTTTCACCGAGGTCAGTGAGGGGGACATCCACCCAGCCCGTGAAACGATTTTCTAGATTCCATAAACTTTGCCCATGACGAACTAGTACTAATTTCATGGCTCGCAATATAGTTAAAATTTATGGATTAGTTAAGACATAAAAAGGCGATGCCACCAGCATTCTGCTATCGGGTCTTTCATCCTAAAAACCATCGCCCGTCCCAATTAGAAGGCTAAGAGACTTTTGCCTTCTCAGCAAAGCCTAACGCACTTGGTTACAACAAACAATACCTTAGTCTAGTCTTTCGATGTTGCCGTACTTCATTTCGGCTTTAATCAGAAGGGATTTTGGGTCGGAGGAGCTCTCGAGGCTCTCATCCACAGCGCCAGATTCCACATTGAGATCAAAAATATAGGTCCGATCCTTGAGGGGCTGCAAAAAGACTTCGCCGTTGATCATTTGAATTTCAACGGAAGCGGCGATCTTTCGAACTTCGATCTCCCCGTGCAGACCTTCGATTTTAAGATTTTTCGCCGGCACCGTGATATCGCAGTCGACAATGGCCGATGAGAAATCCAAACGAACGGAGGCCGCTTCGGGGTCGCGCTCAAGCACGGTGGTTTTACCCACACCGTCGCAGTTCCAATTGATCTCAGAACCCGCCATTGAATAATCAATGCGAATTTCTCCAGAACCGAATTTAACTTCGATCAAACGAATCCCGTCGTCCAAAGTCTCCGCACCTTCGCGGCTGCCCAAGGAGAAATCGGATTTCTCTGAATCAGATATTTGTGTATTTTTATTTGTTGAGTACTGAAAGATTCCGAAGACAATGCTGCAGCAAAAGACGGCGGAGATAAATCCCAGTGCGAACCATCTTTTATTCACGCTAGCACCTACCTTCCCATTCGGTTGCGACAGTAAAGCTCTGGCCATTCTTTAATGCAAGCTTGAAACAAACTTTCCGTGTCCACATTGTGGCGATTCATCACCTTGGGTTCTTGGTAAGGCCTACCTGCACGACTTGCCGGCTGCCTTGAAGACGAAGATGAAGACGAACAGGAAGTTAACAAAGCCATGGAAAATGCGATCAAAATCAATTTCATAAAGATCTCCTCAGAGCGTTCTTACAAAATTTATCGGCTTTTATATAAATCTAATTAACAGGATCATAGGCTAGCTACCCCTCAACGGGAGCTTCGAAGAAGCGACTCTATACAGACTCGCCCATTTTCACTTTACGAGCTTCACTGGCGATCCAGTTTAATTTGGGTTCGGTGAGAAGAACCACTGTACTTCCCAAATTAAAAACACCCAACTCATCGCCGACAGACACCGTTTTCGGTGGGGTGTACTCCATAAGGAGGCGGCGGTTTTTAAACGGATACTCGTTGGTATGCACCGAAGGATCAAACGGAAATGACATACTCCCCACATTGGTAGCTCCTACCATAACAAGGATGGCGCGACCTTGCGGAGTTTCGATTCCAATGGCTACCCGCTCGTTGACCGCTAAAACTCCGGGGATATTGCGCAGGCTCCAGTAATTTACTGGCCAAAGTTCACCGGGAAAGGTTTTTAACCAACAGACTTTTCCTTTGATGGGCGAGTGCACGCGGTGGTAATCCTTTGGGCTCAGGTAATACGTCGTGAAAGTACCGCCTTCGAGGGACTCTGCCCACGGCGTTTGCGGCAAGAATTCGTCCAAAGTGTATTTGATGCCTTTGGCTTGAATTAAAATTCCTTGAACAATTTTTCCGCTTTGAGTGATGCGGCTATCACAAGGATGAATGCGGTCGCCGTTGAGCGGGCGAGCTTCTTTTTTGAGGCGCCGAGAAAACAACTCGCCAACACTTTTGTACTCGCTCAATGGCTTTTCGGCTTCGCTCACATCGATTCCGACCATGGAAGCAAAGGCTTTTACCGACAGCTGCGCCAGCGGCAAGGGCCATTTTTTGTAGGCAAAATTTCCCACGTAATGACTCAGGTACTTTTTGGGCAACTGAGGCATCACCGCGTTCATCAGTTGATCTCGGATCATTTTAGCTAAAAACTTCTTCTGCACGAATTTACTCACCATCAGCATGCCGTCATCCTTCAGCTGTCACCCATTAACAGTCACCCACTAACATCAGTCGACGTAACGTTATTTCCATGTTAGATTAAGGCACATGAGTAAAATAATCAAAGACTTAAAAATCCCCCTCGGGGAGGATTTGCAGGAAAAACTTCAGCTCCTCGAATCCGATTACAAAACTCATCGCATTTTGCGCAAGTCTATCGATGCTCGCGGTGTTAAAAAGCCCGAATGGATCTATTCCGTAGAAATCTTTACACAGCAAGAAACGCCACCCTCAGATAAAATCTTTGTCGAAAAAAAGATCACCAACCCTTCGTTCCGGCCGCTGATCATTGGAGCCGGTCCCGCGGGCCTCTTTGCGGCCCTGCGACTGATTGAACGGGGTTTTAAGCCCATTCTCTTTGAACGTGGATCTGCCTGCGAAAAGCGCATTGTTTCCATCAATAAGTTTTGGCGTTACGGCACACTGAACCCCGAGGACAATGTTTGCTTTGGCGAAGGCGGCGCCGGGCTCTATTCCGACGGAAAATTGATCACACGCATTAAGTCGCCCCACATACCCTACGTGATGGATCGCCTGGTGGATTTTGGTGCCCCGGGAGAAATCAAATATTTATCCAATCCCCATGTGGGCTCCGATAAGATTCGCCGCGTGATTCCCAAAATTCGCGAGTATTTATTAGCTTCAGGCTGCGACATTCACTTTAACACTCGCGTGCAACGCATTGTTTTTAAGAACCAAAAGGTGATGGGCATTAAAACCTCGGATGAAAAAGAATTTAATTCCCCGGTGGTCCTTCTCGCCACAGGCCACTCGGCTGGCGACATGTTTGATCATCTTCACGAAGAGGGCGTTGCTCTTGAGGGAAAATCCTTCGCGCTGGGTTTGCGCATCGAGCACTCACAGGAATTGATCAATTCTATCCAGTACGGCGAGCACAAAGACAACCCAGAATTAAAAGCAGCCAATTACAAACTGACCCATCATGATTCCACGGACGACATTGGCGTTTATTCATTTTGCATGTGTCCCGGCGGTTACGTTTTATCCTCGGGCACCGAAGCCGATGGCATCGTTGCTAACGGCATGAGCAATTACAATCGCGGCTCACCCTATGCCAATGCAGCCATTGTCGTATCGATTAATCACGAACGTCTTTTTGGCTCTGACGTTTTTGGCGGAATGAAACTTCGCCGACAGCTTGAGCATGAATCGTTTATTCGCGTGAAAGAAAATAAAGGAACAAAACAGATTCCCACCCAGGATGTGCTGAGTTTTCTTTCGCAAACCGACTCCAAATTGACCAGTTCCAGCTCGCCGTCAGGAGCCACACCCATACGCTTGGATCGTATTTTGCCATCCAGTATTTATATGCGACTCAGCGAAGCGCTGGAGATTTTTGATCGCAAGATGCGCGGGTTTGCATCGCGCCACGCTCAATTGCACGGCATGGAAACACGAACCTCCTGCCCTATCCGCGTACCGCGCTCAAACACGACGCTCCAATCAACTTCGCATTTCGGTTTGTTCCCGGTGGGCGAAGGTGCCGGTTATGCAGGCGGCATCACCAGCGCCGCCTGTGACGGCGTGCGCACCGCGGAAGCGATTGTAGAGCAATTTGCAAATTGATCCCTTTAACAGTGGATCAATTTGCAAATTGACCAATTCAAACCAGCATGATGGGATCTCCTCATAGGAGATTTACATGCTTTTACTATCACTCATCATTTCATCGCTTCTTTCATCTGCCGAGTCCTACTCCATCCTGCGTTTTGAACCACCACGAAATAATCTCGCGGTCATCGCAACTTTGGATGCGCAAAAATATTCCGCTGGAAATGAGTTTGTTGTGGAAACTCCCAAGGGCGCTTGTTTTTTAGTGGTCGAGAAGGTTGTCACGGACTTTATTTACGTTAACACCGAACAATGCCAGCGAGAGTATGTCTCCAAAGGAACCATTGTGGCTCCCCGACCCAAAGTCATGGTCGAAAGAATCATCACCGCAGAGCCTAAGATCATTCGCGCCGAGATGTCCACCGACAGCGTGAGTGCCGACATTGGCTACATCGACCAAGAGTTTTACGAGGCTTATATTAAGAATCGTTTGTCGGCGACGTTTTCTTATCTTGCGGGCAACCGCCTTGACGGCGAAGCGCAACTCAATCCCTCCACCTCCATCGGCGACTTTCGCGGTTCAAACACCCTCGCCGTGGGTGCAGAGTACTCCATTTTGAAATTACCGTACAACCTCTCGCTCTCGGCAGGAACTGCCTATCAACTGCCGCGCTCTTACGGCCGCTATCAGTTGAGCGGACCCGGCGCTTCGCAAGGGGGAAATTTTAGTAACGCCGCCAAAATCGAAACCCTTTCCGTATTTTCAAATCTTCGCTATCAGTGGAGCGAAGCCACCTATGCCTACTTTGGATTAAATCATTTGTTTGTGAACAGCTCGGGTTTTGCGGGCGAAATGAATGGTGATTTTGGTTTTCATTTGGGCGGCAGATATTATATTTTGCAAAACTTTTTTGCCGATGCCAGCTTTAATTTTTACAACTTGGATTACGAAATCAATAACCAGAAATTTGATTTTAGTCTTTCGGAACTCGAAATCAAAGCCGGCTATACGTTTTAGCCCTTGAGACCACTTTTTAAAATGCGCTCACTCATCAATCTCAAACCCGCATTAGGACTTTACTTATGCGCGGGAGTCCTGGCTCTGCCGGTCAATAACCTTTCCTCCTGGCAACAGGAGGCGTTTTCTAAAAAAACCAGCAATCAGTTTTCAGTGGAAAACGGCGCTCTTTTGGTTTCTGTGAGAAAATCTGCAAGCCCGCTGTTTTTTAAAATGCCCGAAGCAAAAAAAATCAAAGGGTTTAAAATTGTCGGCGAGTTTAAAGGCTTACCCACGTTTAAAGATGTGGGGCTGCAAGGAAAAAAGGGGTCCGACGACTATCCCCTAAGAATTGGTTTTGTGGTGCCTGGCAAAAAAACTCTCAGCGGACTTTACAAACTGGTCGCTGCCCAATGGGTCAAACGTATCTACGGCCTTCTCCCCGTTGGTTCGGGTTTGGACCGCATCGAATTTTTCAATATCAGCCAAAATGCCAATGAGCTTGGTGTGAAGCGCACACACTATTCTTCCGATTTGCTCAACGAAACGATTGTTGCTATCCAAAAAAATCCTGGAGCCTTTTCTGTGGAACACAGTTTGAAGGAGCCGATAGATACGATAGCCATTTGGATCAGTATCGACGGCGACGATACGCTTTCGGACTACGGTGTATTGCTCTCTGCCATTGAGCTTATTTATTAGCTGCCTCTGCGCCAATCGTGAAAACGTTTTAACCAGACAAACGCGTATTGAGGTGTGTTTTCGCGCTTCCAAACACCGGCCGCAAGTTTATTGGCTTCTGCGAGGGTTGGATAAATATGGATGGTCCCGAGAATCTTATTGAGTCCAAACCCGTGCTTCATGGCAGCGACGTACTCGGCGATAATATCCCCAGCGTGGCTGCCCACGATGGTGACTCCCAAAATAACATCCGAGTTTGGCTTGGTGAGTACTTTTACAAAACCATGGGCTTCGCCATCGGTGATGGCGCGATCGAGGTCGTCGATGTTGTATTTTGTGACGGCGAAGGGAATCTTTTTTTCCGTGGCCTCCGCTTCGTTCAGCCCCACGCGCGCCACTTCGGGATCGGTGAAGGTGCACCACGGGATCACCCGGTAATCCACTTTGTACTTTTTAAACGGGCTGAACAGCGCATTCACAGCCACGTACCACGCCTGGTGGCTGGCAGTGTGGGTAAATTGGTACGGGCCCGTCACATCACCACAGGTGTAGATATTGGGGTAATTGGTGGTTTGCAAAAACTCGTTAGCTGCCACCGTTCCATTTTTTGCAATTTCCACGTTGAGTTCTTCCAGGCCAAAACCCGACACATTGGCTTTGCGACCAAGAGCTAAAAGTATTTGGTCAAATTCGATGTCAATGTGTTGTCCGTCGTGCTCGCAAATTAAAATGTTTTTTCCATGTCTTTGTACAATTTCAACGGCCTTATGGGATTTGTAAATGCTCACGCCCTCTTTGGTGAAATGATCGTGAATCATTTCTGAAACGTCCACATCTTCTCTTGCCAACAAACGATCGGCCATCTCGATGATGGACACTTGCGAACCAAAGCGCGCGAAAGCTTGGGCGAGTTCACAGCCGATGGGCCCTCCGCCAAGAACCACAAGTTTTTTTGGCAAAGCCTGCAAAGTCCAAATGTTATCACTGGTCAGATACGCAACACTCTCCAGTCCTTTGAGTTGAGGTATAAAGGGCCTCGCACCTGTGGCGATGACAATATTTTTTGTGGTGAGCACTCTGTTATTTACGCGGACTTCGTAGGGCGATATCACTCTTGCATCGCCGCTCACGCAATCAACACCCAGTTTTGTGTAGCGCTGTGCCGAATCATGGGGCTCGATATCTTTGATGATGCTTTGCACTCGCTCCATCACTTTAGAAAAGTGCACTTCGGGTCTGGCGCTTGATGTGATTCCAAATTCTTCCCCGCGCTTGATGTAGTTGAAAATTTTTGCGGAACGAATAAGAGCTTTGCTTGGCACGCAGCCGGAGTTCAGACAATCTCCACCCATTTTGTGCTTTTCGATGAGTGCAACCTTCGCTTTGACAGCAGAAGCGATGTAAGCTGAAACAAGACCCGCCGAACCAGCGCCAATCACCACCATGTTGTAGTCGAATTTTTTAGGTTTTGTAAACTTGGACAAATACTTTCGCGCTTTAAAAAAGCGCAGAAGGCTTTTAGCTACCAGAGGAAAAAAACCCAGAGCGACAAAAGACGAGATGATTTTTAGCGAAATGATATCCTGCGGCGACTCCAACTGCGACAATTGTGTGCCGGCATTGACGTAAACGATGGTTCCAGCGAGCATACCCACCTGACTGACGAAAAAAAATGTCAAGGTAGGTATTTTAGTGAGCCCCATGAGAATGTTGACAAGAAAAAAGGGCACGGCCGGAATCAAACGCAAGGTGAACAAATAAACCGCCCCATCTTTTTTGATTCCTTGGTTGATGGTGGAGAAGCGTTCGGAAAATTTTTGTTCGAAAAAATCTTTAAAAAGAAATCTCGATGCGAGAAACGCCAAGGTGGCACCGATGGTGCTGGCAAATGAAACGATCAGCGTGCCGTACCAAATGCCAAAAATCGCTCCGGCAGCGAGCGTGAGCACCGCTGCACCCGGAATGGAGAGCGCCGTCACGAGAACGTAAATGAGACCGAACGCACACCCTGTGAGTACGGGTGCTGTGAGAAATTGTTCTTGGAGTCGCGTTTGGTTAGCCTTTATAGATTGAAAACTTAAGTGATTTCCGAGTTCGTAATAAAAGTTTAAAAAAATAGCTGCTACAAAGGCTGCTCCCAGCAAAACTTTAAAGAGCAAGTTTGATTTCGTCGTAGCCGAATCCATCATGTTTGATTTCATAATTCTCTCCATCCCACGACCATGTTGAGGTGACCGTCTTTGGGTTGCTCTTTGTAGGTTTTAAACAGTCGGTCCCACAACGAAAGGTGAAATCCATAATTACTGTTAGTTTCTTCGGAAAAAACCGAGTGATGAATGCGATGCATATCGGGTGTAACAAACATCCACCGAAGATACCGATCTACGAGGGGCTTCATATAAATATTTGCGTGAGTGAACATCGACATGGCATTTAAAACCACTTCGAATATTAAAACCGCTAACGTAGGAATTCCTAGCAGAGCGATTATTGCGAACTTGAAGCCCATGGAAATTAAAATTTCGACGGGATGAAATCGCACCCCTGTTGTCACATCGATGTCCAGGTCTGCATGATGCATTTTATGAAAGTGCCAAAACACGGGAAGCAAATGAAACGAGACGTGCTGCAGATAAATCGTCAGGTCTAGCAAGATGAGTGAAATCAAGAGAACCCAAGGTAATGGCACACGGAGTTGGTTGAAGATGCCCCAGTTGTTTTCACGAGCAGTGAGCGCAAAACCAACGGCGGACATTGGAAAAATAAACCGCAGTAGGACTGTATTGAATGTGACAACGCCTAAATTTGGTAGCCACCGCGCTAACTTTTTTTGCGTTAATTTTCGACGAGGCTTCAGTAACTCCCAACTAGAAACTAAGCCCAACACCCCGACAAAAAATCCCATGCGAATCAGCATTTCAGGTGATATTTCGCTGGAAATTTTACTTAGCACGAAAATACCAAAGGGCCAGCGCGCAAAAAGCCAGAACTGAGGCCACGGTGAAAGCCAGTTCGTTTTTTGAAGACGATTTTGACGTTTTTGCCACCCACTGAGTAAAATCGACAAGTCGCGTTTGGTGTTGCCTACAAAAGCCAGGAGAGTCTGCTGTGTAATCACAGGACAAACAATAGTACTCTTCGGCGTCTAAATCGTGAGCTATGTGTTCATCAACAAAAACGACCCCTAAATTTTCAAGTTCAGAACGCAGAGATTTGGCATCATCGTCTGTAAGATCCACGTAAATGTAATCACCGGTGCTCTGATACACAGAGTTTTGTGTAGGTGCTCTTTCAACCTCCAAATCGCGAATTTTTTCTACAGCTTCTGGATCTTGAAAAAGTGAGTATTCAATATTTTTCTGCTGGAGCAATTCTTCTACTTGATCAACGTGAAAACTGCTAAATGGGCCTATGCGCATGCTTTTCCTTTTTGTGTATTTTTGCACAATACGCGTGTGAAGAAAACTTAAATTAAAAATGCGCAGATGTGGTGTATGGTTGTTCCATGAGCAACAAACCACCAATAAAAGAACCCGAAACACCCGTCCAACCCGAAAATGATCCTGCACCCAACGAGGTACCAGAGATCGATCCGCAACAACCTAATGAATTCCCGTTAGAATCTCCAACCAACCCCGACACCGAACGCAAACAAGAGATTGTTACTTAAGTTTCGCTGGCCATGAAGTGCAATTTATACTGGCCCTGATATCTGAACTAATTATGGATGATGATCTTAACACCTATCAGGTCGAATATTCGCCAGCATGATCCGTGCTTGTAAACGCGGCACTCCTAAACCTTCGAGTTGATTGATTTGGATGTAATCGCGCATGTTCAGCAGAGCTTTAAAGCCTTCGATGATTCGCGTAAACGGCCGATAGTCCCAAAACTTTTCTCTTTTTACGGTCCCAGGTTTGGCGTCTTCGGCATCCCGCTTCCCTAACGTCCAGCGATTTCGACCTGACACGCCCATGGCGATGGCAGCCGTAACCGCTCTGATAAAGCGCAAATACCCTGTACGTTTTGCGATCTTGAAATGCAGATGCAAGTGCGTGCCCACATTAGCCAGCGAAATGATTTGCACGCCGTATTTGACAGAAAACTTTACCAAGATTTCTTGAATGAGTTTTTTGTTTTTAGGAGATTTAAAGGATTTCTCTTCGATCGCTTTGGAGGATCGGAGAACCAAATGCATGGTTTTCGATGTGGAAATGGGGCGAGCGTAGGTGCGATTCTTTCTTTTGTTCAGCAGAATGCCACCATAGGATTTTGAGCGCTTTGGGAATAAGTCGGTCTGCTGCGCACGTTGGGAGTTCATACAAAGTACTTACGTGAACGAAGGTATAAATACAAGGTGTAGCCAATTGCAAAATAAGGGTTTTGTTTGGTTTTAAAAGATTTGTTCTTTGATGGGACTCGACGCAGGTAGTTTGCGCGGCTTGGTGCATGTGGCGCTGCTTGAACTTAACCCAGAATGGTGGCTTCATCGACATTGGTCGAGGTGAGAGGCGGAGCCGGCCAAAAGGTTCAATAGGTATATCACTGCCCCTGACGTCGCTTCTCAACTCGCACTTAAGTCATCCAAAAGCGCTAATCCTTCCTCAAGACCTAAAACACAGCTCGCCCCGAGACCATCAAAACCACCTCGCTTCGAGGACAGAACACGCAAAAACCACCTCGCTTCGAGGATAGAACACGCAAAAACCACCTCGCTTCGAGGACAGAACTCCCGAAAACTCGCATTTTTAACTTTTTTGCATCTCAAACATAAGTTATGATTTTGCTGTAGGGGGATTCATGCCTATTAAATTTTTTATCCTAGTTTGTCTTGTGGGCTTCACGGCCTGTAGTTCTTCCAACTCTACCCAGCGGGGGATCGCCTCCGAAGTCACCGGCGCGGAAGAAACCCCTGCAGCTAACGACACGTCTGACATTCGCGTGGTCATGGACATCAACCCTGCTGTGCAAAAAATGACGGTGTATCGCGGTGGAAATCTTGTTTACACGTTTCCCATTTCCTCGGGGCGCGGCACTTTTGACATCCCGACAAACTTCAATATGAATCCAAGCTGCTCTACGACTCCACTCTCCAAACCGGGGGACCCTTACCGTGCACAAACTTTGCGCGAGGAGCATTACTCCAACACGTGGCTCACTCGCAATCCAGAAACTGGGCGTTACGAAGACGGTGCGCTCATGCGGCACAGTATTTTTTTTAGTGGCGGCGTTGCCATCCATGCCGCTGGAACTCAAGAGGCTTCACAAGCTTTAGGGCCAAAACTTCCCGACCAAATCGGCACAGGCTCCGGCGGTTGTGTGCGCCTCTATCCATGGGATGCACGTACACTTTTTGACGAAATCGCGGCGTGTGATCGGTACGAAACAGAACGAGTATGTATTGAAAGAGAAGTTACTTTGCAGTCAGCCCGTACAAGCCGGCAGGATACCTCCGTGATTCAAGTTCCGCGCTGTTTGCGTTTTGAGAATCGAAGACGGTGCGTAGACTACACATCCGCTCCCGATTGTTCGAATTCGGCGCGCCCAGGCCATTGCCAAGATCCTAAACAATACGCCGTTGCTCAACAGCGTCGAAATTTTAACGTTCAAGTCACAGACTCTCGACCAGAGACTTCGCGTAAGGCTGAACTCGCAAAATGTGAAGCAGATAGAACCATTTTTAATCAAAGAAAAGCAGAATGCATTGGCAGCAAAATCGGCGCAGATCCCCATGCAAGCAGTGCAGCATACACGCAAGCCTACGGAGCTCTCTCGCAGGCTCGCAAAAACGAAGTGAGTTATCAATGCAATGAGCAACTCTACAACGAAGCCGTCGTGGCCCGTGGCGGAACTCCAACCACGGCAGGCCCCACCGCCGCAGGCGCAACAAACAGTGCAGAGGCGCCTCCCCTCTCTCCCGTCCCACCGCGAAAACCGTTCCGCGACACGGGACTGGGTCGTTGGATCAATCGAACCTTCGGTGGCCGACAGCAAGCAGCTCCTGCCACAGCTCCAGCCCAGTAAGCTCACTTTGAGATGATTCGCCTCGGAAATCATCTCAAAGTGGAAATCTATTTTTCACAAAAGCCAAAAGTTTTGCAACTTTTGCTTCAAAACCGAACGCCCTCCCCTTTAGTCCAGTATGTGGCCTGCCGAAGAGAATATAGCTCAAGGGGGAGTTATGAATAAATATTTAGTAATGATTAGCTTAGTGGGGATTGCAGTTGTTTTTCAAAACTGCTCCGATCAATCGTTTTCTTCACGCGCAGATATGAACAAGCCGTTGTCGGTTGAATCCGATCAATTGGTTGAGGAAGAAATTCCCGATGTCATCAAAGACGACGTTGACGATAGGCTCGATGACGACAAAGACAAAGATGGTCATAGAGACGTCGCCACGGACGAACCTAAAAAATACGACGACAGCGACGATGACGACGATAAAGATTCCGCGAAAGAAGAGCCGAAAAAATACGGTAGCAGTGGTGACGACGATGATGACAAAGACATCTCTGATAAAAAGACCGATAAATACGTCAAGAAAGACGAATCCAAAAAACGTATTTCCTGTAAAAATCGCGGAGATGGTAACGCACGCTTTGTGTGTATTCTTGCGGGCCCTGGAAAATCCACCCACGTTGCAGTGGTCGACGATAAAATCGTAGAGAGCAATTCAACACCTAAAACAGCGTGTATGAGTGAGCATGCCTGCGAAGAGATCGTTGGCAAAAAACTAACCGTGAAATCAGTGGAGAATCGTGGCTATTGCAAAAACGGAACGCCGCAAGTCCTCCTGTTTAGCGATGTTGATATTCAGCGCCTCATGGATAAAGCTCAATAGTTAGGAATGCTAGCCTGGCAAATATTTTGCCCGGGCACTTAGAACTCGTCTGAACTCTCGTCTTGAGCTGCAAGCTCCTCAGCATCTGAGGAGCTTTCGTTTTCTGCATCTCTGTTGACTGCCAAAATTCCAGAGCTTGCTTCAGCTGTCCCGGTGCCTGCACCTGTCGACTCCGACGTCGTCCCATCTCCGCTGGTCGCTTGAACATTAGCTGCCGTTTGTGCCGCTTCTGCCGCCTGTTGCTTCAGTGCCAGTTGCGCCTCGTAACGCTCCAGCCACTTCATATCTTTGTTTTCGACAAGTTCGCCAACTGCCATGGCTTCGCGGATGTCTTCGGCTTTTTCGCGTTCGCGTTTTTCTTTTTGGCGGACTTTCTCCTGCTCAAAAAATTCTGAAGAGGTATCAATGGAGTTGAGTCGCTCGGTAATCAGACCCAGCTCTTCTTCCCCCTCGGAATACGAGGTGGCCGTGAACGATGTGGACATGTTCGACGTCACGTCGCTGAGGGTTTCTTTTTCTTCTTCTTCGCCGATGCCCTCTGGCAAAAGCTGATCGATTTCGGAAAGCGAGGGTAGCTCGTGCAGATTGCGCAGACCAAAAATTTCTAAAAACTTGCGAGTGGTGGAATAAGCCATGGGCTTCCCAGGAAGATCGGTTTTTCCCTCGAAGCTCACCAATCCCTTTTCCATCAGCGCGCGCACTAAATGGCCCGATTCCACTCCGCGGATTTGATCCACTTCGTTTTTAATAATCGGCTGTTTGTACGCAATGATCGAAAGCACTTCTAAGGCGGGTCCGCTTAAACGAAATGGACGCGCCTTGCTGATTTTTTTTAAAAAATCCATATTGTCGAGTTTAGTGCGCAGCTGCCATCCACCCGTCACTTCTTCAAGCGTCACACCACGAGAGGGGTCGGCGTAGATACTTTGCATTTCTTCGATGGCGCGCTTTAACATTTTATTATCGATGTTGGTGTTTTGAAAAACCATTTTCAACGTGGCAAAACTAACGGCTTTATCGGAGGCAAAAAATAAACTTTCCAAAATTGAAAACAGCTGAAGCGAATCCACAAAGACCTGTTCGTCGGCGTGTTCTCCTGGCGGAACTTCCATCGATTGCAGCTCGAGAGGAATTTCTGAAGTCTCTTCTGCAATCTCTATTGCAGTTTCTTCCGCGTTGATTCCGACAATGGCTTCTTCCATTCGATTACGTTGCTCTTCTGGTTCGTTATCAAACATCGGCATCCCTCTCAATATTCAATTCGTGCTCCGCCTGCAAAATTTCGTCGTCGGTGGCAGAACTTGTTGGTATCACAACGTCCTGTTCACTGTCTTCGACATCCAAACGGACCACCGGCACTTCTAAAGACGCATCTTCCTGCGCCTGTTCAAAAATCTGATCAGCCACTTGCTCGGCATCCAACGAGTTGTACTCTTGCACCCGTTCCAACATGCTGGCGTCGATGGTGCGCTTGGCTGTTAAATAAATATCGCCATACACTTCCGCCTGAAACACAGTGACTAAACCCATTTTTCCAAGTTCAAGAGCCGATAAAAACGTAATTAAGGTTTCACTGCGAAAATCTTCGGCCTTGTTGATAAGATCTTTCAAAATCACCTGCTGGCCTACGATCAAACGATCTTTGATCAGCATAATTTGCGAGGCCACGGACTTGGCCTTCAAAGCCACGCGGTGAACGGTTTTTTTGATATTGCGAATCGCGCGTCGATAATGGGAAATCAGCGCAAACAAGCCACCGTCTTCGATAACGATGTCTGACTCATGCTCGTCCTGCGGAAGCTCCTCGCGCACCCCACGAATCCATTGATCGCGACCAAGAAGAGGTTTTGCATAAAGCTGTTTAGCGGCGTCTTGAAATCGTTGATATTCCAAAAGGCGGCTAACGAGCTCTTTGCGCGGATCTTCAATTTCGAGCAACTCGCCGTTTTCATTGTACTGCGGGAGCAACATCTGGGATTTGATCTGAATCAGAGTGGCCGCCATGGCGACAAAATCACCCGCGGTTTCTAAATCCAACTCTTTCATCCGGCGAATGTATTCCATGTACTGGGTCGTGATTTGATAAATGTTAATATCAAAGATATCCATTTCTTCTTTTCTGATCAGATAAAGAAGAAGCGGAAGAGGACCTTCAAAATGGGGTAAATGAACTTCTATGCTCATAGGCGCTCCACCAAACCAACAGCTTCACCCAGAATCCAGTTCACAGGCAATGCCAATATGCTGAGGCCACCAAAAATGACTAAAAGCAGCAAAGCCCATTGCAGGATGTCTTGCTTGCTCTCCAACCAAAGATCCCATTTGAGCGGCAGAAATCTCGCTAGCACCTTCCCGCCATCCAGCGGGTGAATGGGAAGTAGATTAAAAACCGCCAGATAAAGGTTCAATGCTAAAAATGTGTACACCATCTTTTGCAACTGAAGCGAGGGAACAAAATTATTCTGTTTGGCGATAAACGCTAAAAATACCAATCCAACTAAAAACAATAAAACGTTTGAAAGCGGCCCCGCAAGAGCCACCCAAAACATATCTTTGCGCGGGTTTTGCAAATTTCGCGAATTCACCGGCACTGGCTTGGCCCAACCAAAGAGCGGCAATCCCGGCATCAAAATAGCCATAATTGGAAGTAGGACCGTACCCACCCAGTCGATATGTGCCATGGGGTTGAGAGTGAGTCGCCCCATCACCTTGGCTGTGTTGTCTCCCAGCTTTTGAGCCGTCCACCCGTGGGCATACTCGTGAAAACAAAGCGCAAACAAAAACGGTATATAGAAAGTGATAACGTCAATTATCTTATCAGGAGTTAGCATATTAAGACTGTAAAACAAAAAATTGCAGGATGTCCAGAACCCATTGCAAATCCTTTGCTGCTGCCTGTTTTAGCGACATCTTTTTTATTGAATGATGACACCTTTCCAAAAAGCCACATAATTCTTTATATTTTTTGCCGCCTCTTTTGGATCGGAATAAAACCAAGCAGCGTCAGGATTCTTTTTACCTTCAACTTCTAGTGTGTAGTAACTAGCGAGCCCTTTCCATCCACAAGTGGTGTGAGTAGGACTCGGTTTAAAGAGCGCCTTATTGATACTATCATGAGGAAAATAATGATTCCCTTCGACTTCAATTGTTTTATCACTTTCGGCCACGGTAACACCATTCCATATCGCTTTTTTCAAAAGAATTCTCCTCGAAGTTTTTGGTAAAGTATTTATGTCAAAAAACTTATCACGGCTGTTTTAGCGACAACCTTTTAACTTAACTAGTAGGTTTGTTTATTCAAAAGCCAATAAACCTGATTCTTTCGCATGTAATCTCGCAAAGCACAAATTCGATCCGAAGTCTTATCATCAGATGAGAATTCGCTGGCATAGGAATCGAAGGATGCGTTGACCTTAATTTGGTCCAACTCTGCTTCTTTCGAAAACTGACTTTCC
Organism: Bdellovibrionales bacterium; assembly: GCA_031426555.1. Lineage (GTDB taxonomy): Bacteria > Bdellovibrionota > Bdellovibrionia > Bdellovibrionales > JAGQZY01 > JANPLN01. The sequence continues at coordinate 8,167 of JANPLN010000028.1, read as the reverse complement.
AGAACTGTATCTTCACAAATTTTTTGAAATCCTTCCCACAATGTTGGGAAAGCCAAAGCCTGAATACAATATTTTGCTTTGAGTTGCGAATAGGACTTAAACTCATCGTCCCCCTTTAAAGATTTATCAACATCGCTGCCATATTTCAAGCGAACGGAACCGCAAAATCTGATCCCAAGAGACGAAAGTCTCGGAGTGTCGATCTCGCCATTCGTATTGACCACACATTCGCAAGCTTCCGTTTGTTCCTTTGTCCCGCCGATACGCAATGTGATTTTACAAATCGAGACTTTTAGATCCTTCGCAAAAAGTTTTTCTAGGGCTTCTAGATTTTCTAAGTTGATTGGCTGCGCTTGGCTTAAATCCATGCTTGTACTGTTGGGATTGAGACGATTGATCGACACAAAACGATTGATCAGATTACGACCAGTGACAGTCAGCAAATCGCGGAGATACTGATCCTGTTCGTTGTTATCCTGAACTCGCTCCATGTATTCGCTCATAATATAATTATAAAACCGGTTAAAAAGAAACGTATCTCTCTGCAACATGACATTGAATTCAGAAAAAGCGACCTGCAGAATTTCTTGATCAATCGCTTTTAAATCTTTCCGTGGAGTTGTTGTTTCCTGAGATTCTTTTAGAATCATATCGAGAAAAAAATCATCCCTGGCCTGCTGGTCATCTTTGAGAGTTACAAAATCGTCAAAGGCTCCTGATTGGCTTTCGGCAATTCTCGCTTCCCTCTCTTCAAAAACTTTTAAAACCTTTGTAATCCGCAGGCGCGTGTCTTTAAGCGATGGGAGGATCGTCATGTCTTGATAAAATTCAAGCAGGTTTTTCTTTCGTTGCAACAGACGCCAGACATCCTGATTTCCAGCGGCATACTGCTCTTCCAGCGCAGTTATTTCATTTTCTAGAGTTGCGGCCTTCAATTTGCGACCTGAAAGATAGCGAATCATTGATTGATCTAAGTACTTATTAATATTTTGCAGACTTTGCAGAATATTAGGCGGTTCTATGGAAACCGCCTCATCCACAACGCGCGTTGCATCCGGAATGTACCAGGTGGCAAAGTACAGGGCACCTGTCGACATCACAGTCTCTAAAAGTTGATCCATGTTTGTTTTTAACCTTAACATCGCTTCGTCAGGGTTCGCTAAAGGAGGATAGTCATTCATGTTCACTTGTAAAAATTTAAACCAGGTCATAACGGCATCGGCTTTCCGAAGATCTTCCGGCATGTCAGTTCCCAAAAGTACAAAGGGTGCAACGGTGTCTGGAACGGTCATTTGGAAAAAGTTTACTTCGTCGCCACGGCTGTACATGATTTGTAATATCTCTTGCAGCAAAGTGATTACAAACGCTCTTTTCGCCTGTAAGAGCTGCTCGCTGCCTTTTTCATCCGTGCCATAGGCGCTCCGATAGGTTTGCAGTTTTTGCGAATAATGCCCTTCCAGCGAAAGTCGGTCATTCAGTAATCCCAAATAGGCATTGTTGACACTCTTTTGGAAATCAGCTTGGGAATTCATCTGCGGAGGCAAACCGATGAGAACACGCTGTAGCCAGTCCGAGACGCGCGGGATTTCGCGCACCAAAAGATAGTATCCACGCAGAGGGCTTTCATCGCCCTGAAGAACTTTTTCGCGCTCTTCAATTCGTAACTTTTTTTGATCTTCAAGGATCACATAGGCATCTTTGGCTGTGCAGTAAGCCTGCGCGGAGGTTTCGATAAGGCAAGACATGGACGTCCAATACTGTTTCTCGTTGATCTGGCTCAAAACTTTTGCGTACTGATTATTACGCGCAAACGATACCAAATTTGCCAAAAAACCACCCGCACGGCTAGTAACCCCTTCGCCACCATCGATGGCGGCGCCACCGATGCGAACCAACGCGGCGAAAATAGCCATGGCTTCGTTGGGACGATTATTGAAACAGGATTGCAAATTGGGCAATATGTTAAGAACTTCGTTAGCGCCTGTGAAGGTCGTGTCTAAAGCGCGAGCCACGCGTTGATCTAAACTGGTTAAGCTGTTTGCATTGAACTGCGCGTCTTTGTGAGAAAGCATTTGTCCCGATTTGTTAGCCACATCCGCTTCAGAAACCACTCGATTCATCAGAATATCTGTGACCCGTTGTTTAAAGCCGCTAGACCCCTCCGTGCTCATCATTCTTAAATCACGGATTTCGCGATTTAATTGACTGTAACTTTGCAAAAACACAGGGTTTTGTTTTCCATCGGAGTCCTGGCTCATCACTTTGACCGCGGCTTCAATTCCGGTGCAGTTTGGATCGTTTTTCAAACGCTCAACAGCCTGCCGAATGGAATCCGACTGGGAAAGGGCCTCAGAAACCCACTCCCCTTGTGACCCGCAGCTGCCATTGTAAAACGCCATGGCAAGACTGGGCGTTACGAGAAAGCCCAACAACACGTTTGAAATTTTGAATAAACCCCTCATAAGAACCCCCGAAAATAAGCAACTTTCGTCAAGAATCCTTTAAGTTATTTTCGATCCTCTGTCTTAATAAAAAGCGGGGGAAAGTAAAAAGGTGAAAAGCATGACACAATCCGCAGAATTGAGGAGTCGATATTTGCTCGAGCTACGACCAAATATTCAATAGCCACCCAAGTACGAGAATCTGCGGCACGGTGATGATAGGCACGAGCGCCGCGATCTTCCACGATTTTGTAGTTTGGCGAAGCACCATAAACTCGGTGAAGTCTGTAGCTACACCAGCCATTAAAAAAATAAACGCATTGCCGGGGGCTTTCGCCACGCGCACCAAATCGGCAGCCAGTGGCACTGAGCCTTCCGAACACACTTCAAGACCTGTGGCCGCCGCAAGCGTAGCGAAGAGACCTTTCAGTGTTGGGCCAAAGTATTCTTTAAAAAACTCAGCAGGAACAAAGGTTGCGACGAGTGCCGAGAGGATAGTCCCGACAAAAATCCATTTGAGAATCATTTTTGATTCCGCAAACCCAGTTTTGAGGATGGACATAAGATACGCTTTGTTCCACTCTATTTTGAAAGGCTGGGAACCTAGCTGCGCTCCCTGAAACGCGTTGGGATTGGCCGGCAAAATTTTTCGCTCCACCAGTTCATCAAAAATCCATCCAGTGATGATGGCAATCACCATGGACATAATTAAAAAATAAAGCGTTAAGTCCCCGCCAATCAAGGTGTACAAAATTAGCGTCAATGAAAACGAGTTCCAAGGACTGGCAATTAAAAACGCCACGGTTTGCCCGAGGCTTGCGCCGCGCTCGTATATCTTGGCAGCTAAAATTAAAATTCCATGATTGCATAAATCAAACAGTGTCCCCGCCATGGTCGCCTTCAACAGACCTCCCATGCGCGATTTGGAACCAAAATAAGTCATCACCAGTTCTCGCGGAATTTTAGATAGAAAGCCCACTGCAAAAATACTAATGGCGATTCCCCACCACATATCGTTCATCAGCTCGAAGGTTTTATGCTGAAAGGTGATAAACCAAGGAATCCCACCGTCAATTTGTGCGAGGTGCAAAACATAAGTGACCGCAATAATGCTAAGACTGATAAGATAGAGCCAGTCCTTTCGCGCGGGAGTATGGCAATGATCCTGGTGTTGATGATTTTTGTTTTCTGCTGGGTGATGGGCGCAATGGTCTGTCATCAGGCTAAATTCTTTGCAAAGAGTTCAAGAATTTCATCCACTTTTTTTTGGCTATCCACTTTACTTTTGGATTCGAAGGCACCCACAACACAATGATTGAGATGTTTTTCCAAAATAGAAACTTCGAGCGCTTTGAGCGCTGCCCGCACCGCTTTGGTTTGCATTAAAATATCGGTACAGTAGCGTTTTTCTTCGATCATTTTTTTTATTCCCTCAATTTGACCCGAGACCCGTTTGAGCCTTTGCAAATCGGAGGAATGGTCGGCATTTTTTTTCATACAACCTCAAAATAACGTTATTAAAAAGCCAAAAAAGAAACCCACCAAAAACAGAACAAAGGATGCCAGATAAAGGCGCAAGCCCCAGCGGCGCGACCACAAACAAGCCTCGCGAAGTTTCGGATCTATGGGGCAAGGCTCGTACTGCGCGCGCCACTGAAAAAAACCAGCCACTGCCAAACACACTGCCGCCACAGAAAACACCGACACTTTGTTTTCGGAAATCCATATGAGCTGCGGAAACTGACTCAAAAAGCCCGAGAGCGCAGCACCCATCCCCAACGACACGAGCACTGCTGGAAGCGCGCAACAGACCAACGTGCTCGCCGACGTGAAAAGCGTTAAGAAACTAACGAGCCGTTGCTTCACTGCAGAGGCCTAAGAATCTTGACGTCGGTCACATCGTAGCCAGCGTTTTTAATGGTTTCCTGTATTTTTTCCGTTGCCAAATTCTGACCCGCAACAAACTGCACGTCCACTTTTTTAGTGTCGAGGTCCACATTCACTGATTTCACTTCTTTAAAGGCTTTGAGTTTTTTCTCAATGCCTTGAGCACAAAAAGAGCACACCATGCCCTTCACCGAGATGATGACACCACTTGCGGGCAGTGGCGCCGTTTCGGTTTTTGCGGCTTTGGTCGCTGGCTCTGCCGCCAGGGCTGTGGAACTCAACATCAATATTATCAATAAAACTTTCATTTGATTCTCCTGTAAGGATGACGTGTTATAAATGCACCATAAACTGCCAGTATAAATTTCCGCGCAGGCTTGCGCCCATTTCCCACAAAACGTTTTTGTAAAAAAATCTGAGAAACGGCGTCACCTGCACTTCGCTTCGCATATCGGGATTGTAATCAAACTGCGCGATCACCCAAACATTCAAATCATAGTAGCCCGCCACAAACGGGGCGTAACCTACACGATACAAAGCATAGTAAGATTCCACATCCTCCGATTGCCATGTCGTGTATGATCCTAAGGTGTAGAACCTCCGTGTCTCGTAATCGGCCTGTAAGCCTAATTTTCCAGCAAACGAAGTCGCTTGCTGATCATTCCAATAACCACCGGCGCCGGTTAATAAGTAAATATTTGCTTGTGAGTGCTCACCATTCCAGCGCTTTACTAAAGCATTAAGCTCCAAAAGCCCCCAAGAGGTTTCGAGCTGGTTCATTTCTAAGCGATCGTACTCGAGCCCCACTGCAAATCGCGGCGCGAAGGTGTACGTGACTGAGGTCTCACTCATGTCCTCTCTGGCCATGCTCTTCAACATCAAACCGTCCTCGTAGGTTACGGGGTGGGCGTGCAACAAAAGACTCAGAAATAAGGATGCGATAAGATTCAACATGCCCTGATCCTACATACCCCCATGGGGTATGTCAACAAGCCCATTATGTTAGACCGCATCATTGCCAACGGGCCCTGTTTTCATTAGATTAGCGCTTTTGAGGAGGTCCTATGTCAACGACTGAAGTACGCTATGCATCCACTGATTTTTCCGAAGACGAAACGGCATTTCGCCACGCCATTAGAGAATTTGCAGAATCCGAAATCAAACCCAAGGTCCACAAAATGGACAGCGAACAGAAGATGGATCCAGAAGTTGTGAAACAACTTTTCGAAATGGGAGTCATGGGCATCGAAACTCCCGAAAATTTCGGCGGCGCCGGTGGCTCTTTCACAATGGCCTGTATCGCCGTGGAAGAAATTGCGCGCGTGGATGCCTCGGTGAGTGTTCTTCTCGATGTACAAAACACTTTAGTCACAAACGCTTTTTTAAAGTGGGGCTCCGACAGCTTAAAAGAAAAATATCTTCCCCGCCTTGCTAAAGAATGGGTCGGCGCCTATGCGCTGTCTGAGAGTGTTTCGGGCTCTGATGCCTTCGCTCTCAAACTGAGAGCTGAAAACAAGGGCGACAAATACGTTCTCAGTGGCCATAAGCTTTGGATCACCAACGGCAAAGAGGCCAGCGTGTTCATTTGTTTTGCCAATCTCGATCCATCGCGAGGCTACAAAGGGATTACGGCTTTTATCGTCGAAAAAGACTTTAAAGGTTTTACCGTTGGTAAAAAAGAAGACAAAGTGGGAATTCGCGCCAGCTCCACCTGTGAATTGCTTTTTGAAAACTGCGATGTGCCAAAGGAAAACGTGCTTGGCGAAATCGGCAAAGGGTACAAAATTGCCATCGAAACTCTTAACGAAGGCCGCATAGGAATTGGCGCACAAATGGTGGGCATTGCTCAAGGCGCCTACGAAGCCGCGAAAAACTATGTGCAAACTCGCGAACAATTTGGCAAAAAACTTTCCGAGTTCCAAGCAGTGCAATTTCAATTGGCCGAAATGCGCACCCAGCTCGAAGCCTCTCGTGTTCTCGTCTACAACGCGGCTCGTTTGAAAGATTCTGGAAAAAACTTTATTCAAGAAGCTGCGTTTGCAAAACTTTTTTCGTCCCGCGCGGCCGAGAAAATTGCATCGCAAGCCATCGACCTGTTTGGCGGTAACGGTTTCACCTCAGAGTACCCTGCCGAAAAATTCTGGCGCGACGCCAAGATCGGTCAGATCTACGAGGGAACAACCAACATGCAACTACAAACCATTGCAAAAATGGAACTTTCCTAAAACGGGAAGACTTGGTAGCGGAGAGGCTTGCTCGAAGAGCCTTTCCCTTTTTTGGCTTCGCCCACAGTAAACACGCGAAGGGCGTTGGTCTTATTGCCTTTTTGCACAGGCAGACCCAAAGTAACGACAACGCGATCCCCTGTTTTCACCAGGCCGTTTGAAAGAAGCAATCTCTCAAGTTCGCCCACCAATTCATCGTTCATATCAGAGTGCGTAATCGGGAGTGTTTGTACACCCCAACACAATTCAAGGCCGCGCAATGTATGAGCCTGGTCAGTGGCGGCGACCAAACTTGCCTTAGGACGAAAGCGCGATATCAAACGCGCAGTTCTTCCTGTGGTGGAAAGACAAACAATGACGCTTGCTCCGAGAGTGAGAGCACACAGCGAGGCGCCCACAGAGATGGCCTCGGGGATGTGTTCAATTTTACTATCGAGATTAATTTTATGATAAATTTCGTTCTCTTCTTTTTCCACTTCCATGATCAGGTCGTGCATGGTGCGTATGGATTCGGAGGGATACTTTCCGCTGGCGGATTCTGCGGACAACATTAAAGCATCCGAACCATCCAGTACGGCGTTCACCACATCCGTGATCTCAGCCCGTGTGGGACGAGGGTTGTCCTTCATGCTCTCGAGCATCTGTGTGGCGGTGATAACCGGTCGGCCCATCTCGTTGCACATGCTGATAATCTTTTTTTGCAATCCCGCCAGGCGCGTTTGCCCCACTTCGACGGCAAGGTCTCCGCGGGCCACCATCACGGCGTCGCTCACTTCGATGATTTTTTCTAAGTGTTCGATGGCTTCGGCCATTTCGATTTTGGCAATCACGCGAATGGGCGTTGCCGATTTTTTTAAAAGCTTTCTTAGCTCCACGATGTCGCGGGCTTGGCGCACGAAGCTCAAAGCCACATAGTCCACGCCTTGCGTAATACCAAACTTAAGATCGATGAGATCTTTTTCGGTCAAGCTGCTCATCGGGAGCGACGTGTGCGGAAGGTTCACACCTTTGCGAGTGCGCACAATTCCGCCGTGCACCACTTCGCAGATCACTTGCGTTTTTTGGATTTTTTTGGCACGCAGTTCGATCAAACCGTCATCGATGAGAACTGAATCTCCCGCTTTGATAAATTGATGTAAGTTTTGAATATCGATAGGGATTGTGTTTTTGCCAGACGCTTCAAGGTTGCCGACAATCGAAATCTCATCGCCATCTTTTAGAATAATATCTTTAATCTTTCCAACGCGAACCTTGGGTCCTTGGAGATCCTGCAACAAAGCCACCGGGGCTTTTAATGTCTCTGAAAGCTTCAGAAGGCTTTTAATCACCTTTTGGTGCTGAGCATGTTCCCCATGACTAAAGTTAAGCCGGGCCACATTCATCCCCGCCATGATACATTTTTTGAGCATTTCTTCGCTCTCAGAGGCCGGCCCAATCGTCGCTACAATTTTGGTTTTTCGTTTTGCAAGCATTGCAAAAGAATACGCTTTTCTGCATTTTTTAGGTACGCCGGAACCTTTTATGACGCATATCTCAACCAAAATGTACGGCGTACCTTTCTATGACGCGAGCCTAAACCAAAAGGTACGGCGTACCGCAAGCGGAACGGCGTAC
>JANPLN010000027.1:0-17811 GCA_031426555.1 Bdellovibrionales bacterium | reverse complement strand
TTTTTTTAAAGACTTAAAAAGATTTTTTAAAAATCGAAAATTCAACTGCGAGGCGGTGATGATGGAAATAGAACTCATCGCAACCCAACTGCTTTAAAAAAAAGCCAGCCAATTTTTTTGCTCACGTGTAGGCAGCGGTACCTCAGTTTGTAAGTGAGAGCGCTTGTTGGATTGATGGGGAGTGGCTCTGCAAGAGAGCGCAAGAAACCAGAGATTGGCGTGAACAATGGATATAAGCTCCAATAAATTTTTGCGATGCCTGAATAGGTAGACCAAAAGACACTATTACAGCCAACCAGCACCGGGTGGCGAATGTGAGCGTGTTGCAGCCAATAAAGTTGGGTCAGTTGATTCTGAACTCGCGGGATCAGCTGTTTTCGAAAATAGCGATCCATGAGAGTTTCAATAAGAATGAAGGGGAGCTTTTTTTTGGACACTTGCGATTGGTAACCATAAATAAAAAAAAGTGCAAAGAGCTCGAGACCAAAACGTATCGCAAGGCGCGATGGGGACGCGTTGTTAGGAACTCGCCTTAGTTGATGGCCGTACATCCTTGTTTGTAAAGCAGCGCCGATTCCTTGTTGGTAGGCCTTGCGCAAAAGACTCCAAAGATTCAAATTTGTATGATGCAGCACTGGAAGATTTAAAAAGTAACCATGGTTCCCGTATTTGAGAGCTAAGATCGTGTTGAGCGGAGTTTCACTGCCTCCGTAGATAATTTCTTCGGTGAACCGATAACCTTTAGTAAAAATAAAAGCTTTGTACGAAGCATTGCCCCCAAGCAATGCCATGGTACGCGAGTCTTCGGTGAGATTGGCGGATATCCAGTTGAAATTATTTTGGTGATAAACCTCGTCCCAAAGAGAGGCCTGGGGTTTTAAAAGATAGGGACCACCGAGGGCCACCAGTTGGGGATTTGTTTGATGGGAGTCGAAGTGTTTCTGCAAAAAACTCGGATCTGTGACTTCGCAGTCATCGTCTAAAAAGAGAATCACGGTTCCGCGCGCCTGAAGGGCTCCATGATTGCGTGCATGGTTCACACCCGGCTTGGGCGCACACAGCAGTTTTACAAAAGCGGAAGCTTGAAGTGGGGAATCTTTCTTTTCGTTTTCGGTGTTGTACACAACGAGAACTTCGCAGGCTTCCGTTGTTGTGGTTTGTAGTTGAAGGGACGCGACAAGCCTGATAAGGCTGTCGGGTCGATTTGTTGTAGGTATGACCACTGAAACCATCGAACAAAACTACTTACAAGGGCTGATTGTGTCAACGCGGTTCCAACCAAATCCAAGGTCCCCTCGAGAGCGCAGCTACGTGTATGCTTTGCCCGCAGCTGAAGATGTATGCGCCGACGTTTGGAAATTCAATGGCACATGGCGAAAAGGATTTTGGAATTATGGTAAGTTTGAACAGTCTTTAAAAAAAGCCAGTCGCTCTGGTTATACTCGCTTTGTGATCTCCGAGCTCGCTTTGCAATTGCCGCAATTTGAGGAGTTGATTCGGGACATCAAGTTGGCCGGTCTGGTTCCGGTGTTGCAGGTTTGCAATGAAGAGTGCTTGCGCGACCGTTATAATTACATTGTGCAAAACAATATTGCGATTGAGCTCTGGGTTGTGGATCGCTGGCCCGATTGGCAGTGGTTGCAAAGTTTAGGCGCTACCAATGAAGTGACTCTGAAAATTCTTGGAATTCGCAACAACCCGGCGCTTTACGACCTCGATAAAATTCCCGAACCCTTTATTGCAGGAACTGAATTTTACTTTCCTTATTCTCTGGATAAAAAACGCAAGCTGCGACCGAAGGAAGTTATGGTGTGGCGTGAGTTTGTGCAAAAGAACCAGCCGCGAATCGATGTGCGGGGAGTGAGTGGCGTTGATATTTACGAACCGCGAATCACAGAAGATTTGGAGCTAGAGCCTTACCATGCTCCGTTAGTTTGTTCCCATCCGCAGTTGCAGCCAAAAGTGACAGTGGTCATTCCGACGTATAACAACAGTTTGTATTTACTAAATACCCTGCGCCATCTGGAGTCGCAGACGCTGCACAAAGATCAGTATGAGGTGATTGTTGTTGACGACGGCAGCAGTGATAAAATGAGTGAGGGAATGGCCGACGTCGTGAAGGACTTGCGAATGCCTGTGCGGCTCCTTTACTATCCGCGCAAGAAGCCGCGAAAGATGGGGGACAACCAGTTCCGGGCGGGTCTTGCAAGAAACTATGGTGTTAAATTTGCTCGTGGTGAGCTTTTGGTTTTTCTCGATTCAGATATTTTAACTCCCCCCAATTTTTTAGAAAAAACTTTCACTTTACACAACACTCACGATGTTGTTCAGTGGCGTCGAGAGTATTTTCAAAAAGCCGTTTCGAGTATCAACATGCGCTATGAGGACGTAAACAAAGACCAGCACTGCTTTGTCCCGGAAGGCGGCTACTGGCATCAGTTTTACGAGCAGGCTGATAAAAAAAGCTGGATGCAAATAGCGGATCATTGGAAGTACGCATGCACCTATGGATTTTCGCTTAAAAAATCACTTTTTAAAGAGGTGGGGTGGTTTCGCAAAACTTTTTGTTTTTACGGTTTAGAGGACACCGACCTGGGCTGGCGCTTGGCGCAAAATGGAAACTCGTTTCATCTCGAGCAAACACCAGTTTATCATTTGTTCCATGAGACTTCGCGCTCGGAATATTTTAACTCCGCCTACAAACGGCAAAAGCTATTAAAAAATACCGCTGAAATATTTTTCTACAACAATCTTTCGCCAGACATCTACCGCGTGTTTCAGTATTTGCTGAACAGTTGGATTTTTTGAAGCGAACGGAGACCGATGTCTCCACATCGCTCTGCGTCCTACGTCTGCGGCGAGCTCCGTACGGGGGTTCATAATCTTGATCTCAGATCTTGCCTAAAACCCTGTAAATTGCTAGGTTTTTTCCATGAAAAACCTTTCACCAGAGAAGTCACTGTGCGAAAATAAGTGGAGCTATCCGGTCGTCCATCTTCCGCGTGGGGAATTCCGTTTCTGTTGCCGTGCCAAGGGCCGAAGAATCAGTGAGGAAGAACTTCAGCGTGAAGGCAAAAATGTTTTTTTAAATTCTGAATACGAAAAAGAGCGCCGGTTAGAGATGCTCACAGGGGTTCGCCACGGGGATTGCGCTGTCTGTTGGAGGCTTGAAGATAAGGGTCAAAAAAGTCCGCGCATCCATTATGACGATTTTCCCCAGAAACAGGGCTGGCAGAAGAAAATGCCACTTGGTGAGTGGGAACAGCTGGCTAGGGAGGCGCCACAAACAGCTGAGTGGCAGGAATCAAAAAGGCCGCAAATTGTTGAGATCATGTTGAGCAATATCTGCGACATGAAATGTGTCTACTGCAGTCATCATTACAGCAGCCGTTGGGGCCAAGAGTTGGTAGAATTTGGCGAAATTCAACAAAATCGCATGGCCGAGGAATTTCCAAAACCTGAACCATCTTTTGAACCGCTGTTTTGGGAAGCCATGGAAAAAGACATCGCGCCTAACGCTTATTATTTCAATATTCTGGGCGGAGAGCCACTCATTAACGACAAGCTTTATGTGCTGATGGATAAGTTGTATGAGATCACTCGCCGGCACGGCCGCATGCATATGAATTTAACCGTGGTCACTAATCTCAATTGCTCGGAACAACAGCTCGACCGATTTATCGAAAAATACCGTTCCTATAAGGGTTGGTTTCTTTTTGATTTCAATATCAGTATGGAAAGCTTTGGTCCGCGTTCTGAGTATATTCGTCATGGGTTAAATTGGGAACGCTGGCTTGCTAATTTCGAAAAAATTCTTGAGGCTCGCTTAAGTCCTTTTAGTATCAGCATGCAAATGGCCACCAATGCTTTGAGTATTACCTCGTTGAAAGATCTTTTGGTTTTGGTAAAAAGCCTCGTTGATAAATATGACCAGCCTATAAGACTCAGACAAAACCTGGTAAGTGACCCTGCTCACCTGTGCCCCTATATTCTCACGCCCGACTTTGCGTCATACCTAGATGAGAGTATCACCTATCTGCGTACGGTTCAGGACGATATGCGGCGATTTAATTTTTTCGAATGGGGCCGGTGGGATTTTTATGCAGATTTTCTGCAATCTATTCGCGATTCAATCGCCAATGGTCAAGCTGACAACGAAAGTCGGCGACGGTTCTACGACTTTATCCAGACCAACGATTCGCGGAGAAAGCTCGATTTCTTAAGCGTTTTTCCGGAGTACGCGCAGTTCTACGGGCTGTGCATGACGTCTCAAGATCCAAAATAAACATATCTGCATGACCAACTCGCGACGGTGGTCTTATTAATCCTTTTGATTCAGGCGGGCGTCACGCAAAACTCATTGGCTTCTTTCTGCTGCCGCTACGGTAGTGATTCGCTCAGTTTGTTTTCTTTCGCGAACTCTTTGCGGTCTTCACCTTCTTCAGCTGCTTCTTTGCCTTTTCCCAAAGCACTTCCTTTTTTTTGATAGAGAGGGCGCAATACTCTTTCCAACTCAGGCCGGAGATGGCAAACGCTGTTTCGATGCGTTTGACCACTTTCGTATTCGCCATGCGCAGCGATTTTTCGGGATCCAGATCCAGCAAGCGCGCGACTTGCGCCAAGGTAAACAATGTATCGCCCAGCTCTTCCATCTGATGGGCTTTGTCTTTGCTGCGGAACGTGGCTTTGAGTTCGCTCACTTCGGACATAAATTGTTTAAACACATCGCTCACTTTATACCAATCGAAGTCGATGGTGCGGGTTTTTTTGCCGATTTTCACCGCGCTCAAAAGTGATGGAAAATTTTGCGGCATTTTAAAAATTTCGGTGGAGTTGATTTTAGCCGATTTGGTTTTTTCCCAGGTTTGTTTTACGCCTTCAGCGGAAATCGACTCTTTTTGCGAGGTGAAGACATGCGGATGCCGTTCGATCATCTTTTCGCTCAGCGAATGGATCACATCATCCAAAGAAAAATGTCCCGCTTCTTGTGCCATTTGGCTTTGAAACACCACCTGAAAAAGCAAATCACCGAGCTCTTCTTTCACATCGTCTGGCGTTTTGTGGAGGATGGCGTCTTCCAATTCTAACGCCTCTTCGACGGCATAGGGAGTGAGGCTTTCGGGAGTTTGTTTTTGGTCCCAGGGGCAGCCGGCGCGCAGAGAAATCATTATTTTTTTAAGATCGTCGAGAGTTTGGCGTTTCATGTGGAAACCTTTGATGGTATGTTTTTGTGATGCAGTTTTACGTAGTGAATAACACAAAATGGCGAGTGTCAGAAGTTTTTTTAAAATGGCTTCTCGCACACATCTCAAAAGACCTTACAAAAAACGTCGCAAAAAATGCAAAGCATCGCAAGGCGCTTAAAAAACAAGTGGGCATTGTCTTTGTTGATAAAAAAGCCATGCGCAAGTTGAACAAGCAGTATCGGCAAAAAGACAAAGTGACGGACGTGCTTAGTTTTGCAGGCGGCGGTGAAGTGGTGGATGACGACGCTTTTTTAGGTGATATCGTACTTTGTGTAGATCAAGTTAAAAAGCAGGCAGGAGAGCACGATTTGCATGTCAGTGAAGAACTCTCGTACCTCCTTCTCCACGGATTGCTGCACCTGCTAGGATACGACCACGAGGAAAACGAAGTACAGGCCAAGAAAATGTTCCGCATCCAAGATAAACTCTTTGCAGATTTGCAAGATCGCGATATCTTAAAGGCCTTTCGAAAACGATAGATAACGATAGATAAAGTCGTCTAGCAGACGGCCAATTACACGACGTACTAGTAGGGAACAATGGAAAAAAAACGCAGCTTAGTCACACATTACAACGATAGCAAAAGTCAGATTGCTTCCATGGTTGTGAAGGTGGAGGATCTCCGGAGGTCGCTTTGACCTCGACAGCAAGTTCAAACAACTCGAAGAACTAAAACACAAATCTGAAAACCCCGAGGTTTGGCAAAACCCCACCCTCATGCAAAAAATCAATCAAGATATTTCAATTCTTGATAAGACCTGCAGCCAATGGCAGGCGCTCAAAACGCGCACCGATGAGGCGCTCCTTATGCTCGAGATGGCCCAAGACGCCGACGACGAGGACACTTTTCAGGAAGTCAGTCGCGAAATTCTACTGCTCAATAACGAAATTGATGAGCTGGAGCTCAAACGGTTGTTGGATGGAGAGACGGACATGAACAGTTCGTTTTTGTCCATCAACTCTGGGGCTGGCGGGACCGAGGCCTGTGATTGGGCGAACATGTTATTGCGAATGTATGCTCGGTACTCCGAAAAAAATGGCTATCGCGTGGAAGTCCTTGAGATGACAGAAGGCGATGGCGCAGGAATTAAATCGGTCACCTTGAATATTCAAGGCCCCTTTGCCTATGGGTATTTAAAAGCAGAAACCGGGGTCCATCGCTTGGTGCGCATCAGCCCCTTTGATTCAAACGCTCGACGACATACCAGTTTTGCCTCCGTCTTTGCGTGGCCCGAGGTGGACGACTCTGTGGTCATCGATATCAAAACGGAAGATCTCAAAATCGACACCTATCGGGCTGGTGGCTCGGGTGGGCAGCACGTAAATAAAACGGACTCTGCCGTGCGCATCACTCACATGCCCACGGGCATCGTGGTGCAGTGTCAGAACGAGCGCAGCCAGCACTCCAACAAAGATCGCGCCATGAAAATGTTGAAGGCAGCACTTTACGAAAGAGAACTGGAAGAGAAACAAAAAGCCAAAGATAAATTGAATTCCACAAAAAGTGCCAACGAGTGGGGGAGTCAAATTCGCTCCTACGTTTTGCACCCGTATCAACTTGTTAAGGATCACCGAACCGATCACGAAACCAGCCAGTCACAGGATGTATTGGATGGGGACTTGCAGCCATTTATTAACACCTATCTCAGGTCGCTAAAAAATTAACCAGTAAAAACTCAATTGCAAAGGATCGCCCCTATGTTTTTTCATTTTTGGATTTTAGGAAAATACATGAAGGCGTGGCGGCAGTTCTTTGATGTGACAATCTTGCTTACGATGGTGGGAATCACCATGGGTGTGGCCGTGTTGCTCGTGGCGATGTCGAGCTTTAGCGGTTTTGAGACAACGCTGAAGCGAGCCATCATTGAGGCCGTGGGTGATGTGGCGATTTACAAACGCAGCGGTAAAATCGACAAAATCGAAGTGCTGGAAAAACAGCTCAATCCCTACATGGGCAGCGTGCAAGATAAACTGTATTTTTTAGGACAAGAGTCGCTAGTGGCCTCGAAAGGCAAAATCGCCGCCGTATTTTTGCAAGGCGTGGAAAAAGAAAAGGCCGCCAGCGTTCTCAATCTTAAAAATCGCATCACCCGGGGGCAGGATTCCTGGGAGTATCGCGACGACATACCACCGGCTTATGTGGGCAAAGATTTATTAAAAAAAATGGGTCTGCAAATCGGCGATACTTTTAAGATTATTCTTCCCCGCACTAGTAAAACGAGCGCGTCGGATCTCAATCCCATCATCAAAACGTTTTATGTCACTGCCGCGCTGGATTTAGGAAAATACGATTTTAATTCGCGCTTTTTATTTGTCGATTTACCCATCGTGCAAGACTTGCTCGACACACGAATGATTTCGGGCATTCGCCTGAAGCTTAAAAATTCCGATCGCGCCGAAAAGTGGGCCCAGGTGGTTCAGGAAAAATTGGGTTGGAGCTATTCGGTCATGGACTGGCGGCAAACCAATAAAAATTATTTTTCGGCCATCGATTACGAAAAACGGGTGATCTTTTTTGTGGTTCTGGTCATTGTGATCGCCTCGGGGTTTAATGTGATTACATCGCTGTTCGTGACCATACTGAAGCGCTACCGAGACATCAGTTTATTTAAAACCCTGGGCGCCCGCCCCAGAGATATTGGGTTTTTGTTTTGTCTGCATGGACTTTTGCTCGGTGCCATTGGCACGCTTTTGGGTCTCACAATCGGATGGCTTTTATGCTACCTGTTTGAAATAGGTCAAAAAGTATTTCCTCTTTTGCCGGCCGACATTTATCGTTTGTCCTTTGTGGCCACAGAATTTCGCACTCAAGATATCGTTTGGATCTGCAGCGCCACTATGACCATTTGTTTTTTATCAACTCTCATTCCGGCGCTGCGCGGAGCTCGATTGTCCCCTGTGGAAGGACTCAAATATGAATAAGCTATTGATGGATGTAAAGTGCGTGACCAAGTCGTTTTCCCGCAAGGGCGAACCGCTGGATGTGCTCAAAGGCATCGACTTGGATATTCGCGAAGGCGAGGCGTTGTGCATTATGGGCTCCTCCGGTGCAGGTAAAAGTACTCTTTTGCATATTCTTGGAACGTTAGATCAACCCACGCTGGGAAAGATTTTTTTTGAGGGAGTGGATTTAACGCGGAAGTCCTCGGCAGAACTCGCCAGCTTTCGCAGCCAAACCATGGGCTTTGTTTTTCAATTCCATCATTTGTTGCCTGAATTTACAGCACTGGAAAATGTATTGTTGCCCTGTCGAATTGCCGGTGATTCTCGCCGCGAAAGTTTGCAAAAAGCAGAAGCTCTTTTGGGTCGCATGGGTATGAAAGATCGCAAGGATCACTACCCATCGCAATTGAGCGGCGGTGAGCAGCAGCGAGTGGCCATCGCCCGGGCGCTTATCAGAGGTCCACGGATTCTTTTTGCCGATGAGCCCACGGGAAATCTCGATAGTTCCAATGCAAAAATCATTCAGGATCTGTTTTTTCAGTTGAAGCAGGAGCAGAAGTTAACGCTTGTTGTCGTGACCCACGATCAGAATTTCGCGGCTCGATTTCCGCGCCGTCTAGAGCTAAAAGACGGCATGTGGGTGAGTTACCGATTCTAGCAGCCACAACAGTTTTGACATGCCTAACGTTTATAGCTAACTTGCAATTTGTTCTTAAAAGGCAGCACTTTACAGAGTATGAGACGGGTTTGAGGAGTTTCGTGAAATCATCGTTGATTTTGGCATTTTTGATTTTATGGAACCCGTATGCAGTCGCCCAAAAAACTGCAAACCAGAAACCGGCAAACCAAAAATCTACAGCCAGCCAGTCTTCCACAATCAAACAAACCTCCACGATTTCCGAAATTCGCGTGGACGGCAATAAAAAAATCGAGACCACGGCCATCACGGAAAAAATGTCCATCAAAGCGGGTTCCACGTTCGATAGCAGCAAAGTTCGCGAAGACATTCAAGCCCTCTACGACATGGGATATTTTGAAGATATCCAAGTGGCTCGGCAAGGAACACAACTCATCATCACTGTTTCGGAAAAGCCATCCATCTCGGCCATCGAATTCGAAGGCAATGACGAGCTGGACGACGAAGAACTCACTGAGAAGTCGGGTCTCAAAACCTTCGAGATGGTGAATTACAGCAAAATTCAAAAAGCCATTTCCGAAATTCAAAAAGCCTACGAGGAAAAAGGCTATCTCCTCGCAAAAGTCGAGTTCACACTGAAGCCGGAGCCAAAAACACCCCAATCCTCGCGGTTGATTTTTAAAGTGAATGAAAATCAAAAAGTGCAAGTAAAGCGAGTGTCGTTTGTTGGCAATAAAAATGTTGTCGCACAGGATTTAAAAGCGTTTATGGCCACCCAAGAGGGCGGCTTTTTTAGTTTCCTCAGCGGCAGCGGCACTTACAAGCAGGACATGTTCGACGACGATGTAAAGCGCCTGTCGATGATTTATCTCAACAAGGGTTATGTGCAGGCAAAAGTGAGCCGTCCCGAAGTGACGGTGACGCCCGATAAAAAGGGTATTTATATTTCGATTAAGATTGAAGAGGGTGAGCTCTTCCAAGTTGGTGAAGTGGATTTTTCCGGCGATCTTTTGTTCGACAAAGCAGACCTCAGAGCAGAGACAAAAATTGACGACTCCGAAGATTTTTCCTACGAAACCGTGCAAAACGATCTGCGCGCTCTCGAAGCAAAATATGGTGATTTGGGTTACGCCTACGCCAACCCCATTCCACGCATTCAAACGCTCGAAAAAGAGCGCAAGGTCAACATCACCTACGAAATCGAAAAGGGTCAGAAGGTTTACTTCCGACGGATCAACGTGATCGGCAATACAAGCACTCGGGACAAAGTGATTCGCCGTGAACTTCGGTTTATCGAAGGCGAACTTTACAACGAAACTCACAAGCGCAATTCCTTGGCGAACATTAAGCGACTGGGATACTTTGAAGACGCGCAATTCATGACAAAAACTCCCCCAGGTCGCGATGATCAAATGGATATCGATATCGTGGTGAAAGAGCGCAACACCGGGCAATTTCAATTAGGGGCCGGTTACGCCACCGCTTTAGGTGCGCAGCTTAACGTGCAGCTCGATGAGAGCAACTTTATGGGCTATGGGTATCGCGCTGGCCTGCGAGTCGATTACAACCAAAACAATCAAAACTACACTTTGAGTTTTACTGATCCTTACTTCAACGACACCTTTTGGAGCTTAGGCACCGACGTATACTATTCGGATTCCAGTTTCAATCAGTACATACAGAAAAACAAAGGCGCGTCTGTGCGCGGTGGACATCCGCTATTTTTTGATTATTTCCAAAACAATAATTTTTACGCCTTTGTAAGATATAAGTTCGACGATACGTTTGTGCGCTACGATGCTCAGCAGGATGTATCGGATGTTTTAGATCCAGCCACGGTAAATGGAACAACAAGCTCTGTTCAGGGGTCCTTGGAGTTCGATAAACGGAACGATCGTATGATGCCCACGGCGGGCGCCTATGCAAGTGCTTCCTATGAGTTTGCCGGCCTCGGCGGCGATATTAAGTTTATGAAGTCGCAGTTCAACGCTCGCTATTATAAAAACCTATTTTGGGATGTGGTTTTTCGAAACAATTTCTCCTATGGCATTATGGGCTCTGTGGACGATAAACCTTTGCCGTTTACTGAGCTATTTCGACTGGGTGGCCCGAATAATTTGCGCGGTTATGCCTTTAGAAACGTCGGGACGCGAAAATTTTCAAAACAGCTTTACAACTATTTGTTGAATCCCTCCAGCCCGGGCAACGTGGATCCAGCCGTGGCCTGCGCGGCGGTCTTCGACAGCAACTGCCAACGGGCCTTCACGGTTATGGGCGGCTCCCAGCAGCTTTTTTACATGGCAGAGCTTGAATTTCCGCTGGCAAAGGAAGCGGGGATGCGCGCGGTTATTTTTTATGATATAGGTCAAGCTGAAAACAACATCGATTCCAGCAACTTTCGCGCTGATATCGGGTTTGGAATTCGTTGGTTTTCACCCATGGGTCCATTGCGCTTTGAGTTTGGGTTCCCGTTGGATCGACGGGCCGAGCTGGGTGAACGCAGTAACAACTTCCAATTTGCCGTTGGAAGTCCATTTTAGAGTTTAAGTTATACGAGTCATTTTTTAAACGGAGGATACTAATGAGAAATACAGTTTTTATCGCGGTCGCTTTATTTGCCGGTTTATTTACGAACGCGGCAGTTGCCGCTGAATTTAAAGTCGGTGTGGTCGATATGCAAAAAGCCATTCAAACATCTTCGGCTGGCAAAAAAGCCAAAAAAGAAGTTGAAGGTGATTTTGAAAAGAAAAAGAAAGATCTAAAGAAAAAAGAAGACGATCTTAAAAAGCGCGTCGAAGAATTTGAGAAAAAGCAGGCTGTACTCTCCGACAAAGTTCGCCAAGAGCAACAAACAGATTTGCAAAAAGATATGATGCAATTTCGCGAAGAAGTGAGCAAGAGCCAAGTCACCATTCAGCAGCGCGAGCGTGAATTGACGAAGCCGATTCTAGAAAAACTGCAGAAGGTTATATTGGAAATCGCTAAAGAAAAAGACTTCTCCATAGTGCTCGAAAAAGCTGAACAAAGCGTGATGTTTGCAAAAACCGAGCTCGACATTACCGACGAAGTGATAAAACGAGCGGATAAGTAATAGATGTCTGAAAAAAAAGTTTTCATGGATGTGCTTGCTATTCGAAAACGGATTCCTCACAGGTTTCCGTTTTTGTTTATCGATCGAATTGATTCGTATACGCCCAGCCCAGGTGGTGACAAGGTTCGCGTGGGCCGCAAAGTGATTGCGCGAAAAAACGTCACTGTGAATGAGCCGTACTTTAACGGTCATTTTCCGCACAAACCAGTGATGCCGGGAGTTTTACAGGTAGAGGCCATGGCCCAGGCCGGTGCTTTGGCCTGTTTACCGCGCGAGGGTGAACATCTTGACGTGCTTATTGCCAAAATTGATAACACCCGTTTTCGTCGCCCGGTGGTTCCCGGAGATGTGTTGGAAATCCATGCGGAAATCACCAAAGAAAAATCGGGTATTGTGTGCCTGAAGGGCGCTATTTATTGTGATGGAGAGCTCGTGGCCGAAACTGACATCACGGCTAAGATATTCCCCACAGAGGAGGCTTGGGTATGAGTATTCATCCCACAAGTATTATTGGACCCGAAGTTAAACTCGGAAAAAATGTAAACATCGGCCCTTTTTGCGTTGTGACGGGGGATGTGACCATCGGCGATGGCACTCAGCTGGCAAGTCACGTGGTGATCGGCGACTCCCAAACGCATGTGATTATCGGTAAAAACAATCGCTTTTTTTCTGGTGCGGTCGTCGGCGGGCCCCCACAGGATCTTACCTACAAAGGCGAAAAAACGAAGCTTATCATCGGCGACAACAACAGCATTCGCGAATTTGTTTCCATTAACGTTGGAACACCCAAAGGTGGCGGAGTGACACGCATTGGCTCCGAAAACCTACTGATGGCCTACGTGCACATCGCTCATGACTGTCAGTTAGGAAATCACATTGTCATGGCCAATTCCTGTCAGCTTGCCGGGCACGTGGAAATCCACGACCATGCAAAAATCAGCGGAGTTTGTCTGTTTAATCAGTTCGTTGTGTTAGGAAAGTACTGCTACATCACAGGTGATAGTGCCGTGAACAAAGATGTTCCTCCATTTTGCATTGCTCAAGGTAAATACGCCGTTGTCCGTGCGGCCAACGAAATCGGAATGGATCGCGCGGGTTTTTCAAAAGCAGAGATCGAAAACATTCGTCGAGCGGTTCGTATTATTACTAAATCAAAGTTGACCCTTGAAGGCTCTCTGCAAAGAATTTCCGAAGAGTGCGAAATGGTCCCAGCGTTGAATGATTTTTTAGCGTTCATCAAGTCGGATGAACGAAAACGAGGCTTGGCATTCTAATGATAGAAAAAAATAAAAAAATCCGTATCGCGGTTGTTGGAGCCGGTCACTTGGGCCGCTTTCATGCGCAAAAATTTTCGAAAATTTCGGACTGCGAACTTGTTGCGATCTGTGATGTGGATGGAGTCAAAGCAAAAGCTGTGGCCGATGAAGTTCAAAGCCACGCCGAGACCGATTACAAAACTCTCATCGGCCGCGTCGATGCTGTCATGGTCGCCACGCCGACAACGAATCACTATGAGGTGGCAAAATTTTTTTTACAAAAAGGCGTGCATGTTCAGGTGGAAAAACCGCTGACCGAATCGGTGGTTGAAGCCAAAGAGCTTTGTAGGCTTGCCAAAGAACACGCAGTGGTATTGCAAGTGGGCCATGTGGAGCGCTTCAATCCAGCGCTCGTAGCCGCAAAGGATAAACTGGGTGTCCCGCTTTTTATCGAGTGCCATCGGCTCGCCCCTTTTAAACCGCGAAGCATCGATGTGGATGTGGTTTTGGATTTAATGATTCACGATCTGGATGTGGTGATGTCGTTGATCAAGAGTCCCGTAAAATCGGTGTCGGCCATTGGAACGCCGGTTTTAACGAAGACTGTGGACATTGCAAATGTTCGCTTGGAATTTGAGTCGAAGGCCATTGCCAATTTAACGGCGTCACGAGTTTCGTTAAACAGCATGCGCAAATTTCGCGTGTTTCAAAGGTCGCAATATCTCTCCATTGATTTTGGAAGTGGCGAAGTGAATCTCACCACCAAAACAGGAGATTGGAAGTTTGGCGAAGACCCGCCGTTAGCTCTTGAAAATTGGAATTTGGAAAAAGGCGATGCTTTGATGGTGGAAGATCAAGCCTTTATCGATGCCGTTTTGCAAAGAAAGCCGTGTTTAGTGCCTGGCGAGGACGGTCTGCGTGCCCTTGAAGTTGCGGAGTTAATTCGTGCCGATATCCAAAAAAGAATCTCTTAAGGTCCTCATCGTTGCAGCCGAGGCTTCCAGTGCAGCGTATGCTCGGCAGCTCCTCCACATTTGGAATGAAAAAAACGTATCGTGGACCGCTGCAGGTATTGGTAGTCGCGACATGGAATCCATGGGCTTTCAGATTTTAGGTCGATCAGAAGAACTGGCTGTTGTCGGACTGCAAGAAATTATCGCCCATTGGGGTGATATTAAAAAAGCCTTTCATGCTGTGGTTGATTACGCCACCACCGAAAAACCAGATTTTATTTTATTGATGGACTATCCAGAATTTAATCTGCGTTTGGCAAAAAAGATGAAGTCCTTAGGGGTTCCGGTGGTGTATTACATTTCTCCGCAAATTTGGGCGTGGCGCAGTTACCGGGTTCATAACATCAAAAAAATTGTGGATTTAATGTTGGTGATTTTTCCTTTTGAAGAAGCCTTTTACAAAAACCACGGGTTGGCGACGCGTTTTGTGGGGCATCCACTTTTAGAAATGCTCGCCGAAAAAAACGCAACGCCACAAAAAATTGCGGACATTCGATCCCATTTATTAAAGGCTGACAAAAAAAGAATTCTGGGACTGATGCCAGGCAGTCGGAAGAGCGAATTGAAGTACAACTTAAAGACACAGATCGAAACGGCGCAAAAAGTTGCGGATCAGCATCCCGATGTTCAACCGGTGCTGTTGATTGCGCCGTCGCTGGACGAGAGGGTGGTTCAAGAGCAGGCACTCCAGTTGGGCTATAAGGGTTTATTTCTAAAAGAGGATCCTTTTTTAATGATCCATACAGCGGACGAAGTTCTTTGTGCTTCTGGCACCGCGACTTTAATGGTGGGCCTGTGCGAAAAGCCAATGGTGATCATGTATCGAATGAACGCCATTTCAGGTGTCTTGGCAAAGTGGCTGGTGAACAAGATTCCCTTCTTTGGAATGGTCAATCTTATTGCCGAGCGAGAGATTGTTCCGGAGCGCTTCCAGGAGCGCGCCACTCCTGAGGAACTGAGTCGTTGTTTATCGCAGATTATCTCTGATCAAACCTATCGAACGCAGATGATCGTTGAGCTTAAGCAACTAAAAGCTAAATTAGGTGACGGAAACGGTTTGCAAAATCTTTCGCGAGCACTGTTGGAGTTTGCTGGCTTATGAGATTTTTTTTGGGACCTATCCTATGGCCTCTCACGGTCCTTTTTTACGTTATAACGATGGCCCGAAATTTTTGTTTTGATCGGGGTCTTTTGAAAGTTCGAAAATTTGCCGTGCCGATCATTTCGGTGGGCAATATTAGTGTTGGTGGGACAGGAAAAACCCCCCACGTTAAAAAAATTGTCGAAATCCTGCAACAGCAAAAGAAACGTGTGAGCATTGTAAGTCGTGGATACGGTGGAAATTATGGAGGCTATGCCACCAGGGTTTTGCCTGACAATGAAAATGCGGCCAGTCTTTATGGCGATGAGCCAGTGTTTTTTGCAAAAAACACAATGGCCTCTATATTTGTGGCTCACGATCGATCCGCAGCTGTTGAACTTAGTCTTCAGCAAGCAAATCCAGAAGTCATAGTTTCCGATGACAGCTTTCAGCATCGCTGGATGGGTCGCTCTCTCGATATCGTTTTGGTCGATAGCACAGATAAAAACTGCTGGTTGATGCCCGTAGGGAGATACCGAGAACCCCTTTCTTCGCTCCGGCGCGCACAATTGGTGGTTTTAACTAAAACAAACTTGATCAGTCTCGGGCAAAAATCATTGTGGTTGGAACGTTTGCGAAAAAAAGGTTTTTCAAAAAATCAGGGAAACCTTTACGAATCCGAATATGCCATTCGTAAAATAAATATCTTTCGCGGCACTGATGTTTTTTCGGACGGCGAAAGGGTTTTCTTGGCATCTTCCATTGCCCGGCCGGAAAGTTTTTTTAAACTTGTGGAGAATCGCTGTCGCGCTGTGAAACACTTTGCGGCCAAGGACCATTACGTTTGGCAGCAAAAAGACGTGGATGCCATGGAGATTGAAGCGCTCGACGCTGGTATAAAGACTTTACTGATTACAGAAAAAGATGCAGTAAAAATGGAAAATTTAATTTTTCGTTATTTGCAAGTGCACACTGTGAAGCTGGAACTTAAAATCTCCCCGGAATTAGAATATGAAAAACTTATTTAAAAACGTTTTTTATATTTTTTCCTACATCATCTTTAAATCACCTCATTGGTTTAAGGAATTATTGGCCCTTGGAATTGGTATATTATGGTTTGATATCTTGCGAATTCGGCGCACGGTTGCCATGAATAACATCCAAAATTCCTTTCCCGGTATTTCTTTGCAAAAAGCCACGCAAATCGCCCGAGCCTCGGTGATTCAGATGGGGCGGACGATCATAGACTTCAACACGCTCACCTGGATGTCTCCTGTTCAACTTCGAGAACACGTCGGATTTGAAGGGTTGGAACATATCGATCGGGCACTCAAGCAGAACAAAGGCGTCATTGTCTTAGGTTGTCATATCGCCAATGGCGATTTTGGAGTCTTGGCCCTTTCGAACTTTGGCTACCCCATGCATTTGATATCAAAAAGATTTAGTAATTTGTGGTTGGATGAAATTTGGTTTTCGGTTCGCGGGCGTTTTGGTACGCAATTTATTGCTCCCCGAAACAGCCCCTACGAAATTTTGAAAGCGCTTCAAAAAAACGCCTGTGTGATTTTTGTTTTGGATCAATTTATGGGTCCACCTTTGGGAACTCGAACCGTATTTTTTGGCAGAGAAACGGGAACCGCCATGGGCCTCGCCCTTTTTGCACAAAAAACAGGGGCACCGGTAGTTCCTTGCTACTCGAGACGTACAACGAATGGACGCTATAGCGTGTGTTTTGAGCCTGAGGTGCTTTTCGAAGAGATGGGCGATAAAAATAAGAATGTACAATACATGACGCAGAAGTATACTGATCGTATTGAAGCCATTGTTCGCAAGTATCCAGAGCAGTGGATGTGGATTCATCGACGCTGGAAGGTGTTTCGTGAATAAAAATAAAATAGTCCTTATTTTGTTTCCTCTTTTGGCAAGCAGCTGTGCCACACTTTTTACTGAGTACGATGAAAAGCTTTTAGAAAACAAAGAGTTTAGCGACAGCTTAAAGGTTGAAGAGATTCCTGCACCAGAAACCGTAAAAGTAGAGGACGTGAAAGCGTCTGCCAATAAGACGGCGGATGAGACTGCCGAAGCGACTGCCGCAGGCGCTAAAAAAGTTTCTAAAGCAAAACCGGGTAAATCCAATTCTGCCAAACCTCCGATGAAAGCGGAACCTCTGGTTTCGCCCGAAAAAGCTTCGAAGCCTCTTAAACATCAGCCAGAAATGGAGGATGGGGAGGGTTTCATTGGACGCCGACCTAAGGTGGATCCTTTCGTAGATAATGAAGAGCTGATCTATGCCGTTTCCTACTTTGCTCTCGAAGGTGGACGATTCACGATGAAGACGCATCCGTTTGTCGAAGTAAATGGTCGTAAGTCCTATCGCTTTACCTTTCATGCCCGTTCAAGTTCTACGTTTTCGCTATTTTACGCTGTGGATGATATGGCTGAGTTTTTCATGGATTATGAAGATCTCGTACCCTATAGCTATACAATTAAAGCCAAAGAGTCCAAGCAGGTGAGAGATGTTAAGAGTTTTTACAATTGGAAAAC
>JANPLN010000026.1:0-4346 GCA_031426555.1 Bdellovibrionales bacterium | reverse complement strand
AGCGGCGGAGGCGGCGGTTACGGTGGTGGCGGCGGCGGACGTAGCGGCGGAGGCGGCGGTTACGGTGGTGGCGGCGGCGGACGTGGTGGCGGAGGCGGCGGCTACGGTGGTGGCGGCGGCGGACGTGGCGGCGGTGGCGGTCGTGGCGGCGGCGGCGGCGGTGGCGGTTCATACCGTGACGACGACTACTAGATATCACACTCACATTTAAATAAAAAAAAGGCTTCGCTCAAGAAGCCTTTTTTTTTGGCAAATAACTTTAATTGCCCATTCGCCTTAGGATGTTAGATCGAATTGACTTCAATAAATAAAAGTTATAGTTTTTCGTTTCTTTAGCGATGCGGGAGTAGCTCAGTTGGCTAGAGCGCAACCTTGCCAAGGTTGAGGTCGAGGGTTCGAGCCCCTTTTCCCGCTCCACTTCATTTTCCATTTTTATGTTCACTTACGTTCACCAGAGCATTCCGTTCTGTTGTTTGGCTCACTCGCGTTCGCGTGGAGCGGGAAAAGGGGTTCGAACCCTTGTGAGCGAGAGCGAACAAACTAATATATTCGAGCCAGCGTTCCAACGGAACGCGCCCTTTTCCCGCTCCACTCTTCAAAGTGGGTTCGCATGGTCACTTCGTTCCCCAGACTTTTACGATTATTTCTTGGTCGCTCCGCTCCTGCCTGCGGCGCGCGCCTTAACTGTTCCTGTTTTGAAGGCGTGAGCCTCTATGTGAGCGCGAGCGAACACAGAATGCCTGGCAAATCTATCAGCTGCCGCGTTCACAAAACAGTGTCGCTGAGCCTAACCTCGCAGGTATTTTGCGGAAGACTTTCAGGCTCCCCGCGACATTTGGGATCTTTGATCTATCAGCTATCCGGCACACGGTTGAACCGTCACTGTAAAAGAGAGTATTTTCACCTGGTATTTCAAAGTGGCCTCTAAAGTATCCCAAATCCTCAAGTTGCTTTCGAGTTCCCACCGTATAATTTAAGTCGTAGGAAACCGGTACACCGGCTTTGAACGTAGCACTCTGGCCTCTCTTTCCGATGTAAGAGTGCCACTCGATATTACCACAGCGAGAACTTTCAACATTCCAACAATTGCCGCCACCGATATTTTTATAACTTGTTCCAAAAATACCATAAAACTCGGCCTGATTGTCTTTCGGTTCTATCACGATGCCAATTTCCTTGCCGGCAACTTTATAATTTAAAATCGCGTAATCAAGACTCTGCGTTTGAAGATCACATCTTCCGGAGTTCGCATCGTACCTGTCCTTACAACTCATTGGTTGTGTGTAATAATTCAATCCAAGGCCGTTATTTATTTTGTATGCGGGGTCTTGATGATGCAAACGCGGGTTAATAGTCTCACGCCAACCGCCGTTTCTTCCAACAAGTTCAATGGTCATTTCAGCAGTATCGGCCGCATCTTTTAAAAGATACATAGCTTGATCCATTGTCCAGTAATCGAAGGTTGTGTCGATCAGGGAGCGCCAAGAATAGGAGTTTGTGACAGAGACGAGCATGGAATCATTCGTCGTATAATTGTATTGTCCTAACAGATTCATTTTCCCATCCGCGTATCGGCGTGCATTATTATAGCAGGGACTGGTGTTATGATTTTGCGAAAAGCCGTCGGCGGCAAAATGATCTTCATAAAGAGGTATCCAATTATTTTGTACCAGGTTTAGTCCTTGTTCTGTAAAAGCACTGGCGAATCCCCACTGGGTCATAAAGTTTCCAGCTCCTTGATTAAATATGAATGTCGACGTGGGTTTTCGCGGAGCGCTGAGCAGTTTATTTCTACCGTAAAAGGATGTTTGCCAAGCGGCACCAGCAGCGCTGCGTCCATCAATAATTTGCAATTGAGCGTTGGGATCGTTGGCATTGAGAGCGGCACGATTGATAAGTTGCATTTCAGTTCCAATTCCTCCAAAGTTTTCCGTTACTCCGATTTTAACGTCAACTTCGTCTCCAGAAAGATGTTTGTATTTAGTTGCTGCAATCTTTGCCGTCGGGGTTTGATTGCAGGTTAATACTTTGGATGAATTTACTATTTCGCTGTTTGGAGTATATTTTATCACAGTATCGTAAAAGGCTGCGCTTTCGACGTTGAGTAATACAAACCCGTCTGCTTTTTTTATTTGCGTGAAAGGCGTGTTGCTACGAACCACGTCGTTCTTCACGATCGCATAGGAGGCAGAGTACCCATCGGGAATCGCAATGCCAATCGCGTGTTGCCGGGAGTTGAAACGCACGGTATTCCCACCTGCCACAATCGCTGATTCCCCTTGTACTCGCGTACGGAAACCGCGACTTTCGCCATACATGCTGGGAAGAATATAAAAATCTTCTAAAAGACTCAACGGACTTACGCTTTCAGTTTTAAATTCGCTTTGGAGAACAAGAAATGAGTTGGAAAAATCTGCGGGAAAGTGATGAGTCGACATTATAGAAAGTTGTGCTCCCGGATGCTTGAAGGTGCGACCCAACGAATCTATAATTCGTCCTTGAATAACGGCAGTGCCCTCGATATTTCTAGTCAAAGTAAAATCTCTGGGGCCGTCGTAACCGAGTTGTATATCTGCGAGTTGGAAGTAATGACTGCCAAATCTGTCTTTGCCAAGGACTCTAGGTGACAACTTTATTTTCGAAATTCGTTTTATACTAGGGAGGCGTATATTAACCTTTGCGAATTCGTCGGGCTGCTGGGTGTAGGTTCCTGCTGGCTCCCAGAGAGTTCCCCCGTAGCGCAAAATTTCTAATTTGTAATCCACGGGAAAGCCTAAAATTATGTCGGTTTTGCGCGCAGTCAGTACCACATGCGAAATTTCTGCACCAGGATCCTTCAGGGAAAGAATGACATTTATATTGCTAACATCAAGGGCGTTCTTGGCAGCAGTACTTGAGTAAACGGTGGTCGGGTTGTTGTCTATGAGAAAGTTAGCGGGCCAATTGGCGAGTGTACTGCTCGCAACCGCGCTCGCTACTGGATACATCGTCAATTCATACTGAGGTGGTTCAAATGCGGCAAAATTTTGGAATAATAAAAACACAGGTAGCGTTAATAAAATGCAAGTGATTACGTTCTTTGATTTCGTCATTGTTGGGACCCCCGCCGTGATGTTTTAATACTACAAGTAGGCTAGGTAAATTTCAGATAAATTGACGATTGTGTTTTCTATTAAGACATACGTATCCTATTGAATCGCATTTAATAACTCGTTTTGCTCATCACTTTTCTGGCCATCGAAAAATCTTCCGATCAACCGCAGTTTGATCATATTCACATTGGACAGGGAACTGCTGAGTGTTCGCGACGGCATAGCCTATGACTTCAACGTGTTATTCAAAAACTAAACCAATTCTTGTTATAATGAATATGATCTGCCACCTCATTGTGCGCTCGACCTAAGTATTGGGTTTCGCTTTTGGATCCTGTCGGCCTACGCGTTGGCTGGAATTCTTTTTCATGTTTGGCGGTAAGTGCAAGCGGTAACCAGCAGGGACTACGGCACCCGTTTTAAAGGCACTTTGTAAATCTAAATTGTAACTGAGGAGTTCTTTATGGCTCACGCCCATGATTTGCGGCAGACGTCGAACCTTGGTTTTTTGCGCAAGGCGCACTTCTTCGCGCTTGCGGAGGGGTTCACGCTGGATGTTTTCAAAAAGCAGTTCATGATATTTTTCGGCGTAGAGCGCTGCTAAAAAACACGTGTAGAAGTTGCTCGAAGCAAAACGAAAATCGTTTTGGTGATACCGCTGAATGATGATGTCCAGCTCTTTCGACTTGGCGCTTTTGATCGCTTTTTTGATATTTCCGATGCCGTTGTTGTAGGCTGTGATGGCCAGGGGCCATGAGCCCAAGGTGCGATTGTAAAAACGCAGCAAGCGTGCGGCGGCCACTGTGGCTTTGAGCGGAGAATTTCGCTCATCAATGTTGTCGTTCACAATCATATACGATTTCCCTGTCTTTGGCATGATTTGCCAAATACCGCTAGCTCCGACTTTAGAATAAGCGGCTTCGTTAAAGCTGCTTTCAACAAACGGCATGCGTGTTAATTCTGTGGGTAATCCGGCTTTGTGAAATTCTTCTTCCATATAGGTTAAATATTTGCTGCTGTTCACCAGTCCGCGCTGAAAGAAATCTCTTTGTCCCAACTGACTGCGCAGGTTTTGCGATGCAAACTTAAATACCTGTTTGCGAGCGCCGGGAACTTGCGCCATAGCATCGAAGAGCTTTTGCTCAAGGCGAGGAAGCTTCTCGTAGTGATTTTTTCGCGAAAGATTTGTCAGGGCATTGCGAATGTCTACAATTCGTTTTTTAGCTAGCTTGTCCCCGCGCTCCCGGCGGAGCC
>JANPLN010000025.1:0-138198 GCA_031426555.1 Bdellovibrionales bacterium | reverse complement strand
ATTGCCGACAACGTTGGTGACAACGTGGGCGACGTTGCGGGACTGGGCGCGGATATTTATGAGTCCATGGTGGCAGCCATTGTATCGGCCATGGCCATTGCATTGACAATTTCGTCTGACAAACTTTCGGCGTTGATCACCTCGTCGACTGAAAGCTCTCAGCTTGTGGCGACGATGCTGCCGCTGGTTTTATCGGCCATTGGTATGGGAATTTCTATCCTTGTGATTTTTGCAGCGCGAATGTGTTCGTCCATGCGCCCTGCGGTGGTTTTGCGCACAAGTCTTATGGTACCGCCGATTTTGTTAACTGCTTTTTGCGCCGTATTTTTACCCATGTATGGGATTTCACAAAATGTGACCATTGCTCTCGCTGCGGGTGCTTTTGGTGGCGCGTTGATTGGTTTGATCACTGAGTACTACACGGCCGCTCGCCCTGTTCGTTTAGTTGCAGAGGCTGCAATAACCGGACCTGGCACTGCGGTGATTCGCGGTTTAGCAGTAGGCATGGAATCCGTTGCGATTCCAACAATCATTGTTGTGATCGCCGCTTACATTGCGGATCAAGCGTTGGGTCTTTACGGTATCGCCCTTTCTGCGGTTGGAATGCTAGCAGGAACTGCGGTTGTTATGACCGTAGATGCTTACGGACCCATCGCCGACAACGCCGGTGGAATTTCTGAAATGAGCGGCCTTGGAAAAGATGTTCGCGATATCACCGACGAACTCGATGCGGTTGGAAACACAACAGCGGCCATCGGAAAAGGTTTTGCTATTGGCTCGGCAATTCTCACAGTGCTTGCGTTGTTCTCAGCCTTCAATATGGAAGTCAATCACACGCGCGCCTTAAACAATATGGCGGCCATGTCTTTAGAGCTCACAAACTCTGGCGTGTTGATAGGAATTTTATTGGGATCTATTCTTCCGTTTCTTGTGGGCTCCACAACGATGACAGCGGTTGGAAAAGCAGCGGGAAAAATCGTTGAAGAGATTCGCCGTCAGTTTAAAGAAATTCCAGGTTTGATGGAAGGCAAAGCAGAGCCTGAGCCTGCAAAGATTGTGGATATCGCAACGAAAGCTGCCCTCTATGAAATGGTAGTTCCGGGTTTGATTGCGGTGCTCGCGCCAGTGGCCACAGGCTATTTGTTGGGACCACAAGCCCTTGCGGGAATGCTCGCTGGTGCTTTGGCTGTTGGAGCTTCTATGGCTTTGTTTATGGCCAACGCCGGTGGTGCTTGGGATAATGCTAAAAAGTTTATCGAAAAAGGCGGGCTTCCCGGGCATCCAAAAGGCTCCGAAACCCACAAAGCCGCCGTTGTTGGCGACACTGTGGGCGATCCGTTCAAAGACACGTCAGGTCCTGGTGTAGCAATTTTAATTAAGGTGATGTCGGTTGTCTCTCTGATGATTGCGCAACTTATCGCAACGATTGGTGGCTAAGGTGATGCGAGCAATTAAAAAATATTTTATGATTCTTCTGAGCTTCGGGTTGATCGGCGGCGTAGGTATCGTTGTCGTAAATAATTATAGCTACATCTTTGCGAAAACCGTTGAAGGCCAGGTGTATGAAATTCGCCGTGTGAACCAACCCAATCTTGTGGTT
Source organism: Bdellovibrionales bacterium (assembly GCA_031426555.1). Classification (GTDB taxonomy): domain Bacteria; phylum Bdellovibrionota; class Bdellovibrionia; order Bdellovibrionales; family JAGQZY01; genus JANPLN01. The sequence goes on along the minus strand of JANPLN010000025.1, from coordinate 136,598 downwards.
GGCAATGCAACAATGGTCAATCCAGGAATTATGCATTCCTACGCCGTGGCCATTCGCACGCTGGACGGAAAAATCGTCACTGCCAGCGGTGAGGACCGGAAGTGGGAAGTGGTGCAAAAAGGGATTTGCGTGAACGCGACGTTTTATCCGTATCCACCGTGGGATTTTGAAAAAAGTGGAACTTTCGCGCGCGCTCGTCTCAACGAAATGAAAGATTGCACCGGCGACTATCAAAACATGGGAGCTTTGCCAGCGGATGCGCCACCGTCCAATATGCACGAACAAGCACCTGCAGATTCTTCGGACAACAAAGCTCAACCAGAGACGCCTGTACAGTAAGAATCATCAAACAAGACTGTCGACGTTTTTTTTTACAGAGTAAAGATTTTCGAAATGAATTTGCGGAAGATTGGCCATGAAAAGGCGCCTCCAGAAATTTTTAGTGGTTTCAAATTGGAATCACGCAACGAGTCAGTAGGCAATGAAAAAACATGACTCCCAGCAAAAAGCTCTCTTTAATCATAGCATTAAAACCACCGATTCAATAATATCATCGCCTAGTGTAAACAACGACTAACCGGAGGAAACTAAATGAAGATGATCCTAACTGCTATCGTAGCTCTAATGACAACTGTTGCATTTGCAAACAGCCCTGCAACTACGACGACGACTACGACAGCTCCAGCAGCTACAACAACACCTGCTACTGCCGATGCTGCTAAAGCAACTGAAGCCGCAGCTAAAGCCACTGCAAAATCAGCAAAAGCTGATGCAAAAGCTGCTGCTGCAAAAGCAAAAGCTGACGCCGCTGCTGCTGCAACTGCTCCGACAACAGCACCAACTAAAACACACTAAACAACAAACGATTTAGGAGACACTATGAAATCAATCGTAATCGCATTATTCGCAACTCTACTAGTAACTGGCTGCTTGTTCTCTAAGAAAGAAGAAGCTCCTGCAGAAGCTCCAGCAATGGAAGAATCTGCTCCAACTGAAGCCGCACCTGCCGACGCAGTTCCTGCGACTGAACCAGCTCCAGCTGAGTAATCTTTAGATTACAAAGTTTGCGAAAGAGCACTTGCGAAAACAAGTGCTCTTTTATTTTGTGCAGATCCTGATTCTATGTTTTGATTTGCCATGTTTTGGTTCGACGGCCATATCCACCTATCTTCTTTTAAAAAACCTGATCGCGATCAATTGATCGAACACAGCGCCGCTGAAAATATTTTGGGCCGCGTTATGGCTGGCTACGATGCCGCTGATTGGGACGAACAACTTAAGATAAATCTTCCAAACACGTACAGATCTTTCGGATTGCATCCTTGGCAAGTTTTAGCTTTGGGTTCTGAAGACATTCAAAAACAAATGCAGCATCTAGCGACAGTACTTCCGGAAGCAGATTTTATGGGGGAAACCGGCCTCGATGCGTTCCGAGCAAAAACAAAAGAGCAAAAAGATCTGCTCGAAGATATTTTTCGCCAGCACCTCCACCTTAATCAAACCTATAAAAAGCCACTTGTATTGCATGTTGTCAAAGATCACGAAAGGGCCCAATCACTTTTGAAGTCCTATTCTTACAAAGGCCTGGTGCATGGGTTTTCTGGCTCGTGGGAGGTGGCTCGAAGTTACATCGACATCGGATTCATGATTTCTGTTGGCCGCGGCGTGTACCACCGCGGCTATAAAAGCCTTAAGGAAACCGTGGTTAAAATTCCCTTGGATTCGCTCCTCATCGAAAGCGATGCTTTTGTGGATCCAGAGACCGGGCCAGAGGACGTCGTCGATATTTACCTTAAAGTTGTGCGGGCGGTGTGTGAAAGCAAAAATATTTCGCAAGAACAGCTGCAAGAGGCCACTTTTAGGAATATAAATCGATTGTTATCCAAGGAGCCTGAGTTTGATGGAGCTATCTGAGCCCTACTTAAATCGATTTTCCGGTGTGGCCCGTCTTTACGGTGAGCAGGGACTGCACAAATTGGCGCGCGCCCATGTGGCGGTGATCGGAGTTGGCGGAGTGGGCTCCTGGGTTGTGGAAGCACTGGCTCGCAGCGGAGTTGGTAAAATCACTCTGATGGATTTTGACGATGTCTGTGTGAGCAACTTCAATCGGCAGATCTTGGCCACTGATGAGAGCGTTGGAAAATTTAAAATCGATGTTTTGGCCGAACGGATTCGTTTGATTAACAAAGAGTGCCAGTTGCACTTGATCAATGATCGTTTTTCACCGGAGACTGCGGAAAAATTTTTTTCAACGAATTATGATTACATTGTCGACGCTTTTGATAATGGAATGGGGAAGGCCTTCTTAGCCCATCACTGTCGCTCGCAGAAGAAGAAGCTGATTGTTCTGGGCTCTGTGGGCGGAAAGCGCGATCCTAGTAAGATTAAAATCGACGACCTCAGTCGCAGCACCGAAGACACATTGCTCGCGTTTATGCGCAAAAAACTGCGCGCGGATTATGGCTTTCCACGTTTAAAAAATAAAAAGTTTTCCCTTCCGTGTGTGTACTCCACTGAAAAGTACGTTTATCCAGAAGATTCCACCGAAATCAAAAAATTGGATTGTGGTGGCGGCATGGGTGCCATAACACATTTGGCAGGGGCGTTTGGTTTTTTTGCCGTTTCCCGAGTCATCCATGATTTGGTGGAGGCGGGGACATGAAGATTTCGTCAGGAGTTGTTTATAATTCGGTTAAGAGTGTTGTCAGCTGGGTGCCAATTGTTATCTTTTTAGGAATCGTCAGTTACCTTATGCTCACCGAATTTAAAAACGATGTGGACGAATACTTTGTGCGCATTATTTTGAAAGCGTGTTTGATACTCATTACAAGCTGTGCCCTCAGCCAAGGCGTGACGCTGATACTCATGCTGGTGTGGAGATTTTTAGGGACTATGACAAATCATCTGTGGTTTCTAAAAGAGTTGTTTCACTTTATCAGCGCGTTTCCCATCGTGGACATCGGCATTTTTTCGATCGGTATTTTTTTGAGCATGCCGCAATTTTTTGATTGGATATGGATTTTGACAGGCCTGATGGTTTTAGAAACACTTCAATATTGGACTGACTTTGCTAAAAGCCCCTTGCGCAGTCTTTATGCCTTTGCGCGCTTTCACAAAATCGATTTTTATCGCACGCACAAAGTTTTAAGCCCTTACTTAGCTACGACGTTTATTAATTATTTTTTTATTTGTCTTAAAAAGTTTTTATTGCCACTCGTTTTTATTTTAGTGGTGATGGATTTTAGAATCATCCTTCCGCGATTGGTCGAGGCCGGGCTCACGTACCACGCCTTTGCGCTACTGATGAGCTTAATGATCAGTTTGCATCTGTTAACCTATCGACGAGAGTCTGCATGAAGTTTCCAAGACTCACTCTAAAAAACTATTCCCTGCATCGCGATGGAAAGTTCTTGCTGAAAGATATTAGTTTTATTTTACAAAGTGTTGAAACTCTCTCAGTCATTGGCGAACAAGGCTCTGGAAAGGGATTGTTTTTAAAATCTCTTTTGGGTTTGCACAAAGGCACTGTCACTGGAACGTTCGAAATGGTGGGAAATCAGCGCCTGGGGTTGGTTTCTAAAAGTTATGCCTGTATCGACGACTTTTCGATTTTTCAAAACCTGTCCCTCGTAAGTCGTTTAGCGGGTGTGGAAATGCAAGTGCACTTGGCCGAAGAGGTGGAGCGCGTTTTAAAAACCGTTGGTCTTTGGAGCACTTTTAAAAATTCTCTGCACGAAAAAATATCCCAGTTAAACGCCTTCGAAAAAACCCTGCTCAACCTTGCGCGCACTCTCTTATTAACACCCACAGTCCTTATCTTAGATCAGCCAACACTGTTGTTGGACCCAGTACAAAAAGCCCTGTTCGAAGCTGTTATTGAATCTTTAAAAGATTCAATGAGTGTGATTTGGGTGAACTATGATTTAGAGCAAGTCGCACGAGTTTCGGATCAGGTGCTCCTGCTTAAGAACGGCAGAATGGTGGAATGCACAAGCTGTGAAGATTTTTTTACGAAGCCTCGAGAGGCCGACACCGAAGATTTTATCTCGGGGAGGATCCATGTCTAAACTCAGAGCCGTGGCTCCACGAACCGAAAAAGACATTCACGAGCTACGCGCCTTGGTACTGACTATGGCGGGTTATGTGGAAGAGTCTGTGGACACGTCGATGAAGGCGCTTGTCTTGCGCGATAAGAGTTTACTTTTGCAAATCTTAAAAATCGAGCTCGAGGTCAACCGACTGCATAAAAAAATCGACGGCGTTTGTTTTCGTATATTGGCCTGCCAGTCGCCGGTAGCCTCGTACTTGCGCTTGGTATTTGCGATTATAAAGATCAATGTGGATTTGGAGCGCATGGGTGATCTTGTGCGAAATAACTCCTATGCCATCGAAGAGTATCTTCAGTCGTCGCCCAATCTTGCGGTCCAACAGATTCGCGAAATGGCATCCACGGTAACGCGGATGATTCGCGATGGATTTGATGCTTTCATGGAAAATGATTTGGAGCGCGCGCAAAAGGTTCTTGCCGTGGACGACAGTGTGGATCGCTTTCGCAATCGCCTCAGCGAAGAATTGCGCGAGCATCTGCAGCAGCCGGTGGGAGACTTTCAGTCCACCATGGCTTTGCTTTCGGTGGTTCGAAATTTGGAACGCTTGGCGGACCACGCGACCAATATAGCTGAGGAAGTGATTTTCTTTTTAACGGGTTCAGATGTGAGGCACAGTCGATCGGTTGTCGTAGATAACCGACTAAAGACAAAGGAGGAAGTATGAGTCAAAGTAAGGGAAATATTTTAGTGGTTGAGGATGAGCAGGATATTCGTGAGTTGTTAAAATTTAATCTCACGGGCAGAGGCTTTGATGTCACAGACTGTGCCAATGGCGAAGAGGGTCTGCTTGCCATCAAAGACAATCAGTTTGATTTGTTAATTTTGGATTGGATGCTTCCCGGCGTGAGTGGCGTGCAGGTGGCAAAAGTGGCGCGGGCCATGGAAAACGGCAAGAGTTTGGCGATTTTGATGCTGACTGCAAAGTCAGAGCCAGAAGACATTGTCGAGGGACTGGACTCAGGCGCCGATGATTACATGGTCAAACCTTTTGATAACACGGTATTGTGGGCGCGGGTGCAGGCGCTGATGCGTCGATCGCAACGTCTCAATAAAGAACCCAAAGTCGAAGCTGCCCAGCAAACCATCGATCTCCTAACGTTGGGGTCTGTGCAGTTGTCGTTAAAAACCTACGAAGTTCGAGTCGGTGGTGCGTTAGTAGATTTAACCCCCTCGGAATTTAAACTTCTTTCGACCATGCTCGCCCACAAAGGACGAGTGCTTACGCGCGAGCGTTTAATTTCGGAAGTGCAGGGCGAGGGCGTCAGCGTCGTGGGCCGAACGGTGGATACGCATGTATTTGGTTTACGCAAAAAATTAGGCGAAGCGGGTGACTTGATTGAGACCATTCGCGGTGTTGGCTACCGAGTGAAGGAAGAGGCCTAGGCGAGTGCAACCTTTTGAGCTCGCGCCGATTAAAGTTGTTCAGCGACACATTATCACCCATGTGGTGTTACTGTTGCTAGCGGCGATAGCTGTGTTTGCCGCCTGGCAGACCCAGTGGATCACCAATCCCTGGTATTTGTTTTTGTTGTCTGGTGCTTTTATTTTAATTCACTCGGGGACGGTGTCCTACATCTTTCTATTTCCGCTGGGGCGCTTGCTTGCGAAAGCCAAAAATATTAAGCGCGGTACCTACGAAAAAGAGTGGGACCACGAATACGAACCGATCCAGGATTTTGGCGAGTGGTACGAGCTCGAACTGACTTTAAACAAAATCCACCGCGAGATCAAAAAGCATAAAGACGACAAATCTCGCCGTGAGCGCGAGATCGAAACCTTGGCGGGTGCCGTATCGGACGGTGTGATCGCCATTGATAGTTTAAAGCGCGTACAATATTTCAATTCCGCCATGGCGCAGATCCTAGGTAAAAACTTTGATCCCTTGGCGCCACCGTCATATCTGGATGAAGTGTTCCGTGCACCAAAGTTGACTCTCGCAGTGGATGAAGTGCTTTCCGAGCGAACATCGCGTCGATTGCAAATTCCCATGCGCACTCATAAAACACCAGATAGCCACGTTTTTGATGTGACCGTGAATCCTGTGATCAACGAAAAAAAGAATAAGTTTTACGGCGTGATCGCCGTATTTCACGACATCACCGAGGCAAAAAAAGTGGAAGAGTTGCGAATTGATTTTGTGGCCAACGCCTCCCACGAGCTCAAAACTCCATTGACGTCGATCAAAGGGTATGTGGACTCGTTGAAATCAGATTTCGAGACGCAAAACTTTTCGGCCGCCAAAGACAAATTGGCCGTGGTCGAGCGAAACGTAAACCGCCTCAATGAACTCGTTGTGGATTTACTCACGTTGTCGCGATTGGATGCCAGCGCCGAAACGGCCAAAGAAGAACTTGCCACGCTTGAGTTGACCGAGGACGTTTTGCAAACAGTGGCGGCCGCTGCAAAACTCAAAGGCCACTCTATCGAAGTGCTCTACAAAACACCCTCCGTGCATGCAAACCGACTTTTGGTGCTTCAGGTGCTTACAAACCTGGTGGAAAATGCCATTAAGTATTGCCCAGACAACGCGAAAATAGAAGTTCAGTGGGAAAAAGTTCCGGCGTTTGTGATTTTAAAAGTGATTGATGATGGCCCGGGTGTGAGCGAAGAGCATGCGCCTCGATTGTTTGAAAGATTTTACCGTGTACAAAACGGCAAAGCTCGCGGCAGCGTGGCCGGGACGGGGCTTGGATTGTCCATTGCTAAAAATTCCATGCTCAAAATGGGTGGTCGAATTGAAATCGAAAGTCTTTCTGGCCGAGGTTCCGAATTTATCTGTTATTTTCCAATCTAAAATATGAGAATGAGTTTCCATGAAAACATCGATGAGTGATTTTTTAAAAGTGACGGGTGAGTGTGCGCGAGGATATTTGATGACCGGCGGCCCCATCACGCGTTTAGAAGAGCGCATTATGCAAGCGGGTCCAGTGAATGGTTTTCACTGCGACGTGTACGCCACCCCGACGGCGGTGTTTGTGACCGCTAAAAAAGATGGCGAGGTGGTAACCACCCTTGAGCGCGCCACCGAAAGCACCATTAACTTTACCGACATGTTGTTTTATGATTCCATCCTCGAAAAAATCAGCACGGGCGAGATGACGATTGCTGCGGCGGCAGAGAATTTAAATTCTTTCCGTACACAAAAATATCGGTTTTTATTCGTTACACTGGCCGCTTTTCTGATCGGCTTTGTGGCCAGCTTTCCGCGCTACGGAAACTTTGTGGGAGCTCTTCTCAGCGGGTTTCTTTCCGCGTTCGTTTACATCTTGCAAAGACCCCTGGCGCGGAAGTTAAAATTTAGCGGGGTGTTTAACGATTTTATCGGCTGTTTGGTGGCTTTTATTGCGGCAGTGCTGGCGTCGCACTTTATGGGACTTGCGGTTCCCGTGTTTGTGATTGGAAGTTTAATTTTGATTGTCCCCGGACTCACTTTGACCTCGGCGATCAGTGAGCTTGCGGAACACAACTTTGTTTCGGGCACAGTAAAGATGATGAAGTCGATTCTTATTTTGGTTGCGATGGGAGTTTCCTATTTGCTCGTCGAAAACAGCATGACCAGCTTGGGTTTTATGGCACAGGATCTTTCGAAAGTGGTGGCGCCAGTGCAGGATTACACGCAGACGCTGTGGTTTACCATGCTCTGTCACTCCATTATGACTCTGTCGTTTTGCATATTTTTTCATCTTCCGAAGCGCGCTTTTTTTGGCGCTTTGATTTGCGGTTTGCTGAGCGTTTTTGTTTTAGAACGCTTTGAAAACTCAGATCTCTTTGTACTGGCCTCATTCTCGGCCTCGCTCACCGTGGGCCTGGTGAGTTTATTTTTAGCGCGAATTTACAATTGGCCAAGCCAAGTATTTTCAACCATGGGCATCCTGTCACTTGTGCCCGGCCTCTTAGCGCTCTCTTCCTTTTACAGCGCGGCAGGTTCACCAGCCCAGGGAGTGATCGCCTACCGCGTGGCCCTCACAGCAGGCGCCATCACCTTCGGACTCTTTACCGCCCGAATGCCATTTCGCTTTTACAACTCCCTTTACGATTTGCCAGTCACGAAATAAGCCCTGACGGATTTTTGGGATTTAGAACTTAAATTCTTGGAAATTCAAAAAGGTTCTTTTAAAGACACGTCCATCCATGGACTCGCTCGCGAAATCAAACATCCTGTTTGCGAGAGGTCTTAAAAAGAACCTTTTTGAATTTCCAAGAATTTAAATTCTAAATCCCAAAAATCTGAAAGTAAGACTATTTCCACGCTGAACGTATTCTCACGAACTTATTACGATACGAAAGTGTGTCCAAACTTTTCCAAACGCGCTAAATCTCTAAGCAGCAATTCAGGCATACGGTGCTACTTCACACGTACTTTCTTATGCGTTGATGCCTAGTAGAAGGTCCTTGCGGCCAGAAGGTGAAGTTTTTTGGCGGAGGGAGCTTTTAAGTTTTTGAGAATGTTTGAATTTTTCGAAGGGTACTTTTTAAGACCTCTCGCAAACAGGATGTTTGATTTCGCGAGCGAGCCCAGGGATGGGCGTGTCTTAAAAAATACCCTTCGAAAAATTCAAACATTCTTAAAATCTTAAAAGCGCATTAAAACAGTTCTTTGCAGCTCAAGGTTTGCGGTGGTGCTGTGGGTTCGTTTTCGGCGACTTGAGCTTCGTCCATCAGGTACAGGTTTCCTTCGTGCCAGCCGAGCTTTACTTTTTCGCCGGGGTTGTTGAGGGCGATGGAGGCTAGGGTTTGGCGAATGTATTGATTGAGTGTGCGCAGAACATCCCGGGCTGAAGCTTCGGGGTAAAAATTGCGCCTTGTAAAATCCGCGGCGAACTGATTGAGGTTGTGGAAGGAAAATTGCGTTGCGGAGTTTTTGTTGATCCCGTCGATGATTTTTTGTGTGTGCATGTAAACAATCTGCGCAAATTCTTTTGGGCTAAAATACCAAAATGGAATGACTGAATCCATGCGATCCAGCACGTAGGAGTCGACTCCGTCGGCGACGATGGCCCGACGGAATTCCCATTCATAAAACGGAGGTCGGGTGTCTGCTTTTTCGGCTTGTACGCCGGGGAGAGCAAAGCCAATCTTTGGCGCTTTTGGCTCTGCAAGCTGGCGGGACGCGAGGTAGGAGGCGCCGGCATTGGTCAGTACAAATACCGAGGTATTTTTTATTTGCACTGTTGCAGAACGAATCACGCCGCCTTCGCGGAGTGTATAAGTGAAGGATTCGCTCTCTAAAATTCCCAAAAGAGCTTGCTGAACTTTGGGGTGCGCTTTTTCGAACTCATCAAAAGACAGCACGGTCATTGGGTGGATGCGCACCAGTTGTGCGATACGCGCTTTAAAAGATTCAATTTCGTGTGGCGATGCAAATTCGCTCATCACAATGCGACCCTCTGGAAGATTCATAGCCTGGGCAAAAAGCTTTACGATTTCGGTTTTTCCAAGGCCTTTGTCTCCCGACAACATAAAACGATAGCGCGGCTTTGTGCGGTCGTGCATTCCGGCCATGATTTGCACGGTTTGCGCCATGATCGCACTTTTGGCAGGATCCTGCCCAATAATTTCTTGCAGTTTATTTTGTAGAACGGAAAAGCGTTCGGCGATTTTGTCCACTTCCATTTCCGAAGGATTCACGTTGTAGAGTTCTTGAGCGGCTTCTTGAATATTCTCCACCGTGATCGGCGATTTTTGATCTTTAAAATCGGCGTTTGCGTAAACTTCATTTAACAGCAACGTCGCTTTTGAGGGTTGAGCTCCTTCAACTCCAAACTCGTTGGAATAAAAAATAACTTTCTCAAGAAGAGCTTCAGCGAGAGGAGCTTTGTCGTACTTCAGCAGCCATTTGTTGAGAATTTTTAGCAACAACTCTTTATCGGGTATAGTGAGATCCACGCGAACAAAACGTCGATCCATGGCATCATCCGTTGCGAAGGCTGCCGCCCACTCGCTGGGGGTAGAAGCAGCTAGCCACTTCACGGTGCCTGAGGCGAGCGAGGGCTTTAACGATTGCAGAATATTTGTGGGGCGACCTTCCGAAATTCCTGCGCCCACAAGACTATGGGCCTCATCAACAAACCAAAGTAAGGGCACTTGTTTTGAGACTTCAATCATAGCATTCATTCGCGCTTCGATGGTGCCGACAAACTTTGAGCCCGCCTCAAGGGAGGCAGCAGAAAAGAAACGCACTCTATATTTTTTAAGAGATTCTGGAACATCGCCAACGCGCAGGCGGTAAGCAATTCTGCGCATAAGGACGGATTTTCCAACTCCAGCTGGGGCTAGAAGTTTTACGCTTCCACCTTCGACTTTTAAAAAGTTTTTAAGAATTCGATCTTCGATGACACGCAATTCATCAATCTGTTCGTAGGTTTCGTTTTTCACATCCTCTAAATAATCAGACGTAAAGGATTCCACGAGTGTCCAGCCATCAGTACGCTCACCGCGCTCGTTTATAACCGGGATTGTTGGGATTTGGGGTTTGCCGTTGTTGACTATCGGTTTGTGAACGTCTTCCATCTTTGTAGCGATAGTGCGCAAACCCAGATCGCCTACTTTGTCGTTTAAGTAGGCATCAAGGGGAGTGGTGTTAAAGTGAAAATCTAGCCAGTTTTTAACGGCGTCCTCTAATCGAGCTGTATCCTGGGGGTTCAAGGAAGGGTTTTCGTTGAAATAATATGAAGAACTTTGCCCTGGTGCTCCCGATAGACTTGTCAGTACATAGATCCCGAACTTTTCAGAGTGGTTAATTTTTAGGCTAAAAACGTTTTGTCGATACGTTTTTGCGAACTCATTGCTCGCAGTTTCCACTATCGTCCAACCAATCACAGCATTTGTTTTTTGAAAAAGAAAAAAGGAATAGTTAGCGTGGATGAGGAGAAGATTCTTTCCTTCGCGAACAGCCATTTCTGTAATTTTGATATCTTGAGCGCGCAGTCCACGATCGAGAAGAAGGTCAAGAGGGCGACTTTCAGCATCCAGCACACGTCCCGTGTCGGGGTTGTAAGTTAAACCAAGATCGAGTTCGATGTTTGCAGACGCCAATGAAAAAGAAAGTAAAATCCCCAAAAACCCCAACACACGCATAGCAACCCCTTGTTTTGCGTTTCTCCAAATCCCCGAAATGCAGAATGGCAATATGGGGTTGCGCTTTTCAAAGGTAAATACCGCATTTGTAACAATGTAAAATATGCTGAGGTTAGAATGTTGCCAGAGAAGATTGCGACCTGCGTTGCAATCACGAGGAGCTTCGATCGAAGCTCCTGCTGATGAATTAGACTTTTACCAAATACGAATGCGATCGCCGGAATCGACAAACATCTTGTCGCCTTTTTTGCAATTATAAGCCTCGTAAAAACCATCGATATGGATCACTTGCTGGTTAATACGCTCTTTGCCCAAAGAGTGCGGATCGGTTTTTAGCTGACGAGTGATATACGAAGGCGTAGCAACGTTGCACCACATGCGCGCGTAGGCGACAAAAAACTTCTGTTTGTCGTCGACGGTAGCTTTCGGAGCATCGGGGAAGGCCGCATTGTAAGCAAAGGTCAGGCCCACGTGGTCGCCGATGTTTTCGCCAAGGGTGAGCTTTCCGTCGTGGCCGATTTTATCAAACTGTGCCACAAATTTTGCGCCGCGGGCTTTGAAAGATTCGAGGTCTTTATCAGTAAACCACTTTCGCACTTTGCCTTGGTAATCGTACTGCGAACCTTGGTCGTCAACACCGTGACCTAACTCGTGGCCAACAACTGCACCGATGGCGGCAATGTTTTCGATATCAGTCACGCCGGGATCGAAAAATGGAAATTGCAAAATTCCCTGCGGAAGCACGAACTTGTTATCCGGTGGATTGTAGTAAGCGTTTACAACCAGGGGAGACATGTACTCCCAGCGGCTTGGATTGCGTTCTTCAGAAAGCTCTTTAAGTTGCTTCTCGACACGCGTTTTGCGGTACAGCTCCATGTTGCTATAAGGAGCGTTGGTCGCGTACTTTTGCATCGGGACAAAATCCCAATCTTTGTCGGTTTGCGGTTTAACAAGATAGAGTTTTGCTTTTTCAATTTTTTTGATCGCCTCTTTGCGAGTGGATCTTTCAAGCCAGGTGTTTTTTTCGAGGCCGGCAATGATGGATTTGCGAACACTTTCGCCAACGGTGATCATACGCTCCTGCGGAAAATTTGGAAAAAGAATATTAATTAATTCGTAATCCAATTCCATTCCAAAGTTGCTCATGACAAGTTTTGTACAGCGTTCGTCGCGCGGCGAGCGTTGAGCAGGTCCACCCAGGTATTTGTGGCGGAATTTAAAGTACTTGTTAAAAAAGGTCGGGCTCGAGTCGTCCAGGTAGCCCGAGATGCTGTGGAACATGTACGTGCTTTTGAGTTGCTCAAGCGGCATCGTTGCTAAAGCTGTGTTAAAAAAATCGTTGGACTCAGGCACCAGATCAATCAGAACTGTTTTTGCAGGTAACCGCGCAATAAAGCGGTCCATTTTGAGGTTTGGATATTTTTTTAAGAATTCTTTTTTATCGATGTCGCGTTTTTGCGTAAAGCGCTCGCGCATCTCTTTAGGAAGCGGGTACTTCATCGCCAATTGAGTTTCGAAGTCGATGACCCATTTGGCCCGCTGCTCGGGTTTGTCGGCTTTTACGGTTTTAAAAAAATCAACCAGAAGCTTTTCGAAGTCTTTCATCAGCGCTTTGTTTTCGTAGTAGCTGCGCTCGGGGAGAGTGCGCATGTCTGCCGACAAAAACGCATCGTTTTTTAATGGGTTTTCTTTGTTCGCTTCGGCAAAAAAGTCGACAAAGCTTGGCAACCCTTGATCGATGCGAGATTGGGCGAGATTCGAGAGTTCATCCCAAGAAGCCACTTTGCTGATGAGATTTTTTTCGTCGATGATTTTTTGTTTTTCTTCGCTGGTCGAAGATTTTTGATTCATGCACGCAAGGTAAACATCTTTGAACTGCTGGCCGCGCTCAGTTTGCGGTGTGTAGTTTTGGATGGATTTAAAAAATTGTTTTTTACTGTGCAAAAGTTTTTCTGCGATATCCGTGAACGAAAAAGTCCAGCGTTCACGATCGGCAGGAAGTTTAAACTTGCCTTCCACTTCAGAACACACGTATTTGTGGAAATCTTCGCAAGGAGTGATCTTCTTACTCAGAGTATAATCTCTTTTTTCGGGAATTTTTAAACCCTTCATCAGGGTGTCACGGGTTACTGTAGATTTCTCTGGCGTCTCAACATTTGCAAATACCCACTGCGAAAATAGCAGCATCGTAAAAACTAAAAACTTCATCGTCACTCCTTTGATAAACTATGGGAGCGACGATGATAACCATAAAAGGTACTAAGTACCTAGGGGGGATGCGCTGCTTCTAACGAGACGCTAAAACCTCGTTTGATTGCTTAAAAACAAGGCTTGCTGCGTGAACATTTAAGACTCCACCAGATTGCGTGAAGTTTTTAAGATCCATAGTGGGCGTTACTGTGCGCAGCAAAGCGTCTTTAATCTCAAGAGCCAAGTCGGAGGGCTTTTGCGACAAACGCTCGACTGCCATCACGCTGTGAAGATAGCTCACAGCGCCTGCAACTTGCGGAGTCGAAAACGAAGTTCCTGTTTGCGCGGAGTAGGGTGAGGGATCACCGCTAAATTGTCGCTCGCCAGTGGAGAGGATTTCTTCGCCGGGAGCGGCAAGATCGATGGCGGTGGTGCCAAAGCCTGCATCGCTTTTTAGGCCGCTGCGGGTGCTATTTGTAACGGAAATCAAAAACGGGCTCTCACAGCTTGTTGGAATATCGCCAAAGGTGTCCACATCGATGTTCCAATTGGACGTGGCAGCCACCGAAAGAATTCCTTTTTCCCCCAGGCTGTTAAACATTTCGTTCCAAATTACAAAATCGCTGTTTGAGCATTTTTCGGCATCAATGCCGAAGCTCGAATTGATGGCGACCACGTTGGCGCCTTTTTTACCGTTTGTGGCCAGCCACAGCTCCTTTTGTTTTAAAATATACGAGTACGCGCGCATGGTGGACGCGGTGTCGGCCAGAGCCTGGCCCATGGACACATACATAATTTTCACGCGCCAGTTCACACCTGCGATGCCGCGATTGTTATTGCCGCGGGCACCGATGAGGCCCGCAACGTGAGTGCCGTGATCAGCGCTTTCGATCTCGTTACCGTCGTCGTCGATGCCGTTGCCGGCAACTTCGCTCCAGTTTCGCCAGCGATTGAATGACAAATCGGGGTGACGGAAGTCAAAGCCCCCATCCACGATGGCAACCACGATATCTTGTTTGAGTGCGTTTTTTCCACCGGTACCAAACTGTTGCCAGCTTTTGGCAATGTTGATTCCGACAGAGTCTTTATCGAGGGTCCAATTCCACTGTTGGGGGAGAAGCGGATCTGTAGATAACGGAGTAATTGATAACACGTCGATGGCAGCGTTGGAACGCATCTGAACAGGGTGGTTCGGAATGACATTCGCTAAGCGTGTCGGCTTGATGGACTGACGCCGAAAGGGTGGCGTGTCGATGTTGAAAAAAACTGTGTCGTTAAGAACTTCGTAAAGTCGAAGATATTGAGAGACCATTTTAAGTTTTACGTGGTGCTCGCTTTCGTAACTCTGCTGAGATTGACCCGTTTGCAAGCGAATCATCGAGCCCTCAGCGCTCGCGCTTTCAATGCTCGAGAACATTATTGCCAATAAAGTGAAAAATTTCACCATACTCCCCCCTCTTCTTCCTTGTGATCGTGCCTGCAGTCATTTGCAAGCGCCCCGCAAACAACGTAGGTGGTCTGCGCAAAATTCGCAAATTATTTTTTTGGTTTTTCAAAAAAATATGTTAGTTATTTCGCTTACATAAGAGCGATTGATATGAACTATTACCAACACTTATTAACCCAAATTTCTGTGCGCGAGTCCGCGGTGGATTGCTCGCGCTGTTCTGTGGATTTAAAATGCTGCACCTATCGCCCGTTCATCGCGAATTTTTTAGTGGGCGGATTTGTAAATTCCGAAACCTTCTCTGACGAGTTGATGCAGGAGTGGGACTTTTTAATTTTAGGGCTCACACCTAACATTCGCTACCGAAAGTATTTTGCCAAAAAAGGCAAGTGGGGGTTTGGTACTGATGCGACTTTGCTGTGTACGTTTTTTCAAAAACAAAATGGGCAGTGCAAAATTTGGGATAATCGCCCCACCGTGTGCCGTACTTTTTTTTGCAAAAGTAGCTACGCCGAAGCGGGCGCCTACTATTGGAACAAGTCTGAGGAGTGGACCTGGTTGCTGGAGTGGGCTTTGCTTGAGGATTTTTTGCATCACCAAGGGTGGACGCTGGAAGAAGTCGCTCGCGCCAAGGAGTATTTGCAGGACACGGCAGTTACTAAAAACGCAACGTGGCCGGAGGAGTTTTTTTTGAAAGACCGCGAAAAAGCGCGCACGTTTTACGCCGAAGCGAAGCAATATGTGGACGGCTTAGGTGAGAGTGCCGTGATGGAACTTTTAGGTGTAAAAGGACGACAACTGCATCAAGAACTCCTTGCCGAAAAAGCCAAACTCCGGTAGTTGCATGAGTATGAGCGAAGTGGCCGACAGACAACAAAAACTCGTAGCCGATTTTACACGTTTTAAGTCGTGGGAAGAGCGTTATAAATACGTGATCGATCTCGGTAAAAGTTTGCCCGACCTTCCAGTGGCCTATCGTGATGATAAATTTTTAGTCAAAGGATGTCAGTCGCGGGTGTGGCTGCATGCTCAAAAAAACCCCGCTGGGCAAATCGAACTTTTCGCAGACAGCGATGCGATGATCGTGAAGGGACTGGTCGCCATTCTCCTTCGGGTGTATTCATTGGCCCAGCCATCCGACATTTTAGCAAATCCCCCAACGTTTATTTCAGATCTGGGGTTTCAATCCCATCTTTCACCAAGTAGAGCCAACGGGCTGTTAGCCATGGTCAAGCAGATCATGCTTTATGCTGCTGCTATTCAGGCAATGAGTAATTAATTCTGTTTAGAAAAGCTGCAGGACCTCCGTCTAGGCGGAAAGTCCATCGTTCTCCTCGTAAAGAATTTCCGTTAAGCTCATTTACAGTCAATCAACGAAAGGTTTCAAAATGAAAACATGGATAGTTATCGCAGCAAGTTTTGTATTTTCAATCTCAGCCTTTGCCGACCATCACCAAGGAATGCACGCCGGCGGGCATGGCGAAATGAAGGAATGTCGCAAGCAAATGATGGATCTATGCAAAGGCAAAAAGCGCGGCCCCGAAATGATCCAGTGTATGGAAGAAAACAAAAGCAAAATGTCGGCCGAGTGCCAGCAAAAGCTCGATGAAAAAAAAGAACAAATGAAAAACCACGCGGGCCCATGTAAAGCCGATCGCGAAAAACTTTGCGCCGGTGTAAAACCAGGTGAAGGTCGCATCAAAGACTGCATGAAAGCCAAAATGGCCGAACTCTCCTCCGAGTGCAAAGCCAACATTGAAAAAATGAAAGCCGACCACACCGCCGAGTAAGCCAAATGATGTCTGTGTTTTTAACTCAATTAGACCAGTGGGCTCTTGGTGCGTTGATGATGTTTTATCATTTATTGGGGGTGCAACAAATCCCGCACGAGCCCGACCCGAATTGGTCTGTAGTGGAGCAATGGGCCAAACAGACCGATGGTAGCTACCGCCTGACCATTGAGAGCCAAACAATTCAGAGCGTGTGTCGAGACGGCCGCGCCAGATACATAGTTTTTCCTCAGACCTATGAAGGTAGGCAGGAAGTTTTTGTGGACACGACGCGAATTTATTCAAACGAAATGGATCAGGCATGGCACCTAAAGTCAGTTCTTGATAGGATATTAGTTAATTGTGATCTTTTAAAGCATTCTAAAAAAGTCACATTCCAGTCAACAGTTCAGTTAGAATACTATATCTCGCTAAATAAATTTCCCTTCGCTGTTAGTAAATCTCCTCCAGACCAGTTTCTTTTTGATTTAAGCTATATTCTTTCCGCTACGATTAGTCTGTTCTTATCGATTATAGGAACGATTGTTTTATTCGTTATGAATGTACGCCAATTTAAATTGTTAGGGCTTGGTATTGGTATAACCATGCTGATGCTTACTCACGTTCCAGGTTACTTTGTCTCCATAGAAATAGGCTATGCACACCTAATTCAAATGGTTGGCACGTTTTTAATTGCTTACTTTTACATGCTAGATAAAATTCCAATAATATCTAGTAAGAAATTTAGAAACGTGTATGTAATTTTTCTTGCCGTTAGCATAGTTGTTTCTTTAAATCACAGAGCTACCGATCAATTTCTTATGCTTTCTATGGCGTTTATTGTGATTGTTGGCGGTTTGTTATACGCTGTTTGCAAAAAAAACCTGAAACTAGGGGTACGTGCAAACTTTTTGATTGTTCTGACGATCGCATTTTTCGATGTTTACAGGGGGCAGGCTTACCGAGAGGGCTATGCAAACTTAGCTGGGCTTGTTATTGTAGTTATGATTTTTGAGATAATAAATGTTGTTCGAAACGTTTATAAAATAAATTTGAAGACAAAGAGAATCGAAGGTAACTTAGAGTCGGAAAGGAAGTTGCTTCAAAAAATTAATTCCTCCAACGAACATTTGAAAAGCATAATTCATGACTTAAAAGCTCCGATAACGAGTTTAAATTTTTCGCTTCAGGAAGAAACTATAAACAAAAGTCGTATTCTGTTAATTTCAAAAAGGTTCGACACCATTTTCGAGAACTTATCTAATGACAAATCAAACGCCAATGCAAGTTGGTATTCAGTCAAAACCCTTAAGGCCAATTTAGAGGAAGTCTGTTTGGAAATGGGTAGTATTTTTAAGAAAATATCAATCAAGGTCGCGGATAGTTTCGACGGGTATGTATATTATTTTACGGACGATTTTAAAAACACGTTATCAGAAATTTTGTTGAATGCGTTTAAAGCTGCCGAGAGAAATTCAGTGGACGCCGAAGTAAGCATCGAGCTGGAGAACTTATTGGAGGAATTTAAAATAACTGTAAGTGATAACTCGGGGGGAGTAAGCGAAACAATTTTAAAAAATTTATCTGCACGAGGGATAACAAGTGGAAGCTCTGGTCTTGGGTTATGGATGATTAAAAAACGATTATCCGAAGTTGGTGGTGGGATGACGTACAGAAACAAAGGGTACGGATTTGAAATTTGTCTGACGTATCCGAAAAAAAATAAACTGGTAGATTGAACGAATCCAGAAATTATCGAAACTCAATCAAACCTAACATTTTGAGGGCCTTCAGCGTCGCGTAGCCGTAGTCAAGCGAAAATCGTTTGTTCGAATGTTTCGCGGAATTCGGAAAGTTATGGTGGAAACTGTGCTCGCCGTCTCCCCCAACTAAAATACATAAAAGATTAGAATTCTTGATTTGTGTATCTCTTGTGCAAATCCGCGCTCCATGCGCGTAGCTATTTATGAGCCAAGTACAGTGCCATACGCTTACTATTCTAACGGGACCAAGAAAGAAAAAAAGCGAAAAATTTGTGCAAAGTGTACAACCAATTAAAAGTATGAGCAAAAAAGACAAATTTATATTTAGGTAATGCTTTTCAAAAAAGTTTGTTAGTTTATTTTTTCGAAGATCAGGGCTATACTTTAATGATTTTAAATATGAAAAGCCGTTTGGGCGTTCGAACATAAGCCACAGGAGGTGCGACCATAGGAAACCTCTCTTGGCACTATGAGGGTCTCCGTATTTTTCAGAGTATCTATGGTGTGATCGGTGGGCAGTGGCCCAGTATATCGGACCTCCTTGAAAACAAAGTGTCGCGGCAAGGTGCAAGAAAGCATCCATGTAGATAGTTTTAACCTTAAAGCTCTGATGGGAAAAGTACCTATGCAAGCCAATGGATGCGCCGATAGTAATAAAGAAAAAATGACTAACTGCCCAGGTGAGTAAGGCGCCTTTCGTAGTGAAAAAGATAATACCCGCAAGTGCAGCCAGATGCATGGCGGAAATAATCACAAAAAACTTCCAAGAAAAGGATTCCTCAATGGACTCAGATGTTGCAGCTTTTTCCATAGACACATATCGTCCTTTTGCTAGATAAACTTTTCAGACTAAAGACTAGGACGTTAATTTTCCAGGGTGTCTTGCCGATATTATGAGGAGACCAGGAGTAATTGTGGAAAACAAAAAAGCTAAGATCAGCAGCAGTACAGTTCATGAGATCAAGATAAGGCAAGAAAGATACGCCGTTGGTTTGGATAATTTGCTCCTTCATCACGATGGAAGGCGGTATAGCTTAACTAACTACAGTCTTTTTGGGTTAGCTTTTGAAGCCGAACACAATATAGATCTCGGCGGTACAATCGATGTGGAGCTATTTTTTGGCGACGACTTTAAAGTCGAAGAGTTTACGCTTGAGATAAAAAGAAAAGAACAAAAAGGAAATCTTTTCGCTTATGGCGCAGAGGTTTTTGGCGCTCTTTTTCCAGTCGACGAAGTATTTCAGATTTTTAATTCTCACAAAATTGTTAGAGATGTTGAGGAGCGGTACAGTAGATACAGAGGCATTGATTTTTCTGTAAAAAATTATATCGATGATCTTTATATTTGGCTTAACGAAATGGAAGAGCAAGTAAAAAAAATGAGTGTAAGTCACTACGATAATTCCACTAAAAAAGTGACAGCAGAAAAGTGTGTTATCGATATCGTTGGACGTTCAATCGAAAAAAAGCTCAAGTCGAATAATAGCGTCTTAAATAGTTTAGTCTTGCATGGCGACTTTGAGAGCAACAAGATCGTTTTTGAATATTATAGGTATCGGCTAGGGAAGTTTATCTTTCAATCGCCTTTTACATTGCGAAGTTTCTCAAAACCGCGAGGTTACGCTGGAGATTTTGAGATGATGAATATCATCTATAAATCAGATAGTTTTGCGAACTCTTTGTTTGGTTCGTGTATGGAGCGGGCAGTTGAGCTACATGAAGAGCCTTCGGCTGTTAGGAATAGAGTCAAGTTTCTTTCCGAAAAAATCATAACAACCGTTCGCGAAAAAAATAAGGTTTCGATTTTGTCCGTTGCCTGTGGGCCAGCTGAGGAAATAAAATATGTAATCAATAAGTTAGATCAAGAAGACTTGGATCGTGTTGAGTTTTTTCTACTTGATCAAGATGAAGACGCTTTGAAGTTTGCTCAACAGAATATTAGAAAGTGCTTGCTCGAGGCTGATAAAAAACTCACGATTCACCTAAGCAAGAAAAACATTAAAGAAATCATTGTCGATGGGATTGATGAAGATTTCGATCTTATTTATTCCGCTGGCCTTTTTGACTATTTTTCGGACGCAGTGGCAACGAGGGCTGCAAAAAGTTTGTTCAAGTCTCTAAGCCCCGGCGGCTCTCTCGTAATTGGAAACTTTAACACCAGTTCGCCAAATACGTTTGGAATGTTGGCATTGTTCGATTGGTATTTGATTTTAAGAAGTCATGAAGATTTAAAGCGAATTTTTAATATCAACGGCTCGCAGTGCACAGTAGAGTCCGAGCCAAATAATGTGAATTTATTTTGTGTACTAAAGAATTAATTATATGGCACCAGAAGCTATTGAGAGAAAAAATAAGGAACGTGCTGACGTAATTGTCACGTTCGTATCTTTTGCATCTTCGATGTATGTGTTGCCCTTGTATCTACTTTTCTCAATCGCAGATTACGTTTGGTATCGCGATCACTTCGGAGCTTTTTTACTTTTAAGAATTGGTTCGATTGCAGTATTTTTCGTTTTAAATAAAATTATTTCCGAGTCTGCGAGATCTTTGCCTCGCGTTGAGAAGTACGCTGTAGTCTTCATCGCCTCCTGCGCGCTGCCAATTCAAATTATGCTAGCCATTTTGCCAGCGGACTCTCCATACTACGTTGGCCTAATTCTTATAATGGTGGGTGTTGCAACTGGCTTGCGCTTCACGTGGAGTTATTACTTTGTATGTATGGCCCTAATAGTTTTTCCTTTTTTAGGCGTTGGACTACTCAAGATCAACGAATTAAGTACTACTTACTTTCTTTTAAACTCAGTTTTTTTGCTCTCAGTTGCGACAATTTGCACCGTAGGTCGACTTTTTTTTGAAAGACTTAATGATCGCGAATTCGTCTTACGTCTTGAATTAGAAAATGAAATTTTGAACCGAGATTTAATTATCGATAAAAAATCTTCCGAGGCGCTGAAGCTAAAAACTTTAAGTAAACAGTTTAGCCCGCAAATCATTAAAAGCATTATCGATGGAAGTTTGGACATTAAAGCTGAACTTTACCAGTCCGATATATGCGCAATTTTCATCGACATTAAAGATTCAACAAAAAAATTGTTAACGATAAGTCCGTCTCAAATGCAGAAAGTGATTTCGATGTATGTTGAAGACGTAATGGGACTATTTTTGAAGTATGATATTACCGTAGATAAGTTTCTGGGGGACGGCGTTATGGGTTTTACCAACAATCCTGTTCCACAAGATGACTATATTGAAAGAGCATTATCTTGCGCTTTTGAAGTACTAGATCGACTACATTCGAAAAAAAAGATATATGAAGAATTATGGAATGGCGCTTTTGAAGTTAGAGTGGGAATTTCGGTAGGGAATGCTACAGTTGGATTTTACGGAAGCGATTTGCACGTGAGATCCTACACAGCCATTGGCAGAGTAATTAATCTAGCGTCTCGAATAAACGGCATAGCGCCTTCTAATGGTATTGTTCTAACTAAAGAGACTGTTATTGCTATCAAAAATAAGCAGACTGATTTACTAGCTACTCTGGAATTCATTCCAATAAAGTCAATTGTACTCAAAGGTTTCGAAACCGAAGAGGTGACCCTGTTTGAGGTCCGTAATTTAAAGAGGCACTCAGAGCTTCATAGTGACGACGAAGACGTCTGCCCAAATGGTCACGGCTTACTTTTTTTGAATAAAAACAGTAAAGGCGTATACATCCTCAAATGTAGAGATTGTGATTATATTTTGGATGAAGACAATCCGCACCCAGAAAAAAGGGTGGCATAGCTATTCCACGTATCCCTACCAATACCAAGTGACAATCTCATAAAAATCTTGCAGATTTAATCAATGACAAAACTCAGCGTAAACGTAAATAAAGTGGCTACGATTCGGAATGCTCGGGGCAGGAATACGCCCGATGTGTTGCAGGCGGCGCTGAAGATTATTGAGTATGGCGCCCATGGGATCACCGTGCATCCTCGGCCCGATGAGCGGCACATTCGCTGGAGTGACGTGGAGCTGCTGAAGGCCCACATCTCTGTGGAGCTAAACATCGAGGGCTATCCCACAAACGACTTCCTCATCAAGTGCACCGATATCCTGCCGGCTCAGTGCACCCTGGTTCCAGACCCTCCCCATGTTCTGACCTCCAACGCTGGTTGGCGCATGCAGGGCAACGAAAAAACCCTGCAAACAGCCGTTCCTTTGTTAAAGGAAAAAGGCATTCGTGTGTCGTTGTTTGTGGACCCACAAAATATCACCACTCAGGAACTTTTGGAATTTCGCGACATGGGCGTGGACCGCATCGAACTTTATACCGAAGCCTATGCCGATCATTTCGGCTCGCCGGCGCAAAAAGAAACCACGGCCAAATATCTTCAGTGTGCCCAGCTGGCAGACTCCATGGGACTCGAAATCAACGCCGGCCATGATCTCAATCTGCACAATCTCAAACACTTTGTGCAAACCATCCCCATGGTGAAGGAAGTGTCCATCGGTCATGCTCTTGTATGTGACGCTTTGGAAATGGGTTGGCAGCAAACTGTGATTGAGTATCTGCGCTGCTTGTACTAACGAATTAATTTCTAACGGAAAACACATGTTCCAGGTAAATCGACCGTGATGTATTTGTTATAGAACCGTCATCGTTCTGGGCAAAAAAGCGACAATCCTCGCGCACTCCTATCATGCCAAAGTGACATATTTTGCGAAGTCGCTACGGCCACTTTTTAAAAACTACGTCATTTCATGTATTTAGCTGGTCCCATAGTGTGGGATGAAGTTTGCACATCTTTTAAACGAAGAACTTTTAAAAGGGCCATAAACCCTGGAGGAATTATGTTGAGCTTACAAACCAAGATCGCACAGAGCCTGTTGCTTTTGATCGTGCTGCCCACCGTGATAGCATGCTCGAAATCAAAGTTTACAGCGACGCAAGCTCAACCCGTGCAACCCGTAGAGCGAACAAACAATCCACGGACAAAGCCGCCCACCCACAATCCAACACCCAGTCAGCCCCCTTACGACTGCCGTCGCAACAACACGTGCCAGCAGCCACAGCCAAACACTCCACCTCCACAGAGCGAGTGCCAAGACTATAACTATGAATATTCTAACAACGCTCCCAAGACAGTTCATGTTGTCGTTGCAATGGATGGATCAAAATCCAATGTGACCGAACGTTTTAATCAGCTAAAAGGTTTGATCGAAATGTACGAAAACACCATCGCTCGCGAAATTCCCATCCACTTGGGCGTGATCACGGGTCACTCGGCCGAAAGTTATCATTCAGCTCTTCGCGGAAATAACTTTTTTAAATACGCCAGCGAAGATCTCGATGTTCTCCGTTTTGACCACACCGAAACAACTCGTCGTAATAACTTAATTCGTTTAAAAAATAAAATTCTTCATATGCAAACAGACAACTCACCTGGAATTTCTGATGGTGGAGAATTGTTAACAGCAAATCTTATGGCTGTTTTAAAAAATAACCAGTACCGTCGCTTGATGAGAATGCAAGATAAAGACATTCTAAATATTCACTTTATCGGCGATGAGAACGACGCTTGTACGATTGGCGAAGTTCCTTCGACGCTTCCGGTTTACGCTAGAATTCGTTCCGACGAACGCGGCATGACGTCTGAGCAAATCGCTCGCAAAAGACATTGCGTACAAGACGTTACAAACTACAGTATCAACATGAACGTTTCTGACGGCGGCCGCGGCTATAGCCAAACGCTAGCACAAGAGATCATCAGCCTGAGCCAACACTTTAATATCCACATGTCAGCCTTTGTTTACACAGGCGAAAACGGAGTTCCTGCTGGTGGACAAAACGAAATCGGTCGCGGAATTATCGATCTTTTAGGCGCCCTCGGACAAAACAATGTGAAGTCCAAAGTCTTCGACCTTGCATCGCTTTCAACAACAACTGCTTACAGTTCTGCCGAAGCCAGTGCCTCGATCGCTGCCGCCGGTGCCTCCATAGCCGAAGGTATGAACAGCTCACTTTATCAAAGAGTACAAATCAAAGATGCCAATGGCAAAGCCGTAGAGCTGAATGCAGCCAACGTAGAAGCAGTGACTGTTGATGGACGCCGTGTTGAGCACAGAGTAGAACAAGGTGGCTACGTTCGCCTGGTTCGCGGTTGCCCTCGTGAAGGCAACAAGATCACAGTTCGTTACTGTAATCGTGGTTCTAGATAAATCAAAATATTGAATGTTTAACCAAGCCCTCCAGAATGAGGGCTTTTTTTTTGAGGTTTCTATGTTTTTACGCACACGCTTTTTGTTTTTCTGCTTAGCCCTTCCCCTGCTGACCCAATGTCTGGAGGCGGAAAAGCCAAAACATGTTTACCGCTTTGATTTTGCTAACGAACAACAAGCGCAGCAGGTTTTAAGTAGCCTCTCAGTCAACTGCGAAACTCCCGGTGGCTGCCCAGAGGCTTCAGGCGGATTATTTTTTATAGAAACCAAAAAGTCCTATTACTCGACAAGTTATGAGGGGGGAACGTGTTCCCAAACACTGATTGCCCCCAACAAAGTTTTAACCAACAGGCACTGTTTGCCCGACAATGCCTTAAGCAAAGGAGCTGCGTGTAGCAACATCACAGTATTTTTTCCGCCGACTCTCAACAAACCCGCAGAAAAAATAAAGTGCAAGTCGGTTTTAGATTTGAGTGCTGCCTATACAGCTACAGCGTCCTTGCATCCCGACTGGGCTGTTCTCGAGCTGGTTTCTAACTCCACCCGTGCGCCAGTGAGTATAAAAACAGAGGGAATTCCCAAAGACACAGTGATCAGCGCATTTCCTGTTTATTTTTCTCGATCGGTTATTCAAAGCAATGGCAACTCAACAACATTTTCCATCACGGGAAAAATCCGAAAAATTTCTTGCACCTCCAAAATGAATAGCTTGTACTCGACGTATTATGTGCACGCACAGAATCCTTTGGTGTCTCTGGTGTGTGATACCGAAGTGATTCACGGTAATTCGGGCACTGGTATTTTAAGCGCCGATCAGCGTTTAATGGGAGCTATCAGCATGGCCGTTGAAAAAAGCTCCAACATATGGGGGTTCATGGGACAGAGCCAATCCATCGACAACAAGTACGCCGGCGGAACAAACGCGCACTGTATTGCAAATCTCAATGAGCAGCCTAGCCCGGCCTGTGTATTCGACGATAAAAACGAGCGGCAGTCTGCAATCGGAGATTGGTTTACAATGATCTACGCGAAACAGGTGCAGGCCCCGGAGCAAGAAAAGTATGAAAGTTTACTTGCCGAGGCCACCCAAGTTCAATGGGAAGACTTCAATACTCATTTTATGAATTCGATTTTCCAATCTGAAGCTTTTGATGAAATTGCTGAGGTGATGAGTTTGCCCGTTACCGAAACAGTCGTGCAGCATGAACTGCGAAATCGTTTTCCAAAAACCCCGCGCTGTATTTCGGTAGCGATGCGTACACGTGGACCATTTGTTTTTTACATGCCCGGTTTCTATTCCAACTACATCGATTACAAAATGCTTCCGTCGACATTGTTAGTCGCCCCATTAAAGCCGGCGCGATTGAGTTTTAGCGCGCGTTTTGATCAACGAAGCAATATTTTTAAAGCGCGTCTTCAACGACTCGACGCAGGTAAGAGAGATGAACTTTTGCAGTTAAACGAAAAAATTTATGATGAGATGGGTGATTGTTTATATGCAAAGTACTCGTTTTATTGTACTAAGTTTTTTAATGAGGGGCGAAAGCTGGATCAGCTTTTGGATCCCAACTCCACGGACTCGTCGCTTTATTTTAATGAAGATTTTATCGATGGGAATACAGCCGGAGCTAACGAGGTTTCCATTCCTATGTGCGAAGACTAACTTACAATCACCGCGTTTTTACACCCTGAGGCGCCTTGGCGCCTGGTGGGTTTGAATCCTGCTTGGTAAGAATCAAGGCGGTGAGTTGCGCCATTTCAGTTTCTTGCAGGACATTTTCCCAGGCGGGCATTCCCTTGGTGATCACGCCCACTCGCAAAATATGAATGATTTCAGTGGCGGTTCCTTTGCCATAAATCCAGTAGGCATCGGTCAAGTTCGGCCCCGATCTTCCTTGCAAAAGTTCGCCGTGACAAACAGCGCAGCGAGATTGGTAGAGGACGTTTGCTAATTGTAGATCAGGTGATTTTATAATTTTATCGAGCTCGCTGGGGTTTAGCTGCGCGGCCGATGGCTGGCCGTCACGGTAGTGAGCGCTATAAAGTAAAGACCCACCGAACAGCAAAAAAAATAAACCAAACAAAACCCACGGCCACCGCGGTGGCGCGGCGTGAAGCTCCTTCGACATTATTTTTTGCGCTTCCGAGCTGGTTTCGGTTTTGGATACGTGGGTGCTGCGGCTTTGCCTGGGTTTGCTCCAAGCTGAGTTGCTGAGTTGAGCACTCCTGCAGATTCCATTTCGGCGGCGCCCTCACGTTTTACAAAAAATTCCACGCGTCTGTTTAAAGCGCGGCCCTGATAATTGCGATTACTGGCAATGGGGCTCCGTTCGCCTTCGCCCTCGGCGCGAACTTTTTCGCGATGTTCAGGCGGTAAATAGCCCTTGATCACTTCGGCCACCGAGCGTGAGCGTTTGATGCTTAAATTCAAATTATAACTGTCGCTTGCCACGGAGTCGGTGTGACCAATGACAACTAGCTTCTTAAAGCCGTTGCCCTTTAATAAATAATCGGCCAATTTTTTCAAGTAGGGCTTAAAGTCTTCGCGCACAGAGGTGCCGTTAAACTCAAACAAAATATTTTTGGCGAGAAACCGCTCGTCAGTTTTTGGAGCAGCGGCCATGAAGGCGTCTGGCTCGTCGATATAGGTGTAATCGGGAGCGGCGACGGGGGCTTCGGGCGCCGGAGCTGCTTCTCCTACATTGGCCATCTCTTCATTGAGTTCGTCCACTATATAGTCAGAGGCTTGCGCATCTTCGCCCGACGAAAAGATTGGTCCAAAAGTCCAATTGATACCGGCATAGGCGCGCCAGTCGGGCGAAGCCGTGCCGTGCACGATTTCGGAGCCAATGCCAAAGTGCGCGGCGATATCGTACATCATGTCCCACTTGGCGCCCAAAAGCACTTCGGCCACGGATTGATCGCGATCCGACGTAAAGGCGATCTCCTCTGCGGGGATGGCGCCATAGATTTCGCCGATCAATTTAAAATCCCAATCTGTAAAGTAGTAACTTCCTGCCACCGATGCCAGGTACTGATTGCCAAAGGGCTGAATCGTCGTTGTTCCGATGGTAATGGGAGTTCCTGGATCGCGGGCGCGGTACCCAAGGTTTATGCCCCAAGTGAATTGATTGATGGTGTTGTCGTAAGCCACTTCGAGGTTGTAGGTGGGGCCGGGTTGGTCGCCAGTGAATGGAAAGTTTTCGATCAGAAAAAAGTTTACCGAGCCGATCACCGCAATTCCCTGCGACATCGCATCCCAGATGCGATACTTGGTGTTGAGGCGAACTTCGTTGATCCCCGTTTGCTCAAACTGGCCGCGAAAGGCGGTGGAGTTTTCGTCCACTGTTTGCGAGAGCACTTGGGGAAGACTGATCCCCACGTCCCAGTTGTTTAAAATTCCAAAACCCATGTTGAGATCCATGGAGAGCAGGGAGTCTTTGGGCTCAAATCGACTGGCGGTGCTTGTGTCCTCATAATTAGGCAGAGTGTTTACAGCGTAGTTTAAGAAGAAGCCAAAATTTATTACGCCTGGCGACAAAGTCTTTGAGGAATGCACAGTCACGAAGTCTAAGCCACTTGTGGTGGGGTTGAAGTTTTGCGTATCCACACCAACGACGTTTGCGTAGGCAAAAACCGGAAAACTGCAAATAAATAGAATTAGTTTCTTCATGGGGCTCCGTCCTGGTTGGTGCTTACTGTTAGTCTAGACAAAGGTTGTAAAAATTCAACGGGTTTTCAATTGAAAACCCTGTTTAGAAATAAGGTCCTAATGCTAAGTGATAAACTTTGAGATGAGGCATGATCGTGGCATACTGATTTTGCCATTAGATATGTTCTCCTTAAATTAGAGTTAGTTGCTTGAAGGGAGCTTAAAAAGCTCCCTTTTTTTATGTCTTGTTCAATTTTTGTTTACATTGCCGTAAACTATTGTACGATCTGACTCGTAAAACGTGCGAAATTTGACTTCACCTCGACAAATTGCAATAAAGACACAATATGTGAGTGAGGATGCGAGATTTATGCTGATGAAAAAAGTAAATAAAGGCGAGATGCCAGATATTGCCTCTCACTCTAGCTCAGTGATCTACAGCCCCATCGATTGGGTGGGGATGGATGAGATCACTCTTCCCTTCGAATTTATGGGGGAGTCGTGCGTAGCCAAAGCTCGCGTGCACGTTAATATTTTAAATCCCAGTGCTAAAGGCATTCATATGTCGCGCTTGTTTTTGGCGGTCGGTGAAAAACTTCTCAAGCAAAAATTAACTCTTCCGGTTTTGAGAACAGCCATGCGGGAGCTCATCACTTCACAACAAGGTCTCAGCGATCAAGCCCGTGTGACTCTTCGTTGGCAGCAGCCCATACAGCGCAAAGCCCTCATTAGCGACAACAAAGGGTGGAAGACCTATCCCATGCAGTTAGTTCTTGTACAAAAGAACAATGATTTCAAAATGAAGTTTGGTTTTAGCGCGTACTATTCAAGCACATGTCCATGTTCGGCTGCGCTGGCTCGCCAGCTTGTGCAAAATGCTTTCAAAAAACAGTTTTCAAAAAATCCCATTCACTTCGACGAGATCTATAATTGGCTAGGGCAAAATCAAATTGCCTCTCCCCACAGCCAACGAAGCCGCGCCGATGTAAATTTAATTTTTAAAGACGGCCAAGAGAGCATCGATATTCTTAAGTTTATCGACGCCATCGAAGGGGCCCTTAAAACGCCTGTGCAAACTGCGGTGAAGCGCGAAGACGAGCAGGAATTTGCTCGTCTTAACGGCGAAAATTTGATGTTTGTCGAAGATGCCCTTCGTCGTATGCAACAAGCGCTGAATCAATACGACGAGCTCAAAAACTTCAAAATCAAAGCCCACCATTTCGAAAGCCTCCACCAACACAACGCCGTCGGTGTGATCACAAAAGGCCTCTAATCCGTCATCCTGAGCGAAGCGAAGGACCTAGAATCTGTAAAACTTATAGAAATACAATTTTCCGGTATTTTTCTGGCACTGCCCTGGAAAGATTGCTATTCCTTTGCGCCATAGGGGTTTTTTAAAACAAACAAATAATTAAAACTAACAGGAGTTATTATGAAAAAAATCGTATTCGCAGCCGTTCTTGCGTTCTCTGCAGCCGCCAGCGCTCAATGGAGTATGGACCTTCCAAATTTATGGTGGCCAGAAGAGTACACCGGAAAAACGGATGCTCAAGCTCAAGCCAAACTTCAAGCCCAAGGCCAAATGATTGTAAATAGCAAAAACGTAAAAGCTTATCTTAAAAAATATAACCTAGGTCCAATCATGGGTATTTCAAAAAGTAACGGAACTTTTCAAGTTTTCGTAGAGGCCTGCTCCTTTGATGTTGTGATCCGCCCTCAACAAACTCCATCGGTATTGCCAGTTCAGGGCAGTCTATTCTGCGATTAAGACTGCAGACGGTCGAAAAATTTTAGATTGAATAAAAGGCCTTTGGTTAACTCCGAGGCCTTTTTTTTAAATATTTCAACAAAAGGTGTTTCCGATGAGATCAATTTTAGGATTTTTGATGCTATTTTGTTCATATGATTCCGCTGGCGCAGAGACCACGCGAATTTTGCTGAGGTACGAGATGGGCAATCAAATCACCCGCAGCGGCTTCGTGGTGCTTTCCGATGGAACTGTCATGCGACAGGAGTCTCTTATGGGCCAGACGACTTTTCTTGAGGACGAAAAATTATCGCCCTTTGAAGTTCAGTTGCTGATCGCGCAGATCGATACCGTGGCCCAATTCGAACTGCTGACAGTGGAGGGCATCGATGCAGCCCTCGGCGGACCTTTTGGTGAAGCGACAATTTACACAAGCGATGGGTATAGCGCCCTTCTTTACACTTTGGTTGGAACAGGAAATATGAAAAAAACGCTCATATGTGTTCCTGGCGCCGAAGCCGATGTGCTTCGCGAGTATATTCAGAGTCATGTGAGAGATCAGATGCCTCTGGACACGTCCCCTTGTAAGTAACCTTTACAAGGTTAATTGACGCATTCCGATGAGGCGTGCTTTATGGGGAGAAACCAACGGCCCCGGCAAACGCCTGGCTAACTTTAGGAGAACTCATGAACAATTTAATCGTATTTGCGGCCATCACATTAACTGCGATCACCTCGGCCTTCGCCGGTGAAAAAATGGAAATCGTAACTGTATCAACTGGCGAGGTTGTTCAGTTTCAAATCGCTCTCGAGTACACGGCAGACTCATGCAATTCTGTGGGCATAGCGGGAGAGACGCTAACGCTGGTTTCTAAGAAATATAAAGGCGGAAAGCTTTACGAGCCAGAACTTCAAACCATGCAAACAGTTGTGGGTTGTTCAAACAACAAAACAACTCAGGAAACAATCGTATCAGAAAAGGTTTATAAAACTGAAGCTGGCACAACGGTTCGTCTTTTGCTCCCTGAGGGCTATTCAGTCGTCGTTAAGTAAACGAACGACCCAACTCCCAACTAAGAGTTGTTAGGACAAGTTAAAATAAAAAAAAGCCTCGCTACAAACGAGGCTTTTTTATTTTCTAGTTACCTATTGCCTTTTAGAAGCTTTCGTCGAAGTTCACGTCGCCGGTGACACCCATTTGGTAGGCCACCACTTTACGTTCGAAGAAGTTCGTGAGCTCTTGTACATCTTGGAGTTCTAAAAACGAAAATGGATTTTTCGAATTGAACTTGGCAGGGATGTGCAAAGCTTCGAGGCGCTGATCGGCGATATATTGTAAGTACTGACGCATGTCTTTTTTCGACATCCCCGCAATACCCAAATCCAGCACATCATCCGCAAACGCCATTTCACATTCAACAGCTTCGGAGATCATTTGTACGATCATATCGTTCATCTGTGGTGTGAAAATGGTTGGGTCCTCTTGGCGAGCGATTTCGATCACTTCGAAGGCGAAGTTCATATGGGCGCTTTCGTCGCGAAACACCCAGTTGGTTCCCGAGGCCAGGCCGTCGAGAAGACCTTTGGATCTTAAAAAGTAAACGTAGGCAAAGGCACCGAAGAAGAACAAGCCTTCAACACACGTGGCAAAGCAGGCGAGGTTCATTAAGAACTTTCTGCGATCTTCCACTGATTCAATACGATCCATTTTGTCGATGGAACCCATCCACTTAAAACAGAACTGTGCTTTTTTCTGGATCGACGGAATGTTGTCGATGGCAGAAAATGCTTTTACGCGTTCGTTCACATCGGGGATGTAAGTGTCGAGCAAGGTGAGGTAAAACTGCACGTGCAACGCCTCTTCGTACAACTGGCGTGAAAGATACAATCGCGCCTCAGGGCTGTTGATGTGTTTGTACAGGTTCAACACAAGGTTGTTACCGACAATGGAATCCCCCGTGGCAAAAAACGCCACAAGCCGGTTGATGAGGTGGCGCTCGGCAGGCGACATTTTCGATCGAAGATCGTTAATGTCGCGCGAGAAATCCACTTCCTCAACAGTCCAAGTATTTTTGATCGCGTTCTTGTACATTTCGTAAAAGATCGGATATTTCATAGGTCTAAGAGTTAAATTAAAACCGGGATCTAAAATCATAAATTCTCCTTTTAAAAACTGTGCGCCACCGCGCAGTTCAATTACTGACAGGCCTCGCAGGCTTCAGGGTTGTCGATGGAACAGGCAATCACTTCTTCTGTGGAGTAATCTTTTTTGGCTTGAGTATTTTTAATGGTCGTTTTGGTAATTCGCGTCGCTGCACGGGAGCGGAGGTAGTAAGTCGTTTTTACGCCTTTTTCCCACGCATACATGTACATCGACGATAGTTTTCCAATGGTCGCGTTTTCTAAAAACAAATTGAGCGACTGACTTTGATCAATGAAAGCGCCGCGCTCGGCAGCCATGTCTATCAAGCCCTTCATCGGAAGTTCCCAAACCGTGCGATAGATGGACTTTAAGTTTTCAGGAACTTCGGGAATTTCCTGAATAGAGCCCTCTGCCGCTTTGATCTTGTTGCGAACGTCTTCGGTCCACAGACCCACTTTTTTAAGGTCGCGCACAAGATACTTGTTAATTTGCAAAAATTCGCCAGACAAGGTTTCGCGCTTAAACAAATTCGAAACCTGCGGCTCAATGGCCTCGTAGCAACCAGCAATACTGGCGATGGTGGCCGTGGGCGCAATGGCAATCACTAAAGAATTCCGCAAACCAAACTTTTTAATGCGTTCCTTTAATTGAATCCAACGCTCTTGATTTACGGGTTCCACTTTCCAAAGATCAAACTGCAACAAGCCCTGAGCGGCGCGAGTGTCGGCAAAGTTGGAGTGGGGGCCGTACTTTTCGGCAAGTTCGCATGACATGTCGATGGCTGCAAAATAAATTTCTTCCTGAATCCGACGAGAGATCACGCGGGCATCTTCGCTATCAAATGCGAGACCAAGCTTAAAGAACACATCCTGTAAACCCATGGCACCCATTCCGATGGGACGCCATTTGTTGTTGGAGTCCAAGGCTTGGTTGATTGGATAAAAGTTAATATCGATCACGCGATCCAAAAACTTCACCGCCGTTTTAACGGTGCGGCGAATTTTATGGTAATCAACTCCGTCTTCAGTCACGTGTTGACCTAAATTGATAGAGCCCAAATTACAAACGGCAGTTTCTGCGTTGTTCGTAACTTCGAGGATCTCTGTGCAGAGATTGGATAAGTGAATCACGTTTTCTTTTTTCGCTGTTTGATTGCTCTTGGTGTTAGAGGCGTCTTTAAACGTCATCCAACCATTGCCGGTTTCGGCAAGGGTTTTCATCATCTTGCTGTAAAGATCGCGGGCTTTGACCTGACGAGAGAACTTTCCTTCGCTCTCGGCTTGAATGTAAGCACGTTCAAACTCAGCGCCGTAAAGATCTGGAAACTCGGGAACAACTTTTGGATCGAAGAACGACCACATCTCGTCGGTTTTCACGCGCTTCATAAAGATATCTGGCACCCAGTTGGCAAGATTCAAATTGTGCGTGCGCGTGCTTTCGTCGCCGGTGTTATCGCGCAGTTCGAGGAAGTCCTCGAGATCCGCGTGCCAGGTTTCGAGATACACGCAGCAGGCGCCTTTGCGTTTTCCACCTTGATTGACCGCTGCCACAGAGGAGTCCAAGGTTTTTAACCACGGAACGACGCCGTTTGAGTGACCGTTTGTGCCTTTGATCAACGAGCCGCGAGCGCGAACACGATGGAAGGCCACGCCGATGCCGCCAGCAAATTTTGAAAGCAGCGCGATGTCTTTGTATTTATCGTAGATAGAGTTGAGATCATCTTTTGGCGAATCCAAAAGATAGCACGACGACATTTGTGGATGAAGCGTTGCCGAGTTAAAAAGTGTCGGCGTACTCGGTAAATAATCGAGAGTGCAAACAAGTTTGTAAAGTTCCACAGCTTCTTCGGCGTTATGAGCAAGGCCGCAGGCCACGCGCATAAAGAAGTACTGGGGAGTTTCGAGCACGTCGCGTTTTTGTGGATCTTTTAAAAGATAACGATCGTAGACCGTGCGCAGGCCAAAATATTCGAAGGCATTATTTTTATGCGGCTGGATGGCAGCTTCTAAAACGGCGCGGTTTTCCTCGACAAATACTTTTGTTTTTTCGGAAATCAAACCGCTTTTAAAGCCGTGGGCAACACTTTCGTAAAAAGACGTGATTCCTAAATTTTGCACCTCTTCGTCGATGTATAAACTCAACAAACGGGCGGCAAGCCGGGAGTACTGTGGCTCTTCGCCGATCAGCATGGCCGCTGTTTGAATGGAAAGATTATCGAGTTCCTTGGTGGAGGCACCGTCGTAAAGACCGCTGATAGATTTGATGGCCACGCGGTAGGGGTCTACGAAGCGAAGGTCTTCGGAGTTTTGAGTCACGCGGCGAACGATCTTAGTCACGTCCACAGGTTGTAAAGTGCCGTCGCGTTTTTTTACGCGCATTAATACGGGCTCTTGCGATTCGTTTTGTAAATTTTCTGTCGTAAAATTCTCTGTAGTATCCATTGTTGTTTCTAATGTCTCCATGTTGTGCCCTCCCCCGATGGCGTCTTTGTTAATGACACATTTGTGTGTCATTTTAGAGTAAGCAATTCCCGAGCTTTGAAAATATTTTCGTAAAAACATATTCTCAAAAGCGTAGAAGGCCTTAAGCCGTCGAAGCTTTTTCTCGTTTGGAATTTAACGATTACCCCAGGGCAGTCTTCCTTTGTTGTGAAAAGAAGTGTCCCTTAATAAAAACGGTAGTTGTGTGGACAGGGAGAGTCAAACCTGATTTCCACGTCCAAAAATGTTTTTTTTTAGGCAGTAGCGACATGAAACTGTCGGGCAGCGTTAGTGCGTTGATATTTCTGGTGAATAGCCAATTGATGAGCTCTGAGGCACGTCAAAGTTTTTTGCTTAACGTTGTTTGTTTACAAAATTATTTTGCTTTGGTTCTGTGCAGCAGGACTTTGGTAGAGCTTAAAAACACTACACCCGCCGGTCCGGATTCGCAGCATACCCCACATATAGTGTTACAGCCTCACGAGCAAAATTCCGATAACAATGTATGAGATTTCTCGAAGCGCTGAATAAAATGCTCGTCGCCATGTTACTTTCCCTCGTTATCTTGCAAGCGGGTCTTTTGTTTTTTATGAAAAATATGGAAGACCAAGCCCAATACCGACTGGTGCAAAATACATCCAACGTAAAAGCTGAATGCACGGAAAATTTTTTTTCCGACGAAAAATATTGGGACGTTTCTGCAAATTCAATTTCGCAATCGAAATGCGAAGGCAGTGACTGTGTGTTTTCACATATGACGTGGCAGCGCGCGGAACAAACAAAAGATTTGCAGTTGATTGCCGTGCAAGCAGCGCCGCCATTTCGTCTCGCGCAAATGGACGAGGGCGGATTGATTCGCGTGCGCGTGAAGGCCTCGCCAAAACCCCAGGTGCTTGCCCTCGTCAGTCGCCAACGGTTGGAGTGGAGCTTTCAAGTGGATCAAGGGGCCAAGATCGACAAAGTGATTGTGGCGACTCCACAAATTGTTTGGTTGCAAGGGCTGCCACCAAACACGCCCATCGAGTATTTGCCAAAAGAAAAAATGTGTAGCTATCCCTACGCGTGGGAAGAGGCTTTTAACCCCGACAATGAATTTCGCATTTTAAGTTCGGTGCTTAAAAAAATCACCGGGCTTGAAATTACAAACTTTCAAGGCGCTGTGATTGGCAAAGAATTCCGTATCCCGATGTTTGATAAGGTGCGCGGCCTGGCAAGTGTAGACTCTAGCGCAGCCGCCGCAGAAGCTCCAGCAAACGTCCCAAGCAAGCAGCCCGCGCCAGCCTGGGCTGAGCCACCACCCACCGCCCCACGTACTCTGGCCTCGCCAGTAATTTGGCAGCGCCTCGATGGAAGCATCCAGCCGCAAAAAGTTTTTTTTGCCGAGCAAGAATTGAGTTTGCCGCCAAAGACGCAGCAAGTTTTGGTGGTGGGTAAAAATCTTTTTATTTTAAAAAATTATTTGCTCTGGCAGTGGGATATTGAGAAAAAAGATTTCGTCCGCATGTACATGCCTAAAAATATGCCTTACGCCCAATACATAAAAACAGCTACAGTCAGTCCGCTGCAAAAAGCTCTCTACGTTTACAACGATGAGCGCGGCGGGGAGATGTATCGCTACGACGTGACCACAGGCGAGTGGATGGCGCTGCACGCCGGTTATGCATTTAATTTAGAAGCTCTGTATTTCGACGACGAGATGCACGCGCTACGTGCGGTCTCATCACGCGGATTACATCTGACTCAGTTTTTAAAAATGGATCACAAAGGCAAGGTGCTGCAAGCGCTGCCGATTAAAAGTAAAATCTCTTTTGACAAAAAACATTGGAAGTGGGAGCTGCACAAACAGCAAGACGCTTACGCCATGCGCTTTTATCAGACCGTCAAACCAGACGGCCAAGACATTCTCTTGGAACTTTAATTAGTTGCATCGACTGGGAAGCACGACTTCACAGCTCCATGCGGTTTTTTGGAGCTTTGTAGGATTCGCAAAAATCATAACACTCTTGCGGCTCGCTAACGAGTGAACCTTGCTGAGCGCCGTCAATTGTACTTTGGTAATCCAAGGTTTCGAATAACGTTTTGCGATTGCAGTCGGCGAGATCTTCGGACTCTTTGAGCCAACCTACATAGGTGCTCACTTCGAGAGATGTATCCTGAGCGATACGGCAGCCGATGTAACAGTGTTTGCGTTTGTCGTTTTTTAGAGTTTTGGCTGTATCAAGCTCCTGTTTGTAAGTTTGGTGGGCCCAAAATAAACTTAACAAACTAGGTTCTTCTGGCTGAAGCGCATTCCAGGCCTGAGTATGATCATACCATTCCACCTCGGTATAGGTCGCTTCGCTGTAGGGATTGCGTTCCCGCTCCCAGCACATATCGGCGGCAGCGGCCATTAAAACCACGGAATTGAATACAAAAAACATCATGTCCTGTTATCCTTAATACGCGGGGATAATGCAACGCTTCTACTTGCAATCTGTAAAAATATCACCATATTGAGGCTACAAAGCTGGTTCTATTCCAGTTTCTTTCAAGGAGTACAAAATATGCGTTTCTTTTTAGCACTGATTCTTGGTTTATCCCTCACGGCCTGCGGCGTGCAGTCCATTCCTAAATCTAAAAACCGTGTGGATGAGACATTTGCCAACATCACCAATCAGTACAAGCGCCGTGCGGATTTAATCCCAAACCTCGTGCAAACAGTAAAAGGCTACGCCGGGCACGAGAAAGACACCCTCGAAGGAGTTGTGAACGCGCGCGCCAAGGCCACCAGCATGACGATCGACCCAAGCAAATCAACGCCGGAGCAGTTACAAAAATTTCAGGAAGCTCAAGGACAGTTGTCCCAGGCCTTAGGAAAACTCATGGTGATTTCGGAAAACTATCCTCAGTTGAAGGCCGATCAAAACTTTCGCGATTTACAGGCGCAGCTTGAAGGCACGGAAAATCGCATCACGAACACGCGACGTGAACATATCGAAGCGATTCGTCAGTTTAACGATTTAGTGACGGTGTTTCCCACAAATTTAACCAACACATTGTTTTTTCACCACGATAAAATGGCACAATGGTCGGTTGCTGAGGGCGAAAAAGAGCAGATCGAAAAAGCACCACAAGTGACCTTTTAGATGCATCGCACGTCTGTCGGTTGGATTTTTGCGTTGATCACTTTCGCTGGCTTGAGTTTTTCTCAGGCCTTCGAAGTTCCGCAGTTAACCGACAGTGTGATGGATCAAGCGGGGTTGCTTGAGTCTTCGACGCAGCAAAAACTCGCCAATGCTTTAAAAGTGATCCACGCCAAGGGCGGCCCGCAACTGGCAGTGCTCACGGTGGATACCCTTGATTCCCTCACCATCGAAGAGGCAGCCATTCAGGTGGCACAAGCCTGGAAGCTCGGCACCGAGCAAAAAGATAACGGCATTTTGCTGATGGTCGCAAAGAGCGAAAGAAAAATTCGCATCGAAGTGGGCCAAGGTGTTGAGGGCGATCTCACAGATGCCTACAGCCGACGTATAATCGACGACGTGATGGTTCCACTTTTTAGAAAAGGCGCCACCAGCGACGGTATTTTACTGGGCGTGAGCGAAATTCTCAGACGCATGGACCCACCGTATGATCTCGCAGAGTTTTTAGAGATTCCCACGCGCGTATCAGCGCGCTCCGGCGGGCAAGACTGGGGAAAATTAATTTTAATGTTATTGATTTTTTTATTTTTGATGTTCGCCAACGGTGGCGGCCGAGGAATGCGTGGCAGTGGCATGCGCGGCGGTCTTTCGGGCTTTATGCTGGGAAGCCTCATGGGCGGCGGTTTTGGCGGTCGATCCGGTGGCGGCGGTGGCGGTTGGAGTGGCGGCGGCGGTGGCTTTAGTGGTGGAGGAGCGTCAGGATCATGGTAATTCCAAAGTGGCTTTCCAAATATTTAAAGCAGGATGAAATCCAAAGCATCGAAGAGCAGATCGAAAAGATCGAGTTCAAAACCCAAGCGGAAATTGTTCCGGTGATTGTGCGATCGTCGTCGGCCTATGCTCAGGCGCAGGTGACTTTAATCCTCCTCTTTTCAATGGTGTTTTTAATTCTTTGGGAAATATTAGTTCCCCATCTGTATTGGGATTACCTCTATCGCGCGGTGGGTTTGTTGCTCGGTGGTCTTTTTATTATCTTTTGGGGAGCTGCGTTTTTAGTTCGCGATGGCAGAGTTCGTCGTTTGCTAACATTAAGAGCGGAAGAGCTTGAGCAGTGCTGGAAGCGGGCGCGAATCGAGTTTTACGAAAATCGCTTGCACCACACCGACGACAGCATGGGTGTTCTTATTTATATTTCGTTGTTGGAACATGTGGTGATTGTGCTCGCCGATAAAAAAATTGCCGAAAAACTTCCAGCCGACACGTGGCAGTCGGCCGTGGATGAAGTGGTGTCGGGATTAAAAAATAAAAAAATGGCTTTAGGAATCCAAAAGGGCCTGGACGCCTGTTCGCACTTATTGATTGAAAAGTTTCCGGCAACTGTGAATAATCCCAATGAACTCTCTAACAAAGTGGTCATTAAAGAATGAAGAAGGTATTACTCAGCGGCAGCACGACAACGGGATCTCTCACCCTTGGTAATTACATCGGCGCCGTTCTCAACTGGACCAAAATGCAAGATGAGTACGATTGCTTTTATATGGTGGCCGATTTGCACGCTCTCACGGTGAAGCAAGACCCCTCTGAGTTTCGCGAACGATGTTTGAGTTTTTTAGCGCAGTATTTAGCTTGCGGTTTGGATCCTGTTAAAAACGTGATTTTTATGCAGTCACAGGTTCCGGCCCACGCCGAACTCACCTGGATATTAACCTGCCACACGCCCATGGGCGCGCTGAATCGCATGACGCAGTTTAAAGACAAATCTCAACAAACCCGGGAGATCAACACGGGCTTGTACGCCTATCCGGTGCTGATGGCTGCAGATATTTTATTGTATCAAACAGATCTTGTGCCCGTGGGAGAAGATCAAAAGCAGCATCTTGAGCTCACTCGAGATCTCGCCGAAAGTTTTAATAAAAAGTTTGGTGTCACATTTAAAGTTCCAGAGCCTTTTATATCTAAGCTTGGTGCGCGAATTATGAGTCTTCAGGACCCGACGAAAAAAATGTCGAAGTCCGACGAAGACGCCAATAACTATGTTTCGCTTTTAGATGCTCCTAAAAAAATTGAAAAGAAAATAAAATCAGCGGTGACGGATTCCGAAACTCCACCGCGGGTGTATTTTGATCTGGAAAAAAAGCCCGGCATCTCAAATCTAATGACCATGTACTCAGCTTTGACTGGAAAATCCTATGCAGAGATCGAAAAGACCTTTGATGGAAAAATGTATGGTCACTT
Organism: Bdellovibrionales bacterium; assembly: GCA_031426555.1. Lineage (GTDB taxonomy): Bacteria > Bdellovibrionota > Bdellovibrionia > Bdellovibrionales > JAGQZY01 > JANPLN01. The sequence continues at coordinate 96,660 of JANPLN010000025.1, read as the reverse complement.
TAAAACCGATCTTGCGGAGATTGTTGTGCAAACGCTTTCGCCGGTGCAAGAAAAGTACAATCAGTTAATGGCAGATCCCGCTCAGCTTTTGCAAATTCTTAAAAACAATCAAGCCCGGGCCAACGAGAAAGCGCAAGTGACGCTTCGTTCTGTGTATAAAAACATCGGCCTCGTCGTCGTTTAGGGTTTACTGACGAAGTTTTGGATGTGCGTGAGTTCTGCGGGGCTATATCGGTAGGCCAACCCAGAGTACGACGAATAAGAAGCCGAAGCTCTGTGTCCGGCAGCGTAATTGTATAAACTTTGCGGAGATACGGTGAGGTTCCATTTTCGAGTGGAATCCGAGGGGTCTGTGATGTTTCTAATGGCGTTGTAGTTGAGATTGGGATCGTTGCTCACAAGTACAAAAAACGATCGGGCGCGCGATTGGGCGCTGGGCACAGTGTTATTGGTGTGACAGTGAATACAACTTCCACCGTAGGTGCTACTTCTAGAACGACGTGCGCGAATTAGTAAATCGTCCACTGAAGCTCCCCCGGGGCCCACCTTTGCGCGATAGTACTCTTGCTTGGTCATCTGGGCTGTGGTTTTTGTGGCAACGATGGTGGAGCAAGTGCTAAAGCTACCGCCGCCATCCACCCGAGCGGAATAGGTTGTTTGATTGATCGGCCTCACAACAACCGAGGGAAAAACTCCTCCTCCGGGGATTGCGACCGCTACGCTGTTAATGGAAGCGCTGGTAGCAATTCCCGTAATGCTTAACTCGAGAGTGACAGTGTCACCTGGCACTGCCGAGGTGGTGCTTGCTAACAGTGCACAGCGTGGAACTAAACTTCCCGGCTCCACCGGAGTTGTGGTGACTTGAACCGAAGCGCTTTGACAAAGCGACGTTCCAGCCGCGTTGCTCACTTGGCCCTGAATGGTGCCTGTGGCTGTGGGCGAAATCATTCGCGCGGCTCCGTCGGGATTTACCGGTAAACCATGGATGCGAGCCGAGATCGCCTTTCCTGTAATTTGTAACGTGGCGGTAACAGTTTCGCCAAGCAGGATGGCCGCTTTATCAACAGTCAATGTGCACGTTGGAGGTTGCGTGACATCGGGCGGAGAGAAGCGATCGTTTAAGCTGACAACCCAATCACGCAAAATGGACATGCTCTGCTCGGAGAGTGCGTGCTCGGGGATGGAACTGCTTTCGAGGGCGTTGATCAGAGGTGAGGTTTCTGAATTTCCCGGGACAATGACTCCGTCATCCACCATGAGGTTTGTGTTATCGAGATGCGAAACTCCACCAGCACTTTGCGTGTCGGTGTGGCAGGCATAGCAGTTTTGACTCAGGATAGTTTGCGCTTTGGAGTCCAAGGTAAAGCCTGCAATGCTCTCTCCAGAGCGTTGCCCTACGGAATAGTAAGAGTCGCAATTTTGAAAAAGCATAAAGCCAGACACGCAAAACAGAATTATAAGTGATTGCGCCACCGTTTTAAAGTGAGACTTAAAATGAGACCCCAAATACACCCCTCAGGAGATATTTTCATTCTAGAGGGGATGGGAAACGCCTGAAAGTATTTTTGCAAAAACGTCTTAAATCAGGACGCCCACGGATTCCCGTCGATAGGCAAAAATTTTCTCCACGTCCGAGTCCACCCACGCCTGCGCGGCCAACCGACCCACAAGTCCAGCTGGCAGTTTATACCGAACGATATCCGTCATCAGTGTGCCTGAACCTAGCTGCTCGAAAGTATGCGTGTGGTGCCAAATAGAATAGGGACCTTTCATTTGAGAATCCGAGAAGGATGTATTTGGCTCCCATGTGTCGATGTGGGTTCGCCAGCGGGCGGGAACGGAATGGATTTTAAGCTTATAATCAATCGTTGTGTTTTTTTGAATACGTTCCGTGGACATTTTTGTAATTTGAAAGTTCAAAGTTTTAGGCGTTATTTGCTCAAGGTTTTTCGCATCGGCGAAAAAAGCAAAAACTTTATCTTTGGGAAGGGGAAAGTACTGTTGATAGATCTTCACAGCCACGCCATTTTTCCAAGTCGACAGCAAATCTTCTAGGGCGGCGTCCACATTTGAAAAGTGAAACCGGTAACCTGCGTTCACTAACTTTTGCGAACTCACGTTTAAAGAATTGATCGCCAGGGCCGCCTGTTCACCAAGAATCAGTTTGAGCATAAACTGCGGCACCGGAGGTCCGTAAAAACTGTTGAGCTGTTTTGCGATCTGTTGCGCGATCTTCTTTTGGCGAGCGGTTTCAGGAGCCACAAGGTTGTAAACACCGTTCATCGACGCTGTTTCAATGGCAAAAACCATGGCGCCGACCACATCGTGAATATGTACCCAGCTCATCCATTGCTGGCCACTGCCAAGGGGGCTTGAAGCAAATACTTGTGCAGGAAACACCATTTTAGGCAAAGCACCGCCTTCGGTGGAAAGCACAACGCCAATGCGAAACAGCACCGTGCGAGCTTTGCAGTTTAAGCTCTCTTGCTCCCACGCCCGCGTCACTTCGGCCAGAAAGTGCGACGCCGGGGCACTGTCCTCGGTGCGCATCGAATCATCGGTGCTCCAGTCGTAGATTCCCACAGCCGAGGCGCCAACGAAAAACTGTATTTTTTTAACGTTGACTGCCGCGAGCAGATTTTTTGTGCCTTTTTTGCGCGACTGTAGGATTTTTTCCTTCTGTTCGGGGGACCAATTTTTTTCGCCCACGTTTTCGCCAGCCAGATGGATAACACCGTCGATGTCGTGATCCTTCAGGTCGGGCACAGTGGTGTTGAGGTCGCATTCGATCCAGGTGGCAGGGTAGGGAGCACTAATTTTTGCCTGATTGGCGCTGCGGGTAATACCGACCAAAGTGTGGCCTTTTTTAACCAACGCGATGCCAAGTTTTTTTCCGATGAGACCAGTGCCGCCGGTGATGAGAATTTTCATTATGAGCTCCAAATAAATAATTGTTTACAACTTCGTAAACTTATTATACCCTATTGTCTGATGTTAGTTAAACTCCTTTTTATTTTTAATGCCTGGGCCTCGGAGTGTCCTCATACAACACTTCAAAAAGAGGCCCAGGCCGCCTTTAAGGTTTGGGGCTTTCATATCTACGACATCACTTACAGCTACAACGAAACTTACCCCTTGCCTCCGTATCAACTGAAATTAGAGTACAAACGCGAAATTGCCGGCGCGAAAATCGTGGAGGCCACGGAAAAAGAAATCAAGAAGCTGGGAGGGCCGGTTCAAAAGTTAACGGTCTGGATTGAACAGCTTAAAAAAATTATTCCCGATGTAAAGTCTGGTGATGCGCTGGTTGGATTTGTCGGCAAAGATAAAAAAAGTTTGTTTTGTTTAGGCGGTCGCTTTTTAGGCCAAGTGGATGATCCAGAATTCGCAGACTATTTTTTTGGGATCTGGTTGAGTGAAAAAACCTCTGAGCCGCGCTTGCGAAAGGCCCTTTTAAAATGAACCGCAAAATGATGCATTTTATGAAGTATCTATTAGGAGTATTTATGTTGAGTGCTTGTGCTACATCACTGGATTCGTACAAAGACAAAGGACCTCGTTTGGAGTTGGATCGCTTTTTTAACGGTGAAATGAAGGCATGGGGAGTGGTGATGAGTCGGTCGCACGTGGTCACTCGTCGCTTTACTGCTACATTGAAAGGCGAATGGAACGGCAATCTGGGAACTCTTAAGGAAGAATTTCTTTTTGATAACAAGGAAATTCAAAAGCGCGAGTGGAAGATTAAAAAAACCGCCGATAATAAATACGAAGGCACCGCCAGCGATGTTGAGGGAACAGGCTATGGCGGGACCAGCGGTTTTGCGATGAACTGGAAATACACTCTAAAAATTCCTGTGGATGGAACGGTTTACAATGTGCCGTTTGATGATTCCATGTTTTTGGTGGACGAAAAGAATCTCATCAATCGCGCTGTGATGTCCAAGTTTGGAATCCGCATCGGCGAAATTATTATTTTTATTCAAAAGTTGTAAGACCCGGGAAGAGCGCCCAAACTATCGTTAAATTTTGGCGGCAATTTTCTTACTGGCGCCAGTTTTTTGTACAAATCGCGTCCGCAGCTCATTGCTATGGGAGGCTGTCCACTGGGTCGCAAAGTGCTGAATGCCGCGAGTGAGTTGGTCTGACGACGTCACCACCTGCACCGCCGCCGGTTGCGAACCAGGTGAGGATTCAGACGAAAATTCCGACGAAAATTCAATAGCCTCGCGATTGTTTTTGTAAAACGGTCCGACGAAGGTCAAACAGCCACAGGCCAAGGATTCCATCACCGAGTGCACTTGCTTGCGAAACGATCCACCTACAAAACTCATATCAGCGAACCCATACAGCTCGGCTAAAAATCCCACCTGATCCACGACGAGAACCTGCATTCCATCCCAGGCGGAGATGCGACTTGATCGCACAAAATCGATCTGTTGGGCGTTTAGCTTTTGCTCAAGCTGCGACAAATGAGTGGGTGTGTTCTCGTGGGGAACAACAATCCATCTCAAATCGGTGGTTTTTTTGATGGCGGGAATTACAACCGCTTCGTCCTCGGGCCAGGTGGAGCCAGCGATGATAAGTTTGCGAGGGCTTTGTGCAATTGTAAAAGGCAGTGTTTTGTTTTGCGAAAGTCGGTAAAGGCATTGGTCGTAGCGGCTGTCGCCAGCCACTTCAGTTTGCGCCTGGGGAAGAAGCTTTTTTAATTGCGCGGCATCTGTCTCCGACACCACCCAAAAATGATCCACAAACTGCCAGCGCCAGCGCAAAAAAATCTGTAACATAAGATTTATTTTTTTTTGAAAGGTCATCGAAAATACAATCACCGGAATTTTACGGAGCGAGCACTGGCGACTCATTTCAAACCACAAGTCCGTTCGCGCAAACAACAGCGCGGTGGGCTGATGGTGATCGATAAATTCTTTGATGACTCCGGGCTCATCCCAGGGGGCGGGAACAACAAAGTCCACCAGGGGCTCGGCCTTCATTCGCTCCGCATAGGTGGGAGTAAAATAACTCACGAGGATTTTTTGCAAAGGATTGTTTTTTTTAATTTCGCGAATCACCGGCAGCGCGTATTCGAACTCGCCCGAGGCACAGTGGATCCAAAGGGGGCGAAGCGCTTTTGGAGTGGCGAGCCAGGGGAGTTTGCCATTTTGTGGTTGGCGCAGTTGGTATCCGCGCGCCACCTTATCGTTCACGCCATGGAGCAGCGGTAATAGCATCCGCACAACGACAAAATAAATCATTCGGTAGGCAAAGGTCATTGCGGTCCCAACAAAAGTTTTGCGGCGTGGGCCACTTTTTCGGGGGTGATTTCGATCATGCATTTTTGAAAAACCGTATTTATACATGGATCGCGCCCGTCTTTGCTGCACGGTTTGCAAGGCAGCTGGGTTTCGAGAACCACGGAGAGGTTTTGGCTCGTGTAACCAAAGGCAGTGGGGCCGATCAGGCCAATATTGAGTCTCCGCATCTGATCTGCAGCGTGCAGGATCCCGGTGTCGCCGGAGATGGTCAACTGCGCATCGCGAACAGCGGCACAGCTTTCAAGCAGCGAAAATTTGCCTGCAGAGTTAAACACGCGATGAGGTGCTGTGCGAGCAATTTCCTCGCAAAAGGTATCATCGGGCCCGCCGAGCACCACGAAGGATTCATTGGGCAAAAGCTCAACGAGTTTTTTCCAAAAGCCCACGGGCCAGCGTTTGGTTTTCCACGCGGCAGACGGAGCAATGGCGATAAAACGCGGGTTAAGATGGACCGGAACTTTAGTGGTGGTCTTCCAATGGGCGCGCTGTTGAAACTCTGGAGACATTCCCCAGTTTGCTAAGGGAGTTAAAAACGAACAACTCCCGCGAAACGGCATTTGAAACACGGGCTGTCGAAGTTTAAAAAATAAAAACCGCCGCCAGCGATTTTTGCTGCGAACCAAAACGCGGGGAAGAAGACCGTGGCGGAAAAAAATAAAAAGCGGCAGAAGAAAGCGCACCCAGAAGGAACGTAAATTATTGTGGGCATCATAAATGTGCGTGTAGGGCGTATCGCTCATTTGCCGGATCATCTTAAGCAAAGCAATGAATCCACCTTTGCGCTCGAGGGCGAAAACGTGATTCAGGGGTTGTTCTCGCAGAAGGTCTTTAAAGTCCGAGCGCACGAGCCAATCGATTGAAGGGGCGATCATCGCATTGGGATTGTGGTCGTAGATGTTTTGTAGGCAGGCTTGCGCCTGGAGAATATCCCCAAAACTAGAGAGTCGAATAATTAGTATTTTCACGAAGCTGAATCCTTAAAAACGCTTAAAACATCATAAAAGAGGCTAAGATCCATAGCGACGACGCGAGAATTCCTGCCGCCAAAGATTCAGTCGATACGATGAAAACCAAGGAAAACACTGCCGATAAAACTAACATCATCTTAAATACTCCCCAAAACTTATTAATACCTACCATAAGCAGTAGCAAGCGCCAAGCCAACGAAAATCACTCAATCGCCTGTAGATTCGAGTTAATAATCAAATCTTACAAAAACTATCATTTTTACAAGAAGTGTCACCGCCCTGACACAATATTGACTAAGTGCTCACAAAACAGTTTAACTTGCTCGGGATTCTACAATGATTTCAGGGGGAAAATTTAATGTCTATAAAATCAATATTTCTGTTTTTTGCGTTGGCGAGTCTTGCCGCTTGCTCAAAATCGCCGAAAGCGTACGACACCAAAGCACCGACTCCAGCTCCGATAGTGCTTGAGAAGGCTGTTCCTACCGATCAGCAATATGAAAAAGCTTTAGTGATCGAAGTGAATGGCAAACAAGTTTCGGCAAAAGATCTTTTGGAAATGCCGATTTCGACGGAAGATGCCGAAGGCGGATTTGCCTACGATGCAAAAATCAAAGCCACATCGTCGCTGCCGATTCTTTACGGCAAAGGTGCCGGTGGAATTACCTTTGATACAACTCTGGACGAAGTCGAAGAGAAGAAGTTGCTATCGCGCGCCAGCTATGGTCCCGATGTGAACGGGAATGCCCTTTACTACGAAGGACTCTATATTGTATGGCGCGAAGAAACTCCACGCACGCCGATTTTTATTCAAACTCAGCAAGATTATCTAGGCGAAATTCCAATGCCAACACCGTTACAACCGATCAAAATGGGTTTTGATTTTGGCCGACTTGGTTACAAAGTGGATACTCTCGAAGGTGCCCAAGAGATCGCGGTCGATTATTACAGAATCATGGAAAAAACCTCGGAGACTTATAATTGTCTTTCCGAGAACACATGCCAAGTTATCTGGGGTAATAAATCGCAAAAAGATTTTGTGTTTTCGATTTCTGGAAAAATGTCTTGGCTGATCAGCAAAGATCGCTTCGTTGTCTACATATCGCGACTGTTAGATCCTAAACCCACGCTCGCTTTTGATTTAAATCTTTTGACCGGTAGTTTGCTCATACCCAATCAAGCAGCAACTCCGACGCCGGTTGCCGCGACCATCGAGCTAGGTCAGACCTATGCTGATATCGAACAAAAAATTTCGGATCTTATTGCAGATCCTTTGGTGCTCCAGAGAGTTAAAACCAGCGTGTCCTATGACTCTTTCAGTCGCAGCTATAACGGTACAGCTTTGGCTTATCAAAAAACTGTTTTTGATCGCAGCGCTTTACAACCCTTAGCCAGCGATAAGATGAATGTGATTCAGGTTTGGAGTGGCTACCCAAATGCGATCACTTTAGGAAATCGCCAGATCGTGGTGACAGAGACCGCGAGTGGTGTGGAGGTCCGAGCGTCAGCGGTGGGCGAGATCACGTCGTTTCAAGAAACTGTGGATCGCCGAGAACAACCCTTAAAAATCAGCCTCGGTCTGAACCCCAAAAACGTTCGTTCTTTTGTTGAAAAACTCAAAGACTTGATCGCTGCAGAGATGAAGACAACCTATCCCAGCGCCGTCGTGGTGACGCGCTTTATAGGGGCTTTTCAACGACCAGAGATTAAAGAATACACGGCAAATATTATCGTCTACGACAAAACGGCCAATGATGGTTTGTTTATTCAGTTCGGTGCCGAAGAAGAGCAAGGAAATCTAACCAGTTTTATAATGATCAAACTGGGTGGTGAGTTCAATGCACTGGATCCGTTAATTTTTGGTGAGATTGCATCACCCATCGAAAAGGTCACAGGCGTGGTCCCTGCAATTTCAGCTGTAACCGGTAAAGAATTAAAGAACCCCGACGGGTCACCAGTGATGGTGCCTGGCAAGCTATCCACATTTACAGAACTTTCTGGAGTGGCTATTGGCGACCAAGTGAATGTGACCGATTGGGACTTGGGACGCAGCGAAGCCAGTATTGAAGTTCAAAGCGGCATGAAAAGAGATGAGGACCTACTGTTATTTTATCCTAAAGTGCGCGCGGGTTACAGTGATCGTGCCACCATTGATGTGTCCTTTAGCCCCGAGAAAGAAATGCCTCAAGATGTGGCCTATGCGAATTTTGGAAGTCTTAACATCGGTGTGGGAATGAAGCTTGTGAAAGAAGAAGCCTTTCCTCCGACGCGTATTTACAAAGTTGTCAGTGTGACGACTCAGTTAAATAGCACAAAAATTCTTGACCTTTGTGGGCAAAAATTTGCCCCCGAGTTTGGGATGAACAGTTCTAAATTTATTGCAGAGTTAGCAAAAATTCCAGGTTGTGTTTACTTGAGCAAAAAAGACACCGGCGGAAATGGTCGATTGGTGAACGTCTACTTCCCCAACGACCGTTTGCGTATCGGATTTGATCAAGAAGAGATGGTTTCTGCCACAATCTACGCACCGAACAACGAGGTTCAATAATGAAAAACTTAGGTCTTCTATTACTCATTGGTTTATCTTTTGTTGCCTGCTCGCGAAATCGTGGAGTGGATGGTCTACGTCCCGAAATTAAAAAAGACTGGGTTTCGAAAAACTCTCTTTTGGGAACGACATCGGACACACGCGATGCCTACTATTCAAAAATCACAGTTGTGCAAAACTCTTTGGATGGCGGTTTTATTTTTGCCGGCTACCAATCGGATCTGCGCGTAGGATATTTTGATTTTACCGAAAAAAACCTTCTCTTTAAGAGCATTCAAGGCGCTTATCGAGGCCGGGAAACATCGCTCACTGGGAGTCCCATTGTGTATTCGTGGCCCATCACGCATCACCAAGCGGCTCTTCAACAAGTTGATGGAAAGACCATCAACAAGGAAATCGAAGACGATATTAAAAAATGGGATCAAAAAAACTTTATTAAAATCGACTTCGCTGTGGCAGACGTTACCGAAGAGGGCGCTTTGATTGGCGACCTTGGGCGATGCTGGGAAGAGCAGACCCGTCGCCGTGTTGACAACACTTATACCATGGAGCCGGGCTACATTAGTTTTGTGGTTGAGGTGCTTTATAAACGTTCGTGCCCCTCTGTAGACAACTCCATCAACGGGCAGATCAACTATTCGGTTCAATACAGATACTCTTTCCGCAAAGTCGAAAAAACGGATTACGAGCCCATGGTTTACGCGGGGGAGCAAGATCCACGGATGCGCAAGTATGGATACTTTCAGTCCACCAAGGAAGAGCTTGTCAATGGCGAGAAAAGAAACCTGTTTTTGGTGAACCGCTGGCATCCTGAAAAAGCCCACTATTTTTACTACACCAAAGATTTCCCCCAAAAATACAAATATATTTTTGAAGATATCTTCAAGAAAACAAATCAGGTCTTTATTAACAAAGGCTTGCCAATACGTTTCTATGTCAAAGAGAACGATTTTGATCCCAAAACAGAAGCTCGCACAGGCGTAGCGAAAGAATTCGGCGATCTTCGTTACTCATTTGTAAACTTGGTGGAAGAGCTGGATCCAAGTGCACCACTGGGCTATGGCCCATCAGATGCGGATCCATTCACTGGGGAAATCATTTCGGCGAATCTCAACGTGTGGTCGGGTATGATCACGAATTATCTGCGCCGTTTAGAACTCAGCTATTTCCGCGACGCTTCGGAAGCTGATCTACAATCGCAATTGAAATGGAATACGTCCACTCTCTACAAAGACATGAAGGAACTTTTAGAGCAACCAGATCCTTCACAGTGGGCCACATCGGAGTGGGGCAGCGCCACTTTGGATAAAGTGTACGACAAAATGATGACTCACACTGTGTACACATACCCAGGTTGGAATATGTTTACCCAGGGCACAGTGGGCCCGGTCGAAGTGGTTGTCGATACTCCCAGCGAAGATGGTTTTGTTGAACAAAAGTTAACACCGCAGGGTCTTATGGGTGTGAAGGGGATCGAAAAGCATCTTCTTCCCCACAAACTCAACGAAATGATGAAGACGGAACTCGAGCAGTCTATGACTCTCCAGCCACCATCGGGAATTATCAGCTACACAGCCATCGAAGATTCTGTGTTGAACAAAAATCTCCCAGCTCATTTAAAAAGTTTGGATGTGAACGCTCTAAAACAGCTCACTTACGAGATGGGTGAGTACGAAAAGCATGAGTTAGAATCAGTGCGCCAAAACTATCGCGGCCATTGCAAGCTTTCCATGGAAGGCTCCTTTGCTGGCGTTGAGCAGTATTTTATTCATGGTTTTTCAACGGATAAAATTGCGGAAAATATTATTTACCGCACATCTATTCATGAGTTGGGTCACAACCTGAATCTTCGCCATAATTTTTACGGATCTGTGGATAAGAAAAACTTTTTGCAGCCTTCTGTACCTAAATTTGAAGCGGTGTTTGCGAAAAAAGCGGATGGCAGTTTGAAGCTCGAAGATGGTCGCCCGATTATCGAAAAAACGGTTGGCGTTGTTGATGGCAGCGGAAATCCTGTTTACTGGCCCACAGTTTCTTCGTCGGTGATGGACTATCTTCGTTTGCAAGATGAGTTCTTCACAACGCAAGATTGGGAGCCCTACGACGTGGCGGCTCTCGCCTTCGCCTACAGCTCTGGCAAAATCGATGATTTTGATAAAAAGCATTACTTGTACTGCTCGGATGAGCACACGATCACCAGTGCAGTTTGCAATCGCTTCGACATCGGATCAACGCCAACAGAAATCATGATGTCGTTGATCGACACCTACGAAGACGGATACTACACTCGGAACTACCGTTTTGATCGCCAGTACTGGTACACCTCGGGTTACATGCGCGGCATTTTGACTCTGATGAAAGAGATGAAGGAGTTCCTACCCATGTGGCGGGGAGCATTTTACGATACCAACGTAAAAGATGTTCTAAAAGAAATGAACATTAACAACAAGTTTGAGCAAGATGACATCTTGATCTCTTTTGATCGAGAGCTTAAACAAGCGAATAAGTTGGCCATCGCGTTTTTCCAGTCAGTGCTCACACAAAAGAACACCGATAAACCGTATCGCAGTGTTTATGAGTTGGGCTCTGGAGCTTTACAAAGAATGGGTATTGCTAATGATAAATTGGCAGCCATGTACTTTTTGGCGGGCGATGATCAGATTTATTACAACCCAAATCGTGTGCAGCTGTATGCTTCGTATATGACGTATATCAATCATCCTGAGTTTGAATCGTTGATGCATAAGGTGTTGGAGAACATTGTGACTCAGCGGGTGGATATGGAGCCATGGTTTATTTCCTACGGACGTCAATTGTACGCGCAGTCGGCGATGAATTTTTCAAACCGAGCCATGGAAAGCTTTATCGAGAAAATCAAAATCAAGCGCTTCACGATTTTAGAGCTGGCTGATTACTTTGATTACAAGTTTGAAAACGAGAATGACAAAGTAGCCAACCTTGTCACATTAAAAACGTCGAAGGATTTTGATTTTAAACCGGGCGAGGAAGTGGCTATTGTTGGAGTGAATTCCAATTACTATATGTTCTCCAAGCAGGGCAGCCCTTACGCATTTGATATCTATAAAGGAATCAAACAGGATGAAGATTCCCAACTTTCAACGGTTGAAGGAAAGCTAGATCTCCAAGAGCTTTATTACATCTACTCTATCATGAGCGGGGGACTGCTTTGATAAGAAGTTTTTGCGTTTTATTTTTGTTGGGATCCATCGCTCAAGCTGCGAATGTGGCGACGAGTGATGTGACCAACCAGGCGCAGGCGAAAAAATGGCATATTCTTTTTGATGTGAACCATCAGCCTGCCGCCCGAGATGATCAATTTGCTGCGACGGACATAACGACGTTTTTTGACTATCAGCTCAATCAACAACACTCACTTCGGGTGCTACAGGCACCGACCAAAAATTATGAAGTGGGCGGAACTCGGGGAGAAAATGAATGGTCGCCGTCAGACACCATTGTTTCGCATTTTTGGAACATGCCGTGGACGGTTGAACAGACGGGAACACGCTTCCGTTTAGTGAACGTGCTTAATTTACCAACCTCCATCGAATCTCAAGACAATCAAAAGTATCTGACCGTGGGGCAGACGGTGCAAATCAACACGATGATTCGCGGCAAGATGCTTGTGAGCTTGCGACCCTTCTATCGGTACAATTGGTATCGTTACAATGTGACGGGAGAAGGCGAACTAGGCGGGAGGCCGCTCGCGCTGTTTTTGTACGGTGTAACGATGGTGAACTCTTACAACGTCACAGACAACTTTTCACTCAACGCCACCCTTTCGTATTCCGTCGTGAATGAATCCGCCAGCGAGTACGACACCAGCACCAACTTTAATGGGTGGGTTGAAGAAAACCCGGGTGGCCGCTACAGCATTGATCTATCGGCGAATTATTCCTTCACCGACAAGTTTGGTATGTATTTGGGATACTCGCAAGGCGACAATTATATTATCGATGGTCGTTACGAATTGTTCACCTACGATTCGCAAACAACCCGCTATTCGATTGGCTCTACGTTTTACTTCTAAGCGGTGCCAGGACCTATTTACTCCTCGAGGGCGCTGATGGTGAATTCGCTATCGGGCAGCTTCTTCATGGAGATGTTTTTTATCTCGAGAGTGGTCCCGCGGTTCTTTTTCACATTCTTCACCGTCACGTTTTGCGCGCGCCACGATGATTGATACTTTTTGTAGTTATTAAACGTCATAATCTTTAGCAGCTCGCCGTCTTCATCGTAGTATTCGGCTTTTAAAATACGGTACTGCGTGATATCAACCCAGGTTTTAATCTTGCTATAAGTGGAGTCTGATTGCTTTTTGGCTTTGCTTTCAATCAGAGCGATGGTTTTATCGCCTTGTTTTTTTGTCTCAAGAACGGTGTTCGTAAAATTTTTGTAAGTGGAAACACTCATGTCTTCGAAGCTGAGTTCTGAGTCGAGGAAGCGTCCTTTTTTGTTGGAGCCCGTGATTCGGCGGGAGCGCTTTTCCGTGGGCAAGTAGAGCCATTGGTCTTCGTCGTTGGCCTGCTTGGAAACGGTTAACAGACCCACGCCCTTTAAGTCAGAGGGGCTAAGCAGTTTGACCATGGCTTTTTGTTGTTTCTTTTTAATCAGCAAACTGCGTTCGCGAACGGAGCCATCGGGCTCTTGGATTTTCATTTTAATTTCGGCCTGCTCGTTGGCAGTGGTGCCAGCTTTTGCCACCTTATTTAAAATGTCCATGGCATCAGGGGTTGCTGCTTTGGTAATACTTCCGTAGACAAGAACGCAACAGACGATAAACGAACCAACAATGTATTTTTGTTTTTTGAGCATGAACAGCCTCGCAGATGTGAATAGGGTTTCTTTCATTATCGGTTTTAATAGCAGCGCAGGGAAGAGAGACAGCATGGTTGGCAAAAGAACTAGATCACCCAAAAGTCCTGCAACAACTGAAAGGAGCATAAACGTTCCAAACAGCTGATTCATATTGAAATAGGAAAATAAAAATACCGAGAACCCTGCCATAACGGCGAGGCTTGAGAGGAGACAAGGGGCAAATTCTTCCTTCATCAGTTGTTCGATGGGGAGTTCGCGAAAAGTCAGATCTTTGGTCATCTTTTTAAGCTTGCCTAAAATATAAACCGTGTTGTTAAAAGCAATTCCTAAAGAGATGGCAAAAATAATGGCGATTCCCGGTTTAATGGGAGTGTTGGTGAGTGACAGAATTCCCAGTAACAGTGCTGGTGGAACGAGATTTGGAATGGCCGACACTAGAGCCCAGCGCACTGATCTAAAAACGAAGATTAACATCAAAATAATCCAGAGCATGGCCGTGTAAAAACCGTAAATCAAATCCATGGAAAGGCTTTGGTTGATGGGATGCACGGTGGCGGCGAGACCCGAAGTTTCAACGTCCATCTTTGGAAAGGACTCGTTCAGCTGGCTCACTATACCTTGAATCATCAGTTGCACTTGATCCGAGGGAATATCTTTAATTCGCAAGGAGACGCGCACGAACTGATTGTTGAGAGTTGTGAAATGTTCCAGGGGATTGTTGTTCGACATAGAATAGATAAACAACGTCTGCGCAATGGATTCGTTTTTTGAAGCAATCTGACGTTTGTGGTTGGTAGCCTTTATAAAGTCCGAATAGGAAATCACTCCGCCCACACCAGGCAGTTGTCTCCATTGTTTGATTAACCGATCAAGTTTATGAATGTTGTCGGCCCGTTTCCAGGGTTCTTTTAAAGTGGTGCTGCCCACAGAAATTTCGAGGGGGATCACTCCTCCTAGCTTTTTTTCGGCCGAGAGTGTTGCGACTTTTACCGGATGCTGCTTTGGGAGATCGTCAAACAGAAGCGTTGCCCAATTGAGATAGGCGCCAAGAATACCACCGCAGACGGATAGCGACGCAATTCCCCAAAATAAAGGCTTTCTGTAAACAAGCATGGCTTCCACGATGCTGTCGGTAGAGAAACGAGCTTTGCGTTTAATGGGAATTGGAAACATCAGCGTACAAAAAGTGAGTAATGATAAACAAACGATGGCCGTGGCCAAAATAGAAATCGTCACGCTGATTCCGTAATCTGAGATAATTGGAATTTTGGAGCTGATCAGAGTGGCAAAGCCCATGATTGTGGTCACTGTTGCAATCACGTGCGAACCCAGTAGAGATTTCATCACCTTAAAAACCACAAGGCGGCGATGCTTTTCGAGCACCTTGTCTTTAAAGTCGGCCAGTCGAGACAGGGTCTGCGTTGTCATGGAGAGAGCCGTGAGGGTGACGATGATGGGAACCGTGCTCGAGAGGACCGTTAACGAAATGCCAAGGTAGGAAAGAAGCCCTACCGCAACGATGTTCGACGTCACAATGATCACAAAGCTAATGACTAACACGCTGGGATTTCTAAAAATTGCAAAAAGTATCGTCAGGGAAATAAATAAAGAAAGAGCAGAATAAAGGGTGATCTCGCTACCTAACAAATTGGCCATCTGCGCGCTGATGGCTGGAGGACCGCCAATTTCAGAATTATAAAATGACGGTTTGCTTGAAGTGACTGTTTTCATCTTGTCCATAAAAACAAGCTGTTCTTTAAACGAAAGGGTTTTGGTTTCGATGACCAGAGCTGTGTGTCTTCCGTCGTTCGAAATCAAATGCGGGGCAAGGAGTGGGTCTTTTAAGAATTGCTGCCGTTGCTGGGCGTTTTGCGTGATGTCTTTAATTCGCCCCACATTAAAACTGCTTTCGTCGGTGAGAGCGGTTTCGATATTTGCCAAACTCAAAATACTTTTAACTTGGGGAATTTTTTTGATTTCCTTTGTGAGACGAGAAAGTTCGTCCATATACTGCCCATGAATCCAACTTTTGCCGGTGGTGGAACGTAACAGCACTAAATAAGGTAAGGAATTAGAAATTTTAAAACGCTCACGGACGTTGTGATCCATGGTGAGGAGCGGGTGCTCCTTGGGTTGGAACTGATCCAGGGAGTAGTGACTTTTTATATTTAATACTTTTTGAAAAAAGAAAACGTTCAGAATAATGAACAAAAGGAAGACAGCGATGGCTGACACCTTGCTTTTACCGATTCTTTTAATAATTTTTGTGCATATAGTTTTCAGAACGCTGTCCTTTTGTATTAGAGTCAGGTTCTTAACGGAATCTTCGGCGGATACTTTAGTCCAGAAGTTTCCTGCCGATAACTGCGCATGTTTAAAATATTATTCTTTATCAGTTGTTGGTTGTTTTGGAGCGTATGTCGAGCGGATGTACAAATAGCATCAGATTTCTACTTTGCGGTGGGGCCACAGAGCTATACAGCGTCGCTGCTCAAAGAACCTTTGATGGGGACGGAAAGTTTTACCGTTCCATCCTGGAACATCGGAGGCGAATACCAATCCTCTGCTGAAAACATCCAGATGGATTTTGCTTACGCTCTTACATTGCAGCCGACGGTCGAACCCACCAAGTATAGTTATGTGCTGCGTTTAGAAAAGGGATCTTTAAAAATTGGAAAGATCAAAACCGACGCAGTGATCAAAAAAAATGTGGGTGGCGTGCAAGCCACTATTTACTTAAAAGGGGAATGCCGCAATCTTGTGATCACCACAGAGGACGCCTTAGAACTGAATGGAAGCGTGCGCTTGGGTGTTAAGAACCAGGCTCTGGGAGCGTTTTTGCAGGGTCTTGAATCGCAAAACGAGCAACGATGGACGATGAGTGTGGAGGCGTGTGAAGGCCCCAAGGGCTATCAGCAAGCGCTCGAAGAACAGCTGCGCGATTTTATATCCAACAAGCAAAAAATGCAGGACGTTTTAACGCAGCCTTTTCAATCACAGATCGATAAAAAAGTGGCGTCCATTCATTCCCAGTTGTTTGCTGAAAAACAAATGGCTCTCAATTCTGACATCGAAGTTGTGCTCGCTCCGAAAGCCTTGGAGATGGATGAGGTTACTGGGCAACTCCTTTTAGCGGGTATTGTAAAAGCTAACATCAAACATTCGAAGGACGAGCAAAAATACATCGAAGCCAGTCTGAGCAAAGAAGAGTTTTCGCAACTTTCGCAAAACGGCTTTTTTGTTTCGCAAAAATATATTACCGCTTTAGTGGAGTCACTGCACGAGAGCGGCTTTTTTTACAAGAGCTACCTTGCGCAACAGATCCCTGGGTTATCCAGCTTGTTTCGCAGTCGCTTGTTTCAGTTCTTTTTGTGGCCTGATTTGCTCAACTTTAGAAAAAACGCTGCTTTTTCGTTCGAACTCGGCGCGAAGAAAAAACCAGAGGTCAAACTGAGCAGTCTCCACAAGGGCAGTGCTTGGTTCTCTTTAAATACAGAACTGTCTGTACTGACAAAAACACCGGAGAGTGTGGGGGCTCGTGAGTATGGCAATTTTTCGTCGCCCTTTCAGTCACAAGCCTGGTTGCGGGTTTATGAAGGAAAATTGGCTCTTGGATTTCATCAGCCAAAAATGAATTTAAAATTTAAATGGAGTGATTTGTACTTAAAGACGTTTCGGCCATTTCAGTTTTTGAGTGCGAGCTTTTTTGGCCAACAGATGGCGTCGTCGCTGAAGGATTTTCGTTGGGCCACCCCGTTGCCGGCCATCGAAGTGGGAGGCCAGGCGCTACTGCGTCCCCAGGCCCTTTCAGGCAACGAAAACTGGCTTGTTCTGGAGTATGCGCCTGGTAATTAGGCCCTGCTCCGCAAGGTCTTTACCATAAGTACGACAGTGAGACCATGGCGCGGTCGTTTTTGTTGTAAGTTCCCAGCAGCGTACTGTCATCGCCCTGGAGCAGGTCTAAGGTGAGTGACGACTTCCAGCTTTGGCTCCATTTGGTTTCCGCTTGCAAACGTGCGTAAAAACTCTCGTCGCGATAATTATAAAGGAAAGACGCTGTACAATTGGTTTCTGTGGAAAAAGAAACACGAAGTCCCAACAGCACACTGCGATCGAAGAGGCGCGTTGAGGAGCTCATCATATTGTCCAGAGCATCTTCATTCTCTCCGTAATACGTTTGAAGTAAAATCGTGGCAGTTGTGGTGTCGGTGAGTGTCCAGGGGATTTCAAGGCCAATCCCGTTTTGCCATGACCATGGGGGGATAATGGGGTCGTTGGGAATGCTATCGGCATAGGTCGATTCGAGTTTCAAAACAAAACTGTCCTGCGTCCACGTGATACTTGAGCCCACAGTTCTTTGTTTAAAATAAACGGGGATAATTCCAATGTCCGAGCGCGCCTGCAACACATCGGGATTGATGGACACCACATCGGCGGCAAATAAAATACGGGTTTGTGGTGTGATGGACGTGCCTTCAAAAAACATCACCGAGGTGTCAAAATCGTTGTAGCGATAATCCAATTTGAAGCCGTAATTATTTTCCAGGGCCTTTTGTAATTCCTGGTATCCCGGATAGTAGTAACGAAATGACGAAGGGAGCAATATGGTTTGATCGGCCGTAGAGGCATTGACCAAAACCTCCCGCGGAAGCCAGCGACTGTCGGTGGAGGGAAAGAGTGTTCGCGCTTGCAAAGGAATATACAAGGCTTGCACTTGCAAGGAACCAAACTCCGAGGAGAGCTGAACGCCGGGGGCCCCGCGTTTTTCCGATGAGAGTGGATTGAAAAGAACGCGGCCGTTTATGACGTCCATGGTGCTGTAGCCGTCGAGTACGCCCCAATTATGGGTGTTGGAGCCAATTTTTATTTTTAAAGGTTCAAGTTTTATTTCCCAGTAAGCCTCTTGCAGGTTTAAAAAAAGATTTTCGGGATGTTGTTGGGTGGATAAATTGCTGCGTAAATTGGGTTTAAAGTGCAAGCGACTGCGGCGGTTAAATTTGACATCAAAATCCATGATGCTCTGTAAGATGCCGTCGTACTGACGTGTGGGGGAGGTCAATTCGTTTGCATACGCATGGCCTTCGCCGCGAACTTCGCCAGACCACTCAAATTCTGCGGCGTGGGTGTGTAAAATTGCGAAAAGCAAAAAAACCAGCGTCATGTTTAGATTCTAGTATTGACTGAGATGAACGGCAACTCTATCCTGGCTTGGTGAAAATCTCCTTCAGTCGGCAGGAGAAAATCCTGCTGTTTATTCTTGCTGCCATTCAATTCAATCACATTGTTGATTTTATGATTTTGATGCCCTTAGGGCCTCAACTCATGCGTCTTTTTTCAATCACTACCACGCAGTTTAGTTGGTTGGTTTCAAGCTACACCTTTTGTGCGGGAATCTCGGGATTTTTAGCATCGTTTATAATGGATCAGTACGATCGCAAGAAATTGCTGATATTCTTTTTTATTGGTTTTTGCGTTGGCACCCTTGCATGCGCCCTTGCACCTACCTACGAGCTCCTATTGCTATCCCGTGCTTTAACGGGCGTATTTGGTGGGGTTTTAAACTCCGTGGTTCTTTCCATCGTGAGCGACGTCATCCCCTATGAAAAACGCGGAACTGCCATGGGTGTGATCTCCACGGCGTTTTCGCTAGCGTCCATCGCTGGTGTTCCCTTTGCTTTGTTTTTGGCGAACCTGTGGGGATGGCATAGTAGCTTTTTATTTTTAGCCGGAGTTTCGTTTTTAATATTTCCAATGATCATTTTGTGGATACCGAAACAATCTTCCCACCTTGTTGAAAACCGAGTGCGCAAACCGGTTTTAGATCCACTCCTACATATATTCAAGACGCCGGGACAGCTTTGGGCCTTGGCCTTTGGTGGCTTTCTTGTTTTGGGACAATTTATGATCATTCCCTTTTTAAGTCCGTCGCTCGTTGCAAATGCGGGGCTTAAAGAATCTCAACTGCCATTTATCTACCTGGTTGGCGGCACGCTCACATTTATCACGGGACCGTTTGTGGGGCGCCTGTCGGATCAAGTTGGCAAACACAAGGTTTTTAAGTACGGTTTGATCTCTTCCATTTTTGTAACTTTGTGGATTACGCATCTGTCAGTGCAATCCATCTATCTCACGCTCACTATCGTCGGATTATTTTTTATTTGTGTGAATGCCCGTTGGGTTCCCGCACTGGCACTTATCTCCAGCGTGCCAAGTCCAGAGTATCGTGGCTCATTTATGAGCTTCGTCGGCTGCATTCAACAACTCATGGCCGGACTCGGCGCAGTGATAGCGGGCGCCATTGTTACGAGAGACTCCAATGGACTTTTACACAATTATGGCTGGGTGGGAGTGCTTGCCGTGATTGTGTCTTTTACGGCCTTGTTGCTATCCTACCTCGTCATCCGCGAACGAACTCTACCTAACTAAGGTTTACAGACACATTTTTCGAATTTGGGGGGTTCTTTTTTTCTCCAAGATTTAAAATCTCTCTTTTTGGGACATGCTCATCCATGGCTCAACTGTTGTCGCCGGAAGGAGATTGCATCGTCTGGATCAACAATATTAAAACGCCACCAATCAACACGATTGCGCTCACACAGAAGAGAAGTACTGTAACCAGGTATGAAAATGTGTCGAAAAATAGTCTCCAAGCGTTGAATTGAGGACGAGAAATTTTTAGGAATTTTTGAGTATTGCGGTTTTCTTTTAAAAAACAAAATAGGTGCTTTTGGGACCTCTGTTGAGCGTGACGCGATCGCGAAGCGACAACAGTTGAGCCACGGATGAGCGTGTCCTAAAAGTACCTATTTTGTTTTTTAAAAGAAAACCGCAATACTCAAAAATTCCTGGAAATTTGCCCGTCGGAAATATCCCTAGTCGGTCCATTTGCCTTGGCGGGATTTTTTGATTTCGGATTTATGGCGTTTGGTTTCTACGCGCTTGCGTTGGGAGCTTTTTGTGGGTTTGGTGGGGCGGCGGGTTTTTGGTCTGTGAAAAGCTTTGATGAGTGCCTGTTGAAGTCTTTGCAAAACTTCTTTTTTGTTCATGTCTTGATCGCGATGGACGTCGCTGCGAATGTACAAAACGTTTTCTGTACTGATGATGGCACTGAGTTTTCGGGCAATCATCGACTTTTGTTCTTCGCTAAGAATTTGCGAGTCTAAAAAGCTCCACCGCAATTGAATGGAAGAGTTTGTTTTGTTTACATTTTGGCCGCCCGGACCCCGGCTTCGCTGGCTGATAAATTCGAATTCAAAAAAAAGATCTTTTATAAATGGCACCGTCATTGTGCTTCCAATGGTGTCACAGTTTGTGCGCAACGAACAGTGGAAAACGTATTGGGTAAATAATTACTTTCGATGCGGGTTTTCCAGCCGCCGTTGAGCCATGCATAACGTTGCAATTGGTCTTTGGAGTCTGCGGAGCCCGAATGGTAGGCCATTCGCTGCAGAGAGCACAGGGCCGCCTGGGTGAATTGCACATTGGGTTGTTGATTGGTGTCGGCAGGATCCATCGCAGGCATGATTTCGAGCACAGTTTTTAGACCCCATGGATATTTTTCAATCGGCGTGCGTTCGGAGGGTTTAAGTCCTTCGCCTTTAAAATTTAAATAATCCACGATGGACAAGACTCCCTCTGGGGAACTCAAAAGGAGTTGAATTTTACGATACATAAGTTGTGCCTCTGGCGGCGATTCGCGATGGCTGGCGGCTAAAATTCGATGCAGAGATAAAAATGTTTTTTCGATCACAAATTGTGCCTGCAGCTGAAGAATTTTTGGATTCGACAAAAAATGGCGGATTTCAAACAAGGTGTACGCGTCTTTGTAAAGCGCTGCTTGGTTTTTTTGAATAAGCGCTAACTGCGCAGACTCTTTAACGCTTTCGATGGCCAACGACACTTTTTTAATGTCTGCAAACTCTGCTTGCGACTCCCAAGGCGCAGGTGGCAATGGATTTTTTTGCAAAAGTGCGGGCCACGAAATTTGCTGGTCGGACGCTCTGATATTTTTTCGCAGATAACGAATCAGCTCAGGAAATTGCTCTGCGTATTTTTTGGAAGAACTTTTTCCGTACCAAATTGCGTGCATGAGTCCCAAGGATGGAAATTCCTCGTTTTTACCCCAATGCGTGAGGTTGTGATTTTTGCAATCGGCTTCGTTTTTATAGAGCGCTTCGCTGAGTTTTTGTAAGAACGTCGTTTGTGAAATCAGCGGGCTCGACAGGGGAAAGAGGCGACGCATGCTAAGCACGTCGAGTTGTAGCAGCTCGCTGTCATTGTAGGTGGGAGATTTTTTTGGAAAATGACACTCTTTAGTTTGTTCCAAGTACATGGATGGTGAGTACGTTGTTTTCGCGTTTAGCAAAGAAAAAAACAGGGCTACAAACATTTCAATTCGCGCACACGAGAAGTAACCAACTGGCCACCTTAAGCATGGAGTGGTTTAAATTTTTCGTAAAATCTTGCTTCGGGTTGGATGACAGATCTGAAGACACATCGTCGGCGATTCCGCGAATTTCACAATACGGAATTTTTAAAAAGGCACAGGCGCGAGCCGCTCCGGCCCCTTCCCAGGCCACAGCTGGCGCGCCAGTGAGTTTGAAAAGCTCCTGGCGGCGTTCGGAGCTCAAAATGTCTTCATCGCCACTGGCTATGGGGGCGTGATGAATGTGTGGATATTGCGACAGTTGCAAAACATCGATCCATGCGCTGCCCATGGGAAACTCGGGAAGCGGTTTTTTGAAAAAAATCTGTTTGAAATCATGCTCCACCGTTTTGTTAGCAACGATGATGTCGCCCATTTTTAGTGACTCATCTAAACTGCCAGCAGACCCTACGCAGGCCATCAGTTGGCAATCAGAGATGTGCGAAAGCCAAAACTGAGTTTTTATAGCCATATCCACTTTACCCAAGCCGCCTACAGCCAAGTAGAGATCGACTTCGGGAAAATACAAAGCAGTGTGTGATTGGATTTGCAAACTCTCATGCTTCCATTGTTGTTGAAAAGCATGAGAGAGGATGGAAAATTCCGCTTTGAGCGGAGCAAGAAACAGTTTGCGCATTTTTATTTTACGATCTGCGCTCCCATGCGGCTCACGATGGATGCAAGGGCCGAGGGCGGGTAGTTCATGGTGATGCAATGAATTCCACCTTGTCCACCAGTCGCCAATTCGCGAGTGGGAATGGGGATCACTTTAAGCCCCAGCTGTTTGTAGGCTGCAACGGCTGTTTGATCTCCTGATTCGCCAAAGGTTGGAACAAAAATCGTGTCGTTCACTTGTAAAGAGTTAATATACGTTTCGTAGTCGAGTTCTGGCTCTGGCAGCATCACCACGTCAAAACCGGCATTTTTGAGTTGTGTGACGTACTCGGGAGTGTCGGTGAAGATAAGGGTGTCCGACATAAATTTAACCACCTCATCGGCATGACCAATACCTTTAAGATGCTTTAGGCGCGTTAACGTTTTACAGCCATAAAGAGATTTAAAAATATCATCGGGAATGGCTGCCGTATCCGAAACGCCACCTGGATAGGATTTTTTACGGTTCACCACAATGCAATTTCCCAGGGAGTTGGCGATAAAATTTCCACCTTCGTAAATATACTTATGAGCGGTCATGCTGACGCCGAAAAGATTTTTAAAAAACACATCGGGTTCGAAGTTGTAATAATAGCGCGCATCCACCAGGGCAAACTGAGTGTTGTCCCAAACAGGCAGTGGCAAGTTGTCGCGGGTCCAAAAATTATTGGAGCCTGTGGCCGGAACCTGAAGAATTTTTAAGCGATCGCCAGCGATATATTTAGAATATTGGTTAAACAACTGTGTTTGATAACTTTTGCTCGTAGAGTCTGTGTAAATGAGAAGCATCGTATTAGCAGGTAAATTTTTGGCAATGGTGGATTTGATCTCTTCAGCCATTCCGTAATAGTCGTCGTCGCTGAATACGACAAAGCCAGTTGTTTGATACTCGGCAAACGGCAACACCAAACTTGTGGCGCGCGTGACGCCCAGTGAGCGCTCCTGCTGTGCCAGCGCCAAATTTTGCAGAGCCATGGACTCCAGTTGCTCGTCAGAGAAACCGTGAGGTGTGGGCCCCTGTGCGTTTGCGGAAAATAAACAGAATGTTGCGATTGTTGCGAAGAACCATTTCATAAAACCCCCCTTAGAAAATGGACGGCCTGAGCATAGCATGAAAAGGGGTCCTAGCAAGCGAAGTTCAGGGGGCACTGAAGCGGAGTGACAATCCTAGCGCAGGGAATACTGGTAGCCGATGGACCACTGTGTGGCTTCCCACAAAAATTGATGGGCCACAGAAACCATCATCGCCGAGCGTGTGGAAAACCTATGCGTAAATTGAAATCCAAGGCCCGCCGAAAACGAAGTTTCTTTGTCGAGCTCGATGGCGGCGTTGCTTGCCAGCTCCCAGCTAATAAATCGTGCGGAGATGGGAGCAAACAGACTCAATTCGGAAACGGCAGTGGTGCGATAGGTGATGCCGGCCGAAACTGAAAGCGCGGCCCAAAGTTGGTTTTTAAACTCATCGGTAAAAGTTCCCGAAATTCCAGCGCCTTTTGCGGTTCCAATGGTGAGATAGGAGGCGTATTGGCGCACCCAACGAATGCCGCTAAAGGGTCTGTTGTGCGTTAACCCAAACTGATAGCCTGCAAACTGAAAGCGGCCATCGCCAGTGATACCCGGTCCGGAGGCTTCGATGAGTTCGTTCCATACTAAGTACTGAACAGACACGTCGTAATAACTTTTTTTAAGTAAGGTTTTTGATTTGCTACTTTTAGCTTTGGAGTGTTTGGTTTTAACTTGATTCGATTTGCTTTGAGTGGCTTGGGCCCAAACTGATCCGCTGGAGAGCAATAGAATACTGAGCACTAACACATTTTTCATTCGAACCTCTAAAGAGAAATATGGGCCTGTAGCATAAAATTCCAGGAGTCGTTGTCCACAGCAGCGCCGGGATTGACTGATCTTACGTTTTCAAGATCAAAACGAAATTCCGTGCGCGCCATGGGAAATATCAACATACCCACGGCCAGTTTAAAGTTGTCGGCTTCTTCCGCCACCATGTCTTCTTTGTAAGCTTGCCCCGACACAAACACATGATAACCACGGGCCATTTTTTGGATGGCCTCGGAGTAGACATAGTATCCGTTGGTGCCAGCACCGCGTTCGGGCGTGTTTTTAATATTTCCAATTTCAAATAGAATTGCGGAGCCGTAGCCAAAGCCGTAACGTGAGTGCGCGGCAAAGCGCTGATTGGCCACGTAATCATTGGTGGAGTTCAGAGCCGACACGCCAAGACGCCACGCAGGTTTGAGTTCGTACTCGTACATCGTCGATGCCCCCACTTGTCGGCGATCGGAATCCTGCGACATGTTTCCGGCGAAGGCATGCACGCTCCATTCCCATTCGGGTTTCACATAGTGAGCGATAACTCCGTGGGTTTGATCGTTTTGTGCAAGGCCCACAAAGGCGCGACTGTACGCAGTGTGATTGACATGACGAATGCCGTAAACCTTGTCCGTTTTGCCGATGTATAACCAGAGTGCTTCCGTGGTTTGCACGCGGAGGTAATGCTCCCGAGTAATCATTGTATCAAACTCGGTATTGGCAGAGGCGCGAAGAGGTTCGGGAACATAACCGATGGAGCCGACAAAGGCGTATTTTTGATCGCGATCAAAAAAGATGGCGACGTTGGCCTCTGCTTGCATCGTTATACTGTCGGTGCGCTCGTTGTCTGAAGACATATCTGATATGTAATAGAGCTGTCGGGCTTTTATTCCCGGGCGAATCCACCACGGCAATTTTGTGCTGCCCAAAAATCCCGAAGACTCCGCTAATTTTTCATCGGAAGTTTTACCATTAAAGAGTTTGCCGGCGATTTCAGCAGACCATAAAGCTCGACCATAGTCGTTAAGTGCGCCCCCGCCATTTCCATTATAATGACAGGTGAGGCACGAGCTATATTTATAGCCAATAAATTGCGGATACGCATTCGCCGACGGGTGAATAGCGAAGATCGTGATGACTAGTCCTAAGATGAGACAAATACGTGTCATTTCGAAAGATTGTAGCTAGTATAAATAGATGAAGCAAGCAAATGTCAGATAACGGCTTGTTCTCAATAAACGAGGAGAGATTTATGAGATTCATGTTGATGGCCATGCTTTTTTGCGCACATCCAGTTTTTGCCCAGAGTTTAGAGATCGACGTTAAATTAAGCCCAGCGGGAAGTTTTCAAGCGACCACCAAAAAAATCAAAGGTGCAGCGCAAGTGTCTGGCGGTCAAGCCAGCGCCGAAGGTGTGCTCATCGATTTAAAATCTCTCACCACGGGTATCGGTTTGCGCGACAAGCACTTAAAAGAGCGCCTTAATGTAGAAAAATTTCCCATGGCAAAACTGATCAAGGCCGAAGGCAAAGGCGGAAAGGGAACCGCCACGTTGGAAATCAAAGGTCAAAAACACAACGTGACTGGCACCTACGAAGTCAAAGACGGCAAATTGAAGGCACAATTCAAAATGAAAATGTCTGATTTAGGAATCAACGATGTTCGTTACATGGGCGTGGGAGCCAAAGACGAAGTGATAGTTTCCATCGAGCTTCCGACCAAGGGGTAAATAAAATGAAGCACGTCATTTTTTTTATTTTTTTAATTTTGCTTACTGGTTGCTTTGAAAATCAAGATTCAAGCTCCGGTGATGCCGGTGGTCTCACAGTAAATCCCGGTGACTCGGCCGAATTTATCGCCGCAAAAACGTTGTTCGTAGGAAGTTGCGCTGGCGGAGGCTGCCACAGTGATTTTTCATCAAAAACCGAAGCGCAATTTGTCGCTGAAGGCTTAGTCATTGCAGGCAGCCCAGATACTTCAAAAGTTTTTTGTCGCTTGCAAGGAAGCACAGGCTCCTGCGGAGCTAAAGACATGCCAGACAATCAACCGGCGCTGGATGCCTCAGAGCTGCAAATTATTTCCGATTGGATCACTGCGGTTGCGCCGTAGTTTTCAGAGCGCGTCTCATTTACGGTACCATCCACATGCAAGTCATGGTAGTCGATGTTGCCGTGATTCCGACGGTGATACCAATTGTATTTAAAGACCCCGTCGCGCGGGCAGTGATATATCCAAGAACAGCCGGAGACGGACTACAATGTACAGCAACGTTCGTCGTCGCGGCGGGTATCCCCGGACAACTTTGTGTTTGCTCGCTTCCGGGCGAATAACTCGTGGAGGTGATTACGCACACTCCGCTTGCCTGGAATGCGGTTCCGTCAATGCCCAGCTTTACAGTGCCTGCAACATCCAATTTTGCATTGGGTGCTACAGTACCGACGCCAACGTTGCCGTTCGCGTCGATAACAAACGGTGATGTGTCGGCAGCGCCATCATTCACTTTGAAAGAAACACCAGTCCCAGTATTAGTGACTGAAAGGGCGTTGGTTCCTGAAGCGGCGATATCTGTGCTTGCATCCAGGGTCATGGTGTCTGAAAAATGCATGAAATCTAGGGAGTCGACGGGAGGTAGGAACGTCGGAGTGATCCAGCTTAAGACGCCTGTGCCATCAGTTTGTAGCACCTGTCCTGTAATTCCAGCGGAAGTAGGCAAAGTTAAAACGTAGTCGGCAGATATTGAATCAGGAGCACGAATTCCCGCGAAGTTTATGCCATTGGCCGCAAGTTCACGCATGAGGATTCGACCGCTTTCGCCCGCCGCAACTCCGTGGGGACGAGACGTGATCGTTCCATTGACATCGAGCCTAGTGTCTGGCGCAGGGATTCCAATGCCCATAGAGCCTGCGGTGTTGATTCGTACTTTTTCCGTAGGACTGGTTGTGCCCGTAGAAAAAACGAGGGCCCCGTTGGCAATCCCGGTAGTATCAGTGAGTCCCTTGATGGATGCAAAAGAGTTTCCATTCGATGTATTTTGAAAAACAATATCACCCACCGATAAATTCGCGCTGTTCTTAGGACTGCTAATCATTAAGCGTCCTGGTTGAGACGTGCTTGTACTTTCAATTGTCTGAGTCGCCACAGGGGCAACGATGTGGAGTAAAGTTGCGGGAGCCGCAGTTCCAATCCCGATATTGCCAGACCCATCTTCAATGAAATTTGTCGACCACGCAGCGGAAGTTCCGTCTGTTTTTAGAAGGCGTCCTGCATTTCCAGCATGCGTCGGGAGTGCAAAAGGGCTGGCACAGATCCAGCGCGTGTTTGTGTTATCCCACTTTAGGATCTCGCCGTCGGCGCAGGCCAAGTTATTAGGTCGATAGCCAAAATAGAGGCCTGTTCCGTTAATGATTTGCGAAATGCTCACATCGCTGATGTCTGCACTCGTGATCGTGTTGGCGGCAATATGTGACGAGGTCACAGCACTCGTGGCAATCATCGCGCTGGAAATAACGCCAGATGCAGCCGAAAGCTTTTCGTTGTCCAATTCGTTGATGGCGGCTTGTACGGTGACGGCTGCGATATTGCCTGCCGCAGTGTTCGTAATTTGCGTGGCTGTGTAGTCGCCGCTCGCAGAAACTACAGTACCAGTGCGACCAAAAACAGAGGCGACAGCTCCGCCGCCGCTGGGCACGATCCAACTGAGAATTCCGTTGCCATCAGTAGATAAAACTTCGCCGTTGTTGCCATCGTTCATTGGTAAGACAAGGGAGTAGTCTGCAGTTAATCCACCAGGGGATTGAAGTGTTACAAAATTGGTCGAGGAAGTATTCATAAGTTGCAGGCCAAAATTACTATTCAAACGCAAATTACCAGAGAGCACGGAGGTGTTAGACGCGGGAGCCGATAATAAAAAATCGTTGGCCACTTTGCCCTGTAAAGTTTCTGCGACAGTTGCCATGGGAACTGGCGCAATGGTGTAGTCGGGTGTGAGTGTGACTCCGTTGACAGTGACACGTAGCTTGCGGGCGTGCCCAGCCGCTGGCGTGTAGCCAGTGTTACAAAACGTTGTGTTGTGGGCGCGAACTTGTCCGTTGTTGCTAAAAATAGCGGGCCATAAGATATCGCCGTCGTCGGCAGGACTCGTGTTCCCCGTGCCGGGGCCAATTTTTACACTAAACTCGCCGTCGGCGTTGGGTGTGACGGATTGGGTTTCTTTGTACAACAGACAATAGGGCGTACCGCTGCCATCGAAAATTTCGAACTCCACGGGGACTGTTGTTGTGATCGGAGTGTTTGTTGCACTGTTGATGAGTTGCCCGTCAAAGTTGAGCACTTGAGGAAGTGGAACGGCTTGAGCAAAGAGGTGCAGCGGAAGCAAAGACGCCGTCGCAAATAAAAAACATATTTTTTTCATTTTAATTTCCTCTTATTTAATCTTTCCGTGCAAAATTAAACCTGTTCCTGTCGCTGTTGTACCGGACTGTGGACGACCGATTCGACCGAGTAACTTAATTCCTGTTCCATTCACCGTTCCTGCGCCCGAAGAAACATGAAATCCGCTAAAGGGTGCGGGTGCCGCACCGGGAGTACAAGAGATCGGCGTATTGAGTTGCGTGGCCACCGACGTACTGAGCCCTGGAAACGCCAAGGTGATTTCGACGGTTTCAATATCATTTAATAGTGCCACGCCGGTTTTTGAACCAACCAAGTAGGTGGATTTTAAACCAGTCCCTTGCATGTTGGCACCCATGATCGGGCAAGGCGCTGTGCTGCCTACGGGCATGGTGTACATATAGAGTTCGATGTTGCGGTTTTCGCCGCGAGCGACAAAAATTTCTAACGCCTGACCCTCTTCAACAAAGCCACTGACCGTGCCGGTGGCAGGAGCGCACTGCGAGCCTGTAAAGCCCGTAATGCCGGGGCCGTTGATGCTGACGCCGTAACAAAGGCGTCGGTCTGTGGGAAGTGCAGCGAAGGAATTCACACCGGATTTAAAAAGTTGATCGCGGGTGGGAGTTTGTATTCGTAGCGTGGAGTTTGAGCTATCTTGACCTGCACGGGTGCAGGCACTGCTCAATACCGAAAAAAGAATGCCTAACGTTAGCAGCCTTACCACTTCTATGTCCTCCATGAAACACGATCTAAGTCTTATCGGTGACTATTTTTAAAAGTTAAACCGTCTCACTATCGGACAGACAGTGCTCCAAATGAAGTCGAGTTTTGATGATACAATTTTTAATATGAGGGATGCACCCTAGCGCTGATCAAATTTGAGAACGTCTCTGACCTCGTCGCTAGCCGAGGCTTCAAGACTGGGCCAAAGCGCACGGAGAGAAGAGTAGTTTTCGCTCAGCCTTTTGGCGTAGCGCAAACAGGATGTTTGCAGGGAGACCACCGTCTCGTTGTTCACGCAGTTGGCAAAAAATTGAAAGGCTTGGTCAGCGTCGGTATCGTTTTTAACACCGTCAAAGATCTCGCCCAGTTCTAGCGCCGATACAACCGCAGTGTCGGGGGTTTGATGGGGATTTTTTTCGAGTTCGGCGCGATACTCAGCGCCTTTGCCGACTTTGTAGTTTTTTATTTTATGAGTCAGAGGTTCATTCAACGTATCGCCGGGTGACCCTGCGACCGCTGCCGCTCCTTCTTCCACCGCTTCGGTGGAAGTAAAGAGGGGGAGTGGCGTGTTCGTCACCTGAGGCTCTCCACTTTTGATCCCGTCGGGGGTGTTCCAGTAGTAGGCACCTCCAAGGATAACTAATAGGACAATAGAAAAAAATATTTTCTGCTTCATCCTAAATGGAATCTAATTCTGGATCTGAATTATAGAGAGCATTTTTTTGCGCGGTATCCAAACGCGACAGTGCATCGTCAGCCATAAATTCGATGATGCGATACTCTGTGGAATCGTAAGGATGGTTGTTTTGAGTGGCTTTTAAATAAAGAGCACCCATGGCGTAGGGGCCCCATAAACTATTATCGCAGGCAGGGAGTCCTGCCATGTCACCGGAAGTGCATTCACCATGGCCAAAGCCACAATCGGCTTTTCCCTGTCCGTTGGGGCAATCGGAGTGGCGAGCTTCGTGCACAAGGATACTCACGCGGCCCTCTGTAGGTCGCGTGTACTGTTTGCCCTTATCACCAAGCTGAACAGAATAATGTTTAGTGATGAAAACTAAGCCCATGCGATAGGAACCTGCTTCGACGAGACCCTCTGGCAGTTGAACTTTGATGTCGTAGCCATTGTTATACTCTTCCATGGCTAAGCCTGTGCCGATATTCATTCCAGCCGTGAAATCCTTCGCGGGATCAGTCTCACCGCCGATAAGATCGCGCATAGTCATTGTTCCCAGCAACGAGCCAGAGCTATAGAAAAGAACTTTAAAGTTTAAGGCTTCTGAAACGTTGTAAACGTATTTTATTCGTTCTTCGATAAACAGGCTTACATCTGAATTGGCTGAACCGCCGAAGGCTTTGGTTAAAGCGCCATTCATTTGTCCATCAACGGACTTTGCCGACATCAATGTTGAACGTGAAAGCCACTCCATGTCTTTCTTAAACAGTTCGCCACCTTTGGGTGCGGAACCACCACCACCCCCGCCGCCACAAGCTGTTAAAAAAGCACTGATGATACCGAGTGTGATTAAAAACGAAAACTTCATGAGCCCCCCAATAAAGATAAAGTTCTATATCTAGCTTTTTCGGCGGGCGCAAGGGGGGGTCACAAAATTGCTCGAAATGTAATATTAATACGGGGGTCGAGGGGCCGGGTTCGCTTGGGAAGTGAGTGTTCCCAAAAAGTCTGCGTGGTTTTAGACATCAACAAGAGACTGCCGTGGTGCAGTTCCAGCCCCACTTTAAGGGATTTGTCCTGCATGTGGCGCAGAAAAAACGTTCGACTTTGCCCAAAACTTAAGGAGGCAATGACCGGCTCTGGCCCCAGCTCTTTTTCGTTGTCGCGGTGCCAGCCCATGCTGTCCTTTTGATCTCTGTAGAGATTTAGCAGAGCGGAATTAAATTCGTACCCAGTGCGCTTTAAAAGCTGATCACGTAAAAAAAGCAACTCCTCGGTCCACGGCTGGGGATCCAGTGTTAAGCCAGAGTAGGTGTATTTTTTTTGGGCATCACCATGCCACGAGGTGTGGCGGGGTTGCAAAACTCGCTTGCCAAAAAGGGTAATGGAGTCGTGGCGCCAGGGTGTGTTAACAAGCAGCTGCGAGAAGAGTTGGTCTGCCCTGTGGGTGGTAATAAAGTTTTCGTAGAGCTGTACGGAACCGTCGCGAGGCAAGAGATTTTCCACGGGGCCCATATTAAAAAATAAAGGGACGGAGTCAAGGCTTGACCACCTCGGTGATGAACGCAAGAATCAAAAGACAAGGGGAGGTGAGGATGAAGATAGCCGCTATTTTACTTTTGCTCTGCGGATTTTCCATGGCCGAGGCCTGTTTAGAAATTCCCAAAACAATCAATTTACAAAATTCACCATTTCCATTCAATTCCGTCAGTTTAACGTCGCAAAGCTTTGAGTACGTCACACCCGATGGAATGGTAAATACTTTGCGCTGCCAACAGCAGGCCGGTGGTTACTCCTGGGGGGCTGCCACTACGCTGAATGGAACTGTTAAAAATTACGGCTATGACGATCTAAAGAAAGTAATGCCTATTGCGGCAGATGAAAACGAAAAACAAAATCCAACGCCGTTAGCAATGGGCGACAGCGCGGCCGGCGCCACAGCTTTATTTTCGAAGCAGAATGGTCAATCCGCCATCCAGCTAACTTGCAATGTGGTGGGAGATATTATGACCATGAACGTTGGCATCCGCGACAACAAGGGGAGAACCATCGCCACAATACGAGCCGCCAAAATGGTGGGCACTCGCTCCGTCGGGTTTGACCAACCACAGGCCAGCACCCCCACTGTTGATTTTTCGTCTAAAGTTTCATCGTCGCGGCCGCAAGCCGTTGATTTTGCCGGTTGCGGAGTCACTCTGCCGACGTCGTCACCACCTTCTTCGGCTCCAGCACGTTCGCCCACCACTCCCATCGGTCAATAAGGAGCAAAGATGATGTTTGTACTTAATATTTTTTTTATTGCCGTAACAGCGTTTGCAGGAATGTCTATCAAAACCGATCTCTCGTCCTATACTGTGTACAGCTATGATTCGTCGCGAATTATCTTACAATCGGTGGATAAAAAACAAAAATGGGTGATGAGTCGGCAGAGTTGGTTTTCGGGGCAGGAGCCAACCATCGGAAAAAAAGTTTTCCTCGCGGGATCTATTAAAAAACAACTTATCCCTCACCGCTAAGTATTGCGGATGCGTTTACGATATCTAGGGAAAATTTTAATCGTGATTTTGAGTGTGTACAGCCTTATGCGGGCAGCATTTCTTTATCTCAATTTTAAAGTGTATGCTCATCACGCGCCGGTGTCGCTAGCAAAAAGTTTTCTGCATGGAATTCGATTCGACTTTTCAACTCTGTTAATGCTGAATTTATTTCTTTTTTTATGTATTGTTCTTGTTCCACAAAGAGTCTTTCTTCAACGCCAGTATCAGAGTTTCTTGCGCGCTGTTTTTTTAGTATTTAATTTCCCCTTTGTTCTCGCCAATCTGGCGGACGCGGAATATTACAAGTTTACTGGGCATCGAATGAATTTAGACGTATTGTTTTTTCGCAGCGAAGCTGTTCATCAGCTGGATCAATTTTTAATCCATTACTGGCACCTTTTTGGCCTGGCTTTGGCGGCACTGATTGCGCTGTATCGTTTTTTTCCAAAACCCGCGCAGGCGAACGCAACCTTCAATGTGCTTCCGTGGCCGCGGGCGCTGCGCGTTAGTACGCTATTCTTTGTAAGTGTTTTTATCTTCGTGTTTGGTGTGCGCGGTGGGTTTCAGCCAAAACCGCTGCAACCGATACATGCCTATTCTTCAGGAGCCTCGCCGGAGCTTGGAGTTTTAACGCTGAATTCCTCGTTTACCCTTTTAAAAACTCGCCGGGGAGTCACGTTAAAGCCCGTCAACTTTTTCGCCTCCACCCAGGATGTATTCGCGCAATTAAAACCGCAAAAAAAATCATTGCGCATGCCTTCTTCCTTTCGGAACCCTTCGCAAAAACAAAACGTTGTTATAATTATTTTAGAAAGTTTTGGAGCGGAATTTTGGGGAAGTGTTAACGACGGTCGAGGCTTCACTCCCTTTTTAGATACATTGGCAAAACAAGGTGCTTTGTTTAAAAACAATTACGCCAATGGACGCCGTTCCATCGACGCACTCCCAGCTGTTTTTTTTGGCGTGCCTTCCTTTGTGCCCACGCCCATCGTAAAAACCAACTACTATGGCAACCGCTGGAATGGCCTTGGCCATATTGCAAAACGTGCGGGTGTGCATGCTAGTTTTTTTCATGGGGCTCCCAAAGGAACTATGTATTTCGACGCCATTGCGGCCATGGCGGGTTTTGATAATTACTTCCCCATGGAAAGTTATCCACAAAAAGCTGATTTTGATGGGCACTGGGGAATTTACGACGAGCCTTTTTTGCAGTTTATGGTGACCAAACTCAACGAGCACCCGCAGCCGTTTCTATCCACAGTCTTTACCATCAGCTCCCATCAACCCTACCATGTGCCAACGCAATACCAAGAGGTTTTCCCGCGCGGTCGAATGCAGATTCACCAGAGCATAGGTTATGTGGACTATTCGCTGAAACGGTTTTTCGAAGAGGCTAAAAAACAGCCATGGTATAAAAACACGCTCTTTATCATCACTGGTGACCATTCGCAAATGTCGGAATCGGAAACCAACGAAACACAAGTGGGTCGGCACCAAGTGCCGCTTTTGCTCTTTCATCCTGCAAAGGATTTATCGGCACTGAATACCTTAAAGGTCACCCATCACTCCGACATCTTGCCAACGATCTTGGATTTTTGGGGAATTGATAACGAGCCGTATTTGCTGTTTGGTCGGTCGGTTTTCGATCCAGCCCAAGAGGGGGAAGCGGTGTTTTATACCTTTGGTGGGTACTGGTTGGTTCGCGAAAATTATTTTTTACATTTTTCGGATCAAGATCACAAAGGAACTCTCTACGCCAATTCCGATGCTCAGCAATTGCATCCGATATCCGACCACGAGAGCGTGCGGCATTCCATGGAAGGTCGCATGAAGTTGTATATCCAGTACTACAATAACAGTTTGATTCAGAACAATCTTTATTCGTGGTTTGATTTGTGAAAAGCTGAGTCCTGAGACCACTGTCTCCAGGTTTCACAATCCGCTTCGGGATTGGTAATATGCACGGGTTTGTGAAATTCGATTTTGGCGCGAATCTTTTTAAGTCGCATCAAGCGGAGTAGATGTAGTGGAAAAAAGTCGTCGTCGATGTAGGCGATCTCTCGCAAAGGTTCGTAGGAAACTCGAAAAGGCTGAACCAGTGCATTGGCCTGTTGTGCCACTTCAAAAATACCGCGTCTCCATACTTTGCTTTCATTCAAGCCAGTGGTGCCCGAAGGAAATACGCAAATACGCTGCTGGTCTGTGAGAGCCTGCAAAATGGAGGTGCGCGCTTCTTTGCGCGACTGGTCCTTCTCTCGTTTCACAAAAATCGTTTTCGTTTTTCGAGCGGCATGACCAAAGATAGGCCAGTTTGCCAATTCTTTTTTCGCAACAAAGGAAACGGCGGGAACCGTCGACATTAAAAGTACAATGTCAAAGTAGCTAATGTGGTTGCCAACAAAAATCATGGGTCGCTGGTGATGAATCTGACCTTTAACCTGCAGAGAGACTTTAAATTTCGCGAGAGTTCGTTGTGACCAGTCCCATTGTAAATCTTCGACGGATGAAGAAGGCAAGTAGCTTTTTAAGACCGTGAAGCCCAGTTGAGTGATAAATTCTGTAGTGAGTGCAATGGACACGATCACCTCGTGGCCCTAGCCTGATGGGTCTTTGGCAAAAGGTCACATCAAGATTGTGTCAGCATCTATTAACCAAAAGTAAACACAACGATTCTCTTTGTTGTCTTAAACTTACTTAAAAGCGGAGGTTCGTATGCTCAAATTGCTCACTCACATCAAAGAAACAACTCAAGTGCGCTGGAATGGATTAGGTAAGTTTAAGCCCATGATTTCGTTAAACTTGGAATTAGGCCCCTACCTTATAAAAACAGCCGATACTGTGGATGAACTGCTAAAAACCTTCCGCCTGCGTCACGAAGTTTTCCACAGGGAATTTCGCGAAATCATGCGCTACGGCCTCGATATCGATAAACACGACCGTTCTTTTGACCATCTACTCATTGTTCATAAAGCCACGCAGACAGTGGTTGGCACGTATCGCCTACGTGCATCCGACGGCTTGAGCCAGGCCTACACGGCCCAAGAGTTTAACATGAGTGACCTCAAAGATTTTCAAGGACCTTACTTGGAGTTAGGGCGCGCCTGCATTCACAAGGACCATCGTAAAGGTGCCGTCATGGCGCTGTTATTTCGTGGGATCGCAGAATACATGAATCAATCAAAGGCTAAAACTTTGTTTGGCTGCTCCAGCGTGAAAGTTCATCTCGCGCGTGAAGCGGCACTGGTTTTTGAGTATCTCCGTCAGCAAGGTCATGTGCTTTCGCAAAACTCGGTGGCTCCAACAGCGGAGTTTCATATGCCGCAGATGGAATCTTGGATTCATATTTTCTCAGTGGGGTTAACGGATACGGAGCAGCTCGAAGCCGAAAAGTTAATTCCGTCATTAGTGAAAATGTATTTGAAGATGGGCGCCAAAATCGTTTGCCAGCCGGCCTACGACAAAGAATTTAAGTGCATTGATCTTTTGACTGTTTTGAAAACCGAGGAGCTCGAAGCATCGCTGGCAAAACGGTTTCAAGTGATCAGTGGGCAAAAAACGTAATTACCAGTTGGCGTCTTCGATGTCTTCCAGTAGCCCGTAAATTCCGACTTTAACCAGTCGGGTTTCGTTGCGGAGGAGACCGGAGCAAATTTGCCTTTGGGTTGAACATACACTTTGCTTGCAATGATTTCGCGCGCGATTGAGAACGGGCTCCATCAACGCTTTCAACTCCCAAATTGTTCCGTCGGTGGCCTGATTGCAATTTTGTTTTCCACCCTTGAGGCCCAGGGCTTTGCAGCGGGGATCAAGGTCGCTGCCAAGAATTAAGGGCTCTGCGCCTTCAATAATTTTTTCAAGTTGAGTTTTGCAATCGGCCTTCGCGTGCAATGTTGGTAGTAAAAGACTTATTAGAATTAAAAGTTTCATAGAATGCCCCCAAGCTGAGGATATATTCATTATCCACCGAACTCGCAACGGGCACAGAAGAAGTTTTAGGGTGCTCAATAATCAGCGTGAAAATTATACTTATTAGACCTTTTTAACAAATTCGGACTTTAAATTGATGGAGCCCACACCATCGATGCGGCAGCTTAAATTATGGCCATCCACATCCTCTTGCAAGCGGATGGACTTGACCTTGGTACCAGATTTTAAAGTTGTTGAGGAGCCTTTGATTTTAAGATCTTTGGTGAGAACCACAGAATCATCACTTTCGAGCGCAAGGCCATTGGCATCGCGCACAGTTGCGTCTTCGGGAGTATTTTCGGCAGGTGATGAAGCTTCTCCCGGCACCCACTCGTGGGAACACATCGGACAGATCATCAACGAGCCATCGGGATAAATGGCATCAGAAGAACATTTAGGACAAACCACGAGCACCTCCAAAGTACGGATTCAACGTAGTTTTATTTAAGTAAAATGGCAATCAAGGTCGGCTCAATTACTCCAGCAGGGTGGTTCGTGGAACTTTCTGACTAAAGTAGCCAGTTTGCGGATAAGTTCATCCTGAACGAAAAGGGCTGCTGCCCTTTTAAACCCGTTTCGTCTGATCTTCCTGATCAGCCGAGCTTGGATTCGAGTCATTAGTTTTCGAGGTTCAATTCATTACTTTTCGAGATTCAAATTATTACTGTTTGAGATTCAAATCATTAGTTCTGGGGATAGCATTTTGAATGGCGAGTATTTATTTTTTGACGTTCCATATCAGATCTTGACGAGAATTTTGAGTTTTTAATTCGACCTTAATAAGGATTTCCAAGATTTCACACCATGCGGTCTCGATAGATTTGACTTCGCATCGGGGCAAAGCTGTGGGGAGCTTTAAACCCCTTGTTTGAGATTTGCTCTAAGCAGATTAAAATTTTAATTTTATGGAAAAATCGGATTTTAAAAACTGGTGTATATTCTTTTTCTAGGAGAAAAAAAGATGGCCAAACAAATGAGTTTTTTTAAACCAGCGGTTAAAGAATTTGGTGGATCACTTGCTGCAAAGGGAAAACGTAAAACAGAGCGAGTTTTAGATAGTCGTAAGCCGTTGCATTTTGTTTTGAAATCTAAAAAGAGCACAAATCTTTATTCCCATCGAAAACATCTCCGTAAACTTCTTCATTTTTATGCGAAAAGATTTGGTGTCAAAGTTTATAAGGAAAGTGTGCAGAAAGATCATTTTCATTTTTGTATTAAAATCACTAATCGACAGCTGTACAGAGGATTTATTCGATCCCTAACCGGAGTTATTTCTCAAAAGTTGGGAAAGGGGGTTTGGATATTGATGCCCTATTCAAGGGTGGTCACCTGTGGGCGAGATTTCTTGAGTGTGTTGGACTACATTTTGCTGAACGACTGTGAAGTGAGCGGGATCGTACCTTACGCCGTTCGAAGTCCAAGGACAAAACCTCCTCCTTAAGGGCTTAGTACCGACCTTGTAGGAATGAACGAGTTATCCACTGGCAGCAAAAAGAAGAAAGAGACCCTGTCCTGTCGATCTTTTTTGCAGGTCTGTCATTATTTTAGGATTAAAGTACCTTAAGTCTGCAGGGCTGGGCCTTCGTGGCTTGTAAATTGCTTAACAACAGCCCATGGCAATGATTATGAGCTGGTTCCTTGGATCATTTTTGGTTTCCGCGCAGGCATCCAGCAAGATGAGTTGCATAAATCTTTTTACTCCACTAGCGGTTGTGCGTGGAGTGGAAGAGTTCGAAAAACACCCAGACTTTTTTCGTTATGTGGATAGAACCTATGGTTTCGTTTTTGAGGCAAGCCTTACCGATGCTGGGATTGTATTTATTGAGGCGTACTTAAACCTTGGAAGTCGACATATCCGCAGCGTCTATACGGGAAGAGAACTCTACGCACAAATGATCCAACAATTTGGATCCGAAAATATCATTGGCATTTCAGGAATCTGGATGGGTGGTACGAACCTCTCCCAGTATTACGCTTTTCGAGATCTTGGGGACAACCCGCAAACGGCAGCAGCAAAAACCTGGTCGGGGAAGCTGGCTGCCGAATATGGATTTAAAGAAGTTCACATCGTGGACGCTGGGGGAACAGTGCCTGGTCTGCCAAGTATTAGAAATCAAGTGGAAGTGATTTTTTTAAGAAAGAATCAAGTCTCACAATAGGATGCTTGCCTCTGGCTTTGCTATTGCTTCGTTTTGACTTGTGGTTCATATTTTGAACTGAAATTGAATTTTAAAACTGCGAGGCAAGAAACCCCCGTGAGATTGAGAGATCGGAGAATAAGTGAAGTTTGTGATTGTATCTTTTTGCGTTTTTATTTGCGGAGTTGCCATGGCGATCGAAGAACCTGAGTTCCAAGTTGTATCGAAGACAGAAGACTACGAAGTTCGTCGTTACGGAGCCGTTTTGGTGGCCGAGACCAAGGTGGATGCAAGTTTTGAAGATGCAGGCAACAAAGCCTTTCGCATTTTAGCGGATTATATTTTTGGCGGAAATAAATCCAAAACAAAAATCGCCATGACCGCCCCAGTGAATCAATCAGCATCTGCTCCTTCCGAAAAAATCGCGATGACGGCACCGGTGAGTCAAAGTAAAATTTCATCAGGCTATTTGGTGCAATTTACCATGCCAAAAACTTATACCTTAGAAACTTTGCCCACACCCAATGATGCGCGAGTGGAACTTCGCTCCATTCCAGCGCGCACGGTGGCGGTCTACTCCTATTCGGGTTCATGGTCCGAGGAGCGTTATCAAAACAAATTAGCAAAGTTTTTAGGGGCGTTAAAAAAGAACGGCGTGAAGCCATTGGGTGAGCCGGTGCTTGCGCGCTTTAACTCACCCTTTCAGCTTTGGTTTTTACGCCGCAACGAAATTTGGCTGGAGATTCCGCAGGCTCAATAAAAGCTTTTCATTTCTATTTAGGTTTTTTGGTAAAATCGGGTTGCACAGATTTAACGCCAGGAACACTCGACCTCTGGCTGGTATCTACAACAATTTTACGAGGAATGTCGATGGTAATGGCGCAGCCGTGACCAGGATTGTTGTGGACCGAAATTTTTCCTTGGCAGAGGTAGACGGCTCGTTGTGTGATAGCGAGCCCCAGCCCCAGCCCACTGCGATCTCCACTGGATTTAACATAGGGTTTAAAAAGAGCATCAATTTTGCCAGCTTCAATTCCACCGCAGGCGTCTTCGATTTCAATCAACACTCGATCGGTAGAGGTTTTGGCTCTCAGGTAAATTTTCCCGCCGGACTTGCTGTATTTGACGGCGTTTTGAATCAGATTGGCAATGGCTGACAAAATAAACTGTCGGTCGGTTTCGATTTCGATTTTCCAATCGGCTTCGCAAGTTAAAATCTGCTGTTTTTTGTCGGCATCGATTTTTGCTGTGATTAGAATTTGATCGAGCAGATCCACCAGACGAAATTTTTCTACAAAAAGATCAACGTCGGCGCGCATTCGCACTTCTGACAACGATCGATCAATCAAATGTCGCATGCGCGAAAGATTTGCTTCAAGCACAGCCGCCGTGCTGCCGCCGGTACCCACAAGCCCGGCTTTGATCATTTCCTGTGCCAAAGTGGCACTTGAAAGTGCGTTTCTTAATTCGTGGGCTAAAAATCCCAGGTGTTGAACCTCGCGCGCCTCATTGGCTTCCACGCTGCGAAACTGAAACTCAGACACAGCAGCCGCAATGGCCACATCAAGACAGCCGTTGAGAATGTTAAATTCACTGGAGGAAATATTCGCACCCTTAATCGTTGCAAGCTCGGTGATGGCCTGGCACATGGCTCCGTAGGCGTGCACGACATGGGAAACAGAATATCCTAAGCGCAAAAACTCTTTGCCGTGTTCAGCCGCGGCGACGAGCAGCTCCTCTGGTGGATTTGAACTTAACTTGTGCTCAAGAACTCTGATCAGTTGAACATAAAATAAAGGCAGACCCAATTTGAGTTGGTCAGAACCACCGCGAATACCGGCGAGTTTGAGCGTTTTTTCCTCGCTCAACAATAAAATTTCTTTTCGGTATTTTTCTAAAAACTCATGGAGCATCGCTGGCTACTTTCTTGACACAGAGAAGAGAATTCAATTTCCCCAAACTAAAGTGATAAAACTTTACATGCATGTTACATATCACAAATGATTAAAAACGTTCTGATTATTGATGACAGCATCGAAATCCAAATCCTTCTGAGATTCCTCCTCGAATCAAAAGGTTACCACGTGGATTGCAGTTCGAACGGCGAGGAGGCTCTCAAACGATTAGGCATCGATGAAGTGCTTCCAGATCTGATTCTGTTGGATCTTCAGATGCCGGTCATGGATGGATTAAGTTTTCTTAATATTAAAAAAAAGAATTTAATGCTAAAAAACATTCCTGTTGTTTTAATGTCTGGTGAAGACGATCTCCAAATCACAGGGCAAGCTAGGAACGTTAATGATGTTTTACAAAAACCGTTTAGTATCAAAGCTATTGTCCAAGCTGTGGAACACAACTTTAAGTTGCATTGATTTAATGTCGATCACCGACTCACTCGGCTCTATTTACTGACGTTCGTTACTATTGCGTGTATGACTATTGTATCGGCATAGCCAAAGCGAAGCGAAAGGTGATTCAGCATCTCTTCGTTCCATCTTCATGTTCTGAATACAGAATCGAGAACTATCATGGCGACCAAGACAATCCGTATTCGAAAAAACAAAAAGCACTCAACGAAAATAAAATCTCCAAGTTCAAGTGCAAAAAAAATGGGTTCACTGGGAAATTTTCGCCGAATGGCGACGGTTATTCAAGATTCCAACGACGCGATCACGTTTCAAAATTTAGACGGTAATATCTTAGCGTGGAATCGTGGTGCGGAGATCATGTATGGGTATTCTGAGGCCGAAGCTCTCTCGATGAATATTGTTGATACTGTTCCCAAAGAGTATCATGCGGAAGCCCGCGGATTTTTGGCGTCCCTGAAGCGCGGCGAACTTGTTACAAATTTAGAAACCAAGCGCAAGCACAAAGATGGCCGAATCATCGATGTTTGGCTCACTAATACGAAACTCACTGATGACCAGGGCAAGTTGACAGGAATCGCCACGACCGAGCGCGATATTACAGAGCGAATGGGCTCGTTAGAAAAGTTTCGCCGGATGGCGACGGTTATTCAGGATTCTAACGACGCAATCACCTTTCAGGATTTAGAAGGAAATATTTTGGCGTGGAACCGAGGCGCTGAAATTATTTACGGTTATTCCCAGGCCGAAGCCCTGAGTATGAATATCGTTGATACAGTTCCTGAAGAGTACCAGGAGGAAGCCCGCGGATTTCTGGCGTCGCTGAAGCGCGGCGAGCTGGTCATCAATTTAGAAACAAAACGAAAACACAAAGATGGCCGGATTATTGACGTCTGGCTGACGAACACAAAGCTCACCGATGACAAGGGAAAACTCACCGGCATAGCAACCACCGAACGGGATATTACGGAACGAAAACAATCTGAGGCGTCGCTCAGGGAAAAATTTCGCGAACTGGATTATTTGCGAGAAGGCCAGATCGCGCTTTCTGAACGAATGCGCGGTGAGCAGATCATCTCTCGACTGGGTC
Source organism: Bdellovibrionales bacterium (assembly GCA_031426555.1). GTDB lineage: Bacteria > Bdellovibrionota > Bdellovibrionia > Bdellovibrionales > JAGQZY01 > JANPLN01. The sequence goes on along the minus strand of JANPLN010000025.1, from coordinate 54,208 downwards.
AAAGTATTTTGAGCCATTTGGTGCCATTTACGAACGCCCAAATTGGTGCATTTTATTTAGTTTCTGACGAAAAAAAACTTCAGCGTGTGAGTGGATATGCGCTTTCCAAAAGCGATACAATTGAAAAATATATTGACTTCGGAGAGGGTCTCATCGGGCAGGTCGCCCTAGAAAAGCGATCTTTAGTGATCGAAGATATACCACCTAGCTACTTTAATAAAATTGAATCGGCCCTCGGAGAAATGGTTCCTCGGTCACTGCTGATCTGCCCCATTCTCTACGAAAACGAAGTCACTGGAATCATCGAACTTGGATCACTGCATCCATTTACCGAGCATCAAAGAGCTTTTTTAAGCCATGTTTCTGAAAACATAGGAATTGCTATTAATACCTCTGAGGTTCGTAAAAAGGTGCAGATTCAAAACGAGGCATTAAATAAAGCTCAAGTGCTTTTGGAAGAAAAGGCCAACGAGGTCCAACGCGCCAGTCAGTATAAAACAGAATTTTTAGCTAATATGTCCCATGAACTACGAACTCCGCTGAACAGTTCGTTAATTTTGGCTAAACTGCTTATGGAAAACAACAAAGCCAATTTGACAAGCGATCAGATTCAATATGCCACATCTATCTATGCATCAGGCAACGATCTGCTAAATCTGATTAATGATATTTTGGATCTTTCAAAAGTAGAAGCAGGGAAACTAGATATTCGGGTGGAAAAAGTTCCTGTTTTTAAGGTCATCGAGAGTTTAAAACAAACGTTTCAATCAAACGCTCAACAAAGAAACCTAGTTTTCGAAGTCATGCACGAAGCCAACATGCCACAGGCGTTTTTTACCGACAGTCAGCGCTTGGATCAAATTTTAAAAAATCTCATTTCAAATGCTTTAAAATTTACCGAGCATGGTTCTGTCAAAATCAGAATCTACAGATATTCGAAAGGGTTGATTGCATTTGAGGTCAAAGATACAGGCATTGGAATTCCAAAAGAACAGCAGTCGATAATTTTTGAAGCTTTTAGGCAGGCTGATGGGACGACAAATCGTAAGTACGGAGGTACGGGTTTGGGACTTTCCATATCCCGAGATCTTGCAAAACTTTTGGGTGGAAGTATTTTGGTTGAAAGTGCTACAGGCCAGGGAAGTTGCTTTACGCTCATTCTTCCCGAGTCTTTCAATGAGCTGATTGGTTATAACGAACACATCCCTGAGCCCGTTTTTAGAAATGGCGAAACGAATACTAAATATTTTGGAAATATCGTACCCCTTCCTTTCGAAGATGATCGTGGCAGTATTAATATCGGAGATCAGATCGTTTTAGTGATTGAGGATGATATCGAATTTGCGAAGATCGTTTTTGATCTCGCGCACGAGATGAAATTTAAATGCATTATTGGGCAAGGTGCGGATGAAGGTTACGAAATGGCGAATCAATACCTTCCGTCTGCGATTTTTCTCGATATGAAGCTGCCAGATCATCTTGGGCTCACGGTTTTAGATCGACTCAAAGAAAATCCGAAGACGCGACATATTCCAGTTCAAGTCATTTCCATCGTCGATTACGCTAAGTCCTCACTGCAAATGGGCGCCATCGGATTTCTTAAAAAGCCGGTCGAGCGCGAAGCAATTAAAGACTCTTTCAAATATTTCGAAACAAAGATGGCGCAAAAAAACAGTCGGATCCTGGTTTCTGGAGCTGATGAAAATCAATGGAAGATGATTTCAGAACTTATCGGTGATGGGGACTCAGAAATCATTCAGGTGAGCACAGGCCTCGAGGCCATTACACAACTTAAAGAAAAATTATTTGATTGCGTTGTTATTGATATCACCTCACAAAGTGAGTCCTGTCTGGAACTGTTGGAGCTGATGAGGGGTGAAAAAATGGGATCTCCTCCCACGCTTATCGTTTTTTCCGAATCTAAAATATCGTCAGCCTTGGAGGAGATTTTAAAAAATGTTCCCTACAACTTAATCATTAAGACAGCAAAATCCGCTGAACGTCTTTTGGATGAAATTATTCTCGTTTTACACCGCGATGAAGCAAAGTTGTCGCAAGTTCAACGCCAGATGATTAAGTCGGCACGAAGTCGCGAACAGATTTTTGAAGGTAAAAAGATTCTGCTTGTGGACGATGACATCAGGAATATCTTTGCCCTTACGAGCGCCCTCGAGCAAAAAGGCGCTAAAGTCCTAGTCGGTAGAAATGGACACGAAGCCCTTGAAAGACTTGAACTCGATCCACTCATTGATCTAGTTTTAATGGATATAATGATGCCAGAGATGGACGGGTATGAAGCCACCAGACAAATTAGAAAACAAAAGCGCTTTGCCAATCTGCCGATCATAGCAGTGACAGCCAACGCAATGAAAGACGATCAAGAAAAGTGTATCGAAGCTGGGACAGATGACTATATTTCAAAGCCTGTTGATTTAGAAAAGCTGCTTTCACTGATGCGGGTTTGGATGCCGGCGGTGGTCCAATGATGGGGCCTCCGATCATTACACCGAAATATGAAATTCTCATTGTCGATGATGTGAAAGCGAATTTGTTCGCTCTCAATGCCATCCTCGAAAGAGACGACGTGAAAGTTTACCAAGCTCTGTCGGGGACACTGGCTCTCGAGATGATGCTAGAACATGATTTTTGCCTCGCGGTGCTTGATGTGCGCATGCCCGGGATGAACGGTTTTCAGCTCGCTGAATTTATGCGGGGTTCGAAAAAAACCAAAAATGTTCCTATTATTTTTGTGACGGCAACGGCAAAACAGCAGAACTTTTCGTTTAAAGGCTACGAAAGTGGAGCGGTGGATTTTTTATTAAAGCCACTGGATGCCCAGGCCGTTCAAAGTAAGGCGAACGTATTTATCGAGCTTTTTAAACAAAAAAAAGATCTCAAAGATCAGCTGGATACAATTGCGGGCCTGATTGAGAGTTTGACCCATTCTAAAAATGAAGCAGAACGAGCAAATATTTCGAAGAGCCAATTTCTTGCCAACATGTCGCACGAAATCAGAACCCCCATTGGGGCCATCCTTGGGTTTTCCGATCTGATGAAGAATCCTGCAAACACGGCAGAGGAAAATCAAAATTACATCGTGATTGTTGATAGAAATTCTCAACAGCTACTGCGACTGATCGATGACATTCTCGATCTGACCAAAGCGGAGGCGGGTTGGATGGCCATAGATCCCATCGAGTTTTCGCTGGGAGACATGTTAACGGAGCTCACTTCAATAACGACTTTTAAGGCGGAGGAAAAAGGAATTGCGTTTCGATTGACCACCGCAACCCACCTTCCTGATCTCGTCAGCATCGATAACGGGCGTTTGCGCCAAGTTCTCAATAATGTCATCGGCAATGCGCTTAAGTTTACGGCCAAGGGTGGAGTTGAGCTCATCGTAGCCTTCGAAAATCCGGTATTAAGATTTACCGTCGTTGATACAGGCATCGGAATTACGGTGGAACAAGAGTGCAAACTTTTTAAGCCATTTGGCCAAGCCGATGTCTCTACAACCAGAAAGTTTGGCGGAACGGGCTTAGGTTTAGTTTTGTCCCGACGTATCGCGGAAGCGCTGGGTGGTAAGTTAGAACTCGTAAAGAGCAAGGACGGTGCTGGAAGTACGTTTGTGATTGAGATCCATTGTCCACTCCTACCAAACGCGAAGTTGGTGGGTAGAGATACCATAAAGCACATGATCAACGCCGCTGTAGGTTATAGTGAAGATGCGGCGGCGCTTGTTGGTCTGAAGGTCCTTGTTGTGGAGGATTCTCCAGACAATCAGATTCTGATTCGTACGTATCTTGAAAAAGAGGGCGCAGAAGTGACGATCGTTTCTGACGGTGCCCAGGGGGTGAAGAGTGCGCTGACCGACGAGTTTGACGTGATTCTTATGGATATTCAAATGCCTGTTCTGGATGGGCATGAAGCGACAAGAATTCTTCGCACGGCAAAATACATGAAACCCATCGTTGCTTTAACGGCACATGCTTTTAAGGATGAACACCAGAAGTGTTTGGAGTCTGGATTCACGGAGTTTCTCACGAAACCAGTGAAGCGCTCCGTGCTGATTGACCTTCTTTCTCGTTACACCGTGGATATCTGCGCCCCTTGAACAAAGCCGAGGGGTTCGCCAAACTGAACTTCTTCGATGGCTCGCAAAAAGGTGATCACCTTGGGGCTGCTTCTCTTATTGGTGTCGACAGACGCAAAGATATCGATGGGAGGGGATTGCCAATCCTCTAGCACGTGCACAAGCTGGCCGCTTTCACATTCATTCTGACACATAAATGCTGCCACAAAACATAATCCATAATTTTGCAGGGCTAACTTCTTAGCTCCAGTGAGGCTGTTGATACGCAATTGGCTTTGCAACTGAAACATTCGCTTTTCATCGGTTTTTTTATTTATAAAAAGCGCGTCAGTTGCAGGACCTGTTTCGCGCTCGCTGATGAGTTCGATGATCTGATTGTTTTGTATGTCGTCGATCGAGCGAATCGGATGTTTTTCTAAATAAAACGGAGTGGCATACAATCTTCGAAAAGTATGCAGCACTCGTTTTTGAAAATAACTTTGCGGGGCCATGACGTGTCCCACCTCGATGACCACATCGTGGGAAGAAAAATCCTGCAGCGTTGGTTTGTTTTTGCAAACCACATCGAGTTTGATTTTAGGAAAACGCGACGTATACGACATAAAAAATTTTTGACAAAGAAAAAATCCAAGTTCAAAAGGAACCATCACCCGAAGCAGACCCTGGGGTTCGCCTTTAAAGCTTTCCACATAGTCTTTGGCGGCAGACAGTTGCCCAAAAGCCAGGGCGCACTGATCGGCGTAATTTTTGCCAAGTTCTGTTAATTCAAAGCGTCGGGTGGTTCGATGGACCAGGCGAATTCCCAGACTGCTCTCCAAACTTTTTAAGCGCCGTGACACATGGGAATTGGGCAACCCAAGCACAGTGGCGGCCTTCGAAACTGACATCTGTTTTGCAATTTCAACGAACACTTCGATATCTTTTGGGTCTAATGATGCTTCCATGATATTTCCATATTTGGAATTATTATATCCAAAAATAGGTCTACACAACATTTAATAGAAATATATTCTGTGGTCTTAGCAAAGGAAAAAAGCATGAAAAGTTTAGAACATAAAACGGTTTTAATTGCCGGTGGTGCTGGAGATGTGGGTGAAGAGATCACGAAGTGCTTTTTAAACGCAGGAAGTCACGTCGTGGTTCCTTCTCGTTCTGCTGAAAAACTTCAACAACTTCAAAAAGCAACGGCGGGGATCACTTCGGGCCGACTTCTTACGATAGAGGCCGACATTAATCGTGAGCCGGGAGTTCGAAAAGTGAACGAGGAGATCAACACGCATTTCGATGGTCTCGATGGAGTTGTGGCTTCCCTGGGAAGTTGGTATTCCGCAGGCTATATTGAAGATTACAGTTTAGAATTATGGCAGAGAATCATCGAAGGTGGATTGACGTCGCATTTTTCCCTGGCGCGTTTTGCCATTCCCCTTCTCAAAGATAAACCGGATAGCTTTTATTTGTTTGTTAATGGCGGGGCGGCCTTAATGCCGGTGCCTCAATCGGGTCCGGTGTCTATCGTGGCTGCGGCTCAAGAGATGTTGAAAAATGTTTTGGTCGCAGAAAATCAGCAAAATAAAATTCGCATTAATTCAATATTGGTGACGTCCATGATCGAAACGCGGGCCCGTGCAAAAAATTCCTACACAAAAGTTTCGGCCACCGATGTTGGCAACTACTTGGTCTATTTAGCGTCAGCGGAGGGTCGAAGCGCGCGCGGCCAAACAATCCGCTTAAACAGCGGTTCCGAAGTGCCGCAAGTATAACAATCAAGGAGCATCCATGCAAAAAAACAATTGGCACACCGAAAAGCTCACACCGCAAAATACAGCAGCCATTTTAGTTGATTTTTTAGATGGATTTTTACCAGGATTAAAAACCATCGATCACCCTCTTCTCAGGAAAAATGCCGAGGCCTTCGCCAAGCTGACGCAGATTTTTAAATTACCGACAATACTACTTGGCGAGGAGGGTGGCTTTCGCGGGAAGTTTTTTCCAGAGGTGATGGCCCATGCAGAGCACGCCATAGCCATTCCTCGTCACACACCCAGTGCTTGGGACGAGCCGGTTTTTCGCGAGCAATTAAAATCTATTAATCGTCAAAAAATTATTATGGGAGGGATCTCCTTAGACATCTGTACTACCATCTTGGCCCTAGATCTTCTGCACAACGGTTACCAGCCCTACGTGATCGTGGATGTTTCGGGCTCCGATACTCGTCTGAATGAAACCGCCGCTATGATGCGGTTGACTCAAGCGGGAGCTGTTGTGACAAATTGGGCGTCGGTAGCTTCGCAGATCATGGGCGATTGGGAAACTCCTGAAGGTCCGCAGGTCGGCGAGCTGTATCAAATGAATAGTCACTGGGGAAACAAGCTTTAATTTTTTATGAAATCATGGCTCCTAAAAAATCCGCAGTTGAATTTCGCATTTTATATGACTTTGTTGATGGGACCTTCTATTTCGGGAATTATGACCTTAAAGACTCAAAACTTAAATGCCGATTTCGTAAAAGTTTGGATCTCAAGCTTTTTAGAAACATACGTTATTGTGCTGCCGACGGTCATATTAGTGAGCCCGGTGGCTTCTCGTTTACAGGTTTATACAATCAATAAAATAAATGGAGGATCCAGCAAATGATTCGTAACATAATACTTTTTGTGGCTTTACTACTTTTGAATATGGATGTTTTGGCAAGTCCGCAAAAATGGGATCCCCAGGCGGGCTTCAAGGCTTGGGAAAAAGGAGAAAGTACGGGGGACTACTCTCTATTTAAATCTCTTCTTTCGGAAAATTTTTTGGAGTTCTCCCATCCTGTTCAGCCGGAGAGGGGTGTTTTTAACGGGGCTTCGGCCTTAGAGAAAATGAATACCTTGATCGAGCAAAGAACAAAAAATCCCAACAAACTCAGTTTTTCCCGTATTGTGGTCTTTCAAAATAAAAATCAGTATGTTTTCAGCTTCAACTCAGAAGGAACAGTGTCGGGTTATCCCTACAAGGGCTGGAACATGATTCAGTTGAGTTATGATCAAAATGGAAAAATTGTTAGTTTTCGAGAGTATTTGGGTGACGTGGATCCAAGTTGGTTTCAAAAAAATACAGGGGGTAAAACCAAATGACGAATAAAGACTAGTTTTTAAAAAACGAAATATCCCACGGAAAAATTCAATTAAGTCAAATCAACATGCACTATCTAAGTGCGGGCGAAGGTGAGCCCGTTATTTTATTGCACGGCTGGCCGCAGTATTCGCTTAGCTGGAAAACTGTGATGGCCGAATTGAAAGATCACTACCACGTGTTGGCTCCAGATCTTCGCTGATTGGGTGGTCCGACAATCACCAGTTCGGGCTATGATAAAAAAACCATGGCCGAAGATGTGATCGAAATGATCGAAAAACTCAAATTGGGTCCTGTGTATCTGGCGGGTTACGCTCTAGTTTCCGGAGTGGTCTACAATATTGCTGCGTGTCCCAGAAAGATTTTGAAGAGTACCATCGCCATTTATTAAAACCTGGGGCCCTGCGCGCAGGTATCGAATATTATGCCTCGGTGTGGAAAGACTCCGAAATCAATAAGACTCACGCGCGAAAAAAACTGCCCATGCCCGTGATGGTGGCCGGAGGCGAATCCAGTTCCTGGGCTTACATGAAAATGTTGTGGGAACCGTTATGCGATAACATTCGCTCTGAGATTATAAAAGGCACCGGGCATTGATAGGCAGACGAGCAGCCAGAGCAGCTCAGTCAGGTGCTCAAAGGCTTTTTTTCAACGAGATAAGACATTTTTTACGGTGTGTGTTGAGCGAAGGGTCAGATCGTTCTAATCCAAAGCTTTCGCATTTTGCAGAATAATTTTTTGAAATTCAGCGGAGACGCGATGAAAATCGATCAGATCCACTTTTTTTGCAAACGTGGAGTCTTCGAAAAAACTCAAGGCCCTTTGCCATTTTGCTGCATCGAGTGGCCCCGTTCCTTTAATGGCAATGTCGATATCCGAAGTGGGTTTTGCCGTTTCGGTGGCATACGACCCAAAGAGCAGAAGCACGTACATGTTTTTAGAGAAATGAAGTCTGAGATTGGAGATCAGAAATTCTTTTTCTTGCGATGTTAATTTCATGGTCTAACGGATAGCTTTGTGATTAAGGTTTTAACGGACAGAGGAAAAATGAGGGCCGCTTGAAAGACCTCTTCGGCCACATTTTGATTGTAAGTGTGAACAGTGAGATTTCTTTTTTTTAGAAAATCCATCCAAAGATCAAGATCAGAAATTAATTTTTCTTGAAAAGCAGAGCGAAGCACTTGCGCTGGGCTTCCAGTTTCGACCCCGCGAAGTTTTAAAAATCTCTGCATTGCCTTCCAACTTAGTTCAAAAGTGAACTCGAAGTTTTGCACTGTTCCGGCAACAATGAATTTATTTTTGGGCTGCTGCAAGATCTCTTCGAGACTTGCCAAAGCTTTTTGCAGGGGGGAAAGGTCGAATTCGTGGGACATGCATTTGAGGCTACCAAAATCAGTCGGGAGAGCCAAGGTGAAATCTGTACAGAATTGTTTTGGTGCGCGGAGGGGGACTCGAACCCCCACACCTTTCGGCTTACGCCCCTCAAACGTACGTGTCTACCAATTCCACCATCCGCGCATGAATGCTCTAACAATCTAACTACTTAGAGGGATGCGCAGTAAACTGAATTCCCAAACAATTGTCAATACCAGCTATAAAATCAATTTGTGCCCAAAAACTAACCAGCTCGAGTACATTCAATGTCTGTAGAGACGCTTTCTAGGAATGGAGAGCAGGGAATTTCAGGATGAAATCTCAGGGGTTGCACGGACGCGGCCGAGCCTAAGGCGCGAAGGCGAAAAGCCTTGGCTAGACAGCTCGGCGATTTGTTGGGGGGGATCAGGTGAAGAGCCAGTCCCCATTTTTTTTACCTTCTTACAAGTCAACTAGACACAAAATCGCTTTAAAGCTATCACCTTAAAACCGTGAAAACCCGTGAACTCGATTTTACTTATCCCGAAGATCTCATTGCCACATCCCCACAAAAAGTGAGTCGCGTGATGTGGGTGGATCTCGCGCGAAAAAAGCCACCCGAAGAAACCACGCTCACGCAATTAACTTCGCGCATGAGCGAAAATGATATTTTCGTGATCAACGAAACGCGCGTACTCAAGGCTCGCGTGCTGGCGCAATCCGGTTTAGAAATTTTATTTGTAAAAGATTTGGGCGAAGGGCTTTGGGAAGTTCTGTGCCCGGCCCGTCGCTGGTCCAAGCATGGCGAAGTTTTGCCCTGCGGAACAAAGCTCGAACTCGTGCGTGGCGGTCTGCCCCAGGTGGTGCAAACCAAAGCCCCTTTGGGGTTTTCGTACTTCGAAAAATATGGCGATCTGCCCCTTCCTCCATACATTCAGCAAAAACGCGGCGAACGGCAAAGTCGCGAACGCGACATCACCGATTACCAAACGGCATGGGCGAAAGTGGCGGGGAGTCTTGCTGCGCCCACAGCGAGCTTTCATTTTAAAGCGGCCGACATCGAGCGCATCAAAGCCCGCGGTGTTGACGTTGTCCCGCTGTGTTTGCACGTGGGGCTCGGCACATTTTTGCCAGTGCACAGCGAAGATCTCAATGATCACAAAATGCATGCGGAGTCGGTGAGCATTCCCTTGTCCACCAGTCAAAAAATTTTACGGGCGCAGGAAAACGGCGGTCGCGTGTGGGCCCTTGGCACAACAGCGACGCGGTCACTGGAGGCTTGGGCAAATGGCCTTTTGCCAAAAACCGACCACGGCTTTGTGGGCGAGACCGATATTTTTATCAAACCAGGTTACGAATTTAAAGCGGTGGATGTGCTGCTCACAAACTTTCACCAACCCCAATCAACGCTCATGGCTTTGGTGTCGGCCTTTGCCGGGCTTGATACTGTTTTGGCTTGCTATCAATGGGCCATTGAGCGAGAGTTTCGCCTCTTTAGTTATGGAGATTTGTCAGTATGGACCAAGAAGTAACCGCTGGAAATTTTAAGATCGAAGGCACCGACGGCAACGCCCGCGCCGCACGTTTGCAAACCGCCCATGGCGAAATTCAAACCCCGGTGTTTATGGCGGTTGGCACTCGTGGCACGGTGAAGGCGATGGCGCCCGATGAACTGGAAACTCTTGGTTGTCAGGTTGTCCTTGGCAATACCTACCACTTGCACTTGCGCCCGGGCGAAGACGTGGTGAAGCATCTCGGTGGTTTGCATAAATTTATGGGTTGGAATAAGCCGATTCTCACGGACAGCGGCGGGTTTCAGGTTTTCTCGCTTTCTAAACTTCGCAAAATCACCGAAGAAGGCGTTGAGTTTCGCAGTCACATCGATGGTAGTAAATATTTTATCAGCCCCGAAAAAAGCATGGAGATCCAAATGGATTTGGGCGCCGATATTATCATGGCGTTTGACGAGTGCCCGCCGTGGCCGGCCACGCCCGAGCAAATTGAATCTTCCATGGCGCTGACGCTGCGCTGGTTACATCGGTGCGTGCAGCGCATGGATCGCAAAGAAAGTTTGCTATTTGGAATCGCTCAGGGCGGCCTTTCCTATGACTCGCGCATGCGCAGCATCGAGCAAATCACCTCTGTGGAACTTCCTGGCTACGCCATCGGTGGTTTTAGCGTGGGCGAACCCATCGAGATGATGCACGAGCTCGTTAAAAAAGTGGCTCCGCAGATGCCGCAAAATAAACCGCGCTACTTGATGGGCGTAGGCACACCGATTGATTTATTGTTGAGCGTAGATAGCGGCATCGATATGTTCGACTGTGTTTTGCCAACACGCGTTGCACGCAACGGCACCATCTACACCTCCCAGGGAAAGTTGAGTATTAAGCGCACAGAATACAAAATGGATGCAAGCCCCTTGGATCCCGACTGTGATTGTTATACGTGCAAGAATTTCTCAAAGGGCTACTTGCGTCATTTATTTTTAACTGGTGAAATTTTAGGCTCTCGTCTTAACACCATTCACAATCTGGCATTTTATTTTCGCTTGATGCGCGGAGCCCGGGAGGCTATTTTACAAAAACGCTGGCCGGAATATCGCGATAAAATGCTCGCTGTTTTTATTTGATTCGCACCTTAAAGAATGGTTCTCTCTGGGGCTTTAGAGTCTATCCCTGGAGGTTTCATGAAGGGTCTCGCGTTTTTTCTCACCACGTTTCTTTCGATTTCTGCTTTTGCTCAAAATTCAGGCGGCGAAAAACCAAGCTTTCTGATGCAAATGGTTCCGATGATTGCGATCATGTTCGTTTTCTTTTTCTTTATCATTCGTCCCAAGGCAAAACAGCAAAAAGCTCAGCAAGAGTTTACGGCGCAACTAAAACGTGGTGATGAGGTTTTGACATCCAGTGGAATTTTCGGAACTATAGAAGGTCTGACAGAAAAGTTTGTAACGCTTGAAGTGGCACAAGGAGTAAGAATCCGTGTGCTCCGTAGCACTGTGGCGATGTCGAGCAAAGAGGTATAAAATGATTGAAAGTTTAAGAGGCCGATTGATCACTTGCTTCGTGGTGACACTGATCGGAATAGTTTGGATCGCGCCCAATTTTATGGATGTTTCCAAAATATGGTGGCCGACCAAAGAAAAACTGAATTACGGATTGGATATTCAGGGCGGTCTGCATTTGGGTTTAGGGATCGACGTTCCCGCCGCGATGAAAGAGCAAAGCGCCAAACAATCGGCAAGCTTAAAGAATGGTTTAAAAACCGATAAAAAAATCGATGCCACTGTCGAAGTGCTCGATCCAAATCTTGTGCATTTGAAAATTCTTTTTCAAGGCCCTGCAGGTCCCGTGGAAGACTACATCGATCAGACCAACCGCGGCGCCATGCAAGTTCTCACTTCGGGAATGGGTTTTGTGGAAGTTCAGTACTACGAGGCTTATCTGTCGCAGTTTAAGAAAAACTTGGTGGAAAAAGCTCGCGAGGTCATCGCCAATCGAATCGACGAATTCGGTGTGGCCGAGCCCGTGATTACCGTTCAAGGTGATGATCGCATTTTGGTGCAGTTACCTGGTGTCACAGATACCGAAAGCGCAAAGGCCTTGATCAACCGCACGGCGAAGCTTGAGTTTATGATCGTCGAAAAAGAAACCAGTGCGGAGCAGTTGCAAAAGTGGATCGATGAAGCTGAAAAGACCGCAAACTTTTCTTTAGGCAAAGAGGGTTTACGGTATTCAGCGTACCTCGAAAAACTGAATACAACTCTTAAAGACAAGCTTCCTAAAAATACGTTGGTTCGTTTTATGAAAGTGCCAACAGCAAAAACCTTGGAAATGGGAAAAATCCCCATGCTTCTTCGTTTGGATGCAATGATGGGCGGAGACACCCTGGATGGCGCTTACACAACCAACGATCCCAATGACAACTCTCCCCAAGTGGCGTTTAATTTTAACGACAAGGGAGCCAAAGAGTTTGGCGAATTAACAACAGCCCATACCAAAGAATTAATGGCCATCGTTCTCGATGGAATTGTTCAGTCGGCGCCGCAAATTCGTGCGCCCATCACTGGTGGTAACGGTGTCATCCAACTGGGTCAAGGAAACTTTCAGGAAATCCTCCAAGAGGCCAACCTTCTAAGTATGGTTCTTCGTTCGGGAGCTTTGCCAGTTACAATGGAACTCATTGAAGAGCGTGCGGTGGGGCCTTCGCTCGGTGCCGATTCCATTGCTAAAGGAAAAAAGGCGACGCTCATCGGATCGCTTCTAGTGATTTTGTTTATTCTTGCCTACTATAAAGTCTTTGGTTTGATTGCCGACATTGCAGTGATTGTGAACATGATCTTATTGTTTGCCGTGCTTTCGTCGTTAAAAGCCACCATTACGCTTCCGGGGATTGCGGGAATTGCGCTCACGGTGGGGATGGCCATGGATGCCAATATTATTATTTTCGAAAAGGTGCGCGACGAAATCGCTCGAGGGGCCGGTCTTGTGGCTTCGGTTCGCGATGGTTTTGGCCGGGCTTTCTGGACGATTTTCGACTCCAACGTCACCACGGTGGCTTCGTGTTTGGTGCTTATGTACTACGGTTCTGGCCCCATTCGCGGTTTTGCGATCTCGCTAACCATCGGACTTGCGGTATCAATGTTTACAGCTATTTTTATGACTCGCACGTTGATTGAGCTATTTGTTGTCAAATTCAAATGGAAAATCAGAATCTAAGGAGAGGTACTTTATGACGACAAAAAACTTTGCTGATTTTGGCCGCTTTGATTTTATGAAACTTGCACCGATCATGGGTGTCATCTCAGCGGTGACCTTTATCGTAGCTGTGATCATGATTAGCACCAAGGGTTTTCAATACGGGATTGATTTCGAAGGCGGTACGGAGTTGCAAGTTCAATTCTCGACGATACCGGATGTGGCTAAGGTTCGTACCATTCTCGACGAGATCGGCGCCGAGGGTTCCACGGTTCAAACCTTCGGAACCGGCAATGAAGTTTTGATTCGCATGGGGCAAGCCAAGGGTGCCACCTTTCAGGAAACCAATAAACTGAATCAGGCGAGAATTGATAAACTAACCACGGCTCTTAAAACACAAATGAATCTTCCAGAAAACGGCATCATGCGTGTGGATTCCGTGGGACCGCAAGTGGGATCAGAACTCAAAAAACAGGCTCTCTTGTCCATTCTTTATAGTTTATTGGTGATCTTGTTGTACATCGGACTTCGTTTTGATTTTCGTTACTCTCCGGGTGCCGTGATCTGTCTCTTCCATGATACCATTGTTCTTCTTGGAATTTTTTCGATCCTTGGACGCGAAGTGAACATCCAGGTTTTAGCCGGGGTTTTAACGCTTATCGGTTACTCGTTGAATGATACCATCGTGGTTTACGACAGTATTCGTGAAAACGAGCCAACCTATAAAGACAAAGGCTTTGGCTTTGTGATCAACCGATCGCTGAACGAAATGCTTGTGCGAACTTTATTAACAGGAACAACAACTCTCCTCAGCGCGTTCAGTCTCTTTTGGTTTGGTTCGGGCGTGATCCAAGACATCGCCTTCACTTTATTGATTGGTGTGGTTTTAGGAACGTTCTCGTCAATCTATGTGGCAGCTCCATTAATTCCGATCACCGACAAACTGTTTAAAAAGTTTGCCTGATGGTTAAACCCACCTTCGGCGACGTGTTTTGAAATGGAAAGCATTTGGGCTCAACGCGAGTCAGATAACAAGCTCTCGATTGAGGGCTTCGACGAGGTTGTGACTCAATTTTTAGCCACGCGGGGGTTTAAAGACTCCCAGTCTGTTCACGAATTTCTCTTTTATAATTTAAAAAACTTAAAAGATCCATTGTCACTTTTGGGCATGGATAAAGCTGTCGAGCGCTTAACCGTCGCAAAAACGAATCAAGAAGCGATTTGTGTGTATGGCGATTTTGATATGGATGGAACGCCAGCGCTAGCGTTGATGTATCGCGGTCTCACAGGCCTCGGCTTTAAAAAAATTTTCTATTGTCAGCCCGATCGGCATGCCGATGGTTATGGATTTCACTATCACCTCGCGCAAAAATTTATCGAACAAAATAACGTCAAAGTTTTTATCACGGTGGATGTGGGCATTACCGATGTTGAAAACATTAAAAAGGTACAGTCCTTGGGCGTGGATGTTATTTTAACGGATCACCACCAAGTGCTCGATGAGATTCCACCAGCCTATTGCATCGTGAATCCCAATCAGCCAGAGTGCACATCCGGTTTGGGATTTTTGTGTGGCACGGGCGTGGGCTTTTATTTAATCATGGCTTTGCGGCGCCATCTTAAAGAGCAAAATTTGTTGGAAAAGGATTTTGATATCAAATCACTTTTGGACTGTTTTGCCATTGGAACCGTGGCCGACCTCGTTCCGTTGGTAAAAGAGAATCGCATTCTGGTAAAGCACGGACTCAAAGTTTTAGAAAAAACCTCCATGGTGGGCATTCGCATGTTGCTGGAAGCCTTAAAGATGAACGACAAGGTTCTGCGAGCGCAGGACGTGGCCATTCGTTTTGTGCCTAAACTCAACTCGTTAACCCGCCTGGACGTGGAGCTAAAACCCATCGACATTTTTATGGTGGAAGACCCTGCCAAAGCAGCGCTGATGGTGCAAACGGTTCTCAAAAACAATGAGCATCGCGTGGCCTTGCTCGACGAAGCCGAGGCTTTGCTGGAGACGATGATTCTGCAAAAATCCATTCGCGATTCGCAATCCGACGTTTTATTTTTTTGGTCCGAACATTTTCATAAGGGACTGGTGGGTTTACTTGCCACTCAGCTGGTGAATCGCTTTCAAAGACCGGCCTACGTTGGCGCCTTGACTAAAAAAGGCGTCATTGTCGGCAGTGCGCGTGCACCCAATGGCAGCTCGGTGAGTGTGTTAAAAACGCTGCAGGACTCCAGTGTTCATCTCAATAAATTTGGTGGTCACCTTGCAGCGGCGGGCTTCGAGCTTTCGCCCGAAAAGGCCGACGACTTCGAAAAAGCCCTGATTCAATCACTCAGTCACAATGTAGATGTGACCCTCTCGCAAAAGTACGATTTAAAAATCGACTTCCATGGGATTCAAGGATTTATGAAGTCGTGGGACAGCTTGGAGCCCTTTGGCCAAAGCTTCGGCACTCCGGTGTTTCGAGTGGACGGTCTGAAAGTGCAAAAAGTAACCACGATGAAGAGCACCCATTTAAAAATCTCCTTTGCAGACCCCAAGGGTTTTCTGATGGAATGCGTTTGGTTTTTTCCGCAGAAGCTAGATTATTTTACCTCCAGTGAGGAGAAGGCCTTTTCGATTTTGTGTGAACCCCAATGGAACGAGTTTATGGGAAGTCGCCGAATCCAGCTTTTGCTCAAAGACATTAAGGAAACCGTATGAAGCTGGTTTTACTGTCAGCGGGATTGGATTCCACCGTTAATTTTTTAGAAGCCCTGAAGGACGGTGGCGTGAAGCTCGCCCTCACTTTCTCCTATGGGCAAAAAGCCGCCGACAAAGAGATCGGGCGCGCAAAAGCGATATGCCACAAACACAACGTGCCCCACAGTGTGGTGGAGTTACCGTTTTTTAAAACGTTTACGTCGTCTTCGCTACTACGAGCTGATAAAAATATTCCGCTGGGCTCCGAGGTGAATATTCAATCCTACGAAAAAAGTCTTATCACCGCCGAAAAGGTGTGGGTGCCAAATCGCAACGGTATTTTTTTAAACATCGCTGCGGGCTTTGCAGAAGGCCTGGGAGTTCAGGAGATTGTTCCGGGCTTTAATTTAGAAGAGGCCACCACTTTTCCAGATAATTCCGTAGAATTTCAGGAAGCGCTAGAACAGAGCTTTCAATTTTCAACGCAAAACAAAGTCCGCGTAAAGTGTTACACCATTCAAATGAACAAAACCGAAATCCTCAAGCGAGGTTTAGACCTCGGTCTCACCATCGAAGATTTGTGGCCCTGCTATCAAGCCGGCGAAAAGTGGTGCGGCAGTTGTGAGTCGTGTTTGCGTTTTCAAAATGCGTTGAAGCAAGCAGGAGTTATAAAATGAAGACATTGTTTTTGAGTCAAAACGTAAATTACACCGGCGAGCAACTCAAGCCGCTGACGAATTATTTACAGCATGGTCTGCTTGGTAACTCCGTGGTCGCCTGGCTGGGCCCCTGTGCGGTGGCGACTGAGCATATGATCGACGGCGAAGACTTGAGAGCCAAAGAAAGCATCGCCGCTGACCAAATGGTGCATTTTGTGATCGAACTCTTCGATGTGAGTTTGAAAGCAGGCGTTTGTTTGCAAAGACTCATGGCAGAGATTGTAAAAACGTATTTACAAAACAAATCGAAGAATTCAATGGCGCTAAACCTGGTGCGCAAAGGCGATGATTTGTATTTTGAAAATAAAAAACTTAATATCTCCATCGCCACACAATCGGCGAATTCGTGTTTGATTCATTTCGCGGTGAACAGCCTGCAAACCGGGGCGCCAGTTCCGATTTTGAGTCTTGAGGAGCTGGGTGTAACAGCCGACGTCTTTGCCAAAGACATGTTGAGATTGTTGCAGCAGGAAGTTGTGGATATCCTCGAAGCCAGTCAAAAAGTTCGCACATTTTAAGGGTACGGATCGGCGTATTTAAAAAGCACAACGTTTAAGGCGATGGAAATACAAAAAAACGTCCAAATAAAAATCAGCACATCTTGAATTTTTAAAAGTTCGTAACTGCTCATTTTTTTTGTGAACACTATTTTTTGTTGCAGTGGTCCGTGGGGAATTAAATCCACCGTTTTGACCATATAAATTTCCTTCGCGAGAGTCATGGATTCTGGCAACAAGCGTTGCTCGTCAAAAGATATCTTCTGTGCAAGATCATCGGTCACAGTTTTGGGTAGCGTTGTGTAGAGCAAGTGGACACTGTTCTCGCCATCGCTTTCGACGATGGCGACCTCCATACCGTAGGCATCCAGATACACTGACAGATCGACATCATCGATTTGTTGGGTGATAAGGAATTGCCTGCTGTCCACCTTTAAAAAGTAATTGAAGTTGAGATAGTTTGCATTTTTATAAAATCCAACGTCGTCCAAAAATTTTAAATGGGTTCTGCGAAATGGCACACCCTCCCTTGAGCCCACCCAGCTGGTTGCGGATTCTTCTTCGAGTTCCACGACGTTCGTTATGTTTTCTTCAGAAGCCCAACGTTTGAAATCTTCTTTAGAGTGGAGATTTTGGAGTTCAGGCGAAAAACTCTCGCGATGTTTTGAGTCTAAAAGAAGTTTGTCTAAAACTGCTCGTGAGCCGGCTTCGATCCACCGATTTGATTGGAATTGATTGTGTTTGTTTATATGGCGACTGACGAGAACGGAAGTTCCGACAAAGTACATACAGTTTAAAAAAACAGCGAGGATAAGAAACTTTTTCCGGTTCCACATTCTTTAAGGGTCCGCTTGATTCTATAAGGGGTCAAGCGCGGGCTTGGGCATTGACTTCGCGATCATTCTAAGCGAATCAATGGGATCGTTTTTCATTGGAGAAAGAGGCGTTTATGACACCAAGAGTCAGAGAGATTTTGAGTTGGTATGGTTCGGACAATCCTGGTGTTCTAACGAACATGGCTCGGGTGCTAAATCATGGGCGTTTAGGTGGCACGGGCAAGATGGTTATTCTGCCGGTGGATCAAGGTTTTGAGCACGGTCCGGCACGCAGTTTTGCCAAAAATCCAGATGGCTACGATCCCCTTTATCACGCGGGCCTCGCTGTGGAGTCGGGCTGCAACGCCTATGCAGCTCCGCTCGGTTTTATCGAAGCCGTCTCGCGGGATTTCGCAGGCGAAATTCCTCTCATTCTCAAAATCAATAATTCTGACACACTTTTTAAAACCAATGGTCCGTGTTCGGCTCTGACCGGCAGCGTGGAAGATGCGCTTCGATTAGGCTGCGTGGGAATTGGCTTTACCATTTATCCCGGAAGCTCATTGCGCAAAGAAATGTATGAAGAAATCGCCGAAGCTTCGCGCCTCGCAAAGAAGAACGGCCTTCTCGTGGTGATCTGGGCCTACGCTCGCGGCGAGCATTTAAGCAAAGACGGCGAAACAGGAATTGATGTGATCGCTTACTGCGCGCAAATTGCCGCCCAGCTTGGCGCCCATTTTATCAAGGTAAAACCACCAACAGCCTTCATCGAGCAACCTGAGGCCAAAAAAGTTTACACGGAACAAAATATTCCCATTCAAAAACTCTCTGATCGCATTCGGCATGTTGTGGAATCTGCCTTTAATGGTCGCCGCGTGGTGATTTTTAGCGGTGGCGAAGCAAAGTCCTCCGAGGCTATTTTAGCCGAGGTGAAGGAGCTTGCAGAGGGCGGTGCCTTTGGCAGCATCATGGGCCGCAACGCCTTTCAACGACCCAAGGCCGAAGCCATTGAGCTTTTACACAAAGTGATGGATGCTTTTGTTGGACACTCTCTATGAGCACGGACATTGAGCAAAACGAAAATCCGATTCGTGCCGAGAAACGCCGTAAGTTGCATGAGCTCAAAGCTCAGAATTACGATCCGTACCCGCACAATTTCGAGCGCACAAGCACCATCTCTCCGATCAAAGAACAGTTCGCTGACCTCGAGACCGGCGAGAAAAAAGAAAGTTCGGTGTACCGTCTCGCTGGTCGCTTGATGACCAAGCGGCCCATGGGCAAAGCGGCGTTTTTTAATATTCAAGATCAGTCGGGAAATCTTCAGTGCTACCTTCGTCGCGACGAGCTTTCGGATCACGACAAAATAGCTTTTGACCTTTTGGACCTTGGAGACATCATCGGAGTTGAGGGTTTTGTTTTTAAAACACAAAAAGGCGAACTTTCACTTCATTGCACAAAATTTGAAATGCTGTGCAAAACTTTAGAGCCCCTGCCAGAAAAATTTCACGGAATCCAAGACATCGAAATCAAATACCGCCACCGCCATTTGGATTTAATCAGCGACGTCGAAAGTCGCCTGGTTTTTGAAAAGCGCTCCAAAATTATTTCTGAAATTCGTCAGTTTTTAAACAAGCGTGGATTTTTAGAAGTGGAAACGCCAGTTCTTCAACCCATTTACGGAGGCGCCTCCGCCTATCCGTTTTCAACCCATCACCGCGCCTTGGATATGAAGCTGTATCTCAAAATCAGTCCGGAGTTGTATTTAAAGCGTCTGATCGTGGGCGGCTTTGAAAAAGTTTACGAAATCGGAAAAAACTTTCGCAACGAAGGCATCGATCGTTCACACAATCCCGAATTTACGATGCTCGAGTGGTACGAGGCCTACACGGATTACACCTACCAGATGAAGCAGTTTGAAGACCTCGTGGCGCATTTGGCGCAAACTGTCTGCGGGACTACAAAACTCACTTACCAGGGCAAAGAAGTGGACTTCACAACCCCGTGGCGACGTTTAAAAGTTTACGACGGTGTTCGCGAATACGCAGATATTGATCCGGAAACCGCCACCGTAGAACAGCTTTTCCAAAAAGCAAAATCCTTGGGCAGTGATTATGAGGAAAAAGACAAAGCGTCGAAAGGCGAGCTCGTCATGGAGATTTTTGAGCTGGCTGTCGAAAAGCACCTCTGGCATCCAACGATCATTATGGACTTTCCAATGGAAGTATCGCCGCTCACTAAAAAGCATCGCACGCAGGCCGGCCTTGTGGAGCGCTTTGAGCCCTACTGTGCAGGCATGGAGATCGGCAACGCCTATACCGAGTTGAACGATCCAGAGGACCAGTTGGCGCGGCTGAGAGATCAAGAAGCTCGCCGTTTGGTGGACGAAGAAGCGCAACCTATGGATAAGGATTTTATCCATGCCATCGATGTGGGAATGCCACCGACGGGCGGAGTGGGCCTTGGTGTGGAGCGCGTTGTGATGTTGTTAACGGATCGACCGAGCATTCGCGATATTTTATTTTTTCCGACGATGAAGCACAAAGACTGAGCGATGCCAATGCCCATAAGAATGAACAGTAGGCTGAGTTGTTTTTTTAGTTCTCTTTTTCTTTTCGGGTTCGGTTTAGCGGGCTGCGTTCTTGCTCCGTCGAAAACGTCGGAGTCAGACCTCAGCGTGATTGATCGCGCTTATCAATTCGAAAAAGGCAGCCGGCCCATTAAAATCACATCAGACACTGTTGTGCTGGATGTGCGGGCGTTTTTTGATTACCAGATTTCCCGTGTTCCCAATGCCATTCATGTAGATCCCAAAGAATTTTCGTTGCGCAAAGCTCGCGGCGAGGATTTGCAATTCCAAGCTTTAAAATTGGCTCGACGATTAGCTCTATTGGGAGTGAATCCCTTTTCCCATGTTGTGGTTTTGGGCTACGGCGATCGCGGAAACGGCGAAGAGGGCACTGTGGCCCTGTCGTTATTGGTGCTAGGTGTAGAGCGCATTCAATTGGGCTCCATGCGGGATTTTAACTTTTTAGCCACGGCAAAACTTTCGAAGGCTTTGCAAAATCAGCGCTACTGGGAACCTCGCCTTGTCGGCACCATTCTTTGTCCGGCCCACTCTCGTGAAGATGCTGTTTTTGTCATCGACGTAAGTAAAAAACCACCCATGTCTTCAGGTGCAGGATGGCAAAAGATAGCCATTATTTACAAAAGCTGGAAAGAGTTCGTAAAGAAAGAGGATTTTTCACCCAACTACGGTATAAAAACTGCCTTGCAAAAAGACGAAATCGACTCTTTTGCAAGAGTGATGATTCGCGGCCCGCAAGCTCCGATCGTCGTGTTTTCTATGCTACAGATGGGGTACTCTCGCGTTTGCATGATGGATGAGTAAGGCCCCGTCATAAGAGGGGATGTCCATGAAATTGTTTTTTTGTGCTGTTTTTCTTTTTACCCATATAGCTTCGGCAAAACCATCCAGACCAACCACCAAAATTCAGTGGCCCTCTCAGGGTGAGTACAAACTGCAAGCGCAAAAATATCCAGACATATTAGCGGATCGCAAAACAGAAATTTGGGCGCAAGTTTATTACCCGCAAAACATCAGCAAGCCAGCTCCCCTCGTTGTTTTGCTGCATGGAAATCATGGAACTTGCGGATATGGTTCCAATCCGCGCATCGACGACAGCTGTGCTTACACCAATTCAGGAAGTTGCCCTCCAGGCTACGTGGTCACTCCCAATCACTTGGGTTACGGCTACCTTGCAGATAAACTCACCGAAGAAGGCATGATTGTCGTATCAATCAATGCCAACCTCGGAATCACTTGTGGTCGCGGTGGCACCGAAGATTTCGGTTTAAACTTGGCCCGAGGCCGACTGGTGCTGAGTCATCTTCAAGCGTTGAGCCATTGGAATCAAAAGGGTGGAACTCCTGAAAGTGTCGGGCTGGATCTCAAAGGCAAAATCGATTTTACGCGGGTAGGGATGATGGGTCACTCGCGCGGTGGTGAGGGCGTGCGCGCCGCTTACAATCTCTACTACGATGCCAACAGTCCTTGGCCCGAAAAGATTATTTCACCAGTAAACATTCGCGCTATTTTTGAAATCGGACCCGTTGATGGACAGACGAGTCGGGTTCTCAATGCCTTTAACACCGCGTGGAATGTCCTCCTGCCAATGTGTGATGGAGACGTTTCGGATCTGCAAGGCATGAATCCCCTGGATCGCATGATGATGGAGAATAGCGAAGTTCGCGGGTCGTCCAAATCGGCGATCGTTGTCTGGGGAACCAATCATAATTTCTACAACACCGAGTGGATGCAATCGGACTCCAAGGGCTGCAAAAATCACAATCCGCTCTGGACAAAAATTAAGGGTCAGGAGCTGCAGCGAAAAACGGCGGTGATGACTATTGTTCCCTTTTTTAAAGCCAAGCTCATGGACGATACAGCTCAATTTTTAGATATCTACGATCCCATCTACGAAACACCGCAAGAGATGAAAACCCTCACGCGTGTCGATCGCAATTTTGCATCCACTGTCGATTCGTTGTGGACCACAGTTTTGGATTTAAGTGAATTTCCTGTGGAGGCTTTTAATTCGCGAGGAGTTAAACTCGCGGTTGCCAGTGCTCCTTCTCACCGTTCCAATCTGAAAAGTATTTCGGTTGAGTGGTCGGTGGCTGGCGAAAAAGTCTATTGGGATATTCCATTTTCAAATGGTCAAGCGACCGTTGACCCCAGTATAGATCTTAGAGATGTGGAGTTTTTATCCTTCCGTATCAACCGCGCCTCGGCGAGCAAGAGCCCCGACACCAGCTCTCATAATCTCGACTTTTCCCTGGCCGTGGTCGACAGTCGCGGGAAGGTGTCGCGGTATCTAAATATGTCTGATTTTGTGGAGCTTTCGCAGACGGCAAACCACAACTTTTTAATGATGGCCAAAATTCCGGCTGGAATTTTTACCGGCTCTTTTGATCGCACTCAAGCGCGAAGCTTGCGAATGATTTTTAACAAAACAAACCAAGGTCTGATCTACGTGGCGCAGCCCTCGCTCACCCGATGGAACTTTAGCGAAGATCTATCGGGGTATTTGCCAGACATGTTACCCATGGTGTTACCGGTCGATCAGGTGGCGGAAAACAGCCCCACTCCAAGCCCTGAGCGCGAGATACAAATGCAAACCCGACGGTTTGTGACACGAGCTGTGGGCTCGGGCCAGATCGTTGATGTGCTGGAGATCAAAATTCCTGAGGGGTTTGTGGTTCGAAATGCCATGCCGGTGCTTAAGATTGGCGACCAGATTTATAAAAACGGATATTTTCCTCTGGATGGATCCACGAACCGAATGATCTTTGAGATTCAACAAGCCTCTGGAAACCGCCACAAAAATTCAGATGCAGTGCATTTCTTTTACGAAGGGTCTCCAGATAATGTGATTTATTCTGGCGGTCTGTTTGGAGATTTGAGACAATAGTTTCATGATGAGTCACAAAAAACTCTTTGCGACCGATATTTATCAGGTCCTTTTGAGCGATTTTTTTAAAAAAAACCAAAAGGATTTGCTCAACGAAATTTTAGTGCTGATGCAGGATGATCATGCGGGGCGTGAGTGGTCTGAGGTCCATTACCCCAAAGGGTACACCTCCTATGCATCGGCCAATCAGATGCACAAGATGTCGCCCACCTTTGCGGAGCTTGAGCTGTGCATTCGCCACCACGTTTTTAAATATTTAAAACGTCTCGGGCTTTCGGTGCCCAAAGAGCAGGTCACGATGAGCACTTGCTGGGTGAACATTATGGAAGAAGGTTGCACCCACTCGCTGCACATCCATCCGCAATCCATTGTCAGTGGCACGTTCTATTTAAGAATGCCAAGCAAAGCCAGCGCCATCCGCTTCGAAGATCCCCGGTACGGATTGTTTATGCATCGCCCGCCACAAACCACCCACGTCTCGCTTTCTGCGAAGCCCGGCGATTTAATTCTTTTTGAAAGCTGGCTGCGCCACGATGTGCCCCTCAACCTTGCCAAAGAGCCGCGCGTGAGTATTAGTTTTAATTACTAAGTTAATGATTAACAAAGCAGGAAATAAATGCGGGATTTTATTTTTTATCAGTTGTTCGAAGCCGAAAGTTCAACCTACACCTACATCGTTGGGGACACCGACTCCAGAGAAGTTGTTATTATCGATCCCGTGCTCGAAACTGTGGAGCGCGATCTTTTGTTCATCCTGCAAGCGGGACTTAAGCTTAAATACATTCTAGAAACCCATTTGCATGCAGACCATATTACTGGAGCTGGAAACATTCGTAAACAAACGGGAGTGCAAACGGCGATGAGCGCGCGCGCCGGGGTTGACTGCGCGGATATTTTTTTAAAAGATGGCGCGGAGATTTTTTTAGGAAAACAAAAAATAAAGGTGCTCGAAACACCGGGGCATACGGACTCCTGTGTGAGTTATTTATTTCGCGATATGATTTTTTCCGGGGACGCGCTTTTGATTCGCGGTTGCGGTCGCACCGACTTTCAACAAGGATCGTCTAGAAAACTCTTTGCAAGCGTCCATGAAAAAATATTTACGTTGCCTCCCGAAACCATTGTCTATCCGGCCCATGACTACCGCGGACAAACGGCATCCACCGTGGAGCTTGAAATAAAATTCAATCCTCGGTTGGGGATGGGCCGCACAGAGGCTGAGTTTATACAAATAATGTCAGACCTCAAGCTGGCCCTTCCAAAAAAGATCCATGAGGCCCTCCCTGCGAATATGGCCTGTGGTCGATCTAAAGAGTGATGGCAACGTATAATTGACGACGTAAAAGCCTCACTCTGCGACAAATAAATGAATTCAAAAAATATCGCAACTTTTTGCGGTCTCTGGCGTCTTATAAAAGTAGAGCTTGAGAGAACCGGAATTCGTTCCTAAGATAGGGTGATGGAATCCAAAACCGACGGTGAACTTATGACATTGATTGCACAAGGAAATTCGACCGCGTTCCATAGCCTGTACCTACGGTACGCCAAGATTGTTTTTGGTTACAGTTTTAAAATCGTGCGCCAGCGCACAGCCGCCGAAGATATTTCCCAGGACGTGTGGGTAAAGATTGTAAAACTGGCCTCCGCCTACCGTGGCGAAGGCAGTGTGAAAAGCTGGCTGTTAACCATCGTGCGAAACCAATCCATTAGCCATTTGCGCTCTCACAAACGCATGACTACAGTGGATGCCCAGGGAATTTCCGAAAACGAAACTGTGAATTTTGACCCCAAAGAAACTGAAAACAGCTTGCTGCGTGGCTTTGAACTTTCGCAGTTAAAAAAATCCATGGACGAACTTCCCGAAGAGCAACGCTTGGCACTTTTATTTTTTGTTTCTGAAAATATGTCCTACGAAGATATCGCTCGGGAGCTTGCCACCACCGAGTCGGCAGTGAAGGCTCTGATTTTTCGTGCGCGAAAAACATTGCTCGAAAAGCGAGGTCCGTCGTGATCCGTTGGGACGATGTGCTTTCCGAAGAAACCGGGAAAGAGCTTGATACTCGCATTGCGCGCTCCGTGCAGGTGGAGCTTCAAGCGCTTCGCGCGCAAAGACGTCGTACGTGGCTGGCCTATTTTGTGCCAGCCACCATGGGGGCTTTGGGTGCAGTGGCCTGGTTAAAATTAAAGCCTTTATCTTCCGAGCTTCCACCGCAAGACAACGCAGAGCTTGGGGACATGGCTTTATCGTCGGCCTTCGACGGCCTGGACGTCGACGATGAGACTTTGGCGATTTTGGAAGATTTGGAATTGCTCGAAAACCTTGAGGTGCTGGAACAATGGAACAGTTAGATCCCGAAATGCTAAAAAATATCGATTTGCTGCTCGTGCTGGATGTTCTCGAAAACGAGAAAGACTGGGACGTGGTTGAGGATCTCGATGTGATTAAGAAAGCTGACGACACAAAAACGACAAACAAGGAGGACGAGGAATGGATCGCCGAAGATTTTTAAATAGATGCGCCATTTCTGTTCCGGCAATCATTGTTTCCCGTTCCCTGCGAGCGGCCGACGAGGCGACCAATGCCGGCAGTGGCGCGGCCATGGAGCGCTGGAATAAACTGACTCCTGAGCAGCAGAAGCTTGTGCAAGAGCGTTGGGCCCAGTTTAAGCAAATGTCTCCCGAGCGCCGCGCCCGTTTGGCCGAAGCTCAAAAGCGATATCAGCAACTTTCGCCAGAGCGCCAAAAGCAACTTCGCGAAGGTCTCGTGCGCTGGAAAAAATTATCCGCGCAAAATCGCGACAAGCTTCGCCAAACGCACATGCGTTTTCGAAAATTTACGCCAGAAAAACAACAAATGCTCCGCGAACGTTTGCAGCGCTGGCAACGAATGACTCCCGCGCAACGGGATGTTTTGCGTCGGCGTTTTCAGCGGCAAGGGAATTAATGCCATCTTTGTTAGCCCTCATGGTTTTGCTTTGTTCTTTCACAGCGAACGCTGAGATCTATGGTTTTACAATTCCTTCGTACACCTCCGTCCGCGGTGGCTTTACCGATATCGAATCCTATTCTGCGGGAATCAACGCCGGACTCAATCTTAAAAACAATAAAATCCTGGGAGTGTCTTTAGAAACCGTGGCAATGCCCAACACTGTCGAAGAGGGCACACTGTCTTTGAATAGTGCCAGTGTGTCGTTGAGCACTGACCCACTCAGCGACTGGAGCTTTCAGGGGTCCGTGGATGGTTGGACCTCCGAAGATGCGGTCTCTGCTTACGGCGCGCGAGGAGCCGCAACGTGGACCGGCGCC
This sequence comes from Bdellovibrionales bacterium, assembly GCA_031426555.1. Classification (GTDB taxonomy): domain Bacteria; phylum Bdellovibrionota; class Bdellovibrionia; order Bdellovibrionales; family JAGQZY01; genus JANPLN01. The sequence goes on along the minus strand of JANPLN010000025.1, from coordinate 27,457 downwards.
CGTTGGATGTGGACCTTGGAATATGGTTTGCAACTCATTACATTTAATGAACTGCCAGTTTTTTTGTGGAGTGATAAGAAATCCACAGTGTCAGATAATAGCGTGCTTGTGGCAGGCGATGTTCAGTTGTCGCGAAATTTTTCGCTAAGGGCTTCGTATCGAATACACAATTACAACACGCCCATGGAAGACTACGCGCAAGGATTACGAACGCGCTTTATCGCCGCCGAAGTTTTAAACATGGCGGGGACGTTAACCAAAGAAGACACCGATCTTAGTCTCACTTATTTTCGGCGCAAGTGGCATTGGGGTTTGGATCTTTCTTCTAACGTTTCCTCACTCGATCAATTGCGCACCAAAGGTGTTGGCCTGCGCATTGGTTACCGCTTGCGAAAAAAATGGTCCTTCGAAGTGCAGGGCGCGCGCTACGACTCCGAAAATTCAAGCACAAGTTCCAGCGCGCTCCATTCCTTTAACTCCACCGCCACGTACGCTTGGTGATGTCTGTTTTTAAATCATAAAAAAAAGTAATGATAAAGTAGCCTATAATTCATTTTCTAAATCATAGACGCCGTTATACAACATGCTCATGCGGAGTATCACACACACCGCGAAACACTAACGGATGACCGGGGGGTATCTATGAACGTATCACGACGAAGTTTTTTTAAAATTGGCGCAGGCACTGTGGGAACGCTCACGGCCAGTCAAACACTGGCGGAGCTTTGCAAGTTAAACAGCGCTCAACAGCCGCTGGGGCCGTTTTTTCCAAGGCCGGGCACGCCCGAATTACCAGTCACGGAAAACAAAAATCCAACGACTCCTATTTATTTAGCCAACGACAGCGACCTCACGGTGGTGCAAGGACTTTCGGGCCAGGCCCAGGGGCAGATTGTTTACGTGCAAGGAAAGGTGACCACCATGGAGTGCAAACCGGTTGTTGGAGCCACAGTTATTATATGGCAAGCATCAGAAAGTGGTCGCTACAACCACGTCGGCGACGGAGCCAATCATGATTTTGTACATCCCAAGACCGGTGAGGTGATTGAGCGTGAGTTGGATTCCGCTTTTCAATACTGGGGAAAAGCCATCACAGATCAAGACGGCAATTACCAATTTAAAACCATTATCCCGGGGTTTTACCCAGCCGATCTCGAGGCAAAATGGTACCGGCCGCCGCACATTCATTTTATGGTGAGCGCCATCGGTTACCCTCAGCTCGTGACCCAGATGTATTTTACCGGAAAGAAAATTGCCAATAACGATTGGATTCAAGAACTCAATCAAAAAGATTTTTTACTGCAAACAAAAACTATTTCGGACGAACAGCGCAAAAAACTGGTTGTAGAGTTCGAAGAGGATTCGTCGGGGTTACTGACCGACGGTTTAGTTGGCCGATTTGATATTTCGTTAGTGCGATAGAGACTGGCGCGATGAACGCGATCAACAAGTGCGCCGAGAGCTAATTAAGGCAAAGATCTAAATACTTTTGCACTTCCTCAAGGTGAACATAATTATTGTGTTTTTTAAACCCCTTGAGGAGGATTTCGGCTTTTTCGACGATGCTTTCTTTAAGCGCTGTTTTTTTGCTGCCATCTAACGCCTCGTTGTTGATGTGTTTTACCAGCGCGCGAAGTCTCCAAAGATCCATGGAGTGCTGCTGCAGTGAGAGTTGGTCCGCGTGCCCTCCGTGTTTGATGGTGAGCGCCTCGGACAAAAAACCAACAGTGTCTTGCGCGGTGATTCGCAGCCACAGATCAAAATCCTCGCACACCACAAAACTTTCATCAAACAACCCAACGCGATCGAGAAGACTTTTGCGTAACATAACAGTTGAAGGGGCGACGACACACAGTTTTGTGCAGTTGATAAAAATATCGCCGCCGTTTTTTTGGTGCTTTGCCGATTGTTTCGCCGGCCTTTGATTGCGCAGCCAGGTTTCGTTGCTGTGGACGATGGAAAGGTCTGGATGCGCGTTTAAAAACTCCACCTGTTTTTCTAATTTTGTTGGCAGCCATTCGTCGTCAGAATCAAGAAACGCAATAAAGTCTCCATGTGCTGCGCGGATCCCAGTGTTGCGAGCCGCACTCACGCCTTTGCCTTCGGTTTTTAGCAGACGATAAGGATTTTGTGGTGCAAGTACAGAGATCGCGGCTGTGATAGCAGACTGCATGTTAACAGTAGAGTGATCATCGACCACAATAAGTTCGTAGTTTTTGTAAGATTGGAGCAAGACTGACTCAATGGCGCGGGTGAGTTCGATGGTGCGATTGTAAACAGGAATAATGACCGAAACTTTTTTCATAGGAGCTTTGAATTAACGAATATCTTCGCCGATTCCGTATTTCTGAGGAGCTTGTTCGTATATTTTTTGCGCCGTCGGCAGCCATCCTTGGAGTTGATCCCGACGACGGTCGTCCGCAGGATGGGTTGATAAGATTTCGGGAGGGGCGCCCCCTTTTTTATTGGCAGCCATGCGCTTCCACACTTCAACAGCTTCAGCGGGATCATAGCCTGCACGGGCCATATAAATTTGTCCTTCTTTGTCGGCGCTGGTTTCGTCGGCGCGGCCGTACTTTCGCTGGAAGAAAGTCACGGCAAGCCCCGCAGCCGCTCCACCGAGAGTGGATATTTTTTTACAGGTGTCTGTCTTACATAAAAGCTGTCCACCGATAATGGCGGCACCGCCGAGCACGGCCCCCGCGATGTTCCCTTTGATGGCGCGGGAGTAGCCCTCTTTGCCATGGCGGAGAGTGGCGTGGGCCACCTCATGGCCCATCACGGCGGCCAGGGCTCCTTCGGTTTTTAAAACCGGCATAATCCCCGTGTAAACGGCCATTTTTCCACCGGGCATGCACCAGGCGTTCACTTCGGGACTGTCGATTAGAATATATTCCCATTGAAAATTTTCTCCAGAAGCCGCTGCGATCCGCTGTGAAACACGACGAACTATTTCGGTCCATTCTCGGTTTTGCGAAATTTTAGATTTACTTTTCACATCGCTATAGGCCTTTGCAGCCAAGGAATTAATTTCTGCATCCGAAGGTTCTTTCGCGAGGGTGGAGCAGGCGGTGGTGAATGAATAAATTGCAATAAAAAAGAAAATATTAAGTTTGTTTATCATGAAAGAGAGCTTATCAAAACCGCATTTTAAAATCAAACGAATGTGGATGGATGTCTGCCGTCTTACGGGCGCTTGAAAGGTTGCCTATCGAACGAAGTATGTTAGAAGAAAGCTTCATTTGACGTGTTACTATTGCACTCAATTAATGAATTTACGAGTAACCATTGAATTTAGGAGTCACCATGAAAGTAAAAGCCGCTGTTGCCTGGAAATCTGGAGCTCCACTCAGTATCGAAGAGGTGGATCTTGAAGGTCCTCGCAAAGGTGAAGTTTTAGTAAAAATTGTGGCCACCGGTGTTTGCCATACCGACGCGTTTACGCTTTCGGGCGAAGACCCTGAGGGGCTTTTCCCTGTGATTCTTGGCCACGAGGGTGGTGGGATTGTGATGGAATTGGGTGAGGGAGTGACCAGTTTAAAAAAAGGCGATCATGTGATTCCGCTTTACACTCCGGAGTGCAAGGAATGTAAATTTTGTTTGTCGGGAAAAACCAATCTTTGTGTTCGCATTCGCGCCACCCAAGGAAAGGGGCTTATGCCCGATGGGACGTCGCGATTTTCGAAAGATGGAAAACCGATTTTTCACTACATGGGTTGCTCGACGTTTGCTGAATACACTGTGGTTCCAGAAATCGCCTTAGCCAAAGTGAATCCTGCGGCGCCGCTCGACAAGATTTGTCTTTTGGGTTGCGGAGTTACTACTGGTATCGGCGCCGTATTGAATACGGCAAAAGTGGAAAAAGGCGCCACCGTCGCCGTTTTCGGCTTAGGTGGTATCGGACTATCGGTTATCCAAGGCGCACGCATGGCCGGTGCCTCGCGCATCATCGCCATTGATATCAATGATGGAAAAGAAGAGTTCGCACGAAAACTCGGCGCCACTGATTTTGTAAATCCAAAAAAATTCGACAAGCCCATTCAGCAGGTCATTGTTGAGATGACAGAGTGGGGCGTGGATTATTCGTTTGAATGTGTTGGCAGCACGGCATTGATGCGCGCGGCCCTTGAGTGTGCCCATCGCGGCTGGGGACAGTCCATCGTGATTGGTGTGGCCGGTGCCGGGCAGGAAATTTCCACACGACCGTTTCAACTTGTTACCGGTCGCGTTTGGAAAGGCTCAGCCTTCGGTGGCGTAAAAGGGCGCTCGGAACTTCCAAAGTACGTTGATCAGTACATGTCGGGCGATATTAACATTGATGACATGGTGACCTTTACCATGCCGCTAAAAGATATAAATAAAGCCTTTGATTACATGCACGAAGGCAAGAGCATTCGCTCTGTGATAAAGTTCGATTTATGAATGACGTAAAATTATTAAAATCCCATAAAACATTTGCAGGCCATACGCAGTTTTGGGAGCACTCCTCTTTGTCGACCAAATCTCAAATGAAGTTTTCTACCTTCGTTCCCGAAGGCGAAGTTCATGGAGCTTTGATTTGGCTTTCGGGGCTCACCTGTACAGATGAAAATTTCATTACTAAGGCTGGAGCTCAGAGATATTTGCAAAATCATGGCTTGATGGTGATTTGCCCAGACACCTCGCCCCGCGGGCTTCAGCTCCCTGGAGAACACGACTCCTACGATTTTGGTTCGGGAGCTAGTTTTTACGTGGATGCCACAACAGCCGGTTACAAAGATCATTATAAAATGTTTTCGTACATCAGCGAAGAGCTCCACGAACTTTTGCAAGTTCAGTTTAAGGTCCCGCGCAATAAAATTTCCATGATGGGTCATTCCATGGGGGGCCATGGGGCCTTGATCGTGGGTCTGAAAGCGCCAGAAAAATTTCAGTCCATTTCGGCTTTCGCACCCATTGCAAATCCAATCCAATCGGCGTGGGGAAAAAAAGCGCTGGCGGGATACTTAGGCACTGATGAGAGCGAATGGCTCAAATACGATGCCACGGCGCTTGTGCAAAACGGCAGTCGCCATCGCGCGAAAATTTTAATTGATCAAGGAGCCGCCGATGAGTTTTACGAAAAAAAACAGCTGCTACCAGAAAACTTTCAAAGGGTTTGCGAGGACAAAGGGCAGGCTTTCTCGTTAAATCTTCACCAAGGTTATGATCATAGCTATTATTTTATTTCCACTTTTATCGAGTCGCACATTCGCTATCACGCAGAGGTGCTCACGATGGGTAAAGTTTAAAAGCTAGCTTTTAATTGACCTTAATGAGGTCACCCTCAACAGTTTCATCACCACTCACAATCATCAGCGATCCTTCGTTGTGAGTGACCATCCACTGCGATTCCCGCGACATAAGCGCGGCGAGTTTTTCTAAAAAAGCCGACGAAAGCGCGTAAATTTCAATGTCCTCAGAGCGATGCACATTGTTGCTTTGCATTTCTTCTAGCAGAGGCTTTGGATTTTTATAGGTGTACACCTTTACTTTTTTAGAAGCTTTCGAAGCTTTGTGAAGTTTTTTAGCGCTGGGGTTGCCGATCTCAATCCACAAAAGATCGCCTCCAAAGGAGCTTGCGATGCGCAAGCAAGGCTCGTCGGGGTTGTGCAAACCTTCGGCCGAAAAGCTAAGTCCTTCTTGGCAATTGAGAGTATAGGCGATGACCCGGGTGAGTAGATACTCTATGGATTCGGAGGGATGTTGGGCCACGCGAAAATCCAGGGTTTCGTAAACGGCCCGCGAGATATCAGCCAGCTCTATTTTGAATCGATACAGATGAGTGGAAACTGCCATGGGTAGCTTAACGTTTACGAGGCGGTTTATTTTTGCCCGCTTTATTTTTGCTCTTTTTAAACTGCTTCTCATGAGCTTCTTCGCGTTCGATGAGTTCACTAAAGCTCATGTTGAGGTCTGCGGCCAGCTCGGGCTCGCTGGGTAAAGTTTCAAAACTCGGCAGCGGAGCTGTCTTTACTCCGGCCGGGGTCGATGATTGCATACCCACCTGAACGGTTGTTTCGTAGGCGATCTTGCTCACTTTGATGATGTCGATTTTTTTATTGATCAGCGTTTCGATCTCTTGCAGCTGCACTTTTTCTTCGGGCGCGCAAAACGAAACGGCAATGCCTTTATTGAATCCTCGCCCGGTGCGGCCAATGCGGTGGACATAATTTTCTGGCTTTTCGGGAATGTCGTAGTTGATCACATGGGTAACATCCGAAATATCAATCCCGCGAGCACTTACATCAGTGGCAATCAAAATTTTACACTGACCTTTGCGAAATGCGTGCATGACCTCTTCGCGATCGGCCTGGTCTTTTTCGCCGTGAATGGTCTTGCTGTCGATGGACACGCGAGCGAGGGCTTTTGCCACACGTTCGGCACGCACCCGCGTGCGCACAAAGACAATAAACTTGCCACCAGCGTTTTGCTGAATGTAATCGGCTAAAAAGAAGCGCTTATCATCCATGTCGACATTGACCAAACTGTGGGTGATGTTTTTCGAAACCGGATCGTCGGGAGAAATTTGAATGCGAATCGCATTTTGATGAATCAGGTTGTAGGCTAATTTTTTGATTTTTGTGTTGATGGTCGCCGAAAAAAACAGCGTCTGGTGCCGGCGCGGAAGTAGGCGTTTGACTTCAAGCATGTCGTCGATAAAGCCCAAATCGAGCATGCGATCGGCCTCGTCAACCACAAGATGCTCGACATTTTTTAAACTTAAAAAGCCGTTGCGAACGAGATCAAACATGCGACCTGGTGTTGAAATAATGATATCGATCCCGTCTTGCAGCTTTTTAATTTGGTAATCGTGCTCCACACCGCCAAAAACGGCGTAGGCTTTGACCTTGGTGTGCTTTGCCAACTGGTTGAACACTTCGCAGATCTGCTGGGCAAGCTCGCGAGTTGGGACCATGATCAAACATTTCACCCCAACGCTGCGTTTGCTCGATTTGTTGCTGTGGATGATGTTGATCAGCGGGATGGCAAAAGCCGCCGTTTTGCCAGTTCCGGTTTGCGATATGGCGAGGACGTCTTCGCCTGCCAGTACCGACGGGATGGTTTTAAATTGAATATCGGTGGTGCGATGAAAGCCATTTTCGTTCAAATTGCGCAGGAGATCGTCGGAGAGGTGGAATTTTTCAAACTTCAAGGGAGCCTCAAGGGGAAAGTGAGTTATAGCAATAGCTTATACACGAAAGTTAAAAAGAATCACCAGTTTTTACTCGTTAGATATCGATAGTAAGAACAAGCGGAAAGTGGTCTGAGGGCATGTGGTAGCGCTGGCTCACCGTGGTGGGCAGGGGATGGGGTATATCGTAAAAACTCTTGTAGCGGTAGGTGAGGGACTTTTCGCGAATCACCTTATCTTTCAGGTGCGGCGAGACTAATAGGTAATCAAGAATTTGCGGTCGCGGCTGACCTTTGTAGTCAAAGTGCATTTGCGAAAATCGCGCCTCCATTGGGCTGCCGAGGAGATCATGAAAATCGGTGAGATCGGTTTGCGTTAAGGGTTCAAGTTCGGGACCCTTGAGGTCGGAGTTAAAATCGCCGGCCACCACCACCGGGACTGTGGGGTGTCGCTCGCAAAGTTTTGAGTATAGAGAGCTGAGGGCTGTGGCCTCGGCCCGGCGCATGTCCCTCCCTTGATAATCGTTGTCGGTGCTGATCTTGGACTTTAAATGCGTTAACAAAAGAATCAATTTGAGTTCGGTTTCCGCAAAAAGATGCAGCTCGGCCACGTCGCGCGAAAATCGCAGGGCAGGATCAAAGTTTTTGTACGAGTCGATTTTCACCGGAGTTTCGCGATTGGACATGGCTTGGGCGTTCCAGCGCAAATCTTTTTTTACCAAAAAAGCCAAATCGATACTGCGATTGGAATTGGTTTCGATAAAGTGGGCGGTGTACGCATTTTTTAAAAAGTGGTGATTAAAATGATCCAGGGACTCTTTGCCGCCAACTTCGATCAGCATCAGGATATCTGGATTGATGTCTTCGATGGCGTCCACCAGGCCCCAGATTTTATTGATTGGTTTTTGTTTTCTGCGCAGTTGCGGGAGAGCGAGTTTTCGCCATTGGCTCTCAGTTAAATTATCAAAACCACCACCCGCGTAGTGCTCGAGCGAAATAAAAAGATTTTCGGTGTTAAGTTCGCATATTTTTAGCTGCATGCTTGTGAAGTTAGTGTAAAACTTTTTTTTTAAAAAAACGATGGGATTCTGGTGAAATACCTTATAATATAAATTATGAGTCAATTTCCTTCAGTTCTTCTGAGTTATACGCAAAACAATTACCCAACAGTCATTATCGATAACGCCACCTACAATAGCTGGGGAGACGTTATTGCCAACGTGAAGGGCGTGGTCCAACCAGAAAACGCCTTAATTATCGCGCGCATGCTGACGCACTTTTCCCATCGCTCGCGCTACAAGGTGGTGGATGATCCTTCGGTTTACGAAGCGGCTTACCGAAAAAGAGTTGCCGGCGAACCGGTGGCGGAAGTTTCGAAAAAACCAGTGGTTCGCCCGCGCGCCATAGACATCCCTGATTTTTCCACGATTTTTACGCCAATACTGACCAACGATCAGTTGCTCTTTTTTGTGTATGATACGGCCCTGCTTGTGCCTTATAGGGTCGAAGTGGATGTCACCGAGTCCGACATCACTCAACAAAAATACACACTTTTGCCTCTAACACCCAGCTAGCCGTCGGAAGAATCCAGACCTTAGTGATCAGAATCAGTACCGGACTGGAAGTGATGGCAATTTTATATATATTATAAAGAAAGAACCCAGGAAGGGTGGTAACTGATGAACAGTTTTATAGTCTTTCTTTATTTTATCCAGTTTGCATTTTGTGAGGTCACCCAAAACGATTCGGGGGTCACCGATCCTGGATCGCAAATTCGACTGACCGATGCGGAGAAAAAAAAACCGCTCCTGATTTACGTCGATAAAGCTGCGGGCGCGCAAACCATGCACGTTTTCGAAAAAGGCGTTCTGACGGGATCCTACCCCGTGTCCACCGGACGAGAGGTGGCGGAGTCCAATTACAAAAATCCCAACTTTGAAACCTATTGTTCATCGACCCCCGTGGGGGACTTTAAACCCCGCACGATGAACGACTTGCACCTCTCCAACCAGTGGGGGGGGTCTAAAATGTACAACGCGGTTTTTTTTAAGGGCGGCTACGCCATTCACGGCGTGGACGATAAGTACTACGATCAATTGAGCTCGCGAGCCTCTGGCGGTTGTATTCGCCTGACACAAGAAAATTCCAAAAAAGTTTTTGATAGAATCAATGCCGTGGGAATGCGGAGTACGGGCATCAAAATTGTAGATTCGTCGTCCGACAGCGAAAAATTAATTATTCAAGAGAACTGTGACAACCAAATGTTAGTTGTAAAATGCGCCCAGGACAAACTCAAAAGCGAGCGCTATTACAAAAACAATCCGCCCGTGCAAAAAACCATCGAGGGCCGCACTTTCACGTCGTACAATGTTCCCATGGATTATGCCTATCAAAGAGAAGAAGAGTGTCGGGCAGAACTCGACGCGAAGGGCGCCTTTCGCCATAGTATGCGGTCTTCCCCACGCCCCAGACCACGCCCGCTGGTGTTTCCTCCTATTTATTCAAGTGAACCCATACAAGATGCTCCTTTTTAGCAGGTGGACTCGTGAAAATAATTTTTTTATTTTTTTTACTTTCTCAGGCCGAAATCAAACCGTTTAAAGACGAACTTTTCGGCTCTCCGCGAAGTCTGTCGCGATCCTGCAACGGCGCCTTCCGTCGATTAGAATACGATGAAATGCGCGACGTGAACGGACGAGACAAACCCGGTTTAGCCGGGGAAACGGCGCTGGATGCGCGGGTGGATACAACTTTAACTCTTCCGCAGACCACTAGCTTAGATATTCCCTATGGCAATCAATTAACGTTGAGCACTTATCAGACGGGAAATCCACGAAATGCCGACTTTGCCGTCATTTTTATCCACGGCGGCGGCGGCGATCGAGAGCTTGGAAACAGCGATGTGTCTTTTGGCGGTAATTTTAATCGCCTTAAAAACTTAGCTGTTCGCAACAACGGCGTTTACTACAGTCCCACGGTGACGTTTGATGCCGCGGGAGCCGATGGAGTTGCCGCACTTATGCAAAAGATTCGGCAGAATTCGCCGCGCGCTAAAATCGTTTTGGCCTGTGCTTCGGCAGGAGGCAGTATCTGTCGCCAGATGGCAGATCGCAAAGAAACTGCAAACCAGCTTGGCGGAATTGTGATGGTGGGCTCGGCTGAAAACTTAACTTCAAACAATACACCAGCCCATGAACGCCGTGTTCCCATCGCGTATGCCCATGGATCTCGCGATAAAATTTTATCGGCGGGAGTGATCGAAGCCAATGCTCGAAGCCTCGCCACGGGTTCGGGCTATCCCGTGCAGTACACAAGCTATAATAACGGGGGGCATGGCACGCCCATTCGAATGATCGATTGGCGACAAACTATCAATTGGATTTTAAATCCCTCGGTCACCCAATGTGCGTCGCGCCTGGACGAAACTCCAGCCGCCACAACCGCACAATAAGGACTTTGGGTCTATTGAGAAATTAGGAACGAACAGGTAAGATAATTAAATGCGTGTTTTATGGATTATTTTATTTTTACTCATTTTGCCTCTGACGTCTTTAGCAAAAAAAGAATCGTCTGTGGCTAAAAAACAAACGACGGCTGCAAAAAAAACATTTTCGAAAAAGCGAGATGTTTCTTCGTCAAAAGTAACTCGTCCAACAGTGAAATCCGCTTCTTACAAACCACTTCAGTGCAATGGAAAAAAATGGCACAGCAAAAGATCTCACGTTCCGTCATTTTTGCATCAAAAATTCGATCAAATGTCGCGCAGCGATTTAACTCAGCATCTCTGGTATGAGCTCAGCAGTCGTCCAAAAGACGATCTGGCTTTGCCGATGTTGCAGTATTTAATTGAAACCGAAAAAGCGAAAAATCTGAAATCTTATTATCAGGTTTTGGGCGTGGTCGCATATAATACCAACGTGCCGGTAAATAAACTTTATCATTCCTACCCAAAAAAGAAACTTGAGGTGGCGAATAAAAAAATTGAGATTGTCGAGATTTGCCGGCTTTATAATAAAACAGCAAAGACCATCCTATGATTAAACTTCTCATTTTTTTTCCATTCCTTTCTTTTTTAGCTGTTTCTGAGAACAAAACTTATAAAGTCGAAGAGCTTTGTGTTTACGATGAGTATTGCCGCTACTCCTTTGACGATACGGGGAAGACCTACCCGGTAAAACCCGAGGTGCGATTTGTTTTAGCAAATTTGCACAGCGAAATTGTTGCCGCCGGCAAGCAATATGGTATCGATCCTCGAGCCATTGCTGGCTCCATTTCGGCCGAAAATACTTTAAATGTGCAAATGGATGATTCGTTACAAGAATATTTAGCGCAAAATGGCGTTACTTCCATAGCTGGTAAATCTTTTACTTTTGGACTTGGGCAATTAAATCCAGACACGGCGATGATTGGCGAAGCTGTCATTGCCAAAATCGACGGCCGTTCACCGCGCTCGCGCCACGAGGTTGAACAAGCCATGCTCAATCCGGTGGAATCCATCAAACTTATTTCCGGCGTGATTCGACACGCACAAGATATATATAAAGAGAAGGGCATCGATATTTCGGGCCGCCCAGATCTATTAGCCACTTTGTATAATCTTGGCAATCCGGAAAGTCGTGTCACTCAAGCTTCTGCTGAAAATCCACCGCGCCCGAATTACTTTGGAGCCTTTGTCGCAAATAACATCACTGATCTTCAGGACACCATTGGTTGGTCTCCCGAAAAAGGCAAGTACCAACCGCCGCATTTGAACAGCAACAACTACGCAATGAATCGGCTGAATCGTAGGAGTGATCCCTTGAATTTGTACAGCCGCCCTCCCACATGTTCCGCGGAGGAAGTGAGCACACGGCAGGCCGATGTGGTTCGGGGACGAAGTTTTAATGGATTTCGGCAAACCGGGCAAATTGTCGACGAGTTCACCATTGTGGACCAGACCATCGATTGCGAAATGAAGCGCTGGGTTCTTGTGCAAACCCCGCAGGGAAAAAACGGTTGGGTCAAACATTACGATCTTGAGCAAAACGCGAAGCTCGATGAATCGACGTGGCGTTTTGATTGGTTCGCGGAACGACGACAGAAAAAAACCTGCGAAAACTCCATCAAAGAGTGTGACGCAAAGATTGCGCAAATTACCGGAACATCAACAACCAGAACCGATAGTCTTATGACTGTGATTGTGAATGCTGCAGAGGGCGTGACCGCACCTTCGATAAAAGACTTCTATACAGAATGTTACGACAACCAGATTCAATCGCAGACCACCGGTGGGCAGCAATCGCAAACGAGCCAGCGAAATCGCTATCCAAGTGGTGTGCAACAATTGAACGGTATTCTTTTGCGACAAATGCGGGAAAAATTAAAGAATCGAAAAAAAGAAGTTATAAGCCAACTGGGTTTGCGTAACTGGAACGAAGTCCCAGAAGATTTTCGCAAAGTATTTGAAGAAATGGAAAGGCAACTTAACGACTCAGCTCCGCGAGCCGATTCCTATTCCAGCGAGGTGCTTCTTTCAGTGGTGAATACCCAGATTTTTGAACAGGTGTTGAAACTCGCACCCGCCACCGCGCCTGCTCCGCAAGCTCATACCCCTTCCAACAACGGCGGCCCCAAATACTTTGGAGATATGTCAGGTTACCAAGGACAACGCCAACAAACGAATTCGTACGGCCGGGGATCGCAGTACAGAGATATTCTAGACGAATTAAATTACAACTGGAGGTATGACCAAACCTATCTCAGATTTAAAGGAGCAGCGTCTGCGCCAAATATTACAGAGATTAGGCAGCCGCTGGGGCCAGCCTCTGCTCCGCGTGGCATCCAGGCTCAGGAAGTGAGCGAAATGGTTTATTCCAGAAACGAAACTCGCCGTGAATTGCGCGAGCTTACAACTCAATGCAAAAAGTATCCCGACACCGGCTTTTTTACCCTGGGCGAGATCCCCAAGTTACTTAGCGGTCCGTATGCAGAAGATATTTCCAACTACATTGGCGATTACGCTAAACGCATCCGAAGAAATTGCGAGTTTTTTGATACACTGACGTCAGGAGGAGACATTTCCAATACGCGGTACTGCGACAGTGGTGGTTGCGAAATCCACTATCTGGATCCAACAACATCTCCACCCGAACTTCGCCGCGATTATTTCCCGATGGATTATGTTCAGAAGAACAAACATCTTTTAAACCCGCGCGAAGTGATCAAAGCCATGGGTGCTCGTTATAAAACCGATATTTTACAAAATTTTTCGGGGCTGCCGGGGGCGCCTACAGTCTCAGGCTCGGGATCAGGCTGCAGCTACGATCCGCTAAAAACCTTAGAAAAAATCGAAGAGCTTTCGAAGCTGGAATGCGTAGGAAGTATTTTTGTTCCCGAAGGGGATTTGTTTGATGGCGCTGAGCGAAAATCAATTCCTAAAGTGAGTTTCCGTCCCATGGAGACCAACGACAGTTATCAATTGTTGTTTAAAAGTTGCCCCATCGACGGTTACAAGGAGCCTGTGGTCGAGACCGACACTCCGAGACCTACCTCCAACGCTCAGTAGGTTGAAGCACACAATGAGTTGTGTCGTCCGATTTGTAATACGTGCCTAAAAAAATTTTGGATTCCTTTTGCAGCTTCGTTTTGTTCTTCGGAGTTTACAGTTTTAATATAACCATTGGCCACAAATTGGTAATCACAAAGCTCGATAGACCTTTTTAGCTGTTCCATTTGCATGACGCTTTGGATGTTCAATGGACCGCGCAAGTGATCAATCAACCACACTGCCGCAGCCTGATGAGCCGTTGATAACTGCGAGGAGCTTCGACTGAGCAGCGCAATTCCGATATTCTGAAAGTTTGGATTTAAAGAAACATCCATCTGTTGCATAAACTCTAACGTGCTGCCAGCATGTATTGGCAGAGAGTTGAGCTCCTGCCCTTGATAAATGTTGCCGCAGCGATCAATCAAAAACTGAAAGGGAACATCGGGCAAACTCTGCTCGGTCATCATTTTTTTTTGGTAATTTAAGACGGTCATGGAGCCACACTCATTCAGCTCGGCGCCCACTGGAAAGTGCAGGGTGATGGCGTCGTAGGCTTGAGGATTCACCGGTATCATCTGCGCCGAGCGTGCGGCTTCAGCATTCCATTCTGTGCGAGGTATAATTTTAAACTCAGCCCAAGAGCTGACGGAAAAGAACAGAACGGGAAGAAATATGCCGGTAAGAAATTTGATGGGAAGAGATAAGTAAGAAGGCGATAAGTCGCCGATAGAAAAATAGCCAGTTACGATTTTCATATGTGCTCCTACTGGAGCTTTGGATTGCAATTGCAGAGCCAAGCCAAATGCAGAACGTTTAGCACTAGCGGTTATGCACCATGAAAAATTGTCCATGAACTGCTAAAAAATAGCCATTGTACACTTTACACTTTTTACACTCTTGCCAGTGGATAAGCCGTTGATTTGTGGTCGTTACTAAGCCCTTAAGGAAGAGGTTTTCTCCTTGGACCGCGCATGGCATGAGGTACGATTCCGCTCACTTCACAGTCGTTCAGCAAAATGTAGTCCATTACACTCAAGAAATCTCTTCCCCAGGTGACCACCCTTGAATAGGGTTTCAATATCCAAAGCCCCTTTCCCAACTTTTGAGAAATAACTCCCGTGAGCGCTCTGATAAATCCTCTATACAGCTGTCTGTTAGTGATCTTAATACAAAAATGAAAATGATCCCACTGTACACTCTCCTTGTACACCTTAACTCCAAACTTTTTCGCATAAAGAAGAAGGAGTTTTCTGAGCAAACTTCGATGAGAATAAAGATTTGCGCTTTTTTTAGATTTTAAAACAAAATGCAGAGGTTTACGACTATCCAAAATACGAGCGATTTTGCGCTTTCCTTTTACAGATAGGGAACCACCGAACTCTTTCTCCGTTGGTTTAAAGAAACTCATTTGTCGGGACATTATTTTCTCCACTGTTTTCTCTTCTTAAAAAAACAATATACATCCGTTTTAAAAAACTATTTTTGGAGAAAATAAAAAACAAAACCCCTACTTGATACAGCTCTTGATCGTGATTTAAACAGCGGTAACAGCTTTGCCCCAAAGAAAAAATCTAACCAGTGAACCGCTTGGTGAGTTTTCGACAAAAACCCTAATGAAGAAAATTTAAGGAGACAAAACAAGCGTCAAGGACTGACGACAGTTGTCAGAAAATATTTATCAGAAACCTATTTTCAAAAAACATACTTCGTACAGCTTTTTGGGAGCCCAATGGAATACTGGTGCTGGAGCAAATCTCGGTTGACCAGGAGGATTGCAAGACTGGTGCTCGGCTGATCAGGAAGATCAGACGAAACGGGATTAAAAGGGCAGCGGCCCTTTTCGTTCAGGATGAACTTTTCAACAGAATGGCTACTTTATTTAGAATCTTAACCCATTACGTGCTCTGATCGAGGATAGACTTCTTCTGCAAAAAAAATCGACATCCTTAAAAGATTTACAACGAGGCCGCGTCCGTCCATAAGTGTTCTTGAGTTTGTGATAAATTAACGTCAATGAAGTTTCTCTTTTGCTATTTATCCATGTTGAGCATCGCGACGTCAGCGTGGGCTGGGCCCACGTGTTCCGAATTATTTAAAAATACATCGCACGAGATCGATAGATCTTCTTTCTTAAGTCAGCTAAATCTGGAGGAGATGAGCACGTGGCAAAGCTTTGTCTACAAGCACGGCGTCCTCGAAGCTGTGAATGCCTACCTTCGCCGTTACATATCACCGAATCATGCAGACTTATCAATCCTCAATAGTGATTCGCTAGTGTCTGGGGCCACATTGGTCCGAGTGGGGCAGTGGCGACACGTGTTCAACAAAGCACTCACGTTGCCTAAAGGCACGGTGCTTTATGGATCAATGTCCACGACAAATTTGCAAGACATCAATCATCTTCTTGAAGGGCAATTTGTGAGAGTTTCCGCGTCTCGCTCGGTCGCTCTCCGCGAGATAGAAAACAGCGCAAAAGGGCCAATGGTTTTATTTGTTGTTGAGTTGCAAGCAGCATCCATAGCCGTACCGGGTAAACCTGAATTCTTTGAATGGATTCTCGGTCGTCAGGCGAAGTTTAAAGTCGTTTCTGCTGAATTCTTCGAGTCTGAGGCGCAATAAAGCTGGGCCCCGTAAAGGTGGGCCGACCTATTGGGCGCTGGGTGCTGGGGCCGCGCTGGTTTCAGGGGTCCAACAGCTCCATGTGGGCTTGTTTTGCTTGATGGTTTTTTTAATCGGATCGATGGTCATTTCGATGGCGCACGGGTGAGCGCTGTCGTCCCTGTTTTTAAAAAAAGTCGCATGCACAGGGCGTGTATGAACATGGTTGGCATCCAGGGTGTCCGAGTTCAGGTCGAGCCATACCTGCTGTCTGAGGCAGGCGTTGCGTTCCGGTAGTTTTTTTTGTTGAGCACACACGGTATCTTTCGTGAGGGAATTTTTTTGCGCGTGGGCGGTGATCATAGACATGATCTGATCTTGAGTGATCTGCGCGTTTGAAAAATTCATAAGTAGCATGAGAAGAGAGAGCATTGGAACCTCGATTTATTCTTAGGTTGACATTAGAGTACCATTTTCGAATGAATTGAAAAACAGCGATGTTCGATTTTGAGACATTGGTCGGTAATTTAAGGCGCCGTCTTCAGTTTTCTGTCGACGGCGTACTCCAGTGCAGGCCGGGTGTGCTCTGCCGCCAAAAACTCATAGGCCTCTTTACCATTCTTAAAAGTCGACAACCACTTCATTCCTGTATCAGGTGTTAAAAATACCGGTGAGCGATCGTGTCCGATGTTTTTAATATACTCGTCGGGCTCGGTGGTAATGATGGCAAAGGTTGAAAGAATCTCACCTGTATCAGGATCCACCCAATCGCTGAAAATTCCTGCGGCAAAAAGAAGAGTTGTATCTTTAGGAACAAATTTAACAATGTGGCCGCTGGCTTCGCCTTCGTAACACGATTCTTTAAAATCAGTCATCGGCACAAGACAATGGTATTTGGCAAAGGGCTCTCTCCACGTGGGCACATCGTAAATGTGTTCGATTCCACTTTGTGTTTTGTCGCTGGGTCTGTTCATGCGCGCATTGTAGGTGGCCCATTTCACCTTTGGTGTTTTTGCCCAAGCGGGAGTGAGAGAATATCTTTTGGCAGTGAGAACCAGCTCCTGGTTTTCTGCCTCTATTGCGACCGCCACAGCGGGAGCAACAATAACGGACGCGTAAGTAAATGGAAAGATGGACTCCTTCACTTCGCTAAAGGGAGCTGTGCCATCGATTTTAAGTTGTTCGAAGGCTTTTTGCAGATCGTTCTGTTGAGCTTTAAACGTGTAGTTTGCGCACATGTTGCCACCATAACTCAAAGCTGCAAGGCACGCACGGTTTGAGCAAGCAATATGCTTAAATGAGCAGCAGTTTACGCAGTCCAAAATTCACCAAGTGCCCTTGACCTAGGCAGCCCACCCCCGTTACCTTGATACCGTACATTTACCGTATATTATTAGGAAGGGTGTATGAACAAGGCCGAAGCGATCAAAAACCTCAGAAAACTCACTTCGCCGCCCGAGGCCTTAAAAAAGGACTTCTGGAGCGCTCCGCAGTTTGCCCCAGGCATTGCCAAAGGGTCTCTCGTGGAGCTTATGGGCAACGCGCGCACAGAGTGGTTGCTGGAGCTTTTTAGGCTGCATCAAGACGCGCTGATTTTTTGGTGTGAAAAAGAATCCAGCGTAAACCCCACGGCGATTCACCAGCGCGGCATTGCCCTTGAGCGAATTAAATTTATTAATTCGTCAGCGCATCTTCAGCAGTCCCTGCGGCTGGCCCTGCAAAGTGGTCAGTATCCATTTGTTGTTGCGCCAACGATCTTTGAAGAAGTGCGAGTTTTTCAACGGCTTCAATTGCTTGCCGAAAAATCAAAGAGCACGTTGTTTTTTTTAGCCAAAGAAAAGTTTTCGGCGGCGTGGCCCATTTCCCTGCAAATGGATATTCATTTTTCGACGGAGGGAATAAACATCACTGTGGCCAGGCAAAAGCATGGAAGCCAGCAATTCCAGAAATGTCCGGACTAATGCCAGGACCAATCACAGTTGTTTGTATTTGGTTCCACAAAGCAGCTCCCGTGAAGGAGCTGGCCGAATATTTTTTGCGTTTTAGTCCGCAGATCTCTGTGCGCGAGGAGAGAGCTCTATTTGTCGAAATCGGCAAATGCAAAAAGCTCTATTCCGAAAACACCTTTCTCGCTCGCACTGCGGTGATTTTAAAACGCACGTCGCAGGAAGCCTCGGTGGCCATCGGGCAGGATATTACCGATTCCCTGTGCTTTGCCAAGTTTGGAAAAACCACAGTGGATGAGTTGCCGCTCGTCGCGCTCATCGATTTTGTGGATCCCTTTGGGCGCGATGATGTATTAAGAAAAGCGATTTTAAAAATGGTGAGCACGTTTTCGGACCTCGGTATTAAAACCCTTAAAGACTTTAAAAAAATTCCTGTGGGCAATTTGATCGAAAGATATGGAGTGGTGGGTCGCTTTGCACACCAAAGAGTGAGCATGAGTGATTTTATCAGCTGGCCCCTGTGGCAGCCAGAAGAGGTGATCAGCGAAAAAAAAGATTTTGCCTCCTGTGAATTTTATGGAGAGCTTGAGCCCATCCTGTTTGAAATGAAAGGTCAGCTTGATCGAATTTTTTCGCGACTTTACGCGCGCAACAAAAAAGCCATGGCTTTAAAAGTCCAAATTCAGTGCGAGAAGTTTTCCACAACGCCAAAGCCTATGCGGATTTTTAATTTTCAGTTTTTTGCGCCCCAGGGCTCCACATTTGGCACGCTCAAGATTTTGCGCGAACGCTTGGCTAAAGACTTCGAAAAGGAACCCGTGCGGTCGCCCATTCAAAGTGTGCAAATCACGGTGCTAAAAACAGTTTCTTTTACGGGTGGGCAAAAAAATGTTTTTGATAATACCGAAGAACAGATCGAGCAAATTCATTCGCTGCATAATCAATTGATAGAAATGATCGGAAAAGAAAACATCTACCAGGCGGAACTCACCGAGGATCGCCGGCCCGAGCGCAGCTGGCGTAAGGTGTATGGCACGCCGCACTTAGCGCAACAAAATGCTCCCGAGCTAAAAGGTGTGATTCCCGAAAGAGCCACCTATCTTTGTCGCTATCCGATAAAAATCGAAGTCACGGCAGGTTTTGTGTACATCAAAAAAAAACGCTATCGCATTTTGCAATGGCATAAAAACATCGAGCGTATCACCGGTGGGTGGTTTGAAAAACCCGAGGCGGAGATTAAAAATACCTACGATCGAAATTATTATCAAGTGGAGCTCGAAGACCATCAAAAGGTTTCGATTTTTGAAACGCCGACGCGGGAGTTTTTTCTGCACGGCTACTACGGGTAAGTGCCATGTACGTGGAGCTGAATTGCAAATCTAATTTTTCCTTTCTGCGCGGAGCTTCGGACTCGCGGGAATATATTCGGCGGGCGCTGGAACTGGGGATGAACGCCCTGGGCATTTGCGATATTAATGGCGTTTACGGACTGCCCCGCGCTTACGAAGTGATTCGCGATCAGGCTCCTGGGTTTATACTGATCTGCGGCGCTGAAATCACCGTCACAGGCCATCCAGCTATCACCCTCATTGCGCAAACACGAGCGGCCTGGGGACTGCTGTGCAGACTCATCACGCAAGTGCACGCCGGCAAACTAAAAGGCGAAGGCGCCATCACTCTGGACGAGCTTGAGTTTTTGAGCAAACGATTTCCCGGCACCTCAGAGCTAGTATGCATTTTAAAAAACGACGAAACAAATAATTTTGCGATTTTAAAACGGCTTTTCGAAAAAAAACTTTATTTAGGTCTTTGTCGCTATCTGGACGGTCTGGATGACGTGAGAAATACACAAGCTTATAAACTATCGGACACCCACGGGTTGAGTATTGTGGCAACAAACGATGTTCATTACCACGAGCCCTTACGGAGACCTTTGCAAGACTGTTTAACTTGCATTCGCGAGGGAACAACGCTCGATAAGGCGGGGTTTAAACTTTTTAGTAACGAAGAACGATATTTAAAATCTTCTCTGCAAATGGAAATTCTTTTCGAAGATCTTCCCGAAGCTTTGGCGGCGACGGAAGAAATCGCTAAAGGCTGTCACTTTTCGCTCTCCGAGCTCAAATACAATTATCCGCGGGAAGCTGTACCTCAAGGTCATACGGCAAAGAGCTATCTTCGTGAATTAGTGCTTGAAGGCGCAAAGAAACGCTACAAAGGTTTTATTTCCAATGAAGTGGATCGACAGATTCGCCGCGAACTTGATTTTTTTGCCGCGCGGGGAGAGGAAGATTATTTTCTTACGATGCACGATATTTTAAAAGAAGCGCACGAAAAAAAAATTGTGTTTCAAGGACGAGGCTCTGCCGCGAGTTCTATCGTATGTTACTCCTTGGGTATCACGGCGGTGGACCCCATTGCGAGCAATCTGCTCTTTGATCGTTTTGCCAATGTGGCCCGCAAAGACCCTCCCGACATTGATGTGGATTTTGAACACGAACGCCGGGAAGAAGTGATTCAAGGGATTTTTTCCCGTTACGGGCGGCACCGCGCCGGTATGGTGGCGGCGGTGCACACCTACAAAGCTGCGGGCGCTTTTCGCGAAATCTGTAAAGCCATCGGGGTGGACGTGGGCGTACTCAAAGCCGATGTGGTTCGTCAGCGGTTTACGGAGCTGGCGCGCGAGCACGCAAATCGAGGCGTGTTTGTGGGTACACTCACAAGCGAAATTGCAAACTTTCCCAGACACATTGGCACCCACTCGGGAGGTTTTGTGATCACCGACGAGCCGCTCGTAGAAACCGTGCCCATCGAACCCGCCGCCATGGACGGGCGAACCATTGTTCAGTGGGATAAACACGATCTTGAAACCCTGGGAATGATGAAGATTGATATTCTCTCCATCGGGTTTCTCACCGCTATTCGCAAGGCAACGGAGCTTGTAGGAATGGAGTGGCAAGACATTCCGGTGAATGATGAAGCCACCTACAGAATGATTCATAGAGCAGAAACGGCGGGCTGTTTTCAAATTGAGTCCCGCGCGCAGATGAGTTCACTCCCACACACGCAGCCTTGCAATCCCTACGAAATGACAATCCAAGTGGCGTTGATTCGCCCGAGCATGAGCAAAGGCGGAATGAGTCGCGCCTATTTGCGCGGCCGCGCCGAAGCCAAACGCGGGCGGCGGTTTACCAGTGGAAATTCCGCCATGGATAAAATTTTAGTGCGCACCCACGGTGTTGCCATGTTCCCAGATCAGATCATGCAAATTGCCATGGACGTGTGTGGCTTTTCGTCGGCAGAGGCCGATCAACTTCGTCGTTCTCTGGGCAAAGAGCGAAGCGCCTCCAGCGTAGAAAGCCAAGGAGTTAAACTTTACAAAGCTCTTGTCGCTTGCGGAATTAAAGAAAACCTCGCAACAGATATTTTAAATCGCACTCAAGGCTTTGCAAGCTATGGTTTTCCCGAAGCGCATGCGGCCTCTTACGGGTCGTTGGCATTTAAGTCGGCCTATTTAAAGCGACATTATCCCGCGGAGTACCTGTGTGCGCTGATCAATTCCCAACCCATGGGATTTTATCATGTGGATTTTTTAATTAACGAAGCCGTCCGCAACAGCGAAGTGAAGGTGCTGCCCATTCATCCGCAGCTCTCGGTGTGGGATGCGCAGATGGAAGGCGCAAAAACTCTGCGCATGGGCTTTCGCAATGTGCGAAAGATTCGCCAAGACGACGTGGAGAAAATGATTCACCAGCGCGGGCTTCGTGCATTCCAGTCCATCGAAGACTTTATCGCCAGAACCCATTTTGATCGCGATGTGCTCAGCAATTTAACCATTAACAATTGTTTTGAATGTTTTGGCGTGGACCGCCGCCATACTTTTTGGAAGTCTTTAGAGTTTAAAAATTTACTCGGACGCCACAAGGCAAGCCAACAACTGAGTCTTTTTGACGAAAACCTAGAACTCGTCGACGACAAACCACTGTTTGCGCCCATGACCAAACTCGAAGAAGCTATTATCGATTACCGCGTGACGGGTTACAGTTTGCAGGGAAGCTTAACGAAGCTCTTACGGCTTGAACTGCCGCACCTGCCGCCGCTCAATTCCAAACTTCTTAAAAGTGTCAGCAAAAACAAAATGATTTCGGTGGCGGGAATTTTGCTGGTGGACCAGCGACCACCACCGGCAAAAGGTTTTGGCTTTATCACCCTCGAAGATGAATTCGGCACCATGGATTTAATCCTGCGCCCCGAAATTTACGACAGATACAAAAGTACTTTCAGAAGCTCACGGTTTTTAACCATCGAAGGTCGGGTGCAGCGCATGGGCGAGCAAGTAAACATCTTGGTGGAAACTGTCAGCTCGTTTGCAACCAATGAAAAAATCCGCAGCCATCAGCCAACGCCGCGAATGCTGGATCGATTGGATTGGCCAGGCTCATGATTTTTTAGGGAGTCATCAGTTTTCTTAGAGAGGGCCGTCGCCCTTCGGATACCACGAAGCTCCGCGATCGGCATTGGGTGTGGCCGCGCAAATTCCTGTGGCACAGTGAATTCCACCAAAATTATTCAACGTCGCTTCGGCAGAGTGCACAGGGACTACAGTGATATTTAACTCTTTGGCCATAACTCTATAGGCATTGAGGGCTTCTTTGTCTCGCTGCTTGAGTGTTTTGATAGCTTCTGCTCCTAATGGAGCTCCAAAAAAGAGTTGGGTTGCTGAAAGACCTCCAAATTGTGGAACAAACAAAACGCGATTATTTTCGCCATTCACCAAAACCGCATTGGTGTACGTTAAGTGATCGAGACCAATATCGGCGTTGCTGGGAAGTAGTTCAACACGCTTTCCTTGACCTTTAAAATACTCAAAATAGTCTGCAACATTGGTGAGGACGTGATTTTCAGACAGCGGAATCAGGAATTCGTCAGTGTGAGGAATGCCCAAGCCTTTGTCTCCAAATTTTGGCTGTGGCAAGAGCACAAGCCGTCGGACCCCGGTTGCCATAAAGTCTTCGAGCTTTAAACTTGAATGGGTTCTCGGTCCGTAGACCGTATACCCAGTGTCACCAATCACAGTAAAATTTCCCCACTCGTGTTGCCCGGAAATATTTTTGATAATTTGAACGCCTAAATATTTAGCCAACTGGTCCGAAATTTTATAATTGAATCGATAGTCCGAAGTGACCATGGCGACAACCGGTTTATTATCCCAGCCCTTGTAGGTCACATAAAGTCCCATGTGATCCTGCACCCAGCGAGAAACGGGGTTTTGGCTGCCTGTGGGCGTAACTTCGTTTTGCACTTGTAAAAAGGTATCCAATGATTCACTGGCCGATTCATTTTCTATTTTTCGTGCCTGATGGGAAAAATTAAATCGTACAAAGCTATCGTAATCGCTCGCGCTACCAACAAGCAGGGTGCGCACGTCCGCCGGTAAATGACTTAATAGGCTCTGGTAGTATTTATACCCATCGAGCGATAGAGAGCTCGCGTGCAAAATAAGGGTGCCTGTTTGCCCATATTGGGCCATGGGTTTTAAGTCAGGGTAGGTTTTTTGCAGCTCTGCAAATTCCGGCGTCTTAGTAAAATCAATTTCTTTAATTGTGTTGAGTGCCACCATATTGGCTTGAAAGAGAACGTCACAGCGGTTTTTGCCATGGGCTGGATTGACGAGTAGTAAGAAAAAAAATAGCAGGGCAGAGGATTGATTGGCAAGCATGGGTCTCCTAGTACCACGTCGCAGGGTCTAAACAGGATCAATTGATTCACATATGTAATTTATTTACCTTTTTAACGATTGAATGATTTGATCCAGCTTATTTAAAAACTGCGAGCGATGGCGTTTGTCCATGGGAGCCGGACCGCGATGCTCTCCCATGTGTCGCAGGTTTTGCATCAGCTCGCGACTGGCAACCGCGCCGCCGATGTTGTCCTCGGTCCATTCGTCGCCCTTGGGGCTCAGTGCGCGAACTTTTTTGCCAACACACCTTTGCGCAAGTAAAATATCAGAAGTGATAACGATGTCACCCAGCGCTGCAGTCTCCACAATCCAATCGTCGGCCGCATCAAAGCTTCCACTGACCACTTCCATTTGCACCAATGGATCCAGTGGCACCTTCATCGATTGATTGGCAACCACCACCACTTTTAATTTGTAACGGGCAGCCACTTTATAGGTTTCGTCCTTTACAGGGCAGGCATCGGCGTCGATGTAGATGGTCGTCATAGATTATCCATCACAAACTACCCATGATGATGGCCGCCAGGGCCGTGGACATGCCCGTGGGCAAGCTCCTCTTTGGTGGCGGTGCGCACGTCCATCACTTCGATATCAAAATTGAGAGTTTGTCCTGCCAATTCTGGATTGGCGTCGATGGTCACTTCTTCATCAGAGACGTCAGACACCGTAAGAACCATGGGTCCCTGCGGGCCATCCACCTGAAACTGCATGCCCACTTCTACATCTTTAGGAAATTGATCCCGTGGAAGTTTTTGTACAAGATTTTCGTTGCGCACCCCATAGGCTTTTTCGGGAGGCAGAGTCACGTTCAATTTGTCGCCTTTAACGAGATCAACAAGCGCTTCTTCGAGGCCGGGCACGATAGCATTTCGTCCATGCAAATAAACCAAAGGCTCGCTCTCAAAAGAGCTCTCAACGGCTGTGCCATTAACGCTTAAAGTGAAGTGAAACGAAACAACGCTATCGTTGGTGATTTTCATATGAGTCTCCTTGAATTTAGCGGCAAAACTACCAAATGCTACTGCACGCAGTCCATCACTTTCTTCTTGCGAAACCGAGAGATCAACGGGGCGAGGATATATTCCACAACGGGAATAAGGAGCAGACCCAGCAGAATTCCAAGGATCGCTTGAAGCGTCGTTGTCGTGAGCCAATCGGCGATACCTGTGAGAGAGGGCGGAGCCGGTTGCGAAACACTAACAGCCGCGCTCTGCACCCAGTGATGGGGAGCCGTCCAGCCCAGAACTTCCACTCCGTGCAATAGAATACTTCCGCCAACCCAGGTCATGGCCGCCGTGCCGATGACGGATAGAAGAAATAGAACTTTTGGCATCGCTAGCACGAGAACTCGTCCGAAAAAATTGATTATCGTCTGAAATGGTTTCGGGCCAGCTTGGCTTGCGGCCAAACGGATACCGACATCGTCCATTTTTACAATCAACGCGACCACCCCGTAAACGGCAACAGTCAAAATAACGCTCACAATGGCGAGCACGGCAATCTGCGAAAACAAAGCTGACTCTTGAATGGTGTCCAGACTGATAGCCATGATTTCAGCCGACAGAATAAAATCTGTCTGAATAGCCCCAAGCACAATTTTATTTTCGAGCTGTTCTGGTGTGAGTAAAGCTTGATGGACTGTGGTTTCGTGTTGCTGGGCCTGGTGCGGAAAAATACCTTCGAAAATTTTTTCTGCGCCCTCGTAACAAAGGTAAGTGCCGCCGATCATCAAAAGTGGGGTGATGAGGCCAGGCAAAAAATATCCCAAAGCCACGGCCGCCGGTAACAGAATAACAATTTTATTTTTGAGCGAGGCGCGTGCGATTTTAAAAATAATTGGAAGTTCGCGTTGGGCACTAAAGCCCACCACATAGGCTGGCGTGACGGCCGCATCATCAATCACAACCGCCGCAGCCTTCGAGCCCGCCTTGGCCGCTTGACCAACAACGTCGTCCAACGACGAGGCTGCCACCTTGGCAAACATCGCTACATCATCAAGAAGCGCAAGGAGACCGACACTCATGGGGTTGTCGAGCTGGGCGCAACTTCATTCATTGCAGCCGCGTCTTTGTGGCGAGCGCCGGGAAGATGTCGTTCGAAGCAATTTACGGAACAAAAGGCATAATCGAAGCGCTTTTGATTACAGGTCGAGACACTGCAACGAAAATAAGCGGCTTTTTGCAGAATATCTTTTTTACAGGCGCTACACTTCCGCCAAACTTTAGATTCCATGGACTTAATGTGACACGTAATTTTTCGGGAGTCTAGGGACTCGTCATGAGCC
This sequence comes from Bdellovibrionales bacterium, assembly GCA_031426555.1. Lineage (GTDB taxonomy): Bacteria > Bdellovibrionota > Bdellovibrionia > Bdellovibrionales > JAGQZY01 > JANPLN01. The sequence continues at coordinate 1,211 of JANPLN010000025.1, read as the reverse complement.
ATTCCAACCAGTGGATATCAGGACTCTAACGCGAAGTCGCAACCTTAAAATGTTGCTTGCCGTAAAAGATGGGTTAGTATTTTTAGATGTGAACGTCAATGAGGAGCCAAGGATGGAACATCAAATGCCGATTCGACCGTGGCCAGCCTACAATGGCACCTTCGCCACCGAACCTATGGCGACATTCGGTAACCAAAACCCATGAAATTAAAACCTGTCTCCCTAAAACCGCAACACAGCAAAATGCCGCTTAAATTACGTCGCCGCGGATTTTTAAAGTCGATCAGCGCTGGGCTTGCGGTTGTGAGCTCCCTACCGGGAAAAGTTTTTGCGCAGATGATTCCGCATGCCAATTGGAAAAAATCCGTGGTGTTTCAAAACACCATTTGGAGTTGGGGTGATAACGGTTTTGGGCAGCTGGGGTTAGGTAACGTTGTGGATCGTTTAGTTCCGACGTTGATTCCGCAACTTCGAACATGGTCAAAGATAGCCGCCGGCTCAAGCTATGCCGTCGCAGTCAAAAACGATGGAACCCTGTGGGCGTGGGGAAATAACCTCAGCGGACGCCTCGGTTTAAACGACGTCGTCAATCGATCAAGTCCAGTGCAACTGGGTGCGATGACCAACTGGCAAAACGTGAGTTCGGGACTTTGGCATACGTTAGCGGTAAAAACCGACGGAACTCTCTGGGCTTGGGGGTACAACGCAACGGGTGCCCTAGGTTTTGGACAGGGAGGTCTTGGCCGCGAGACGGGAAACCTCACCACGTGGTCCCAGGTTACGGCGGCTAGTTCCCGGGCCCATGCGGTACGCACCGATGGTACATTGTGGACTTGGGGAGTTAATAGCACATCACCGGCCGGTCGTCTGGGCGATGGCACAACAATCGACAGACCAAGTCCCGTGCAAATTGGAAGTGCGACCACGTGGTCGAAGGTGAGTGCAGGCGCTTCGCACTCATTAGCATTGAGAAGCAACGGAACTTTGTGGGCGTGGGGCTCACAAGCCACTGGGCGCTTAGGAAATGGCGGAGAATCAGGAATGATTTTGAATCCAGTTCAAATTGGCGCTCTGACAGACTGGACACAAATATCAGCTGGATTTACGCACTCGTTAGCACTAAGAGCTGGCGGTACGCTCTGGGCGTGGGGAGATAACAGTGAAGGGCAATTGGGATTGGGCAGTTGGAACTTGGCGCAGATGGGAGCACT
>JANPLN010000024.1:0-65784 GCA_031426555.1 Bdellovibrionales bacterium | reverse complement strand
TTTAGACCTCTCGCAAACAGGATGTTTCGAGCTGCGAGCGAGTCCAGGATGGACGCGTCTAAAAAGGAACCCCTCAAAAGAAATGGGAATTTTTTTATGCAATGAGTCCCAAAAAGTGTGTCCGTACCTTTCCCTTGCTTGGGTTGGGGGTTTACGAGAGCCTTAGGGGATGTTGAGAGTCGAAAATCTCCATTTTAATTACGGCCCTCGCAAAGTTCTCGACGGACTTACGTTTACCGTGGCCAAGGGCAAGCTTGTGGGCTTTCTTGGGCCCAACGGCGCTGGCAAAACAACAACCATGAATTTAATCACCGGCGCTTGTTACGCCAGTGACGGCGAAGTTTTCATCAATCAAACATCCATGCGCAAAAATCCTCTCGAGGCTAAAAAACATATTGGCTTTTTGCCGGAGCATGCGCCGCTGTACCAGGACATGATCGTTGCGGATTATCTTACGTTTGTGTGCGAGCTCAAAGGCGTTCCCCGGGAAAAATGGAAGGCTTATGTGAGCGAGGCCATCGAAAAAACCCGGCTCGGCGAAGTGCAGGAGCGTTTGATCGCTCGGTTGTCTAAAGGCTTTCGTCAGCGCGTGGCCTTGGCGCAGGCGCTGGTTCATAAACCTGATTTGATTGTGCTCGATGAGCCCACGGTGGGTTTTGATCCCCAGCAGGTGAGTGAGTTTAAAAAACTTTTGCGCGCGCTGCGCTCTGAGCACACCGTCCTGTGGTCAACGCACATCCTAGCCGATGTGGAAGACACCTGCGACGAAGTGATTTTGATTCGCAACGGGCAGATCATAACTCAAGGAGCGCCGTCGCAACTGCAGCGCGCGGCGGGCGGCTTAAAGGAACTTATTTTGGCAGTGAAGCATCCTTCCGATGAATTTGAAAAGAACCTCGGCAAAGTCCCTGGAGTCGACAGCGTGCGATTTTTGCAAGATAAACAGCGCTATCAAATCGCTTACAGTTTAGATACGGTTTCCGATGCTGTTCTTGAGCTTGCCGCCATTTCGAAAGTGGGTGTTCTGCACCTGGAGAGCGACCGCAAGGACCTTGAGTCCTTGTTCTTGGAGTTGACGAAATGAGTGGAATGTTTGCGCTGATCAAACGCGATCTGAAATTCTTCTTTTTAACTCCGCAGTTTTACTGGCTGGCGTTTATTTGCACACTGTTATGGTCGCCCATTTATGTTTACTCCTTTGGAATGTTTTTAACGCAAGTGGTGAGTCTGTTGGGTGCCAACGGCGAATATCTTACTTACCAGTCGCGCGTGTTGAGTGAATTTGTTGGCCTGATTCATTTTATCCTTTTGATTTTAGTCAATAGCATCACCATGCGCTTGCTGTCCGAAGAAAAACGAAACCACACCTTTGTTTTGTTGCTGACCAGTCCCTTGAGCACGGGGCAAATTGTTTTAGCTAAGTACATCGTGGGCTATATCGTGACAGCAGCTCTTGTGTTCATCGCATTTTTGTATCCAGCCACCACGTCATTGATGGGAAAAATCGAATGGGCCCCCGTGCTTTGTTCCTTTGCGGGACTTTTGGTTTTTATTGCACTCTATGTGGCGGTGGGATTGATGGTCTCTGCCATCACCAAATCGGTTTTGATGGCCTTTGTTCTCGCTTTGATTTTAAATCTGGGACTTTGGTTTTTGGGATCAGGAGCCGAAGTGGCTGAATCTGATTTTTGGGTTACTTTTTTTAAAACCATCAACCTCGATCCAATATTTAAAGACTTCACTCAGGGCGTGTTTCGCCTGCAAGGGTTGGTGTTTATTGTTAGTTTGACAGCATTTTTCTTGGTGACCACCGAACGGCTTATGGAGGCGGCTCGATGGGAGTAAAAATATTGAGTCGTATTTCTTTCGTTTTGAGCGCTCTTTTTTTAGTCGTCGCCCTTTTTGCAAGATCGTTATTTTCCGAATGGGATGAGCCCGGGTTATTTTTTTTAATCGCAGGAAGTGTGTTTTTAGTTTTCGGACTTATTTTGGATCGAAAGTATTTTTGGCATTTGCTTTCAGCCAAAACGGCCCGGCGTGGGATGAGCGTGGGTCTTATTCTTTTAATTTTATTTGCTGGTCTATTTGTTTTGAATTACGGCGTTTCGTATTTGCCGGGGAAGATCGATTTTACTGCCGATCAAACACATACGCTGAGCCCGCGCAGTCGCGATGTGGCTAAATCTTTTAAAGATCCCGTCGAGTTTTTGTATTTTCAAATGCCCGACGAAAACAGCCGAGGAGCCGATGAAACCATTCGCTTGGCTCTGCAAAAGTATGTCGACGAAAACCCGCAGATGAAGCTTACCAAAATTAACATTATGGAACACCCAGAGCTCGCTAAAAAATACCGCCTTAACGCCCAAGAGCAGGCCATGTTCGTTACTTACAAAGATCGCGCCGAACGTTTTTACAAGGCCGACGAGAACAGTGTGACCCAGGCGCTGCTTCGGCTATTAAAAGGGCGAAAGACTGTTTATTTTACGGTGGGTCATGGAGAACTGACCTTTGATAACACCAATCCGCGCGGTGTATCGGACTTAAAAAAAGAACTGGAACGACTGTTTTACGAGTTGCAGGAAATTAATTTGGACAAAGAAGTTTTACCGGATAACGCTGCGGCCTTAGTGATTTTGGCTCCCGAAAAAAACCTCAGTGAAACCTTTAAACAAAAAGTGTGGAACTACTTCGAGGGAGGGGGACGTCTGTTAGTGGCGTTTGATCCTGTGCAAAACGCTGACGAGACCGAGATGCTTGCTAAGTACGGTTTAAAAATGAGTGCAGGTGTGGTTCATCAAGAGCAAAATGCGATTGCTAATGTGGGATCCTTTGTGGTTTCGGGTTGGGCTCCACCGGATGCGCCGCACGCAATCACAAAAACCATGGGGCAGGATTCGCCCGTGATGTTTTATGTAACTGGATCGCTTACCGAAATCATGCCCCACGATTTTAAATTGTCTCCAGTCATCGTCAGTACCCAGGAGTCAATTTTACGCAAAGGATTTACCAAGCAAGACCCAGAAATTGGCAGAGGTTCTTACCGCCTGGTGATGGCGGTGGAGAATACTAAAAAAGGTGCCATGGTGGTGAGTGCGGATTCTGATATTTTTGCTAATCAGTTTTTATATCAACAGCAAAACCCGCTTTTTATGTTCCATGTTTTTGGCTACCTGACGCGCGATGAAGACGTGGTAAAACCCATGGATTCTACCAAAGTAAAAAAAGACTTTCTTGTCACTGACACCAACTTTAAATTGTATGTGGGACTTTTTGCAATACCACTGCCCTTATGTTTTTTATTTATGGCAAACTTTTGGTGGTTGCGCCGCCGTTGGCTTTAGGAGTTGATATGTATAAAGTAAAATCTCCCATGCGCTTTGACTTAGCTGGCGGAACTCTGGACTTGTGGCCCGTTTGGGCCCTGCTCGGCAAGGCCTGCACGGTCAATGTTTCGATCAGTTTGTATACTGAATGCGAGATTAAACCTCTGACTTCGGCAAAAATTGAAATCGTGTCAGACGATTTTAAAAAAACGTGGTCGTTTGACGATCTAACATCCTTACTTGCGTCCACAGATAAAGATCTGCTTTTTTATCAAGCTCACGTTCGCAAGTGGATGCCGTCCTCGGGATTCCGTATCACCACACGCTCCGAAAGTCCCATGGGCGGTGGTCTTGGTGGCAGTTCGAGCCTTTCGGTGTCCGTCTATAAAGCCTTTGCGCAATGGCTGGGAGATAAAGATGATATTCATCAGATGGTGCGTGCCTGTTCCAATATCGAAGCCTTTATTTTAAAAACACCCACCGGCACTCAGGACTATTACGGGGCGGCATCTCAAGGACTAAATATTATCGATTTTGATTTTTCGGGAATTCGACTGCAAACCCTGCAAAGTCATCGTCAGGTGATGGCCGATAAACTCATGATTGTGTACACCGGAAAAACCCATCACTCCGGAATTAACAACTGGCAGGTGTTAAAAAAATATATTGATGGGGACTTAGAAACTAACAAAGCGCTGGAAAGTCTTCAGCAAACAGCCTTCGATATGCGAGCGGCATGTCTTGCTGGGAATTGGCAGCAAATCCCGCAGTTATTTACCAAAGAGTTCGAAGCTCGTTTGCTTTTGGCCGATAGCTTTGTATCGCCCGAAATTTTAAAACTTAAAACTTTAGCTGACCGGAACGGCGCAGAAGGATTTAAAATTTGCGGTGCTGGCGGCGGCGGCTGTGTGGGGCTTTGGTTGAAATCGGGAACCCAAGACCAGCTGCGACAGGTCGTGGAAAAAAACGGTTTTCGCATTTTGGATGTGCAAATTTTATGACAACACCTTCCAAGGTTTTTAAAAAGCACAGATTTATGGGGATTTCTTTATCTGGCGGTAAGACGCCGCGAACTCACGTTGCCATTGTGGATTATTTTCCGTCAGAAAAAAAAGTTTTTTTATCCAATCTGTTTCGCGACTTGGGGGAAATGAATGGCCTCACGGCAGATACAGTTTTGATAGATCTCATTAAAAATAATAAAGAGGACGTCCAATCGATCAGCATGGATGCGCCGCTCACCATGCCAAAGTGTATTCGTTGTCGGCTTGTTTGCCCAGGAGCAGAAGCTTGCAAAGAAAAGGAAATTCAGTGGATGTGGCAGTTTCATAAAGCCATGGATCACGAAAAAAATCCTAATAAAATATTTACGCCGTACACGGAACGCTGTGTGGAGCCTTATCTGTCCACGCAACTTGAACAAAGTTTTCCTGTGGACCATGCGCTGGGGAGCAATCGCGCTCCGCTTTGGGCGCGCACTTTTTTTTTAAAAAAGCGTCTAAAAAGCTATCAACTTTTAGAAGTTGTTCCAAGAATCAATACTTGGAGAATTGGCCGCGAATTAAAGATCTCAAAAACACCTCTGTTATTTTATAAAAACTCGGTAGAGGGAGCACACCATCGCCAAACCATTCTTGATAAATTTGTGGATGCGGAGTGGCTGTTTATTTACTCACAAGACGTAAAACACATGACAAAAGACGTGTATGTTTTTGAGGCCGTGATGTCGGCCTTCACGGGATTTTTGCATTTTAAAAGTCTTTGCGAAAAACAGCCCAAAAACTTTCCGGCCACCGAAGGCTGGGTGGCCATGCCTAGAATTTCATTTTCGCAACAGCTTAAGCTTTAGAAAACACGACGTTGGTCTAACGCTTAGGACTCATTTTTTTTAGCGCAAAAACCGAAGTATTTATCATGGTTGCTATATGGGTTATCGTTGGTCTTATCTTATCTGCGGCATGCGTCTCGGTTTTGGGTGCGGCCTTTTCTGTTGTGGGTCTGGGAGCTTTGTTCTCGGGGGCCATGGTTGCTGTTTGGGCCATGGCGGGTTCCTTGGAGTTTTCAAAGTTTGTACTGGCGGCCTATCTTCATCAACGCTGGAGTGATTTAAATCTAGTATTTAAATCTTACTTAGTGTTTGCTGTGGTTGTTCTCAGTTTAATTACCAGCATGGGAATTTTTGGCTTTTTATCGGATGCTTATCAAAGCTCCTCGCACGAAATCGAAGAAGTAAATATTAAAATCGCCAATTTGCGCTCCCAACAAAAGTTAAACGAGGCAGAAATCCTACGCCTAAATAAAGCGATTGATGAAATCCCTGATAGTCGGGTGAGTAAGAAGATAAAGGCCCGAACTGAGGCTGAGCCGCGCATTTCTGCGCTGACGAAAGAATCCGAAGCGTTGGACCGAAAAATTGGGACCGCCAATCTTCAGTTGCACGAGATCAAAAAGAAAATTGGACCTCTGGTTTACATCGCTCGTGCTTTGAACAAAGACATCGATACAGTTGTGACCTATTTAATTTTAGTTTTTGTCAGCGTATTTGATCCTTTGGCGATTTGTTTAGTCATCGCCACAAGTGAGGCCATGGTAGCTCGTCGTCGCGCAAAGTTAAATCCACCAAAGCAAGAAGCATCGCCGGCTCCAGTTCCTATGACCGCGCAGGCTCTGGCAGCCGAACCCGCTGCCGTCGGCGAACCAGCAATTTCTGCAGCCGCCGCCGCTCAGCCGCCGGACCAACTGCCAGCAGATTCGCCGCTCGACGTGCGTCCAACTGAACCGTCAGTGGCAGTGCATGCCGTGCATCCGCCGTCCTTTCTAAATGCCAACGACGAGATTATCGAAATGAAGTACGTGGAAGACGATAAAAAACTGGGGTGATAAATGCAGGCGGTAAAGTTTTTAGAGCGCCCCAAAGTCATTCGCTTTTTCGGCATTTGTCTTTTACTCGCGCCGTTTATTAACATTGGCTTTAATATTCTTTTACAGTCGCAAAAATCTCAGGTCACAACAATGATCGTTTGGAAATCGCTGATGTTGGGAACTTTTGCACAAAATATGCAAAATTTATTAAGCCTAGGAAGTTTTACCATTGGCGCGGTGATGATATTTAATAAAAGAAAAGCCTGGAGTCTTGTTCTTGGCTTGATCGGTCTGCACATTATTATTCAAACAACAACTCTCATGAAAGACATCAAGGAAAACTGGGCTTGGGGAATGGTGTTTTTAATCAACCTTGCAGTTTTCTTTTTTATCGCTGATCAGCTCGTTTTTAAAGAAAAACGCGACGAAGCCGACACCGAAGATGAACCCGCAACTCCACAGCAAGATTCTTACCAGGGTTTGGTCACCAAAAAACGAATTGTGATTCACTTTTCAGATCTCAACCTTTGGGCGCAACTGATGCATATTTCAAAGCAGGGGTTGTGGGTTAAGGCCTTGGAGAACAAGCCCATCGACGTGATAAAAAAACCCATGGTGGTGATGTTGCGCCAGGATCTTCCGCTCAAACTCATGTTGGATCATGTAAGCGGGGAGCAATGCTTTTTCCAGTTTTTCCCCATGAGTGCCACTGAGGTGGCAGCTCTCAATCAATGGATTCTCGAAAAGGCTGAAGTTAAACGCGCATCGTCGGAAGGTGATTTCAACTCTCTTTCATTTACCCAAAAAGTCTCCTAATTATAAAGCATTAAGCTCCCTCAAGTTGCGCAGCCCTGCATTTAGGCGTAATTTGTGCCTCAATGAACATGTGGCAACTGAAGGCGCAACAAAAAGCCAAAATTTTGGACTTTTCGGCGAGTCTCTCTGACATTCAAAAAATGCGACTCGTGGATCTTGGTTTTGCAAAGCAGGAAATTGTTGTGTGTGTAAAACGAATTCCTTTTGGCGGACCGGCCGTTTACCAAGTGCAGTCGTCGATGTTTGCTCTTGAGGGCTCCATTGCCTGTCAGGTTGTTGTGGAATTGATGGAATGAATAAAATTATACTTGTTGGCAAACCAAATTCGGGAAAGTCGCTCTTATTCAACCGTATGACCGGGCTCGATCAGCGTGTGGCTAACTTTCCTGGTGTGACAGTTCTTTTAAAAAAAGCCAAATGGCGAAATTTCGAATTGATTGATTTTCCCGGAAGTTACTCGTTAAAGCCGATCACCGAAGACGAAGTCGTGGCGGTGCGAGAATTTGAGCTGCTTTTAAAAGATGAGTCTTTATCCGCGGTGGTTTGCGTTTTGGATTCAACTCAGCTGCTACGCAGTTTACACTATGCTCTCCAGGTTCTTAAAGCTTCTCGTGAGCACGGAAAAAAAGTTATTTTTGCCTTTAACTTGTACGACGAAATTATTGCCCACCGGTTGCAAATTGATTTTGCGGGTTTGCAAAAAGAGTTAGGAGTACCGTGTACGCCGCTCTCGGCAAAAACCGGGTACGGCGTTGAGGCCTTTTCGCAGCTCTTGCTGACCTCCGATAGTAACGTGCCACCGCAAGACCTGCCAGACAATTTGAATGCCAAAGAGCTTTCGAAAAAGTATGGTCCGCAAACTGATTTGTTTTTTAAAAAAATTAACCGACTGGATCGGTTTTTTCTTTCCTCCTATTGGGGCGGAGCGATTTTTCTTTTACTCATGGCGCTGCTGTTTCAGTCCATTTTTACGTGGTCCACACCGCTAATGGATTTGACGGAGAGTTTGGTAGCAGGTGTGGGCGATTTTGTGAGCGGCTTCTTTTCGGCGGGAATTTATCGAGACTTTGTAGTCGGTGCCATTTTTGGCGGTCTTGGAACTTTTATCGTCTTTGCCCCGCAAATTTTTATTCTCACCTTTATTCTTGGAATTTTAGAGGACAGCGGATACCTGGCTCGAATTGCGATTATTTGTCATCGCCCCCTTCAGTTATTTGGTCTGTCGGGAAAAAGTTTTATTCCTTTTTTATCGGGGCACGCCTGCGCCATTCCTGCGATCTACGCCGCACGAATGATCGAGTCCCCCAAGAAAAGATTGATCACTTTATTAACGGTTCCGTTAATTTCCTGTTCTGCGCGCTTGCCTATTTACAGTCTTCTCGTCATTGCATTTATTCCCGATGAGTATTTTTTGGGTTGGATCAGTTTGCGTGGCTTGGTGTTTTTTGGATTATTTTTATTAGGCTACATTACAGTTTTTGTGGTGAGCAGTATTTTAAATTTTACGATCCGCAAAAAAGAACAAGATGTGCCGTTTATTATTGAATTGCCGTCGTATCGCCGCCCGTTTTTAAAACCGCTTTTTTTGCGCTCTGTTCGCAGCGCGTGGGATTTTTTAAGTAATGCAGGACCAGTGATATTTTTCACCACCGTGATTGTTTGGGTCTTGGGGTATTTTCCACAAGGAAATGCCAATCTCGAGGGGTCCTGGTTGTACATGCTAGGCCGATGGTTTGAACCAGTGATGACACCACTAGGACTGGACTGGAAGTTTGGAGTGGCGGTGTTAACTTCGTTTATTGCTCGCGAAGTTTTTGTGGGTACATTAGGGACGTTTTATGGGATTGAATCTGCAGATGGCGATGTGCAAGGACTTTCGCAGCGGCTACAGCAGGACCAACTGAGTGCAGCATCGGGTTTAGCGCTCCTGATTTTCTATGTGGTTGCTTTGCAGTGCGTTTCGACGCTGTCGGTAATTCGCCGCGAAACCAACTCTCTTAAAATTCCTGTACTGCTATTTGTGGGTTATACTGTTTTGGCGTACGCGATGGCGATTATAACTTACAAAATCTTAACCTGACCACCTCCGATTAGGACCTCGCCGCTTTTCTTTTGCCTCTCAGGCGACTCAATGAGACTCTTACAAAAAGGAGACTCATATATGAAAGACTTGCTCAAAAAAATTGATTGGACGTCGGCCTTATTTCTCACCCTCACGCCAATATTCATTGTCCCTCTCTCGATTTATTATTTCAAAACAGAAACTTTTAATTACTGGATGATCCCAATTTTTGTATTTTTTTATTACGCCATGGGAATGTCTATCACGGGTGGTTACCATCGCCTTTATTCACATCGCGCTTACGACGCGACTTGGTTAGTAAGGTTATTTTATCTTTTTTTCGGAGCGGGAGCTTTTCAAAACTCGGCCCGGAAGTGGGTGATTGATCATCGCCTGCATCATCGTTATGTAGATGAAGACAAAGACCCGTATTGCATCAACAAAGGCTTTTGGTATGCGCACTTTTTTTGGATGTGTGTGAAAGAAGACTGGCGAGAGTCGAATCTCGCGAAGCCCTATGTGCGCGATCTCGATAAAGATCCCTTGGTTGTGTTTCAAGATCGCTACTATATTCCCATCGCCGTACTTTCGTGCTTTGTAACACCCGCTCTGGTGGGTTGGTGTTTTGGAAGTTGGGTGGGCGGACTGCTTTTTGGTGGGTTGCTGCGCATGGTGGTCGTTCACCACTTTACTTTTTTTATTAACTCGGCCTGCCACTTTTGGGGTCGCCAACCATACACCGATCAAAATACGGCAAAAGATAACGGCATCCTGGCTGTGTTCACTTATGGAGAAGGCTACCATAACTTTCACCACATTTTTCATGCCGATTATCGCAACGGAATTCGCTGGTATCACTTCGATCCCACCAAATGGTTTATTCGCTTTTTATCGTTTTTTAAATTGGCCTATAACCTCAAGGTAACGCCAGATTTCGAAATCTTTAAAGCGAAGATGCAAATGGCTGAAAAGCGACTGCGCGAGCATCAAAAAAATCAGTGGACGTACATGGAAGAAGTTCGCGAAAATTTTAAGAAACGCGCCGAAGAAGTTCATGCTCGGTTTTGGGAACTCAAACGAGAGTACGATCAGCTTCGCAAAAGTCTCACGACACCGCAGAAAATTCAGCAGCTGCAAATCGATTTACGAAATGCACAGCGTGAGCTGCAGCAGATTTGCCAACTGTGGAAGATGAGCGTTATCAATTAGGACAAAGGTCCTGATTAAATCGCATTAACTACTGTGATTTTACAGTCACTCTGTGATCTGTAAGTTTGTATCAAATTGATAAAATGCTTAACATTTTCTTAAAAAAGCCGAAAAGAAATCAATGAAGATCCTTAAGCTCCAGCTGCCATTCATAATCCCGCTCATCTGTTTGATATTGTTGGGTTGTGAATCGAGCAGCGATGAGGAGGATGTCGTCGTCGTTGAGCCCGAAGCGTGTTTCGAATCGACGGACGTGCTTATTTCTAATGGCGGAAGCGATACCATTTTAGCTTATTCCTCAACGGGCGAATTCAAAAGAATAGTTTTTCAATTGAACACTGTAGCTGGCGAGGCGATTTTTGGAATGGACTACCTGCAGGCGACAGGTGAGGTTATCGTTACGATCGACGGCTCTGATCGAGTCATGGCGATTGATCCCGAAGATTGCTCGGCACGAAATCTAATTGTCGACATCAACCTTACAGGTACGTTACGCGGAGTTACACAACTTTCTGGTGGAGATATTTTAGTTGTTGAAACCAATAACGTGGAACGTTTTACCTCGTCAGGTGTTCGCATAACGTCTGGTGGCTGGCCACTATCATTACAAACCGGTGGTAGTGATATCTATGGACTTAGTGCTGGCGGATTTGTCCACTGCTCAACAACTGCTGATGTGGTCAGAACATACAGTGATGCTGGAGTTCAAACGGCAACTCGTGCTTCAGGTATTGCTGGCACAACAGATGCTGCTGGTTGCAAAGAGCTTGCGAATGGTTCGATGGCAGTGGCTTGGTCGGGCACAACAGATTCCGTCGTTATATACAGTGCGAATCTTGCGACGGCTTTATACACGTTCAGTAACACATCGGTACTTTCAACTCCAGGGAGCCTGGCAGAAAGAGCGAACGGAAACATTTTAATAGCTGACCGCACTTTAAATTATCTTGTTGAGATCACTTCGACGGGAACATACGTTGGACAATTCGCTAGTGGCCTGCCGAATACGCCTGAGTATGTATTAGTGATTCCATGATAAAACGAGCAAGCTTAGTGTTTATTCTTGCATTCATTTTCATGTTGACGCCACAAAGTCAGGGTGGAGAAAAAAAACGCAATACCTTTATTGCTGGTTCATATCTCAATTTTACGGGTGAAAGAGAAAACAGTTTATCTGGAGTTCAGGGTTATGGTCTCACGGTGATCAGTACGCCTCACAAAGATCATTTTCGCTTGATTTACGGGGCCACGTTATCACTAGTTGATGGACGCGGATACATCGACGGCACTCGTTATGGAATCACTGGTTACTCGGCCGACGCCATCATAGGATTGAGTATCTACCCGATTACACAAAAAGTAGCTGTGCGTCCTTTTTTAGAGCTCGCAGGCTTGGGCGGCTTTAAGTATTTAGAGATAGCAAGCCCGCCAACAGGTTTTGAAAATCGTTCGTCCGGATTGTCTTATGGCTATCGCTTGTCTATCGGGCTTGAGACCAGTCTCACTCAAAGTTGGGGAGGAAGACTGTCTGTAGATTATTCTAAAAATGCGGCTTCGATTCTAAATATATCTGACTACGGTTTTGATAATTTCGGAATCACGCTTGGTTTTTATTTTTAAAAACGGCGTATGAAAAATCTGTTCCTCTAATAAAAAAACGGCTCTTGGAAGAGCCGTTTCAAATTTTAAGTCTGCGAAAAAAGCTTAGGCTTCGCACTCGCTTTGATATTCAGCGTATGTCGGAATCAGGTAGCCGTTGGCGTCTGGCTGTGCGCCCTCAGGAACGATGATGTAACTTCCGTCTTGCGACCACGCCCAGTCTTTTTGAACCGTGAAGCGTTCGCCGTCAACAACAAGCACTATCCCAGCGAAAGTTTCTTCGAAGCTGTACTTCACAGTTTTATAGTTCCATTGGCTCCAAGGCTCTTGATCAAGAAGTTCAAGCGTTCCAATTTTTGCCTCTGACGTCGAAATAAATTCGATGCTAGTCTGACTGCCGTAGGCACCCATTCCTGGACCCCAAAATTTTGTTCCAACGATGACGTTTTTAATCTTAACGATGTCTATTGTCGCGTCTGCGTAAGGGTTTGAGTAGATGGTGGCTTGGCGAAACGAGAAGCTCTTAGCAGCAACGGCGACTACATCGGGGTTTGCCAAGAGTTCGGCAGACATATTCTCTGCATCCGCAGTGGCAGAGGAGTAAGCGGCGTGCGCGATGGCTGTTACCGACGCTGATACGATGTCAGAAGTGTACGTACCTTCTTCACAAATTAGATTTTTTTGCACACGAGCTTCCGCCGCCGTGAAAGCCAAACTTTTGTAGATCTGGGACATTTTCAAGTTATACTCGCTGCTGTTTTGAGCATACTGCTGCATCTGAAGGTCTTCGTTGGTCTGTAAGTCAGCCCAAGTGGTTGCTGAGATGGTAAGGGCTATTATCATCGCGATTGATTTCATAAGAGTGTCTCCTTTGAGAGATTTGTAAGTGCATAAGCACCAGGTTGTGCCGAGGTTATGGGCGCGTTCTGCTGAGAATACAATCTGTGGCCCCACTGTGGCACGGTTTGTAAATTATTCAGATCTTCTTATTATAAGTTCTTTATAGTGGATTCGATCTGCAGCGGTTTGAAGAGAGAGCGAATGTTTTCTTGTTTGAAGGGCAACTGGCCCGTGGCGTTGACCCATGTTTCTGGCGTCTCCATACACAAAAAGATCTTCCATTTGGGATCCAACTCTTTAAACTTTTGTATGATCGTCTGAAACATCTCCTCGCGGAGCGACTGATCGTAGCGCATTTTTCCGGACGTGCTCTTGAACATTTCCGCCCGTGTCACCCAGCTCTCCATTCCAAAACGCTCGCGCATGATGTCTCGTTGTTCTGACTGAAAGCGCAGAGCGCCCAGGGAGATGTAAGGCAGATCCTGCGGGCGAAATTGCGAGTGAATTATTTCGGCCAGTTCCAAATAGTTTTGCTTCCAGTTTGTATGCCAAATGACTGGGTCGATATGGAAGGCGATTTGATACCCGTGCTCGAGGCATTTTTTGGCTGCTTTGAGGCGATCTTGAAGGCTGGCGGTTCCATGCTCCTCGATTTCGACTATGTACTGCGGATTGATGGACCAACTGACAATCACGTTGGGGCTGGCTGGAATTGCCAATAGGTTTTCTACATAAGAGGACTTTGTTTTAAATTCCAAATTCCACGTTAATTTATCGCGAAAAAAATCAACCAGCGCGTGGGAGTAGTTGGTGAGTGGATCCAAACTCAGGCTGTCGACGACTTCGCCAGTTCCAACGCGAACGCGTGACGTGGAGTGACTGCCATACAACTCGGCGAGATCACTGAGAGCTTTGTCGAGGTTGGTGTAAATCACTGTGTAAGGAGTGTTGAGAAATGATTGCAAATAACAATAAGAGCAATCCATATCGCATTGCTGGCCTAAATTTAAAACGTAGTAGTTGCAGCAGGCGAGGCCTTTTTTGGCGCCGGGACAGCGTTTAAAAAAGTGACCAGGGTGTTCGGTGAGGAAAAGTCTTTTTTTGCTGAGAGTGTAGTCCTCGGCGCTCATATGCCCTTTGCTAAACGTCGTGGGCTTTCCTTCCACGACTTCAATCTTTTCAGCAGGGAACACCTTGAAGCACCGTTGTGCGAGCGGAGATGCCAGCGCCGCTTTTTCGATGGACACGGTGGTGAACTTTTTTAAAATGGAATCAAGGGGTGTCATTGCTGTCCACTTCGATCTTCTGAATTGTCTGCTGCAAGAGTTGCGTGAATTTTGGCAATTCCTTTTCGTGGGACACAAAAAATTTCACTTCAAGCCCACTGCGATCACCCTGCCGTTGCCAACGCAACTGAAAGTCCTTGGGCCATGGGAGCTCGAGCATTTTTTTTTGTTTTTCTGAATCGCTGAATGCTGTTTGTGGGTAGCGCTTGGCTTTCAGCTGTTGCAACCATTCATCGCCAGTGCTCGCACAGGATTCACTAGATTCTGACAACGAGAGCAGGCGACACTCCACGGCGAGTTCGAGAATCTGTGCTCCTAAATTTCGCGACAAAGCCAAGGAGCTTATTCTTTTTAAAGCCTCCTCTACACTTTGCAAATTCGTAAGACTGAGAAGTGGAAAAAGATCGCGAGGCGACAAACTGTGTTCGGCGCACCAATCTAAAAATTCGGCAGGCAATGAGGGGAGAGTCGTTAACAGCTGAGCCAGCTTGGAGTCTAAAGCGTAACCATAGTTTTCGTAAACGCGAGAGGAGCTAACACCGATACTCTTTGGGAGTTTCTCGAGGACTTTATAAATTCCGCAAAAACTGAGCTGTGGATAAACTACGGAAATTGCATCCTCAATATCGAGACTACACAGCTCCAGACGTTTTGGAGACAAAGAATTTTCGGAGTTTAAAGGTATGGAATTCCACACGTAGAGGACGTCGTTACGCATGGGGCGAAAACTAACACAAGGCCCCAACGGGTACCAAGTCCCTTTTTGGAACACGTAGAGTCAAACCGGTCGTTAAAAGGGCATGGTGTAGGTGAGGCGTGCGAGGAACTCGCGGCTGGGCGCCGGTGTGTTTCCAAGTTCGCTATCGTACGGCTGAACAAAACGATTTTCTTCGTCCCAAAGATTAAACACACCAAACCCGAACTCTAAACCTTTTACAAATAGATTGGGGTACGTAAAGTAAATATTGATCAAGGTCACCGACGGCAGCTGGCGAAGAACCTCGGTGTCAGTGGCGATGTCGTACTCGTAGGTGGATTTCGAGCGCATGTAAACCACCGACGGAGTCACCATCCACTTGCCAAAGCCGGCGCGAAACGACGAAAGGTAGGTGAGTTTGTGCTGCGGGATTCCCAGTAATTCTTTTCGGCCAGGCACAGCATAGGCGCTTACCTGGTTGGTTCCATGTTGGTAAAAGGAGTAATTAGCATTGGTAAAACCGTTCTTTGATTTTTTCTTATATTCCACTTCGAAGCCCTGGGTTTCCACCCGCGGGTAGTTGCGATAGAAGTCATCGGTGCCGGTGTATTCGTAAATGATGGGATCGTCGATACGAATGGAAAAAAGATTGGCCGTCAGATAACTTTTGGAAGAAAGAGCGATTCCACCTTCGACTTCATAGGTGGTTGTAGTTTCGGGTTTGATAACTGAAACGCCATTGACGTTGTAGTCTTGGACAAAGTTGAATACAGAAGGTACCCGGTAGGCCTGACTGGCTAAGCCTTTGACGTGCCATTTTTCGGAAGCTTTTGTGATAGCAAAGCGCGGAACCGTTTTCGATACTTTTCGATTGGTTTGTGCATTGAGCTCTTCGAAACGAGCACCGAGCGTAGTTTCGAAAATCCCAAAATTATGTGTCAGCTGAGAGTAGGCAGCGATGCCGTAAAATTGCAAATCATTGGTCCCGGTTATGGAAAAAACTATAGGTCCTCCGCTATCGGCCCAGTTATTTGCATGGACATTATCCGTATAGTATTCTGCGCCCAGGAGGAGATTTGTATCGGAAAATTGATAAAGACCGCTAACGCCAACGCGAGCTCTGTTGACCTGAATGTCGAAAATGTCGGTGTCGACAACACTGATAGCTTGAGGGTCGGTTAACTTCCATGGGGTTTGGTCGCGGTAACTTACATACGGAGTGATAGTAAGTGAGTCCGTGACCTTGAAATCATATTTTAACGACGTAAAAATGGATTCAAAACCTGTCTCTAGGCCATTGCTGAGTCCCCCCGAAAATCCATAAATTCCACGGGAAGTGATTTTATAATTGTCGTAAATAAAACGAAAGTCTAAGGCGCCGTTGTTAATTCCAACATTAAACCACATGGGATCGAGATTATTTGCATCGCCATCGCTGTAGTCGTAAACTTCGTGACTGTAATTCGGAGGGGGAGTTGTGTTAGAGGCATAACCCACGTAGTTACCGTCACCTCTACGTCCTTGGCCAATAAGTCCCGCAACGCTCACATCCCAATCGCCAAGTTTTTTTCCAACCTGCACGCTTAAATTTCGCCGTCCCAAACCTTCGCGCATTTGGCCATAGGTGAGCACCGCTTTCGCGCCGTTAATATCGACCCCTTTATCGGTGATGATGTGTACAACCGCAAGTTCGGCAAAGCCGCCATAAATGGCAGACCCCGGTCCGCGAATGATTTCGATTTGTTTAATGTGATCGACCGGGTAGTGGTTTCCGAACTGCGTGGACGAGTACAAAAGTTCGTTCATCTCTTGACCGTCGACCATCAATGAAAATTTACCTTCGTGGGCCCAATTTCCACGAACTGCCAGGCCAACCACGCCTTGCACGTCGTGAGCAAAGTTAAACCCCGGAACCATACTCAGTACGTCAATCAGGTCCCGGGCCCCCATTTTTGTGATCTCTTCTTTTGTTATCACCGTGACGATTCCCGGTGACTCTCGGGTGCTTTTTTCGGTTTTAGAGGCCACCGAAGTTTTGATATTGAGGAGGTCCTCGAGGGAAAGATTGTCGATATCCAAGTTCTGCGCCTGGGAGCTCGCTGTAAAAATCAAGATGCCCAAAAAGAAAAGAAATTTATATACCATTGAGAAATCCCTCGACGTCAGATTTGCCTGAATCCCGTGACAGATCCAGAGCTGTTTTTCCCGATTGTGATTTAAGCTTTGTATTGGCTTTGCTTGCCACTAAAGTTTTCACAATATCCAGGTGACCAAGGCGGGCCGCAGCCATCAGCGCCGTTAAACCCGAGGCATCTTGCTCGTCAACCAGGGCTCCTTTCGAAAGGAGCGACTTCACAACATTGTGATTCCCTTGCAGGGCGGCCAGCATCAGTGGCGTTACGCCTTTTCCAGTCTTGGCATTCACGTCCACACCTTTGGCCAGGGTCGCTTCGATCATGGGGTCGTCGCCCGTCATAATAGCTTTAATTAGGTCTTTGGTTAGATCATTTGCCGACGCTAAAAAGAAACATAAAATAAAACCCCAAAAAGACATGAGATCATGGTCGAGTAAATTAAATGAGGTGTCAAGTAACAGCCTGAAAAAACGAAATAAATCCTAAAAATCGTTCATAGGAATCCAATCAAAACCGATAAGAAAAAGTCCATGTGTGACGGAGGATTCGAAAAGATGAGTTTCCACTTCAAAATGCGCGAGCTATCCATCTTTCATCAAACAGTTTTTATTGGCTTGTTTAATATTATCATGCTGGTGTCCTTAGCATCGACCGTCTATTTTTTCTCCGCCACAAGCCAAAGTGTGGTTTTTCGCGATAACGAAAATCAGGCTTTTTTTATCTCTGAGATTAACAAACTCAGTCGCTCGGTGGTGGAATTAAAATCCCTTTATCAAGTCATCTCGGTAACCAAAGCCGAAGACTCCCTCAAGCATCTTTTGGAAGTTTCGGAAAATCAAAAAGAAATCACACAACTCACGAGAGAGCTGTCGCAGAACAAAAACATCAAGCAAAAAACTAAAGATGAGTTAGTCAATTTAAACGAAATCATCGAGTCGGTCGTTAAGGCTGGCCAAGAAATGAATGCGAATTTTTTAAGCGAAGACATTGATGGGGCGATGACGAGTAAACAAAAGCTCGACACGTCGATTGAGAAAGCCTTTTTGCTTCTCTCAAAGGTTTCAAACGATGTGCGAGTTGATAACGCTCGTTTTCTGCAGGAAAAACTACAAGGCGACAATTTGTTTATTTTGCGTCTCACCACGGTTTTCATTCTGATTGCCATTGGAGTTTCTGCCTTTTTGGGTCGACGGGTGCGCCAAAATTTAGCCACTCTCGTTGCAAAGTTTAAGGATCTTTCCGTAGAAAACAAAGCCATTTCCGAAAAGCTTTTTGATTACTCGTTGCAGGTGAACGACAATGCCAATCGGCAGGCGGATTCCATTTTAGAAACCGTCAGCGTACTTTCAGAGATTACGACCATGGCACAAAAGAATGCTAAAAGTGCTGCATTGTCTTCGGAAAACCTCTCCTCTAGCCAAATGATTGTGCAACAAGGGCAGAGTCTCGTTTTGGATATGAATCAAAGTGTAACTGAAGTGAGAGAGAGTATTGATCTGATCTTAAAACAGGTCGAACGCAGTAATGCCGACATCGATGGAATTATCGATATCATGCGCTTGATTTCGGAAAAAACTTCGGTCATCAATGACATTGTTATCCAAACAAAACTTCTTTCTTTTAACGCATCTATCGAGGCAGCAAGAGCCGGCGAAGCGGGCAAAGGGTTTTCTGTGGTGGCCAACGAAATTGCAAAGCTAGCGCTTATCAGTGGAGCGGCCGCGCAAGATATCGATGACACTCTGAATACAAATTTGAAACACGTGGGCAAGATTGCCGGTGAAATGAAGAGTTCAGTAAACTCCCTGGTAGATGATTGCGCAAGACGCGTGAACCACGGAAAAGTGCAAGCCGAAAAATGTCGAGATATTCTAGATAGGATTGTAAAAAACGTCGAGAGCATCCGTTCATCGGCCAACCAAATTTCCCTCGCATCCACCGAACAAGCTTCGGGCGTGAAGGGCATCAATCGTTCCATGGACAGTATTAATTCGGCTTCATCGGAAACACGCAAGACGTCGCAAGATTCAAAATTAGCAGCGGAACAGCTTTCGATCATCTCAGAAACCTTAAAGCTAAACATTATTGATCTTGAGCGAAAGCTTATCGGCGATAGCGAGGTCGCCTAAGATGGATGCCTTTGAGAAAGAGTTAAAAATCAGTTTTTTACAAGAGGCCGATCAGATTCTTGATGAATCCGAAAGGCACTTTTTAAATTTGGAAAAACAAATGGATGAAGCATCCATCGAAGAGATATTCAGGTTGGCTCATAACATCAAGGGCAGCGCGAGTGCGGTGGGATTTGTTGAGCTGAGTCAATTTATGCATGAGATGGAAACGTTTCTAATAAAAATTAAAAAGCGTGAAGTTAAAATCAAAACTGTGACGGTGAATCTATTGCTGAGCTGTAATGATCGGGTTCGCAAATGGGTTGCCATTTTGTCTCGTGATTTTGAAGCCAAGTTAGATAAAGAAGACTTAATCCAACAAATGCATGCATTGGGCACTGACAAGTACGAAGAATTCAATGCGGATCATTTATTATCCATGATGGACATCGCAGATGTGGTAATACCTCTGGCATCCGCCGAGGTGATTCCACAAGTGATTGATGAGACTGTTAGAGTCGCCTTGCCCCGCCTTGAAAAATTAATGAACTACGTCGGCGAACTGGTCATTTTGCAAACTGTTTTAAACCAACATAAGTCAGAGTTAAAATCATCGTTACTGCAAAAAACGGTTTCGCAACTCAATAAAATCACCAAAGACATTCAAGACATTTCAATGAGCTTGCGAATGCTGCCACTGCGCCAGACATTTCAAAAAATGCATCGGATTGTGCGCGATACCTCACAGGAACTTGGAAAAGAAATTAGTTTTACAACCCTAGGCGACGATACAGAGATCGATAAAACCGTCATCGAAAAGCTGGGTGACCCTTTAGTGCATTTGATCCGAAACGCCGTCGATCATGGGATCGAATCTCCTGAAGAACGGGAAAAGCTAGGGAAGCCACGCCAAGGAAAAATTTTCTTAAAAGCACTGCAGTCCTCAGGCAAAATTATCATTCAAATCGGCGATGATGGGCGCGGTTTGAATCCTGACTTTTTAAGGCAGAAAGCCATTGAAAAAGGACTTCTCCCTGCAGACGCGCAGTTAACAGACAAAGAGGCACAAAACCTTATTTTCATGCCCGGCTTCTCGACGAAAGCCGTTGCCACAGATATCTCTGGGCGAGGAGTGGGAATGGATGTCGTTAAAACGAACATCGAAATGATCTTGCGTGGAGACA
This sequence comes from Bdellovibrionales bacterium, assembly GCA_031426555.1. Taxonomy (GTDB): domain Bacteria; phylum Bdellovibrionota; class Bdellovibrionia; order Bdellovibrionales; family JAGQZY01; genus JANPLN01. The sequence continues at coordinate 45,663 of JANPLN010000024.1, read as the reverse complement.
TTACCGTGGAAAGTGAACCCGGAGTTGGAACTCAGTTGCATATTTCCCTGCCTCTCACTCTCGCTATCATCGAAGGTATGGTCGTGAAAATGGGGACGGACAAGTACATTGTTCCCCTCTTTCAGATCCACGAGTCCATTCGCTTGAGTCGCGAGACTGTTCATAAGACGTCAGGGCTGGGATATTTGCTTTCACTCCGAGGTGAGGAAATTCCGCTTTATCGAATCAATCAACTTCTGTCCTCGCGCGGTGTACATGCAAAACCCATCGAACAATCGATGGCGATTCTGGTGCGGCACGGGGGTGTTTCGTTTGCGGTTGCGGTAGATGATATTGTTGGACAGCAACAGGTGGTTATTAAAAGTTTAGGGGCAGAAATGCGAAATATGCGCGGCTTTTCGGGTGGAGCCATTTTGGGAGATGGTAAAGCGGCTCTCATCCTTGATCTTATTAATCTCTTACCAGTTTCAAAGTCCAGCGTGCGCAACGAACAGGAGGCTGCATGAGTGATTCATTGAGTTCTTATTTAAGGTTTTCGTTGCACAATGAATGCTTTGCAATTCCTCTCTTACTGGTAAAAGAAGTGATTGCCTATCCAGAAATCACAGTGATTCCTAACACTCCCAAACACTTTTTGGGAATTATGAATTTAAGAGGTCAAATTATTTCGATTATCGATTTACGTGATAAATTAAATATAAAAAACGACTTCAACCCGGAGACCACGGTGATCATTTGCGATCTGAAAGCCTGCACCATTGGAATTGTTGTTGATAGTGTGGATAGCGTGCTGAATTTAAAGCAAAGTGATATTAAAGAGAAGCCGGAGATTCAAGGCACGGCTGCTTCTGAATACATTTACGGAATCGTCAATTTGGAACAGCGTTTGATTCTTTTGATCGATGTCATGAAAGCTCTTGATTTAAAAGATAAAGAAATTGCGGCTATGACTACTGGAAAGGCGAGTTGAGATGGAAAATAAAATGACCCTCCGAAAACAACTTTTAATTCTCACCGTGGGATTAAATTTCGTCTCCTTCGTGTTCTGCGGGTTTATGATGACCCAGGTGAATGGTGCCCTGAATCTTTATCTGCTGATTGCGGCTCTCTCAATACTTGTCGGATTTGGAATCTACAGTTTTCTGTTCATCAATCGGATTGGACAGTTTGTTGCAAAAATCATAACCAAGATGTTTGATGAATCGCAACAAATGCAAACCTCTGTAAAAGATATTTCGGATGCTTCGAACCGGCTGGCACAGGCAACGACAGAACAGGCTTCCGCTTTGCAAGAAACAGCAGCCTCCATCGAAGAGATGAATGCCATGATTAAAAAAAGCGCCGAAGGTTCGGCACGATCCAAAGATGTGGCTGTGAAAAGTTGCGAAGTGGCCACCCGAGGTAAATACTCGGTGGACGAAATGACCGCAGCCATTGCTGATATTTATCGAAGTCAGAGCGAAATCATGAAATCCATCGACGAAAGCCATCAGGAATTTTCCGAAATTGTAAAAATCATTACCGAGATAGGTAGCAAAACAAAAGTTATAAACGATATCGTTTTCCAAACCAAGTTGCTCTCGTTCAATGCCTCTGTAGAGGCGGCGCGCGCTGGGGAACATGGAAAAGGTTTTGCGGTTGTTGCTGAAGAGGTGGGAAATCTGGCTCAAATGAGCGGTCAGGCAGCAAAAGAAATTTCTGCCATGCTCGATATGAGCGTGCACAAAGTGCAGGATATCGTCAACGGAACTAAGGAAAAAGTGGGGGGATTCATCCTGCAGGGGCGAAGAAAAGTTGAAATCGGTGAAGCTGTGGCAAAAACCTGCGGCGAAGTCTTAGAGGAAGTTGTTCATCACGTGTCCAATTTGAGCGTAATGGTGGATGAAATTTCAACGGCAGCTCAAGAGCAGGCCCAGGGGATCGCCGAAATCACGCGAGCCATTAATCAATTGGATCAAGTGACTCACTCCAACGCAATCACGTCCCAACAAACTGCCAGTAGTGCCATTCAGCTAGATGCACAAACCACCTCGACGCTGTCGCTGATCGACGAGCTCCACGATGTTGTTCATGCACGACACATTCATATGAAGGCGTCTCCAGCAAAAACTACAACGGTTAAAAAGACGGCCACCGTTTACGAAATTCCTCGTCGTCGTCAGAAAATAGAACGACAAAAAATCGAAACTTCAAAATTGCCGCTGGCTTCGGGTGGAGAAGAAATTCCTTCTCAAGACGACCCGAGATTCGAGGATTTCTAATGTCGACGAATAAGTTGCAACAGATCAACTCAGAATTTGCAAAAGAAATTGCGGACATTATGCTGCAACTCACGGGGGTGCAGTTTTTTGACAAACAATCGGGCATGATTCAGTCTCGTCTTTTTAAAAGAATGATTGAGTTGAATTTTAAAGAAACCGCTGCCTATCTCAGGTATTTAAAAGAAAATTACTCTACAGAATCGAAAATTCTTGTCTCTCTACTTACGACACATCACACCTTCTTTTTTAGAGAGTTTTTTCACTTCGATTTTCTATTAAAAGAAGGTCTCAACAAAATTATTGCCGATTTGCGAGCGCAAAACCAGAACAAAATTCGTATTTGGTCAGCAGCCTGCAGCCAGGGACAAGAGGTTTATTCGTTGGCACTTTTTTTGGAATATCACTTACCTCTCATAGCTCCGGATATTAGCTACGAAATTTTGGGAACGGATATTGATATTGATTGTATTAAGATCGCTAAAAATGGCGTTTATCGATTTGAGCAAATTAAAGAAATTCCAAGCCTGTATCAGGGAAAGCATTGGCAAAAAGGAACGGGCGACATAGAAAAGTTTGTCCGCATTAAAGAAAATATACGCAATCATTGTCAGTTTATGACGTCGAATTTGTTCGATATGAGTCTGCTGATGGGGCAAAACTTTCATTTCATTTTTTGCCGAAATGTCTTTATTTATTTTAATCAGATTCAAATCAGTAGTGTTTCAAAAAACATGCTGAATCTATTGCATCCGGGCGGGTATTTGTTTTTGGGTCTCTCTGAATCCCTCAATGGTGTGGATATTGCCGTCGAACAAACAGGCCCTTCTATTTACCTCAAACCGAAAGCAGAGACTTTCAATAAGCAAGCTAGTTTTAAACCGTCACAGGTGCAACCGGCTTTCGCACCTGTTGAAAAGGCAGCTCCAATTCGTGTGGTTTGTGTGGACGATTCTCCCATCATTTTAACTCTCCTTAAGAAAATTTTGACTGCAGAATATGGTTTTGATGTGGTGGCGACTGCCAGCAACGGGATGGAAGCCCGTGACGTGATTCAAAAACTCAAGCCGGATGTGGTCACTTTAGATATCCATATGCCTCTCATGACAGGTGTGGATTACTTGCGACAATTTTACTCTGACAGTCACCCGCCGGTGATCATGGTGAGCTCCGTGTCTAGAGAAGAGGTGGAATACGGAGTGGAGAGTTTAATTCTTGGCGCAACTGATTTTATCGAAAAGCCCTCTCTCTCAACGCTGCAAGAAAAATCGGATGAAATCCGTACGAAGTTGCGATGCGCCCATGCCTTTAATACGCAGAATTCCAAAGAAGATCTTATCGATCTGGTCAAAAAGTTCAGAGTTGATTTTTCCTCTGTGGGAAATTCGGGGTTGGTGCGAGTCAGTGTGTCTGGCCTCGGAGAGTTGCAGAAGATTCGCACGATGATTTCACAAATGGGGGATAAGTTCCCGCCGTTTATCATATTACTGCATGGAGCGCAGTCCTTTGTTCCGCTGCTTGTTGAGAAAATGAAAGATCTTAATGTGCATCGCTTGGAAGATCATGTGGTCTTGAAATCGAACCACATCTACCTAGCATCTTTTGAGCAGTGCGATATGGTGAATAGAATGTTGTCGGTACAAAACCATTGTCACTACTTTATCCTTGGCGATACACCTCCTGACATAGCAGCTAAACTTTGTCGCACAAAAGACATTACTCTTTTTCACGAAGAAAATGCGCAGATTGCCAACAAAAGCTCCTATCTGATGTTGCAAAAAGCGGCTTTCGAAGTTTTGCCTTATACAAGTTTGATTTATCACTCCTCAAGATCGATCATGGATAAAATTAGGAAAGTAGCTACTTAATGGTTAAGTTGATCAAAAGTGGACAGTTTTACATGTCTTCCAATGAAGACGTATTTAAGGTTCGGTTGGGAGTCGGGTTTCTTATTTGTGGCTTTGACCTTGCTCAGCGAATCGGCTTTTGCTACTGGTCGGCGCAAAAGGTATCCATTGCGAGTTTTGCAACGCTGTTGTTGGAACAATTTCCTTCCATTAAATTTGAACATTCGCAATTTGCCGTTAAAATCGTTGCGGATGAAAGTGATGGTTTTGAACTCGAAAAGATGTTTCACAAGCTTAAAATCAAAAATGTTAAATTGATCAACCGTCTGAACATAGGCAGCGAGATTTATTTTTACTCGAAAGATGGGCGGCTTCGCGCGGAGCGCGCTTTAACCAATGCGGAGCGCGCTTTAAACAATGCGGAGCGCAATCCCACCCAAAAAATCCTGCAACCAGAAGCAGTTTCAGTCGTTCCAAGAATTCGCGTTTTGTGTATCGACGATTCGCCGACCATCCATCGTCTTTTGGGACACATCTTCGAATCCGCCGCGGATATTGACGTGGTTGGAACAGTTTTGGATCCTTTTTTAACCGAAGAGGCCATTCTAAAGCACAAGCCAGATATTTTAACTGTGGATATACACATGCAAGGTCTCAACGGGGTAGAGTTACTTAAAAAGATTTTGCCAAAATATCCCATCCCTTCATTATTAGTAACATCGCTCAGTATCAATGACGGCCCCCTTGTGATCGATGGATTGCAGGCGGGCGCTGTTGATCACATTCAGAAACCTACGGTGGAAAACATTGATCAATTTGCCGAGGAAATTATCGAAAAGGTGCGGGCGGCGGCGAGCTCCCGCGTGCGCGTGCCAAGTAAGGCCAATAAAAATCGACGCTTCGAAGCTGCTCGGTTGGACACTCGCGGATTGATTGCGATTGGCGCTTCTACGGGAGGCACGGAAGCCCTTGCCTCTCTGCTCGCAGAGCTGCCTTCGCAAATCCCTCCCATCTTTGTTGTTCAACATATTCCCGAACAGTTTTCGAAGGCGTTTGCGAGCCGACTGAACGACATGTGCGCTTTTGATGTGCTGGAAGCACGTGACGGCCTGCGAGTGCAGACTGGCTGCGTTTACATCGCGCCTGGCGGGAAGCATATGAAGGTTCGAAAAAATCATCTTGGGCAGCTGAGCATCGAAGTGAGTGACGGCGAGCCCGTCAATCGCCACAAGCCGTCTGTAGACGTTCTGTTTCGTTCCCTTTTAGGCATTGCGCCCGAAGGTAAAGCCATGGCGCTGTTACTTACCGGGATGGGGAGTGACGGGGCCCAGGGTTTACTGGATTTAAAAAATTCCGGAGTGTTGACCCTTGCCCAGGACGAGGAGAGTTGCGTTGTCTACGGCATGCCGAAAGTGGCTAAAGAACTGGGCGCGGCATTAGAAGTTCTCCCACTGGGCGAAATGGCCCGCGCCATTGTTAGTTATTTAAAAATCTCAGTCGCGGCTTAGCCCTTGTCCGAAGACTCAACATCCGCTAGATTTAATGAATGGCTTCGCAAAAAATCGAAAAAAAGCGACAAGTACAAATCATCGGAGACGTTGTTTTTTTTAGTTACACTTCCATTTCTGACTATGCCGCCTTTGACGAAGTGTATGTGTGGGATTTAGATAAAACCTACCTAGATACCCATTGGCAATCCTTGCGGGATATTTTTCGCGCGTCCTTTGCCGATAATTATCACCGGAACAACGTTCCCGGCACGTCAACGTTGGTGAATTCCCTCAAAAATTTTTGGCATGAAAAAAATGGTGAGCAAAAACAGTTTCCAATTTTTTTTATAACTGCATCGCCGCCGCAGATGGAAAAAAAGATCCGCGAAAAATTACAAGCCGACGAAATTTTGCCGTTGGGCATCTTTTTTAAGGATAATCTCAGAAATTTATGGCCCGGTCGTTTTTGGCGCTTGCGCCAGCATGTGGGTTATAAAGTGACAGCTCTGCTGTATTTACGAACGTTGTTAAAAAAAGAAATCTCACAAGTTCTTTGGGGCGACGACAGCGAAACCGATGCCGTGATCTATTCGTTGTACTCCGATATTAGTTCGCGTCGCTTGCAAAACGAAGATTGCGAAAAAGTCCTCAAAACTTTTCAGGTCACTTCAGAACAGATTCAGCGCATTTTCGCCAAACAAGAGCAAATCGAAGCGATGGATCCAGTAGAAAAGATCTATATTAACTTGGCGGTGGATACGGATCCCGAGTACTACATGAAGTTTGGTAGGAGAATGCTACCGTCGTACAATTCGTTTCAGATTGCATTGGATTTGTTTCAAGACAACCGATTGAGCATGGATCATATTTTACGTGTAGGAAAAGATCTCTATCTAAACTACGGTTTCACCGTGGATGAACTGCAAAGATCTCTGGATGATTTGATCCGTCGCCAAGTGATTGGCGAACAAACATTTCAAGACGTGTTTCCCGCCCTGCGAGACTCTGGTTTGATTCACCCCGATTACGAACCCTCCATCGCTCCTTCCAGAATCATGACTGATGTTGGCGACCGCGGGTTTGAAATCTCGGGCGTCCACGAACCCTGGGTCCCCGAGAGAATCGATTACTTCCACGATTATAGATAACATCGTTTTCTTCGGTTTAAGTTTTTCTTATTTTTGCAATTTTTCAAAGTCTCTCTTTTTAGACCGCGGGCTCGTGCCCTCGCTCGTTTCGGCTGCGCCGATCGCGTCACGCTAACGAGAGGTTCTAAAAAGAGAGACTTTGAAAAATTGCAAAAATAAGAAAAACTTAAACCGAAGAAAAAAACCTACCTAAAACTTCAAAATAATCATTCGCCTCTTGAAAAAGTTACGAACGATTTACTTTCGCAAACAAAACGTCACTCGAATCTGAATGTTCAAAAGTTTCATACTCTGATTGTCATTTGGGGACTTAATAGCTTTTATACTAAATCCAAATGCATGAAAAATTGTTGGGCACTAAACGGAGTCTCCCATTGCGTCCAGGTATGTGGGTAAATTTTGAGGCACTTAACGGCATGGGAACTTTTGCAATCATGTTGATTTGGTTCATTTTCTCTTGCGACTCCAAACTTCTCTTTTTCGGACCTCTCGTTAGCGTGACGCGATCGGCGAAGCCGAAACGAGCGAGGACACGAGTCCGCGTCCTAAAAAGAGAAGTTTGGAGTCGCAAGAGAAAAAACGTAGTAAAAAAGTTAGTTGGTTGGAAGTTCCACTTGCAGTGGGAAGAGGGCGTGGAATGACTCCGTGGCTTGGAAGTTTTTAAACCGCATGCGGGCGAAAACCATTTGCAAACATTGCATGTAGTATTTGTCGCTGATGTCGGAGCGTGTGACGGTGGCGGACTCGATGGTTCCGGTGACGTCGATCAGGAGATCAAAAACTGTTTCTCCGCTGCGGATGTTTTCGCCGGGTTTATTTTTATAGTATTTGATGAAGCAGCTTTGGAAAAACTTTTTATGCAGCAGCAGCGTTTGAAAAATTTGTTTTTCGATACTGTTTTGCGGGGCTGCTTCTTGGCCCGCGATGTCCTGAAAGCCCTCGCTCGTGGGGCCGACAAGAGTGGCCACGATCACATCGCGCGAAGATGAAAACTCAGTGTCGACGATACGCTCTTGATTATAAAATAACTCGATGGGCGGGTTTTTAGTGTCTTCCTTGGACTCGATTTTGCGGACTTCGCCGTAAACCAAGCGACCGTTCCATTGGGTATTCACTTTTACAAATTCCATTTTTGAGTAGGGGAGGAGCCAGAACGTGGGGTTAAAACCAAGTAGCACCTTGCTGTCTTCGAAGGTCATCACCACATCGCCATTTTGAATCTCGGTGTTTTTTGCAACAGAATCTTGACCTGTCATCAGAGCCGAGCGTTTTTCAACCTTACCGTAAAAATCGACCACAACGCGCACTTTTTCTGAGCTGTTGGAGGGGCCGAAGTACGATTCGATCCATGTTGGAGGTAAGACCAACAAACAAGCGAGTGCAGCTCCGACACCTATGATCCAAAACCAGTGTGTTCTTAGCAGCATTCGAGGGTCTATTTATTCGTGCTTGTAGGTTGCGCCGCTGGCGGGGGGGTTTGCGCCGCTGGCGTAGCTGGTTGTGTCGCAGGTGTCGCAGTAGTTCCCGCGGCTGCGCCATCCATCGGTTTTTCAACCGGTGCTGCGGCTTCTACCGGTATGGTGGTTACATCCGAAAAGACGCCAGTTTTTGTGGGACGCGAGAAAATTGTGAGTGCAATACACAAAACACCAAATGCGACGGCCATGTAGCGCGTGGCTTTGGTTAAAAAATCGGCGCCGCCGGAACTACCGAGAATGGAGTTTGAACCGCCACCACTAAAGATTCCAGAGCCACCACCTTTTGGATCCTGAATCATGATCAAAAGAATTAAAAAAACACAAACGATGATGTGTAAAACTGCAAGAGTCGTAGCCATTAAGTTCCTCCAAAAGAAATTGAATATAAAAGGCCTTGGCTTAGGGCGCAAATACTAAAAGGGGTTGCGTCGCAACGCTACGCGGCTTTGGAGGCCGATTTGATAGGCTGAAGCTGCCAATAGCTCCCGATGACCTGTGCAGCAATCTGGCAAAGTTTAATATCTGCCATGTTAAGATGGGTCGACTCGGGCATTCGTGCAGAAAGAATTCCCTGCAGATTTCCATCGCTAAAAATGGGAAGAACAACCATGGAATTAAAATAAATGGACTTCATTTGGTCTTTAATAAAACCCATCATGTCGTCGTCTTTGATGCTTTCTATAAACAGAGGTCGCTCTGTTCTTTGCACATAGTCGATCTCGGGATACTTTTGAATTTGCAGGGAGAATTGCGTGAACTTGTCATTGTCGCTGGAGGCAATCACCGTCGGGCTTTCGCCCAGTTTGATTAACGAAACTCGGACGGCTCCCATGGCCATGGAAACCATGCGCAGTAGCTGAAAGTGGATTTGGTGAGGTCGGGTACGAACGCCGATTGTTTTTACTAATAGCTCAGCGAGCTCGAGGTAGTAGTTGGCCTGTTTGAGCTCCAGGGATTTTATCAAAGCTTCATCTTCTACGTGTCTGCGGGCCTGCAGATGAAGTGCGATGCGAGTTAAGATATCCATGGGATTTATCGGCTTAACCACATAGTCACTGGCCCCAGCTTTTAAGCAGGCGTCAACATTCTGCTTGGCGTTATGTTGCGAAACAACAATCACTTTCAAAGACCCGTCGCCCAACATTTTATTTTCTTGCAAAAATTGCAGGCACTTAATTGCGGGAAACTCGGGCATTGTCATATCAATGATTATAAAGTTGGGGCGGATTTCTAAAATCTTTTGTCCCAAAGTAAGGCCATCGGAAAGAGTGTAGACCTCAAAGCCACTGTCTTGCAGGTAACCAGCAAGGCGTTTGCTCGAAGTGGAATTGGGATCTGCAACAATAATACGAATTCTATCTAATGCCATTGCTATTCTATCGGTAAAATGGCGTTGATAATCAAGGCCTCTATGTTATTCAGATACTAATTAACATTGGATTTGTATGAAGTTTATTGTTTTCGAAGGTCTCGACGGTGCAGGTAAATCGACTTTAATCCAGAAGGTTCAGACCTATTTACAGACACAGCCAACCGAGTCACAGAAACAATCTCGAAAAGTAGAGCTGGTTCGCGATCCAGGCAGCACCAGCTTGGGCGAAAAACTGCGAAACCTCGTCTTAGATCCCGTATGGTCGCCAGCATCGCGCACCGAAGTTTTGCTGTATCAGGCCGCTCGCGCTCAGTTGGTGAGCGAAAAGATTCGCCCTTTCCTCGCACAAAAAACCTGGGTGTTGAGCGATCGTTTTTATTCGAGCACCATCGCTTTTCAGTGTTACGCCCGCGAACTTCAGCGCGAAGACATCAACTGGCTGAACCGCTATGCCAGCGAGGGCCTAGAGCCCAATCTCGTCATCTTTATAGATATTCCGGTGGAAGAGAGTGCCAAGCGCATCCAAAAACGCACCGCCGCCAGCGGCACAGAGCAGGATCGCATGGAAAAAGAAAACTCAGCATTCCACGAAAAAGTGCGACAGGGATATTTAGCGCAAGCCAATGAAGATCCAGATCGCTGGCTTGTACTCGATGGATTTTTAACTCCCGATCAACTTTTTGACGAAGTATTAAAATGCTTGCGAGGAAAAAAATGGCTCGATTGATGGACGCCATTTTAGGCCATGACGTTTTAAAAGAAAAACTTTTATCGCAAACCATGCAAAAGGTTTTTTTTAAAAGCGTGATCTTCTCGGGCCCTGAGGGCATCGGCAAAAAGCAACTGGCGAAAGCGCTTCTTCAGGAGCTCAATTGTCAGTCATCCACGGCCTGCGGAATCTGCGACTCGTGCTTGAAAATCCTCACTTCGAAAGAACTCTTTTTGCACGAGGTGGAGCTGCAAAACGACAAGGTGAAGATTGAGTCCATCCGCGATATGATTCAGTTTACCTCTCTCACATCGTGGGTGCGCCATCGCTTTGTGGTGATCAATCATGTGGAACGCATGACCCTACAAGCGGCTAACGCCGTTTTAAAAACCCTCGAAGAGCCTCCGGCCGGCGTGCATTTTGTTTTGATCACGTCGAACCTTTCGCAGGTTCTGCCGACGATTCGTTCGCGCTGCCAAGTGATGGGCTTTTCGCCACTCAGTGCGGAGCTCTTACAAAAAATAGTTCCCGGCATTGAGCCATGGCAAATTCATTGGAGCTTTGGGCGTGTCAGTTTAGCCAAAAAAATGATGCAGGAAGAATGGCAGACCGTTCGCCAGGCCGCCATTAATTTTTTGCACAGCTCGCAGAATAAAGCGGCATTTGAAGAGTTACAAAGTTGTTTGGCACAGCCGGAGTCTGCTGAGTTTGTCATTCATTCTTGGATGACTTACCTGCGCGACGCCTATGTTTTGCGCGAAGGAAGCGAGCAAGTGATCTACAACGAAGACATCCGCACCTTTGCGCAAAAATTTTCCGAAAGTAAAAATATAACGTCGTTGATGGACGAGGTTTTTCAGTTTCGCCAAGACTGGCAAGCCAACGTGGACAAACACCTTTTATTGGATCAGTTTTCGATTCGTTTGGAGTCCAATGCCGCAAATTGAAACCGAGCTACAAAAAAATCCCGAACTGGCTCAATACACCTGGGTGGATATTCACGCTCATCTTAATTTTTTGGAGGACACTGTTGAGGTGTCTTTGCAAAAAGCTGCAGCGGCAGGTGTGAAGCGCGTGATCACCATTGGCACCGAGCCCAATGATTTACAGGTCGTTTTAGATATCGCGACAAAACATTACCCCATTGTTTGCTGTACGTTGGGGATTCATCCTCACGAGGCCAAACTTTACACTGACGACATCGAAGCCTTTATTTTAAAAAATGCAACTCAACCGCATGTTGTGGCTTTGGGTGAAATGGGGTTGGATTATTTTTACAAGAATTCCGAACCCGCGGAGCAGAAAGTTGCGTTTGAACGCCAATTGGCTTTGGCAGAAAAATTAAACCTACCGGTAGAAATTCATACCCGCGATGCGGATGAAGACACAGTGGAGATTTTACAAAAATTTGCAGGCCGCGTTCGCGGCGTGATTCATTGTTTCACTGGCACCCAGTACCTTGCTGATGAGTGCTTAAAACTGGGATATAATATTTCGTTGAGTGGCATCGTGACGTTTAAAAATGCCGAAGCCCTCAGAAAAATCGCCGAAACTGTTCCTGTGGATCGTTTGCATGTGGAGACCGACTCGCCCTTTTTGACTCCCGCGCCATTTCGCGGAGTGAAAAACTCTCCACAGTATGTGATTTTTACGGCGCAATTTGTAGCGCAGCTAAAAAACATGAACCTGCAGGATTTTTCCAAACAAATGCTCGCAAACGCCGAGAAAATGTTTCCCAAGTTGCCTCTAGCAGGACTGTAACACCACTCGCCGGTTTGGTTAGGTTTTCGTCAGTTTTTTATGGACAGATCAGCGCCTGTCGCTTACAACTACGCCATCATTGTTGAATTGAAAATTGAAGGAGATTCGTATGTCCAAGGTCCGCGTGGGAATAAATGGTTTTGGTCGCATTGGTCGTATTCTTTTTCGTGCCGCTTTTGATCAGGTAGAGATCGTTGGCATTAACAACTCTTCCGGCACACCCGAAGAGCAAGCGCATCTGTTCAAATACGATAGCTCCCACGGTATTTATCAAAAAAATGTCACCTCTGACGAAAACTCCATCACTGTGGATGGCAAAAAAATTCCATTTTCGTGCGAGCGCGAGCCTTCGCAGATTCCATGGAAAAAATGGGGCGCCGATGTGGTGCTTGAATGCACGGGCGCTTTTAAAGATTCAAAAGAAAATCAAGGTCACTTGGACGCCGGTGCTAAGAAAGTGATCGTCTCGTCGCCCGCCAAAGTGGACGCCACTTTTGTTTATGGAATCAATCACAAAAAATACGATCCAAGCAAACACCATGTGGTCAGCAATGCTTCGTGCACAACCAACTGCCTCACTCCGGTGGCAAAAGTACTTCACGAAACTTTCGGCATTGAACGCGCCTTGATGACAACCGTTCACGCCTTTACCAACGATCAGCGCATCCTCGATAGCTACCACTCCGATCCGCGTCGCGCGCGAACCGCATCCACATCGATGATTCCCACAACCACAGGGGCGGCGAAAGCTGTGGGCGAAGTCTTACCCGAGCTCAAAGGCAAAATTCACGGTATTTCCATTCGTGTTCCCACGCCCAACGTCAGTTTGGTGGACCTCAACGTGATTTTATCCAAAAATGCCACGGTGGAAGAAGTGAATCAGGCTTTGATTGCCGCCTCCCAGGGGGAACTCAAGGGAATTTTAGCCTGCGAGTCGAAAGAGCTTGTGAGCATCGACTTTAACGGCAACCCTCACAGCTCCATCGTGGATCTTCCAAGCACAGTGGCTCTCGACAAAACCTTTATGAAAGTGCTTGCGTGGTACGACAACGAATTTGGCTTTTCGATGCGCATGGTGGATCTTCTGTTATATATGAACTCTGTTCAGAAAATTGGTGGGTAGATGATAAATTTTCTGAAAGATTTAACGGATCTTAAAGATAAAAAAGTTTTTCTTCGCCTTGATTTAAATGTGCCCATAAAAAACGGAAAAATTTTAGACGACACGCGAATTCGCGAGGCTTTGCCCTCCATCCAATTTTTGCTGGAGCAAGGGGCCCGCGTGGTGATGGCTTCGCACATGGGGCGTCCGAAGACGGACGGCCCCGAGGATCGGGCAAAGTACTCTCTCGAACCCGTCGCGCAAGATTTGGCGCAAAAGCTGGGGCGCGAAGTGGTTCTTGTTGAAGCTCCCGACTCCGATGCCCCGCGTGGGCTTTTGGCCGAAGGGAAATTTAATAAAATTATTCTCCTCGAAAATCTTCGTTTTAATAAAGGCGAGGAAAGCAACTCGGCAACCCTTGCACAAAAGTGGGCGCGCTACTGCGATGTTTATGTCAACGACGCCTTTGGCAGTTGCCACCGAGCCCATGCGAGTATCGACGCCCTTCCGCGAGCAATGAAAATTAAAGTGGCTGGTTTTTTGATCGAAAAAGAAATCAAATGTCTTTCCAACGTGCGCGAAAAACCAGAAGCTCCGTTTGTCTTGATTTTGGGCGGTAGCAAAGTGAGTGATAAAATTCCTGTGATCGAGCACTTTATCGATAAAGCCGATACCATCATCGTCGGAGGAGCCATGGCCTATACTTTTTTAAAGGCTCAGGGTGAGCCGGTCGGCAATTCTTTGGTGGAGGAGAAACAGGTCGACTACGCTCGACATCTGATCGGTCGAATGGAAGCGCGCGATAAAAAAATTCTTCTTCCCATTGACCACGTCGTGACCAGATCACTCGACAAACCCGAAGAAGCTAAAACTGTTCAAAGCATCGAAATGGGTTGGCTGGGTGCAGACATCGGCCCGGAATCGGCAATTCTTTTTAGCGATGTGATTAAAAAGGCCAAAACTATTTTTTGGAATGGTCCCATGGGTGTTTATGAAACCGCCCCCTTTAACAAGGGCTCTTTTGCCATTGCTAAAGCTGTGGCACAGTCCGACGGCTATTCGGTGATCGGTGGCGGCGATTCGGCAGCGGCCGCAGTGGATTCTGGCTTTGCGTCGCAGGTAAGCCACATATCAACCGGTGGTGGTGCAAGTCTTGAGTATATGGAAGGTAAAACACTTCCAGGTCTCGCCATTCTCGACGTGCGAGTGATGCCGGTGGCACAGTGAGGGTCAAAAAATTTATTGTCGCGGCTAATTGGAAGATGAATAAAACCACCGCCGAAACTTTGGAGTTTATCAAAGACTTCAAGCTGCAATTCAAACCCATGGCTGACCGAGAAATCCAGTTCTATCCCTCCTTTTTAAGTTTACCTCCATTCAAAAACGAAATGAGTGCTTTGCCGATTCGATATGGAGCTCAAAATTGCAGCGCACAGGCCTCGGGGGCATTCACTGGCGAAGTTTCGGCCGCTATGCTCAAAGACTTCGGCTGCACCACCTGCTTGGTGGGACACAGCGAACGCCGAACCCTTTTTGGCGAGACAAACGAAGATGTGGCACTCAAGAGCAAAGCTTTGCAGCAAGCTGGTCTCACGCCCATGGTGTGCATCGGCGAAACCGCCCAACAACGAACTCAAGGTCAAACTCTCGAAGTGGTTGCTGGGCAGTTGAAAGCTGTTCTTGAAAGCATTGATTTAAATACGCCGTTTTCAGTGGCCTACGAGCCGGTTTGGGCCATCGGCACTGGTAAAGTTCCCACCTTTGCTGAAATCACCGAGGCTCATCAATTTTTACGAAAGCAGCTTGTTGAAAAAATGGGCGATATTGGAAAATCCATCCCTTTGCTCTATGGCGGCAGCGTCAATTCGCAAAATGCGCGTGACATCGAATCCGTGCCGGAGGTGAATGGATTTTTGATTGGCGGCGCGAGCCTCAAAGTGGCTTCGCTTTTGGAGATATACTTCAGGTGAGTTCACTCAGCATTGATTTACAAATGGTTCAAGAGGCCCGTGAGTACTTAAAGAACCACATCGAAAAAACACCCCTGCGAAAAGCTCGTTCGCTGGCAGGGAACGTTTATTATAAGTGCGAAAACTTACAAATCACTGGCAGCTTTAAAATTCGCGGAGCTTTAAATCGCCTGCGTTTTTTAACTCCGCAAGAAAAACTCAAGGGAGTGATCGCCTCCTCGGCCGGTAACCACGCTCAGGGCGTGGCCCTTGGTGCAAAAATCCACGGAGTTAAAGCCACCATCGTCATGCCCGAAACCGCGCCGATGATCAAAGTTTTGGCCACGCAAAAATATGGCGCCGAAGTGATCTTGCACGGCGAGTACTACGACCAGGCCTACGAAAAAGCCATGCAAACGGCACAAAGCGAAGGTCAGGTTTTTATTCATCCTTACCAGGATCAAAAAGTCATTGCTGGGCAAGGGACAATTGGGTTGGAAATTCTTGAGGAGATGGAAAACATAAAGCAGGTGATTGTTCCCATCGGCGGCGGCGGCCTGATCGGCGGAATTGCCTACGTCATTAAAAAATTACATCCAAAGTGCGAAATCATCGGCGTGGTCACCGATCAGACCACCGGTATGATGGATTTAAAAGAGCAGCGCAAGCCTGAACAAAAAGTAAAAGTCTCCACCATCGCCGATGGCATTGCCGTAAAAAAACCGAGTCCCGAAATGTTTGCCACATATATTAATCCTTACGTGGATCGCATCGTCTCGGTGAGTGATAACGAAATCGCTGAGGCCATTGTGAATCTGATGGAAAAAGACAAACTGGTGGTGGAAGGTTCGGGAGCTGCCGGTGTGGCGGCAATGATGTCGGGAAAGATTGTCGCAAGTAAAGACGGTGTCAGTAAGAACGATAAGGATGCCACTGATAATGGTGCAACAGTGGTTTTGGTTTGCGGTGGCAACATCGACATGAACACCATGTTTGCCGTGATCGAAACCGGTCTGCGCCGCAAAGGGCGGCATACGCGCATTTCGGTCATCGCCAGTGACCTTCCGGGAGAGCTTGCAAAACTCACAGCCATTTTTGCAAAAAACCGCGCCAACATCTTAGATGTGATGCACGATCGCGTCTCTTCCGAACTTTCTGTTCGCGAAACAAGAATTGATTTTTTGCTTGAGACTACAAGTTTTGAACATGCCAAAGAGCTTGAAACTCTTTTGCAAGCCGAGGGAGTTCGCCTTCTTCGTGCGGAGCATTTAAAATGAAGGAGTCTGTGGTGATAACAATCGATGGGCCCGCGGCCTCAGGAAAAACTTCCGTTAGTCGTGATTTAGCCAAAAAATTTGGCTGGCAATGGGTGTCGACGGGTTCCTTTTATCGCGGCCTTGCTGCCGTGGCCGTCAAAGAGGGCGTTGATCTTGGAAATCCTCAGGCCCTCGCGAGTTTGGCAAAATCCAATGTGTGGTCGGTAAAGATGACTCCGCAAGAGACTACGGTGCTCTATAAAAATGCGCGTATCAATGACGAAGTATCGAAAGAGGAGACCGGCATGCACGCCAGTCGCATCAGTCAGTACCCGGAAGTGCGGGCGGCGCTTTTGCCTTTGCAAAGAGACTGCGCGCAGGCCACTCCTGTTTTAGTTGCTGAGGGGCGAGATTGCGGCACGGTGGTATTTCCAAATGCCGTGTTAAAAGTGTTCCTGACGGCGAGTTCTGAGAGCCGCGCGTTTCGACGATCGTTGGAGCAGGAAAACACAAATTTAGATTCCTTAAAAGATTTGCAAAAAAAGCGTGATGAGCAAGACGTCAATCGCAAAGCAGCGCCCATGCAAATTCCCGAGGGAGCGCTGGTCATAGACTCCAGTGCTCTACAGCGATCTCAGGTAGTTGAGACTATCGCTGCCGAAGTTAAAAAACGCTTAAAAATTTAATTCTGGTAAAATGCGGACACCCTAAATATTTTGTTCGAGATGTGCCGTCGCCACATTGAGCGGCGAACGGTTCGCCTTCCAGCGACGATGAATCCATAGCCACTGCGGTAGATTTTGACGAATCATGGATTCTAAACACTCCTGATATTTTTGCGAATTGAGCCACTCCTCGCGCAGCAAGCGCTCGGGCGAACCCTCGGGCAATTCCTTGGCCTCGATATACTGAAGTTCATCCATAACGATCAAGCGATGCACGCCATTTTCTTGCCGATAAACCGACATCGGCACCACTCGGCATTTGCTTTCGCGAGCGAGGTTTGCAAGGCCGCGAATAGAAGCGGCGGGTGTGCCAAAAAAGTTAACGCGAAGACCTCGTGGACCGGGAAGATGTTGATCCACCATACAGCCAACAAAACAACCTCCGCGCATGGACTCCGCGATTTTGTTCAGTGTATTTCCTGTGTAGATCACACTGAAGCCGGCGGTGACTCGCCGTTGTTCAATCAAATTTTGCGAGACGGGGTTTGACATTTTTTTTGCAACGATGGCCACCGAATAACCTCGGGCCGCCATACTCGCGGGAAAAATTTCCCAGTTTCCTGTGTGCGCGCTAATGACCAGCATTCCGCGGCCTTCCGCTTTTATTTTATCTATTTTTGCGATGTCTTCATCGCTCACTTGCAACTCGTCGATGTAATCCTGGCGCGTGAGAGTAAAGTTGCGTGCGATTTCTAAAAACAACGTTCCGATGTGCGTGTAAATTTGTTTTTGCAGCCGTTTGAGTTCCTCTGCCGATTTTTCCTGGCCCAAGGAGAGTTGAAGATTGTTCTCCACGATTCGTGTGCGAAAACCCACGGAGCGAAGTAGAGTGCCCAACCCATGACCTAATTTTCCAAGCCAGCGGAGGGGCAAGCAGCGCAGCGAGTACGAAAACAGCATCAAGGGAATCAGAATAATCTTAATAATCACTTAGACTCCTCTTTCGAAAGAGGTTAGTTTTTGAGGTGAAACGTTGTCAACCTTCAAACAGGGGATTTGCATGCGAATTCGTCAGATGGGGTTTTCCTCTCGTCTCAAAGCCCACAGGCATATGCTCACGCTAGAAACCTTGCAGTTTATTGTGGAATTTCTCGAAGACGGAAATGTGAAGCAGTCCGCCCTGCGGGCAGGAATTCCCGAAACCTACGCCAGTCGGCAGGGCGCGTGGCTAAAAAAACATCCCATGGTTTTAAAAGCTCTCGAAGCCGATGTGGATTCCCACGATCTAAAGAAGCTTAAAAAAGCCATTCGCGACATCCACGGGCAGATGGATGTATGCAAAAAAATATTGGGTCTTGAGGACGTTTAAAACAAACATAGGAGATTGGCGAGCTATTGTTTGGCCAATTGCTCGTAAGATGTTTTTTGCAGGGCGGGCTCAGAAATCGCAAATTCTACTAATAAATTACGCACCTTGAGTTCCTCGTTTTCGCGTTGCGAGTCCTCCTCGTAAACAGCCTCTAACTCAAAAAAATGGCCTAAGCCTTCCACATCGTCGAGATGAACTCGAACATTATCGAGCAAGTAGATCTCGCGGCTTTTTTTAACGACAAGATTGCTTTCAAATATTTGCAAGAGCAGGGATTTAATTTGTTCTGCATTTTCGACTTTTATAAGTCCGTAATCACTTTTCTTAGGTCCCTCTTGATCGGGTCGGATGTAGGGAATGAGAAACGCCCCGCTCAGGGAGGATTCTCTCAGTTTCAAGCGCCCTTTCGGCACGGTGAAGTAAGTGTCCACTTGGCGGTCCACGCCAATAAATTTCGCATTCAAACGACGACAAACTTCGCGAGCTTTTTTTAAATCTGTATAAACTGCTTTGATCTCAATATTTGGCATGCGGGCACCATGGCACGGGACCGGACTCGCGTAAAGAGATTGACGCTATGCTTGTATCGTTACGGAAATAAAATACAACCATCCACGCATTCCGGAGAGTCATTCAGTGCAAAGTCCAATGGAAAATCTTTTGCCTCTGAGTTAAACCTGGGTATAAGTACTGAAAAGGGGGCGCCTATGCGTACACTTGGTTTTCTGAGCTTTATTGCACTGCCCCTTTTGGTGGCTTGCACTTCGCTCCACGAGCAGGCCGAAGAGCACTATCAAGCGGGCGATTATGCGGCCGCCGAAGCGGTCAACCAAAGCATTCTCCGCCAGGACCCTGCGGATCCCATCGCGGAGGAGCACCTTCGTAAAACTCGGCAAAAGCTTATCGAACGAAATCTCATCGAAGCCCGACAACTTCGTTTATCAAATAGCCTCGAAGAGTCACATAGTAAGTTGCGACGTGTGGTTCGCGACGAGAAGGAGTGGAATATTTCGCCTTCTGGAGCGGCCTTTTCGGCACAAACCGAAGAGGTTGAATATTTGTATGAATGGCTTCAAGAGCAGACGCAATTGCTTAAAAAAGATAAAAAATATTTAAAGCTCAAACTTCTTCTCAATGAGAACCATGAGCTTTTGGTTCACAGTCAATGGAACCAACCATTTCAGCGCCTGGTGGCGGACGTGGATGCGGAGGGAGCTAAGCATTGTTTAGAAATCCGTCCTGTCATGACCGGCTATTTTTCTAAAGATTTTTGGAATCATTATTGTGTATTTTGGGGTCAGGAAATTAAAAACAGCCCATCCGTCTCTTTATCGGGTGGCTTTGGAAACATCGTATTGAAAGGCCAAATTTTAGATATGCCTCCCGAAGTTTTAAGCGTTTTTTCAGAATCACTTTTGCAAGGGCTCAAGTCATCGCCCCTGTACCAGGCAGACGGGAGGACTCTTGTCGTGACGATTTCGGGTCGCTTCCTTTCCAACTATACCGAAGAAAAATCAGTGGGCATTCATAGCTACGACGAAGAGGTTCCGTACCAAGTGCAAGAAACCGTTTCGTACATCGAGAAAGAACCCGAAACATCCTACAAGACTGTTATAGATCCCGTGACTCATAAAGAGGAATATATACCAGTGACCACCTATCGCGACGTCACCAAGTTCCGCGAAGAAACAGTCACAAAATATCGCAAAGAGGCGCGAACCCTCACGTATCCAAAAACGGACTTTAATGTGGACTACGCCCTCAACAGCCAGTTTGCATTCACCTTGGACGGAGTTAAATATTCCATCCCCATCAACGAAAAAATGCACATTTCCGATTCCTATCACGAAGTGTCCAATCCGCGAATAGGCCTCAACGTGCGGCCACAAAAAATTCCCACGGAGATTCATTGGTTGAAAGAGCAATCCTCAGACCTCGAAAAAAACACTCGCCACGAAGTGAAAGACTCCTGGGCCAACAAATATTGTAATTTTAAATCGCCACCGCTCCGGTCCTCGCAAACCGAGGTCGTTTTAAAATGTGCGGCGGGCGTTGGCGACTCGCGCGGCGTGGTGGATAGCTGGTCCAATGAGGCCTTTCGGATGTCCTACAACGATCTTCGTAAAGCCATCGGAATTTAGCCCATGAGCAATGCTACATTAGTTCAAGTCTTTCGCGTTTTAGGCTGGCTGGAGGGCGGATCGTTCCTGCTTCTGATGTTTGTGGGTATGCCGGTTAAATACATGGCGGGGAATCCCGCGGTTGTAAAAATGCTTGGAATGCCCCACGGAATTCTGTTTGTGGCGTATGTGCTATTGGCAAATATTATTGCCGAAGAGCTCAACTGGTCCGTGAAGGTTCGTGTCTATGCCTTTGTCGCGGCCGTTTTACCTTTTGGAACTTTTGTGTTCGAGCATTATTTCTTAAAGAGTACAAAAAAGGGTGACCGAGGGTCACCCTCAAAAAATTAATGGTTCATCGTTTGTTCGCCAGTGCAATAGTCGTTGCTTGGCACTTCGGAATACCCGCGAGAGCACTCAAATTCCACCTCATACATTTGCCCTTCGATGTAAACTTCGTACATTTCGCTAGTCGTAGTGTCGTTGGTTGAAATAACCTCTTCACCGCGCTGTTCTAAAGTGCAGTAACTGACGGTTTTGCTCAGTCGTGTGGACCACAAAAGGGCACCAAGCTCCATATCCCACTGGCTGCCGTCGGTGGTGACCAGTTGACCATCTTCAATGGCCAAATTGGCTTCGTAGGCATTGCAAAAGTCCCAGGCTTCGTTGGCAAAAGCGGACGGGGCGGCCATCAGTATCAGTGATAAAAATAGTGATTTCATAAGTAACTCCTTTAGGTTTGTGAGCATGTCCTATGCCGCCGCCAGCAAAAGTTCTCTAAAGAACTTCGGTTCAGAAAATTATTCAGTGTGACAGGGTAAAGTTCATAGGGGTAAAAAGTGCTTAAAATACGGCCTAAGCCTTTGACTTTCGGCATTAATTCTTTATAAATGACCAATCTCTTAAACACCGTGGACACCGGAGCAATTAAGCCCCGCCTATGCCATTCTTTAAGGGGCGAAGAGGACTCGAATGCAACAAACAAACCAAGATGCACAAAAGTTTTCGCAAGGGAGAATAAACATACTCATGCAAGCTACAAAAAACATGACCAAAAAGCAGATGAAGCAAAATCAGATTGAAGATCTTTTTCATGAAGATGTTCAAGCGAAGCAAAAAGAAGCAATGACTGAGTTCAGTGCAATGTTTGAACAGTCTTTACAGGATCGCGATTATAAAGTTGGCGATATCGTTAAAGGCAAAATCGTGGAAGTTCAAACAGATTACGTTCTTGTAGATATCAACTATAAATCTGAAGGTCTTATTCCCATCAATGAATTCCGTTTTGTCGAAGGCAAATTGTCGGTTCAGCCCGGCGATGAAGTGGAAGTGTTTATCGATAAAATCGAAAACGAAAACGGCATGATCGTGCTCTCTAAAGACAAAGCCGACATGTACAAAGCGTGGAACGACATCACTCGCGCCGCTGAAAACCAAGAGCTCATCGAAGGTACTGTTATCGCAAAAGTTAAAGGCGGTCTCAGTGTGGACATCGGTGTCAAAGCCTTCTTACCTGGTAGCCAAATTGATCTACGTCCAGTGCGCAATATGGATGTTTACATCGGCAAAAAATATAAATTCAAAGTTATCAAGTTTAACAAGAAACGTGGCAACATCGTACTTTCTCGCCGCGCCCTTCTCGAAGAAGAACGCGAGTCCATGAAAACACAAACCATGGATGCGATGAAAGAAGGATCTGTGATCCGCGGTATGGTGAAAAACATCACTGAGTACGGCGCCTTCCTTGATTTGGGTGGTATGGACGGACTCTTACACATCACGGATATGAGCTGGGGACGCATCAAGCATCCATCAGAAGTTCTCAATGTGGGTGATGAGATCGAAGTGATGGTTCTTAAATACGATCAAGAAAAAGAACGCGTCAGTCTTGGTCTTAAACAATTACAAAAAGATCCATGGCTTGATACTGCCGAAAAATACTCTAAAGGCAGCCAAGTTACTGGAAAAGTTACGAGCCTCGTAGACTACGGTGCATTTGTTGAAATCGGCGAAGGCGTTGAAGGTCTCATCCACGTTAGCGAAATGAGCTGGACGAAGAAGGTCAAACACCCATCACAAGCTCTCAATGTGGGTGACGAAGTGCGCGCCATGGTTCTTGATATCGATCAAGAAAACCGCCGCATCAGCCTTGGTCTTAAACAACTCGAAACCAATCCGTGGCTTGAACTCAAAGAAACTTATCAGCCTGGAACCATCATCGAAGGTGAAGTTAAATCAATCACCGACTTCGGTGTGTTCGTTGGTGTTGAAGACGGAATCGACGGCCTTGTGCACGTTTCTGACTTCTCTTGGGCGAAGCGCGTAAATCATCCTTCAGAAATGTTCACTAAAGGACAAAAAGTCCGCGCCGTTGTTCTTGGCGTTGATGTTGAGAACGAACGCTTCAGTCTTGGTGTAAAACAGCTTGAGGGCGATCCTTGGCAAGATGTTGAGCGACGATTCCTCGTGGGTTCTACTCACGAAGTAAAAGTTGTTCGCCTTGCAGACTTTGGAGCCTTTGTTGAATTGAGCCCAGACGCAGAAGGTCTGATCCACATCAGTGAGCTTTCTTCGCAGCGTATCGGCAGCCCAAGTGAGGTTGTTAGCGTTGGCGATCAAGTTCGCGCTGAAGTGATCAGTATCGATCAGGAAGCCCGTAAAGTGGGCCTGAGCGTTCGTCTTGCGAAACTTCGCGAAGAGAACGGCAATGTCGGCGAGTACGCTGCTAAATCTACAAGCTCTAAATCAAGTTTGGGCGATGTTTTTGGCGATAAACTCAAAGAACTCCGCAACAACCAAGAGTAATCATCCATCATTTAAGGCAGCCCGACAGGGATGCGATGCATTAAAAAAGCCAGTGAGAGATCACTGGCTTTTTTTATTTTAAGCCGATTTATTTTGAACTGCCCCCAAGTCCTCAAGTATCCTTAAATAATGAGAAAATCAGCCAGCAAAGACATTTGGCCTCAGGAACGGGATCTCTTTATTCGCCCGGCGCGCTTAAAGTACGTGCGACAAATTAAAAAGCCCAAAGGCTGCGTTTTTTGTTCGGCGCTTAAACAAAAAGAGCGGGCTAAAGTTGGCCTTCTTTACAAAAGCAAAAACGCCATGGTGGTCTTAAACAAGTATCCCTATAACAACGGACATCTGTTGCTGTTGCCAGCCCGGCACGTTGCCAACATCGAAGATCTCACGCCCCATGAGTGGAGTGAGATGCATGTGCTATTGAAACAAACCATCGCTGTTCTTAAAGATGCCTATGGCTGTTCCGGTTTAAACGTAGGATTGAATTTGGGGTCTGCGGCAGGTGCCGGAATCCCTTCACATTTGCACTATCATATTATCCCTCGGTGGGTGGGGGATACTAATTTTTTTCCGCTCATCGCGCAAACCAAGGTCATTATCGAGACCTTGGCGATGAGTTTTAAAAAGCTTTCGAAACAGTTTAAGATGTTAGAAAAGGAAATGCTATGAGTGGCCCCTTTCGCTTCGAATTAGACCACATCGGTATTGCCGTTGAAAATTTAGACGCTGGCGGCGCCTTTTACCGCGCTTTGCAAATGCACGAGAGTGACCGCGAAGAGGTAAAAAGCGAAAAAGTGAAAGTCGGTTTTTATCCTTTAGAGAACGACGCCACCATCGAGTTGCTGGAGCCCACAGAGGGCGAAAGCCCCATTCGTAAGTTTCTAGACAAGCGCGGCCCGGGAATTCATCATATCTGTTTGCGCGTCAATAAACTCGACGAGCTTGTGGCCCATCTTAAAAAGCACAATGTACAGTTGATCAACGAAGTTCCAAAAGTGGGCGCCCACAACTGCCGCGTGGTGTTTGTGCATCCCAATTCCACGGGCGGAGTTTTGATTGAGCTCAGCGAACCAGGAGACGAGTAAGATGTCCCAGCAAATGTCGTTTCAAATCAACAGTCCCACACCCGCCGTTAAAAAGTTGATCATCATCAATTTGGCGATTTGGGTGGTGCTGTTAGTGATTCTCGAAAACCTCATTTTGAGCGAGCCTTACATCACCATGTACTTTGGTTTGATCCCGCAAACCATGATCGAAAACTTCTTTGTGTGGCAGCCCGTGACCTATATGTTTTTGCACTCACTGAATCCCATGCACGTGCTTTTTAACATGATGACTCTTTGGTTTTTTGGCACGGAGCTGGAACAAAAATGGGGTCAGCGTCTCTTTTTAATTTATTATTTCTTTACCGGCATCGGGGCGGCCTTCTTTTATCTGTTTGGTGTGGCCCTTGTGGGAACTATTAAAGGCATGGCTCCCATCGTTTACACACAGCCAGTGGTCGGCGCCTCGGGTGCGGTGTTTGGGATTCTGCTCGCGTACGCTTTGCTGTTTGGTGAGCGCACCATTTACTTTTTTGGCGCGTTTCCCATCAAGGCAAAGTACTTTGTGGCCATTATCGGAACCATCGAGGTCATTAGTTTGCTCACTCAAGGCCTTACTGGTGCAATCGCCAACCTCGCCCATATCGGCGGTTTGGTGTCGGGAATAATTTTTTTGTTTGTGTACACAAAGTTTCAACAAACCAAATGGAAAAAGGGCGGCAGCATGCGCAGCAAGCTAAAGCTTGTGGTGAACCGCGACGAACCCAAAGAACCAAAGTTTTGGAATTAACTGCCGAAGGAAAAAGCTTGAGGCGATACGTGGAGAAATTATGAAAAGAATAATTATTTTTTTAGCAAGCACACTTGTGTTGTCTTCGTGTGCACACCTTGTCCCAAAACTCGACAAAGCGGGTAACGCGGTAAAAATTGTTGAGACTGTTTCAACCAATTGTGAGTCTATAGGAATCGTTTCGGAAGACGCTTACAATGCAGAGGTTGCTGAAACAAGATTAAGAAACGCCGCCGGCAAAAAAGGTGCGAACCGTCTTGTGGTAAAGTCAGTTACAACGCGCAGTGAGTACAACAGTACGACCAATTCCAGCGATGCCGTCCACACGGCTTCGGGAACTGCCTACTCCTGCAATTGATACGGGCCGCAATCTGTGCACGAGTTTGTAGAGCCCAAGTAAGGAATTCTTTCGTCATTTTTTTAGCCAAAAAGTCCAGGTCGTGTGTCAGCTTGAGACAGTAATCGCTATATTTAATCCTTTTGCAGAGCTTGGCTTGAGTCTAGACCAATAAAACCGATAAAAGTCTTGTATGAAAAAGCTTCTGTTATTCGCTCTCATAGGTCTTAATTTACTCGCCACTATTGGCGGATCCGTTATGATTTACATAACGATGAACGAACCACTTGTTCAGAAACCTGCAAAGCCTGAAATGAGCACCGAAGAATATTTAGTGCATAACAAGATCTTTGACGACAAACCTATTATCTATACCTTAGATCCTTTTACGGTGAATCTTTCGAACGAAGAAGAAGATAAAAAAGTTTTAGTCGAAGTAAATATTGAACTCAATGATGAGAGCAGTTTTTTGGAAGTCAAAAGTAGTTCGGCAGTTGTAAGGGATGCTGTTGTGACGATTTTATCCAAGCACGAACACGCAGATATTGCCACGGTTCAGGGCAAACTTTCTTTGAAAGACGAAATCGCCACCGCCATCAATCAACATTTAAAAAACAGCATGATTCGCGGCGTGTATTTTACAAAATTCTTTGTTGAATAAGCACCCAAGCTGACTATCTATCAAAAGCTTCTCGCGATATTTCCACCACAACTGGTAAATGATCAGAGTTCTGCTGGTGGCGTAACTCGCTACTCACGGCGAAGGAAATTGTGAATCCTTTGGCATCTTTGTAGCGGTGGACATAAGCCGAGAGAACTGACTCATTCGAAATACCGAGCAATCGGATATCGTCCAGCTGATCCATGGAAGTTCGTTCTCGAGGGGAACCGTCGGCGGGGTCGATATAATCTTCGTGAAAGGTATGAGTGACCCGTGCCGCTCGGGGTATGGTCTTTTGCGCCAAATCAAAAGCGCTGGCTAAGGTTTCTCGAATGGCCTGAAATTCGGGAGCAAACATCACGCTAGTGTTAAAATCT
Source organism: Bdellovibrionales bacterium (assembly GCA_031426555.1). GTDB lineage: Bacteria > Bdellovibrionota > Bdellovibrionia > Bdellovibrionales > JAGQZY01 > JANPLN01. The sequence goes on along the minus strand of JANPLN010000024.1, from coordinate 19,126 downwards.
CCAGCTAGAACAACCGGAATATCAGCGCCAAATTTTTCGCGAAATTCAGAAATGATATTTAAAGCGCCATCAAACTGCGCCGTTCGCAAACGAGTGGATTGAAAATCTCCAGGACGGCCGCGCATGGAAATGGCGTGCATGCCAAAAACCATAAGAAATGGTTTTGTCTCGTTGTCTTTGCGCAAAAGTAAAACCGGTAAGTCCCGCGAAAACAGAGGAGTCCTTCTGCGTGTCACAGGGTCCTTCCATTGGCGATCTTTGTGCGAAATAACTTCACCTTTTATGGGCAGATCCGACTTAATCATAAATCCGATGTCAATTCCCCGCGAATCATTACCTTCAACAAGAAAACTTCTATAAGGAGAGGCGACTTCGGCAGAAAGTGTCCTGAGCGCAGCTAAACTCTCCACCTCAGTTAAGACGGCGATGTCGGGATTCACTTCGTTTAATGTTTTCCGCAGCGCCTGAATCTGCTCGTCGGGTTTTGGCGTTGCTGGTTTTTCGTAGATGGGTACAAAGTCTGTGGCCGAGATTCGCCGAAATTTTCCGCGGAGGCCGTAGATGTTCGACACATTGTAAGTCATAAAGACTAATTTATCGATTTGTGGCCACGATCGCTGATTGGTGGCCGTACGAAACAGCAACTGACAGCGAGATGCGTCCGCCAAAGTGGGGACAGCTGTGGCTGTTACAAAGATAAAAAAAGCCAGCGCTATCAGCTGTTTAGAGAAAGTCCAATGTGTCATTGAAAACAACAGAACTACAAAGACGCTGTTACCGTCAAGTGAGGATCCCGTGTAGGAAAAGCCTACACAGGTAGCTACTTTTTACGGCGCTTGAGCATGAAGAAAACACCTGCTGCAGCTAAAAGCAGAGCGAGGCCGTAGATCCAAACATTGCCGCCACTTGATGAGGAGCCACTGCTTGCGGTAGTTTCATCGTTAGCCCAACCGTCGTCCATGTGATCAGGAACGGCGCCAATAAACTCATCACCGGCTTTGCGAAGGGAGTCTCCACCGGCACCTGCTTGTGCAGTGACCTTCAGGCTGTTGATGGCATCGAAGAAGTTTTTACTGTATTGCGTGTAAAATTCTTTTTTCGCGCTAAAGGTGATGAGCACGGCGATTTTATTTTTAACTGTCACAAGGTAGCGCGAGTAAAAATTAGGCAGCAAACTTCCTAGGTGCAAGCCATCCACCCAGGGGTGATTGCCAATCTGAATCGTATTTAAATGTTGCACTTTGGATTGTGTAGCCACTGTACCGTCGCGATGCTTCGGTGTCTTTGGAGTTTTTAAGTACTGATTGTAGTAAGCAAAGTTATCATTGGGTCCAACCTCTTTTGCCGTGAGTACGATGATGGCCTGGCGCGCTTGCTCCGCATTCGAACTGCGACACACCCACTCGGTTCCGGCTACTTTGCATTCCCAATTGGGGGGGAGCTGAAAGCTGACGTAGGAGTTGGAAAATAGTTTTGCCTGCGCCGAAAATGCAATGGCCGAAACGAAAACAAAAAAAGCGTATTTGGTCATATGGTCTCCAAGTAATTTATCTTAACCTTAGAGACCTGAGTGTGGAAATTAAAGCAGCTAGTGAGCTAGCTTAAAGTCTAGGGCCGCCTGCGTAGCTTGAAGCGCGTTGATGCCTTTTCCATTGGCTGTTTTGTTTTTTAGCGACGCAAGTTCATCGCCGGTCGCAATGAGGATGGCTTTGATATCCTGAGGAGTTAAATCAGATCGCACACTCATCATCAATGCCGCCACTCCTGAAACCAAAGGTGCCGCCATGGAAGTGCCCGCCTGTGCAACAAACGCGACTCCCAGAGGATTTTCTTTGGCAATCGAAGTTACAAAGCGATTTTGATCGCCACCAGGAGCAGCCACGTGCACGAGGGCACTATTAAAATTAGAATAACTTGTGAGGACTCCGAGGGAGGTGGCAGCCACAGAGATCTGATTGGCGGCGTTGATGGATGCGGGGTAAGACGGTCGCTGTTGAATATCAAATCCCACTCCGGTTTTTGCATCGCCATTGCCGGCAGCAGAAACAAAAAGCACGTTTTTACTTCCGGCGTATTCGATAGCGGCTTTGAGCTCGGGCGGCGTCATCACTGCCAGCTCAAAAGGTGATGCACCTTTTGGAGTGTCGAAGCCTAAGGACGCGTTGATCACTTGAGCGCCACTGTCCACGGCGTAGTAAATTCCAGCCACAAAAGTTCCAAGATCGGTGCGTCCACCAGCATCTAAAATTTTAACTGGAAGAACTTTGGTTTGTGGCGCGGCACCCGAAAAGGGAGATGCCACAAGTCCCGCAACGTGGGAACCATGCCCGCCGTCGTCAAAAGCAAAGCGATCGCCATTGATAAAATCCCAGCCTAAATGATCGTCGGCGAAACCGTTTTTATCGTTATCTTCGCCGTCGTTCAGATCGCTCTCTTTAAAACGCAGATTGTCTCTTAGACCTGGGTGATTGTAGTTAATGCCTGTATCGAGCACAGCAACTGTCACGCCCGCACCTTGCGACAAGGCCCATGTTTGCGGAGCTTGAATGGTTTCTAGGTGATCAAAAACACTCTTGTCGGGAGCTTCGCCAAATGAGGCCTGGCTATTCACCTCGGGGTTTGCTGTTACCAAAAAATTCACAATCTGAAGTTTGCAGGAAAGATCCTTGCCCTGGGCAATGATAGCCACTTGGTACATACCCGAACTGTCGGGGATGAAACTTTGTTCCGTTGCAAAATTGCTGCTCAGTTTTTGTTCGGAGAGATTGGGAGGAAGCATATCCCATATCAGTCTCACGTCGCCGCCGACTTTAGCGTTGGCTCGGCCAACCGCTTTGATTTCCACTTTCTCACCGAGTTCAACGGTGAGAGTGAACGGATTGAAAGAAGATGAGACGCCAATGGAGGGATTTTGCTGCGTGTTTCTGCAAATTGAAATGGCGGCCATCACCTCTTCTTTGCTTTCGCTGGCTTTACCAACCCATGACGAGTCGGTATTCCAGCGCGATGATGCCGAGTGCTCTTTCATAAAAACGTTGGCGCTCATCTGTTTATTTTCTAGATAGCTTTCTAAGGATTGTTTTGCAACGTGGCTAATTTCGAAAAGATTTCGTTGCGGACTCAATGCGCGAATTTCAGCTTTCGGAAAGTCTTGCTGGATTTTTTGCAGCTCGCTGTTTTGCGCGGTGACGATGAATCCGAGCTCATCTGTTGTTGCGGGCGCTCTGCGAACATAACTGTTATGCTCACTGCTGCATCGCGCTAATATGACAAAAAGTAATAGAAACCCCAGAATTCGTGTCAATTGGCCCCCCAATCACAACTCCACTTCGAAGTTGGCTGAACCTATCGGAGCTGTTTTGTGGAGTCCATCAAAAAGATATTTCATTTGCTATAAGATAAACTTATACTTGGCATGTGAACCTGCCAGTTGGCTCTATACAAGGGAGAACACGTGAATTTTCAACACCTCACCACCTTTTGCACAGTCATTTCCGAAGGCAGCATGACTGCAGCTGCTGAAAAATTATACTTAACGCAACCTGCTGTCAGTCAGCAGATCCGCAATTTAGAAGACGAGCTCGAAGTGGAGCTGCTGCAAAGAGGCTCGCGCCAGGCCAAGCCCACGGCCCAAGGGCAGATTCTGTACGATTACGCTAAACGCATTTTAGCATTGAGCCAGCAGGCGCAATTGGCCATTCAAACCATGAACATCGAAGTGGAAGGCACATTTCGCATTGGGACATTAAATTCTTTGGGTCTTTATGTGATCAGCCCCATCATCGGTTTATTTCTAAAGCACAATTCAAAACTCGCCGTGCAACTGACGTATGCGAACGGACAAGAGTTGATTCAAAGTTATGAAAAAGGTGAATTGGATATTATGATTTTGCCCGATGCTCAAGTGGAGTACGGACGAGAGCCTAAGAACGCACAGAAAAAACTTTTACTGCAAGATGAAATGTGGCTCATCGGTTCTGGGAAAGATGCGCAGTTGCCAGAAGACATCGAAGTGCAAGATTTGGCTTTGAAACCGTTTGTTAAAATTATGGAGCGATTTCCTAACTTTGAAAAAGTATTGGCCAAAGCTCTGGAAAAAGAGGGCGTGAGCTTGCAAACTGTTTTTGAAACGGTGAATGTGGGAACGCTGAAGCGTGTTCTCGAGTCGGGTTTGGGCTGGGGATTTTTACCAGCGCATAGTATTCGCAAGCACGTGCGCACGGGCCGCCTCAATGCGGTGCCGGTTTCGGATTTTTCCTATCAGATGAATGTGTACTACTACTTCCGCGAAACTTTGCTCGACGAAAACGCCAAGCGCATGACCGAGGTTTTTTACAAAGCGCTCACGCAGTATGTGCAGTCGCAGAATAAGTAGGGGTCCGGCAAGCTGGACGTTCCCCTATGCGGGAGTTCTACTGTAACTTTTTACAGGTGATTGAATTCACAACGGTATTGCCGTTCAATGGAAAGATGACCTCACTCAAAAATATTCCATTTTCCGCAGTGTATCCCAATCGGGCTGCACTGGTTTCAAACTCACCGGCTGGTCTCTCTGTGAGACTGGTGTCTTTGCCTGAAAAACCAAACAGTGCGCACGCAATACTGCTTGTATGAGTGTAGCCGTATGTCGCGTTAACAAACGGAAGGTATTCTCCAGCTGCATAAACTTTTGGATTCATGACGGTGACTGAGCCGTCAAAATTAACACTGACCTTATCGTAAGACACTCCTTCATCAGGCACGGTAACTTCAATGACCTTGGCGAATGAGGTTTGTGCGAAAAGAAGAAAGACTAAAACATTTAAAGATTTCATATTACCCCCGTTGTGTTGTGGGGTTCTGTAGATGAGCCTGAATCGAATTGCAATAGATAATCGGAGGCCCGATGTTTTGCGGTGTAGCATAGTGCCTATAAACGCTCTGCTTACACAAAGGCGAATGATAAGTTCTAACTTTTAGCGGGCAGACTTTTTACGAAAAGCAGGAAAGCTTGGTTCAAGCATTGCAGTAGACCGAAACAGATAAAGAGCACCGGGGCCATAAATAATGCATTCCATTGGAGTTCAAATTTGAAAACCACAAGCGAAACGCCAACAAATTGCACCATGAATCCTAAACTGAAAAATAAAATAAAAATCCACACTTTTTGAGTCGTAGGGCGATTGTGCGTTAGAAGTGCAGGGATGAGAAAGGCAACCACAAGAACCATCCACTCACAAATGCGGACTCGCAGAGGGGCACCACTCACGATTTCGTGAAAAATCAATAATCCAAAAAACGCCGCGAAGGTGGCATTAGTTTTTAGAGCCATCGAAAATATAATACAAACCTCATCTCTGATTGTCTATAAAGTGGCGAAAATTCCACTGCCGTTACGACAGTGAACTGATTATTCGAGGGCTCGCGAATAAAAGTCGTTCTGATGAACAAGAAAAATTCTTGGCTCAGCGTCAATCCGGTAAAATATTTTAAATAAAATTTGACTGAGTTTTTCGAGCGCGAAGTTCTTCAATAAGGGGGCTTAGCTGATACTGTGTACAGCTACATGGGCTTTGCGTAAAATCAATTCTCAGCGCTTTCTTTGCGCGTGTGGATTCATTATACACCAAAAAAATTCAAAATGTCCGAATCGTCTTTTTCTTAAAAATCAAATTTTAAAACCCATGTTAATTTTATCTAGAAATTAAAGTTTTGTTTAGAATTTATTTTGGAGGAACTATGAATATCAACTGTTTACCTAGCCACGAACTTATCTCTTGTTTTGAAAACTTTGTTCGCAGCGAACGAAAGATCACTGCGCACGTGTTGGAATGTATCGCCGAGATTGATCGAAGGAAGCTGTATTTACCTAGCCACACGAGTTTGTTTGACTACTTGGTCAAAGATTTTGGGTACAGTCCTGGAGCGGCCATGCGCCGGATCGATGCTGCTCGACTTCTGCGGGAGCTGCCAGAGACGGCGGTTAAATTCGAAGACGGCACTCTCACTTTGTCCCAGGCGAATCAAATTCAGCGAGCTTCGCGGGAATTCAAGAAGGCAAAATGCGAAATTTTGAGCACCGTCAAGAAACGGGACATTGTTTTACAAATCGAGAACACCACCCAGAAGCGAACCGAGCAGACCCTTGTCGTCGAGTTGGATTTGCCTGTGGTTCCAGCCCAAAAAGAAACCTTTCATCGCGATGAATCTGTAACTCTTACTGTCACCTTTACTAAGGAACAGATGCAAATCCTTGAGCAGGCGCAGAATATGGTTTCCCACGCTGCGGTTACCAAAGATTGGGCTGAGACTTTGACTCATTTGGCAAAAAGAGAGATAGCTCGTCGAACTGGCTTGCGCAAAGTTCTAAAACAGAAGTTACCGAAGGAGCCTTGCTTGAACTCTTCCACTGTCGTAGCGGCAGTAACATCGGATTCGTTAACCACAAAAAATGAACAGGCACACCAGAGTTCACACAAAACCCGCGTAAAACGCCCTGCGATTCCTGCGGCCATTCGCAAAGCTTTTTTACATCCCAAGGCTATATGTTGTCACATAGATCGGCATGGCAATCAGTGCACGAGCCGAAGATTTTTACAGATCGATCATATTCACAGTTGGAGCTTGGGAGGGACGCATGATTCGCAGAATCTGCAAGTTTTGTGCGGCCCTCATAATAGGATGAAATACGAAAACAAATTAGGTATCTTTGTAGAAAATAAAAACGGTGGGACTTGGCCAGTGAGTGATTGAACCTATTGCATTTGTAGATGCTAAGATGGGCATTACTAGGCCAGCGCGTGGCTGAATGTAACGCATACGCAGTGGTGTTTGTGAAGTCAGCGAGATTAAAGTAAGTTGTTGGAAATAAAATGCTCCGTTATCAATTCTGCAACAACGCAATGTAAAACCCATCGTAACCATGCGTCTGCGGGAGAATGATTTCTTCGCGGACTTGCTTCCAGCCGGGGGTGTTTTTGAGAAAAACTTCGACCTGTTGTTGGTTTTCCGACGGCAGCACGCTGCAGGTGGCGTATACGCAGCGGCCGCCGGGTTTGACCATGCGGGTGTAGTTTTGCAGAATTTCCTGCTGGGTGTTTCGCAGATTTTCGATTTTTTCTGGCGATAGTTTCCATTTGCTGTCGGGATTGCGTTTGAGAACACCTAGCCCCGAGCATGGCACGTCTAAAAGCAAAGCGTCTGCTGACTTTTCCAAGCGCTTAATTGTTTTCGTGTTTTCGATCCAGCGAGGTTCGATGAGCGACGTGCCTGAACGGCGCGCGCGTTTTTTAAGTTCCACTAACTTCCGCTCAAAAATATCCATGGAGATGATCTTGCCTTTGTTTTTCATGCGCGCTGCCAAGTGCAAACTCTTTCCACCAGCTCCGGCGCAGGCGTCGATGATTCGCTCTCCGGGTTGCGGGTTTAGCATCTCGGCCACGCGCTGGCTTGAGGCGTCTTGAACTTCGAAAAAGCCCTGCTCAAAAGATTTTGTGCGAAACACATTCGCTCGCTCTACAAGTTCTAAGGCCTCCGGAAAAAGGGTGTCATCGAGACGGCGGGTCTGAATGCCCTCCTGATTCAGTGAAATTTGTAACTCTTCGCGGGAGATCTTTTCGGTGTTGCAACGAAGAATCACTTTGGCGGTTTTGTTGAGCTCTTGCATGGTGGGAGACCATCGCTCCCCAAGCTCCGTCTCGCCCAGGGCCTCTAGCCACTTTGGTATGGCATGCACAAGATGAGGGTCCGTCAGCGCCTCTTTTCGCTGTTGAAATTCCACCGGGTCGATCATGTTAGCATACCATTCGGGAAGAGGGTGCTGGTTGAGCAGCAAATGCGCACCCAAAGCGCGATGACATTGTCCTGAGGGTTTTAAATCCTCAGCGTTCGTCAAATAAATGAGCTGATTCCACCAGCGCACACAGCCGTAGACGTTCTCGGCAAAAAAATGTCGATCGCGTTTGCCCCATTTTTTATGGTCCTTAAAAGCGAATTCAATGACTTTATCGGCCAGACGATCTTTAAAAAAGATATCTTCCAAGGCAAGCGCGGCGCTATCGAACAGATGTTTAAAATATTTCAAAAAAAGCCTCTAAAAAATAAATGCTAGGCCCGAAGAAAGCACCCAACTATTTGCATAGCTCTTCTCTAACAGACGATGGTAGTTTTGGGAACCAAACTCCATCTGAAAAATAAAACGATTTTGCGAAAATACGCGGAGACCCACAGAGGCCGCATAGTCCACGGTGAGAGTGTCGTTTCTAAAATCGCCAACAAAGTAGCCGAGCCCCGCTGTGGCCTTCAGGAACAACGGAAACGCGGTCTCAATACCGGGAAATATCAGGCCGGTGAGTAATGAGTACCGGCGATCGGGGTTCATATCGGAGTACTGCAAATACATGCCTTGAGAGATCCAGCTGGCGTGGTCCCACACATAGCCCAGATGCAATCCAAAGCGACCTTTTGGCTCTACAGAAGAGGACGCTTCGCTGTTAAGAATGACAGTGTTGTCAAGCGATAAATACTGATCGTAGATTGCGTCAGAATCCGAGGCGGTGGAGCGCGAAGCGGTTGTTTGATTTGCATCTTTGGAGAAAAATTTAAGCGCCGATTTCCAGCCAGTTTCGGGAGGAGGCGAGTCGGGGCCGTATTTCTCTTCGTCCACCACGGCTCCTGAGAGAGTCAAAATAAATAATATTTTGAGTAAAAGCAAAAACACTCCCAGGTCTTGACCGCAGCTAAACTTCCATGCAAATTCTTCACTATTAAGCATAAATATGAAATGTCCTAACTGCAACTCCTCAGATACAAAAGTCATCGAAACCCGATCCACAAAAGATCTATCGGGGACACGGCGACGTCGCGAGTGCGAAAAGTGCCAATGGCGATTTTCGACCCTCGAAAGCATCATGGTCTCATTGCCCTTCGTAATAAAGAAGAACGGTCAGCGCGAAACCTTCTCGCAAGGCAAAATCCTGAAGGGCCTGAAAGCTTCGTGTTTAAAAAGACCAGTCACCTCGGAGCAGTTGCAAGAAATTGTTAAAAAAGTGGTTTACTGGGCCGAACAGTTGCGCACGGATGAAGTGACATCTAAGCAGATCGGAATTATGGTGCTTCAAGAGTTAAAACTCCTCGATAAAGTGGCTTCGATTCGTTTTGCGAGCGTTCACCAAACCTTCAACGACGTCGACGAGTTTTTATCTCACTTGGAGACCATGTGACCCGTAGAAGTTCGCGAGAGTTGGCGTTGCAAGTTTTATTTCAACGTGAATTCATGCCCCTTTCCAGCCCCGAAGAACTCATCCGTTTGTACGAGCAGAATTTATCATTGGGCAACGAGATCGTTGATTATTCCAAAATCCTCGTGAAATCCGTTATGACCCATCAAGAGGCCATTGATACGTTGCTGCAGAAATACAGCATCAACTGGAACATCAAACGCTTGTCGTTGGTGGATCTCAATATTCTGCGCATTGCTGTTTGCGAAATGATTTATTTGCAAGTGACCGACGCGGTCCCTCCGAAGTCGGTTATCAACGAGGCCATCGAGATTGCAAAAAAATACAGCTCCCTTGAAGCCCCAGGTTTCGTGAATGGGATTCTAGATCAGGTTCTTAATAAAGAGCTGGGTAATGATTAATCTTTCGCCAGATATTTTAAAAAGTAATATTTGGGTGGTGGATGCCAACAAGAACGACAATTGGTTTGCCTATTTTGACTGGTTAACGCAGTTCGAACTCACTAAAAACAAGCTGACAGAAAACGCCTCGGGCTACGCGCTTTACGTGGATAAAATCCATCTTCAGGCAGAGCATTTGTTGATTGTGGACTTTGATAACATCACTCCGCAAAAATTTTTAGAAGTTTGGAAATCTTTGGGTAAGCAGACGGCCGCCATCTTTAACAACCAGAGAGATCTCACCGCCTATCAGTTAGAGGCTCATCCCATCTTTTTTGTACGAGATGAGCCATGACCGACGCCACCACGCCTGCCATGCCAAAGGTATTTATCTACATTATTTCCGATGGCACGGGCGAAACCGCCATGACAATGACCAAAGCGGCTCTCGTTCACTACACCTCCCATGATCTCAACATTGTTCGCTGTAAAAATATTCGCAATGAACGCCAGGTGGATGCAACGATTGAGGAGGCTGTGCAAAAAAAAGCCATCGTCATTCACACTGTGGTTAGCCGACAATTGCGCGATTACTTGCAAGACAAAGCCGCCGCCTACGGTTTGCCACAGGTGGATCTCCTTGGTCCCTTATTACAGGAGCTCGATGTATACCTCAACGTAGGAGATACAAAAAAAGAAGCGGGTATTCTGCATTCTGTGGATGAGAAATACTTCAAGCGAGTTGAGGCCATCGAATTTGCAGTCAAGCACGACGATGGAAAGCTTCTGACCGATTTAGACAAAGCCGATATCATCTTGGTGGGCATCAGCCGCACCAGTAAAACTCCGTTGAGTTTATTTCTAAGTCACAAAGGCTGGAAAGTTGCAAACATTCCACTAGTTCCAGGGTCACCGATGCCGGAAGAGCTTTTTAAAGTAGATCAGCGAAAGATTGTTGGCCTGATCATCGACCCAGATTCTTTGCAAAAAATTCGAAAAAACCGCCTCGAGCGAATCAAACAAGATCCCGGCAGTGAGTACGCGCGCATCGATAAAATTTTCGAAGAAATCGATTACGCCAAAGCGCTGTTTTCGAAAAACAAGCGCTGGCCGGTCTTTAACGTCACCGAGCGCGCCCTGGAAGAAACCGCCAACGAAATCACCCGCATCATCTGCACTCGCATGGGCCTCAAATTCAACCCCGAGATGTTTTAAAGCCACCTCCGTGCGATTTTACCTCGTCGCCTCGTATCTGAGACCTTTTGAGCGCTCTTAAAGTTTGCCGTCACACTATTGGGATTCATTGCATTAAATTTGTGATTCCTAAATTCCAGAAGAGTTTATTTTAAGACCTCTCGCAAACAGGATGTTTGATTTCGCGAGCGAGTCCAGGGATGGACGTGTCTTAAAATGAACTCTTCTGGAATTTAGGAATCACAAATTTAATTCAATGAATCCCAATAGTGTGTCCGTACTTTTAAAACGTTCCCATGGAGAAGTGGATGGTGAAGGCGTTTTCGTTGGGATAGCGTGCGGATTCTTTTTTCTTATCGAGTTTGAAGCCGATTTCGCCCGTGAAGGCGCCAATTGGTGTTACATAGCGAAGGCCAAAGCCGGCTGTGTCGCGGTAGTGATCTTGAATATCAGCGCCGTCAATAAATACAGCGCCGCCGTCGTAAAACACCAGGCCGCCAAAATTATCGCCGCTCATTGGAAAACGAATTTCGTTCTTCGTGATGTAATAATGCGAGGCCGTTTGAACTTTAAAGTCAGAAATCGAAGTGCACACTGTGCCGCAGATTTCACGGAGACTTGGAACCCGTTCGTTGTCGCGCAAATCATATCCACGTAGCGCCGCGCGACCACCAAGAAAAAAGAGACGGGCGCCGGGAATACCTGACTCTGGCCGATGACTTAAATTATCAACATAGCCCCCCCGCACTTCGTTTACGAGGACCCATCGTTTTGTTGGGGAAAGGGGAGTGTAGCTGATATGCCCCGCAGTGAGCTTTACAAAATCGATGTAATTATTCGCATCTTGCGTGCTTCCAAGGACTGGATTTGAGTACTCTATTTGTGCCACCGAAAACGAACCGTCCCGTGGAACAAAAATATCGTCGCGCCGATCCCACTCAATGGCCGGGCCAATGTTTGCTATCTTAACTTTCGATGTATCGATTCCGGAATCCTTTGCAAAAAAGCGAAGATAGGATAGATCCCAAAAGTGCCAAATGAGTCGAAGACGACGATTGATTTGTTTTTCCAACAGAAAATTGATTTCATTTCTCTCCTGTACTTCCGCATCGCCGCCGCCGAGGCGAAAAAAGATCTGTTGTTCGCGTTCAACGGAAATTCGGGCCCGCAGTCGATTGAAAAACAAATAAGGTTCGTAGTAGCCGAGCACGATTCGATTTTGTGGGTAGCTCACTTTGGGGTCAACGGAGTACTTTACATCGGCACGAGCACTGACACCGCGACCGGTTCCGCCGAGGTTTTGATAGCTAATACCTAAATAAGAACGAACGGTAAGACCCCACTCGTTGGAAAGTCCAAGACCCGAAGCGAGGAGGCCGGGATTTTTTTCCTGCACATCGACAAAAACCGTGCGCTCTGATATTTCGGAGTTTGGATCACTCGTATTAATTTGCGCCCGCGAAAAAAGCTGCGTTCGCTCGAGAAAGACCACGGAGTCACTGACCCGGTCAGAGGTGAGAACATCACCTTGAGTGAGATCCAATTCGCGAATGGCCACTTTGTCTTTGGTAAACGTATTGCCGCGCACCTGAACATCTTTGATGCGAATCTGCGGGCCTTCTCTAAACTCGTAGGCGATATCGGCAAATTCAAAGTTATCCATGTATTTTACCAGTTTTTCTGGCGTGGCTAAGTTTTCAAACTCAAGGTATCCATTTTTTTGATAAAATGATTTCAGTTGTGAGTAACTATTAAAAAGCTTTACCAAATTCAGAGGCGTGTTTGGCTTAAGTTCGATGACGTCGTAGAGTTGGGACGCTGTAAAGTTTTTTAAGCCAGTAAAGGTAATATTACGAATTTGCGTTAAAATGTTTTCGTTAATTTGTAATTGCACAACAACCGAATCTTTACCAAAAAATTTAAATTCCAATGAAATTTTTTCGGCGCGCAAGTAGCCTTCGTCCTTAAGTTGTAAGATAAGGCGATCCGACGCTTTAACCAGGTTTTCCTGGATAAAAAAATGTGCATTTTTGTAGTCCGAAAGAAGATTGTAGAAAGCCGTGCGGTAGTGATTAGGACTGCGCGATATTTTCCCTGAAATCTCAATGTCTTTAATATGTATTTGCGTTCCCTCTTTGATATTAAATTGTAGAACATATTTGTTCATTTTTTCAAAAAAGTGCACTTTGCTGGTCACCACTGTGTTTGCAAAGCCCGCCGCGTGATAGTAATCCTCGATGTTTTTTACGAGGAGCTTTTGATTTTTGATATAATTAAGGAAGTTTTTTTCTAGATCTAGATGAGAGAGAAGATTGCCAGCAGAAAAGTATTTATTTCCGTAGAACAAGAACTCATAGGTTGCTGTGGTCTCAATGGTCAGTACCAGGCGGGATTCTGTGCGATCTAAATTATAAATCGGAGAAATCTTTGTCACTTTGGCGTCCAGATACCTGTTTTGAATGAGGACCTCAGCGACGATCTGTTCGATGGTTTTAATCATCGTTTTATCAATCTTTTTATCAATGAAGGACCTGAGCTTGTAGCGGACATAATTGTTAAGATAAGGGTTGTTTGAGAGGACGCTGACCTCCTTGAGCATGGCCGTGGTTCCCTCGTTAATGTCCAGAGCAAAGATCAAATTTTTTCCGTCCACCTTTTCTTTGAGCTGGATAGAAACTTTTTTTAGTCCGATGGATTCATATTTTTCTTTCAATTTATTGAGATTTCTCTCAATCAGCTCCTTGTCCACCATTTGCTGATTACTGATTTCGAGGAGGCTCAAAATTTCACTGGAAGTCAGTGCCTGATTACCGTTAATTTCCAACTTTTGCTGGCTGGCAACTTCCTTTAAGTCTAACGTCAAAAAACCCTTCTCGAAATTAACTTTTGCCACAGTGAAATCTTTTTTGAGGGTAATTTCCTTGATCAGCTCATTAAGCTGCTCTTGATTGAAACTATTTTTTTTAAATTTCGAAATCTTTTTGATTTCGGCAAAGTCTGCGTCTCGAAAGCGCAGGGAGTCCTCGGCCAAAAGCCAGGAGTTTGTTAGAATGAAGAAACAGAATAAAAAATATCTCATTTAAATTCTTTTCTAAACTCAAGATCGATACCTAAAATATCAGTGATTGTATTGCCATTTATGACATTATCCTGCTGCCCTAGTGACTGCACGCTCATTGTGGCGGCAAATCCTCTGTCCAGTTCATATCGAAGTTTTCCCTCTTTTGTATCCACTTTGCCAGTTTGCACACTGCCCACAAAGGAGGTTCTTTCGGAGATCTTCTTCGAAAAACCGATGGTAGGTACAGCGACACTGGAGTTTGTATCAAATCGCGAAGAAAATTGAACGTCCACCCCAAAGCGATTCTTGAATTCTTTCCCTAGTGGATTTTGCCCGAATACATTTGTTCCAACTTGCATACCTTGTGAATCACTACTGATGTTGCTGGTCGTGTTGGTGATCCCTCCTGTGGCGTTGGCGTTGCTCAACGAAGCTTCGTTGGTTGTATAGCCCAAGGCTAGAAGCGATATAATTTCGGGCTGCGTAAGAGACGGCTGGCTGGTGAGAGTGAATTTAGGTTTATCAGCGGACCCCTGAACGAGCATTTCGATATCATAGCCTTTGTAGCGAGCATCTGCCAAGATATACAAAACCGGGTTTGGGGGATTGGTGTTATTGAGCGCGATATTTGAGTCGCGCACACGGAAAACAATATCCCGAAAGAGAATCTGCGAAAATTTGGTAAATTGAATTTGCCCACCAAGAATCGGAGCCTTGGGTGTGCCAGAAACACTGATTTGTCCCTGAACTTTTCCGTCGATGAGACTATTTTTTATGTTGAGAGGCACCGAGGGAATGATTTCTAGCTTTAACACCACAGGAGATTGATCTTCGTTGCGCAGGGCTTGGGGGAGAAAAATTTCGTGGGCATTTTTAGTTTCGCCCTCTCCTGAGGTGAACTCTTTGGTAATAAGGCCGTCGATCACATGGTAAGTGCCAGTGAGTTGAAAGGGCAGCCACTGTCCGGACAATTTTAAGTCGGCGCTTCCCACGGTGTTCACCTGTGGGGGGATGTTGAGATCCATGTTGTCGATATGCAGATTTAGATCGATGGGAATATTTTTTGCCCCAATCAGACGGATTGAGCCATCGCCTAAAAGTTGACCGGAAGCAAACTTGGCCTTGAGAGAATTCAAATTGATGCGGTCCTGGTTAAAAAGTAAGTCCACTTTGAGGTTTTCAACGGCGTGTTGAACATCGGGAATTTTAAGGTAGCCGTTGTCAATAAAGGCCGAACCAAAAAACTCAAGCCGCTGGGAACTTCGTTGCAGCCGTACGTTGATCGTCGTTTGACCTTCGATGGTTTCTAAAAATGGCGTGAGGAGATGGGCAAACGATAGACTAAACACCCCCGAAATAAGAATATCCAAAGGAACATTCGTCGCATTGGATTTAAACTTAATATCTCCGCCGGTGCCCACCATTTCAAATGGGGAAAAATTAATCTTACCTTGCGTGAAAAACAGGGAAATTTCCTTTGAGGAAGTGAGTTTGCTTTTTTCTGTATCCACCATTAAAGCTGGCACATGCAGGTAGCCGCTCATGGTCTCTGGGTGGTTGCGCGGAATTTTAATGTTAAAATTGCTGGTGATGTCGATTTTAAAATCGTCGGTGTGTTCAATGCCCAAGAGACTTGTCACAAGGGGTGCGATATCGAATTGCTCAGTCATACCTTCGATTTGGTAGTCTGGAAGATGATGGATATTGCGGAAAATAAATTTAAAATTGTTTGGTCCAGTGATCTGAGCAACGGTTTTGCTACTGAATATTTCGGCGCGGCCTTTAATGGGAGCTATCTTTTTGCCGGCAAGGTGGAAGTTGTCCGAAATGAAATCCACATCAACATTGGGTGCTCTGAAGGGGCCACCGATGTTTCCTTTGACCGAGAAAAGTCCCCGGGTCGGAGTAGAGTACTTCGTGGCGTAAACGATGTCATCCAGGTAAACTTTCGGCGACTGAAAGCCAAGTTCAAATTCTTTGCGATCAAGATGAATAAATCCAGTGAGTTGCGCCTGAGAGTTTTTTTCTTCAAAAACCGCGTTGACGATGGAAATTTTGCCGGTCTCCGACGATAAATCGAGATCAGCCATTTCGATGTGTTGTTGGTCCACAGTGCAGTTATAAAGGCGCGCTTTGGCTTTAAAAGACAGCTTTTCTGGGTCCAAGAGACTGTCGATGGTGACGATGGCAGCTCCGGAACCAGTCACTTCCACTGGAAGCGACAGGTTTTCTTTGATGGAACTTTGCATAACGGAGAGGTCCACAAACGGGAACTGAATTTTTCCGTTAATTCGATTTTTATCTAATAAGATTTGTAAATTTCCTAAATAACGCGAGCTGGAAGCAGCTCCCTGAATTTTAGGGACTAAAAGCACACCCTCTTTGTATTTTAATTGATGGGAAATATCGCCAAGTAAATACTTCTCAAGCATCATTTCTTTTCCGTCGAGGGACAGTTCAAAAATAGCGGCCCGGCTGTTGCCTTTTGTGAATCCTTGTATTTTTGCTTTTCCGCCAACGTCTAAACCTGCGAGTTTTTTGACGACGTTAAAATCTAACAGAGGAGTGGAATAATTGATCATGAATCCCGTTTTATAATTAATCTCACCATCGCTTTCGCCGGTGCTGTGCCCTGCATTGATCGACGCTTTGTAAGTCACCTCCTTGGCCGTGACTGTAAAGTTGCCGACAGCCTTTAGTGCTTCGGGCAAACTTAGCAGAGGTCTTTCAGGCTTGGGATTTACAAGAATATTTTTGCCTTCAATCTCTCCTCGGCAATCAATGCGCAAAGGCTGAAAGGCTCCAGAGCACAGAGTTTTACCGTTGCCTTCCACATGCGCGGGAATATCTTTGTTAATGGCGTATTTTAAAAATGGATTCAGGCTAAAAGACTTTATCAAAACCTCGGTCTCGGTCAGCGAAAAATCTTTCAGTGAAATCTTTGCAGCGCCCAATTCGCCTTCAAAACCGGAGTTTTCAATCTTTAATTTTTCAACATTGAACTGTTGTTTCGCGTGTTGATACGTTCCGCTCACATCGACGTCGCCAATCCTAAATTTATCATACTCCAACTTGTAAACATACGTTCGCGTTTCAAGATTAAAGTCAGCCATACTCATAATATCAAAGCGCAAGTCAGTTTTCACTGCGCCGTCGAGCGGTTGCAGTTGTGAGAGGTCCGCGTGCGAGGCAAAAAGACGAGCGAGGTCTTTTCCGTGACTGGCCTTCATGTAGGCGCGAATGTTTAGTTTTCCTGATTTTATATTCTTTTTCGAAAGAATATGCTGGGTTGAACCAGACGCAACTAAAAAAGAATCCTGCTCTTTAATTTTAAAATCAGAAAGTACAAAGTTTTTTTCAGTCAGAAAGAAATGCGTTTCGAAAAAAGTATTCTTAAGAACGCTATCCCCATCGATTTGAAACTTTAATTTTTCCGCACGTAGTTTCACGAGAAGATTATTGAGATCGTTGGTAATTGTCGCGCTGAGAGGAGATATGACAGTAGAAAAATCTTGACCCTTATGGGTTACGTTCACACTGGCTTGAATATTGCTCAATTGAACCTGTGTGATGGGAATTTGATGAAGAATTTTTTCGAGTTCGATTTTCATGTCTTCGGACGATTCGGTGGTTGTGTAATGGGCCTTGATGCGCGAGCTGTCCATTTCAATTTTTGCCAGATGCAATCGTCCAATCAGAAGGTGAGCGATGCTGGGTTGCAGGGTGATGCGACCAATTTCGAAAGGGTCCAGGAGAGCTTTTATTTTTTGCTCATGGGGTGTTACCACCGCGGAGTAAAATGACAAAGTTGGCGGAAGAATTTTAAATTCTACGTGCGAAACAGTAAGGCCAACGGGTAGAAATTTGTGAGAGTAGAACGTCAATTTTTTATTGACCCACTGGTCTAAATCCTTATTTTGCCACGGAATTGTGCACGCGATCGCCAGCACTACTACGAAAACTAAAAAAAAGATCCGCGACCGTGAAAATCTCATGAATCAGATTCCCACTCCAACAAAAGCGAGTTGGCTGATTTGTACTGCGGACGAATTTTTAGAATATTTTTAATAATTTTAATAGCC
The DNA here is from genome assembly GCA_031426555.1 of Bdellovibrionales bacterium. Lineage (GTDB taxonomy): Bacteria > Bdellovibrionota > Bdellovibrionia > Bdellovibrionales > JAGQZY01 > JANPLN01. The sequence continues at coordinate 1,191 of JANPLN010000024.1, read as the reverse complement.
TCCGCACGATGACCTAGGCCATGCAGTGCAAGGGCTTGATAATAAAGCAGCGAAAACGAGTGCTCGGTTCCGACTCTTACTTTTTGAATTTGTGAAATCAAACTGAGGGCTCGAGCAAACTGCCGACCTTCAAGGCACAATTGCAGCTCATGCCACACCAAACGGTTCGATTTCTTCTTCAGTAGATCGATCACTTTCAGTCCCATCAGTGGGAGATCCATTTCCATAAACATCACACTAAAATCATAAACGTAATCTGCATTTTGTTTAAGATACTTTTTAATGGTTTTAAACATTGCGACTTCATCGTCCTTGGAAAAAGTCACCGTTTGTTTTTTAACATACATTTTTTTGGAGCGCTGACTGGAGAGTTTATTGTACGTGTGGCGCGCGTGAAATTCCTTTTCTGACTGAAAAACACCTTCAATGGATTTGTCGTTTGGAAATAGCTTTTTGAGTTGATTCAACGCTTCGATGCGCTTTTCTTTTAAGCCTTGATTCTTTGCAAACTCGAGGTCTTTCAAGAGACCGCTTCGTCGTTCTTCATACTCCTGAAGGACTTTTTTCTTTTTCTGAGTCCACAATTGTATCATTTCCGGAGTGTCGATGCAAAAACTCATAAAATCCAGGGTCTCCGCTTCGGAAATTCCCAGGGATGTAAAAACTTTGGGATTGAGCTTTTGGTATTTTTTGAGAATGGCAAACAGTTGCGTCCAGGGGACCGTTGGGTCGCTTAACAGGAGCTCTTGTCTGAGCACATTGATAAAAGTTTTGTCTTGTTTGGCGAGAAATAAAAAGTGAAAAATCTGCATCTTTTGTTGGGGGAGGAGTTGGTCCCAGCAAATTCGCAAAAAGTCAGCATGGTCCGACGTGGTATGGAGCAGCTGAAGGATCATCAAATTGGGGGTCGGCGAAAGTTTGTCGTTCAAAATGGGCCCATCCTGGTTGTCTATATAATATTATCTATTGGAGCCTTTTGAGAGGGGAGCAGCGATTGCAAAACACAACTTTTCGACGAGGCAAATAGGTACCAAGTACCTTTTCCGGCGATATATGCGATTTGGCGACTAGACCAAAGGAGGGACTATTTGTTGGAGCGTTCGATGTACTCGCCCGTGCGAGAATCGATTTTGAGAACATCGCCTTCGGTAATATGCAAAGGCACGTTCACCACATAACCCGATTCGAGCG
>JANPLN010000023.1:0-64218 GCA_031426555.1 Bdellovibrionales bacterium | reverse complement strand
GCCTCCGACAGACTTGGCGCATGAGACTCTAAAACTTTTTTCAATAGTTTTTCGAAATTCTCGATATAATAATACTTATCGAGATTGAGAGCCGCTTTGTTATTCTGCAGTGGAGTCATAGATTCATGAAAGTACGCGCTTTTGCCTCGTTAGTGTACTCATTCGTTAGAAATAAGCCGGAACGCGACAGCAAAAAGTTGAGTACATCGATTTTAAACTGATTTTAGACAATAAAAAAGCGAGAATCTCTTCTCGCTTTTTTAGGCACTCAAAATAATTAGAACTAAAGCTTAGAGCTTCGTTCCTGGTGGTAGGATAACGGAGTCGATAATGTGGATCACGCCGTTTGTAGCACTGATATCAGTCGTTGTTACTTTTGAAGAACCGTTAAGAGTCACACCGCCAGCTGTGCTGATTGTGATGTCTTTGCCTTCAACTGTTTTTGCTTTACCCGCTTTAACATCTTTAGCCATAATCGAACCTGGGACTACGTGGTAAGTTAAAATCTTAACCAACATACCTTTGTTTTCGGGCTTCAAGAGCTTTTCGATCGTTCCCTTTGGGAGCTTCGCGAAAGCGGCGTCTGTGGGTGCAAATACAGTAAATGGTCCAGCGCCTTTGAGCGTTGTTACTAAATCTGCTGCTTGGAGAGCAGCGGCTAGAGTTTTAAATTGTCCAGCGCCTACAGCTGTATCCACGATGTCCATGGTTGCGCTAGTTTTTTGAGTTCCACTTTTATCGTAAGCCCAAGCCGAGCCAGACAAAGCAAGTAATGTTACAATCATCGAAATTAATTTCACGAGTATCTCCTTTATTAGGTTATTGCATGAAACTACTGCGTAATTGTGGTGGCGCCAAGAGATAAATTTGCGATAGATAGGCATATAAAGAAAGTAAGACGGATTTAACTTTTACTAACCATTCATTGACTGGTGAATTTGCTGATTTGATCTTTTGCGATCTCCTCCGAAAATTATATCTCAAAGCGGGATAGCGTTTTATCCCAGTGACCTCCCATGACACATCCTTTTGTTAGCTTAGAACTCACACGGAGGTTCTATGCTTTTAATCAGGTGTTGTTCGCTATCTGATCTTGTTTTTGGTTTTTGGGCTCATGTTCTACTTTGATGGTGGGCATATTATGGGATTAACGGATCCCATGCTCATTGGCATCCAGTTGGCTATTTTTGGTATTGCCATGGCGTTTTATATGAAGACCCTGAGTCCACAAACAGAGCCAGAAATATTACAGACGCGATTTGCAGGCAAGGCCGGATTCGTTCTTAGCATATTGATTCCCGTCGTTCTTGGGTTGGTTGAATTTGCCAAACACGGTTACAGAAAAGAAGCGTTTGGGACATTTCTATCCATCGTAGTTCTCTCGATTCTGCACGGCACCTTTATTTATTACAGCTTTTTTCATTGGGTTTACAGTCCGCAGGCCTTCGAAGGCATTGCGACGGCACAGAGGTTTTTGCAATTTCGAAGCGAGCGCCGTATCTGGCGAGCTGTTTATGTGGGCTGTAGTTTTCTTTTTTGCGGAGCGGGAATACTCATGTTTGTTGGCTTCGTAGGCTTGGCTTTTGGAGCAGCGATCGGCGAATTTTTTTAATCGAAGCAGGATAAGTTGGTATCAGCGATAAGAAATGAGAGCTACACAAGCAAAAACAAAAAAATGAAAGAAGTGGAAGCAAAGTACGCAATCGATAATTGTAAACTTATGCCCGATCCCGAAAAGTGGAAAGTCGAAAGCGAAATGCTAGCTGAACAACATAAAATCGACGAAGAAAAAATCTACAAGATCTATCACCCAGATTAAGTGCATGACCCACAAGCTTTTTGATGAAAAATAAAACTTTCGCATTGAGCGTTTTATAAAAACCAACCAATTACCATGGAGGTAGTTATGAAGAAAAAGAATCTAAGACAAATTTTGCTGGCCAGCATTTTGATCACCGGCTGCGCAAGCATGCAAACGGAGCGCAAGGTGCTGGACTCAAACGCCAACGGTCGCCCCAACTGGGCCACTGGAACCACGATGAGTTGGCTTGATGGCGATCAGGTGCACCTTCGCTCGCAGTACACCATTCGCGGCGATCAGCGCATTAACAGCTGCTACGACTTAGCAAAGGTGGATTTGAAGGAATCGCTTTTAACGTCCCTTAAGGACGACATCACGGGCGAACTCAACCTGGCCGGTGAAGGGTTGTCGGAAGGAGCAGATCCTTTGCTTAGCAAAAGCTTTCGCTCGGAGTTTAAAGGGCGGCTGCAAGGCCTTGGGATCTCGGAGCAGTACTTTGAGCGCTATGTAATTGGCGATGTGGAGCGCATCGATTGTTTTGTTTTGTCCAAAATGAAAAACAGCGATTATCAGCGCTTAAAGAGTCAACTTTTGAGCAATCTGATCCAAGTGAGCGAAGAAGTTGCTCAAGCGGTTCGCAATCGCCAGAAAGAATTCTTTGCGCCCGTGCAAAAAAATACGGACGTGGCTGACCAGTAAGAATTTTAAACGAACAGGGAGGTTGTTATGATGTTTGTGATGCTAGCGTTGCAACTCGCGCTGGCTGAGTGGACGGATTCTTCGCGAAAACTCAACTACATGCAGTGCCTGCACGAAGTCTCGGACTTCCAAGCAGGCTTCCTGCAAGATCCTGTGCTGGCCCACGACGTGTGTGCGTGCATCGTCGACAAACTGGAGGAGCACCTCCCGCACCCCAACGATGCGGCAATCACGGAACTTCTGAATACCCAGATCGAAAAGTTTCACCCATGTCGCGACGAGTACCATCGTCGCAAAAGGCCCGCCGAAAACAACGCACTGCCAAGTGCGAGATGGACTGTGCCACAACGAAAGAATTTTTATCTGTTCTGCATAGAGACGGTAGCAAAGTTTGAAGAGGGAAAGTTATCCGACCCACTCACCGCAGATGGTTACTGCCGTTGCCTAACAGACATCCTTGAGGCCTATTTAGAAAAACCAACTAACGGCGGAATCATCGACTTTATAAACTCCCCCAAGGCCAAACTCGCCAGCAAGTGCCCGGGCTCTACGCCGCTCAATAAGTCCCTCCGGGCGCACTAAGTTTTCTAAAAAAATAGAGGTGCAGGCGGCTAAAATTTCAGCAACCTATTCTATTGACTCGCTTCTTGTTGGACGCTTACGATAAATAAAACAAATCGTGAGGTTTTAATGAAAAAGGCAATTTTAGTTATTCTGTTATTGGCAGGGTGTGTTTCTAACAAGACTCATAAAGAACTTATGAGTGAAAAGAACATGATCGATAAAGAGCGTGGGGAGCTTAAGGCCTCTTTGGCGGAGACGCAAAAAGCTCTCAGCGAAATGCAGGCGCGTGAGGAAGAGCAAAAGAAAAGACTGCAAGAATTTACTGATTTGACGAAAAAATTTAAAAAGTTGATCAACGCAGGAACACTCTCTGTTCGCATGGTCGAAGGTAAAATGGTGGTGAGTTTGGGTTCCGATGTGCTTTTCCCCTCGGGCTCGGCTAAACTTTCTGACAAAGGTCAGCAGACGATTAAAGATGTGACGGCGCAGTTGGTGTCGATTCCTGATAAAAAATATCAAGTGGAAGGACACACGGACAATGTTCCAATTTCAACGGCGGCGTTTGCGTCGAACTGGGAATTAGCTTCGGCACGGGCGCTGACAGTTGTGAAAACGATGATGCAAAATTCGATGCCCACCACGCGTTTAAGTGCGGCAAGTTTTGCGGATGCGCAGCCGATTTCTACTAACGACACGCCTGAAGGCAAAGCTCTCAATCGTCGTATCGAAATCGTGATTGTCCCTGATCTGTCGTCACTCCCTGGTTACGAAGAGCTACAAAAGCTTTCTGCGGAAAAAACGAAATAGTGTTTTTGAATTCCGTCAGAGCGCTGGTGTAAATATATTCGAAATTTTTGTAACAAGAATTATATGAACACAAAGAACTTTATGAACAAAAAAGCAATCAGCCTTGGGTTTATTTTCGCAGGACTCATGAACATTCTTGGAGTCACGATACTTTCAAGGCTTTTCACGAATGCGACAATTCACGAATTTGATCCAGTAGTCATGTCCAATTTTGGGCTCCTCATGATTGTTGTTTGGGGACTGGCTTACATATCTGTCGCAAAAGAATTCGAGCAACTGAAGTGGCTTGTTGGCACTTTTGTTTTAGAGAAATTTATTTATGGATATATTTGGATAAAATGGCAGTTTAATAATGAGCTTTCCGACGTATTTGCAAAAGATTGGATGGCCGGATTATTCTATTCAATTTACGGAATTAACGACTGGATGTGTTTTATTTTCTTCTCATTTGTATTTGTAAAAATACTTAAGTCTCGGAGCCGATAAAGAAGTGGGTGTAAGCTTCTTCTTAATCGGGAATTTGGTTTACTGGCATCTTCAACCAGGATTGAAGCGCCAAGCGGTAGTACTGGCGGTTTTCAACTAAGTCGAAGTTTGGATCGAGAATTCTTATTTTGCTCCAAACCAATTCGACAAAGGTCGAATCAACTACAATGTGATTCGTAAAAGCAGAATTGATAGCAGCCGCAACCGAGACGTCATCGGGGCTGATTTCCTTAAAAAGAATCTTAAGTCGAAATGCAGCCTCGGCAACTTGGTCCGCCGAAAAATTGTTGTCATTTGTCGAGTAAGCACGCTGTGCTTCGTAGAAGTTCTGTTTTACGGAAACAATAAACTGACTGATGATGTTACGACTCATCTGCGCATTCAGGCTGTAGCTTTCTTGCGTTCGAAGCCAGGTCGCTTCGAGCTGCGGATTTAAGCCGACGGCATCTAGCGATGAATCTTTACCAATGCCAAATGCCATTTGTCGAAATCGAGAAGAAATCGGCTCCCATATCGGCGCACCGACCACGTAGACTCCCAGTGTGGAGACTTGAGCGAGGAAGATGGACAAAAACTGAAGATCGGAACTGAGATGGGATCCAGCGTAAGTTGTGAGGGCCGCGCTTCCAACCATTGAACCGATGAGGATGGCATAACCGCGTTTCTGCGGGCCGGAGATTCCTTTTTTAGCTAGCTCAACCTCAGCAAGCGAACTCGCTTCGTGACTGATTTTTTGCGCGGTCTTTTGCGCGACAATTTGTCCGACCATTTCCAGACTCGCGAATTCAGCTTGGTTCAACTCGCTATCGAAAATCTCAACACAGCTGATCTTGCCAGTTATCTGGCTAGCTATCTGGGTAGCCGCATTGACCTGAGAGTAAGAGATAAAAAATAAAGAGAGAGCGAAAAGCTTAAATGAAAAGCGCAAAAGCATTCTGATTCCTCATAACGTGTGAAATGCAGCTTTTGAGGTAGAGAGTTTAATAACGAATCGCGCCACATCATGGGAGTGGGTCATCTTCTACCCTTCGCATACACAGCTTCGCCCTCAAACTCTTGATAGAGCTCCATGGCAAGTGTAATGCGTTCAATATTTTGTGGAAGCTCAAATTGAATCATCACAGGCTCTAGACGCCAGCGCAGCTCTGCTCCGATGATGTTCATGGTGATGGCTTCCTGTGGCTGAAGGCTTCCCCATGTGCCCTTAACTCCGTGCTGTTCATAGTAAAGTAAAAGTGCGTCAGTCCTGACCTCTTCATACTGGTATGGATCATCGACAGCGATCTTACTAAAAATAAATGTGCAAGTGCGACCAATCCAATTAGCCTCGGCGGTTTGTGTGAGCATCGCTATAATAATTAGAAGGAATCTAAGCAATTATTGATCTCCGAAGTCCTAAGGTTTGGCTTGGTTTTAGCACGCCGGATCTTTAAAACGCTTAAGATTGCAATTTAATGAAAATTTTATCTGTCCTTTATGACTTTTTTTATGCGTACGTAAGCTTGGGATGCTATATTGAACCTCATAACGAGGAGGTAACTATGAGTTTAAAAGATCAAACTGGACAAAAAGTACCGAATGTCGTGTTTAAAACACGGGCTGGATATCAGTGGGTTGAAAAAACAACCGATGATTTCTTTAAGAATAAAAAAGTTGTGTTATTTGGCCTGCCGGGAGCTTACACCCCAACATGCTCATCCACGCACTTACCGCGCTATAACGAGCTCTATGAAGACTTTAAAAAAGCTGGAATCGACGACGTCATTTGTTTATCAGTGAACGATACGTTTGTGATGAATGCATGGAAAGAAGACCAGCACGCCGACAAATTGACGATGTTGCCTGACGGTAATGGGGAGTTTTCTGAAAAACTAGGTTTGCTTGTGGATAAAAGTGCCATTGGTTTTGGGAAACGGACGTGGCGGTATTCGATGCTCGTCAACAATGGGGTTATCGAAAAAATGTTTTTAGAGCAAGAAGTCCCAGGAGATCCGTTTGACGCCTCGACGGCCGAGACGATGCTGAAGTATTTAAAGGCCGATATTTCTAAATCCGTCGCCATTTTCACGCGCCCTGGTTGCGAGCATTGTTTTGCAGCGAAAGAGCTCCTTAAGAAAAACAATATGCAGTTTGCAGAGCATGTTTTGGGTAAGGACTACAGCATCAAAACGCTGATGGCGATTAGTGGAGGCACCCAAGTTCCACAAATCTTTATGAACGGCGAAAGAATTGGCGGCGCCGATAAACTTAAGAAAATGTTATCTTAAGTGGTCTTGATGAAACACTACGATGTTGTCATTATTGGCGCCGGAACTGCGGGTTTAACGGCGCGCAAAGAAGTGGCCAAAAAAACGCAAAACTATATCGTCGTAGATGACGGCCCTCTCGGCACAACGTGCGCACGAGTGGGCTGTATGCCATCCAAAGTGCTCATCCAGGTTGCCAATGACTTCGATCGCAGAAAAAAGATGGAGCAGATGGGAATTATGGGGGGCAACCAACTGAGTGTTGATTCCACACTTGTCATGACTCATGTGCGCGCTTTGCGCGATCGTTTTGTGAAAGGTGTTAAAACTTCTATGGACGCATGGTCTGATAAGTTGATACCGAAAAGAGCGCAGTTTAAGGACCTTCATACGCTGGAGATTGGCGGAGAGCTTGTGAAAGCGGATAAGATTATTATCGCTACAGGATCACGGCCAATCCTTCCGGTAGAATGGTTGCCCTATCAAGATTTTTTAATCGATACAGATTCTTTTTTCGAACTGCCAGAACTCCCTCAAGCCGTGGCCGTTATCGGATTAGGTGTGATTGGCGTAGAGATTGGCCAAGCGCTCCATAAGTTGGGAGTCAAAGTTATTGGTGTGACGGTTGGTAAAGCCATCGGTGGATTGAGTGATCCAGATCTGCAAGACTATGTGGCGCAAAAGTTGAGCGCTGAGATGCCGGTTTATTTTACAGGGGCCACGCTGGTAGGAAAAACCACTGCCGGCAAAATTCAAGTGAGCGCCGACGGAAAAGTTTTTGAAGTTGATAAAATCATAGCAACCGTGGGTCGTAGAGCCAACGTCGATAAATTGGGTTTGCAGAATTTAGGAATCGCGCTTGATAAAAAAGGGATGCCCGACGTTGATATGAACACAATGAAGTTGAAACAGGCGCCACATCTATTTTTGCCTGGCGACGCCAATGCCGGTCGAGCCATTTTGCACGAAGCCGCGGACGAGGGTACCATTGCGGGTTACAATGCTGTTAACGAGGAGCAGTGCTTTCGGCGTCGCACGCCATTGGCAATTACCTTTTCGGAGCCTAATATCGCCGTCGTCGGAAAACATTATTCACAACTCAAGAACGATCAAGATTCTTTTGTGACCGGTAAAGTTTCTTTCGAAGGCCAAGGGCGGAGTATTGTTAAGCTGAAAGAACAGGGGTTGCTCCACATTTATGTCGATGATCCTACCGGCACGATTTTAGGAGCAGAGCTTCAGGCCCCGGATGGCGAACATTTAGCCCATCTTATCGCTTGGGCGATTTCTTTAAAGCTCACCGTTTTTGAGGCGTTGAAGTTGCCATTTTATCATCCGGTGATCGAAGAGGGACTGCGCACAGCTTTGCGGGATGCCGCTTTACAACTGGCTTTACAACCGAACAATGGCGAACACAAATCTGAGTTACTGAGATGCGGAGATGCGCTCATACGTTAAGAGCCTCAAGGGATGAAAATCCTCCCTTTCAGCATTTTACTATTTATTGATTTCTTGAAAGAAATCGTTTTCCTTTGATATTCTTCGCATCTGTCATATTGGCTGCGGACAAGCCACCGTGGAAGCTATTTTTGATCAATTCATTGTACCAAAACAGCCAAAGATGTTCTGTGAATTAATGAGATTCGAAGTGCGCACTCATCGCATCGTTAAATTGTCCAAAAAAAGCATCGTATTTTTCTTGACCACCACCAGCTGAAAATCTTAATGGCTCCACTCGTTTGACTAAGACTTCTGCCGCTGTGGATTTTTTGGAGAGAATATCCATTACCTCACTAATAAACTCTTTGAGCGGCATAGCGTGCGGATCTGTTGCCTGTTGCTCACCGCCCAAAGTGGTCTGTACGTAAGGTGGAGGCAACTCAATGACTTCCACAGGCGTCTTTTTCAGTTGGTAGCGCAGACTCTCTGTGTAGGAGTGCAATGCGGCCTTAGTGGCGCAATAGGTGGGGCTGAGTGCCAAAGGCAGAAATGCTAAGCCAGATGTCACGGTCATAATCGTGGAGGATTCTTGTTTAAGGAGATGGGGAAGGAGGGCGTCAGTCAGCCGAATGGGACCCAATAGATTTGTGGCAATCGTTTCATCCTGAGCTGCAGAATTATCTCCTGCCAAAATATTTTCAGTTTTCATCACTCCAGCATTATGGATGACAACATTTAAGCTTGGAAAATCTTGCAGTAACTTTTTAGTCATGGACCGAATGCTGCTATGATCAGTCATATCAACAGAACATGTAGTAAAGCCTAAAGTCTCTGCTTTTTTGAGTTTGTCCTTTGAGCGACCAGCAACAATGACATGATTATCAAGTTTTTTAAATTCTTCAGCGAGCGCAAGGCCAATGCCTGAGGCACCACCGGTGATCAGAATTGTATTTCCAGATATTTTCATAAGGACTCCTTTTTTTTTAATTGTTGTAAAACGTAGTCGTTAACTCGCTAAACATCAATTGGGAAAGTATGTATAAACTTCGGGAGGACTTAGCACGCAGGAAGTGGACTCGGTTAGGGAACCAAGACAGCACTCACAGGTTGCCAAGTCGTTATCCCACCATTCGAAACGGTGCAACTCGTTAATGCGCCAGTTGAGGAATCAAGCGGGCAGACTAAGACATCCCCTAAAAAATCAGCGACGTGAGCGTACGTAACGCCCGCAACCGTCACCGCAGTTATTGCATTCGGCGCCCATCCCACTTGTCCGCCATTGCTGATCGCACACAAAGTAAGGGCACCTGTGGATGAATTCAAAGAGCAATAGTACACGTCACCATTACCATCGGTGACATAAGCGCGCTGTATGCCGTTAACTGTAATTATTCTGACCGAGTCGGGTGTCCAAGGCATTGCGCCTGCGGCAGCAGTACAGCTGACAAGATGGCCAGAGCTAGCATTGATTGTGCACACGTACAAATCAACGTACAGATCTGGAACGTATGCAAAGTAAGTGCTTCCGCTTCCAACGATTTCGATATTTGTTGGCCACCACCCGGCCTGGCCTCCGTTGCCTATCACACAGCTGTTAAGAATTCCGGTGGCTGTGGCTACAATGCATCGAAACACATTTGTATCAATGTCTGAGACGTAAGCGTAGGTGACTCCATTCATTTCAGCGAAAGTAATTTCACCCGGAGTCCAGCCTGTGGCTCCGCCATCGTTCGCTGTGCAACCACTCAGCTCGCCCGAGTCGGAATCCCGATCGCAAAGATAAATATGGCCTGATTGGTCTGCGACGTAGAAGCGCTCAATACCAGCAAATACAGCTCTGGTGACAGATTCAGGAGTCCAACCACCAACGCCGAGGCCGCCATCGGTCACCGAGCAGCTACTTAAAGATGCGGTGGCCGCATCAACAGAGCATACGTAAACTTTTTGGTCGATGGCATCAGTCACATACGCATTTTTCAGGATTGGGTCTGTGCTAACAGTGTGTGTTGAACTGGGACTGCAACCCCCTAAAACAAAGGGGGAGATAAACAAAGTGAGTATCAAACGAAGACGCATACATAACGATTTCATCAGCGTACATCCATTCCAATCCTATCTTTTCGGTCTGGTGTTAAAAAACTAAAGCTGAATTAGTTACGAGTTCTCCTTTTGAAACGTCCCATCGCAATTTTCCTAAGTACACTCATATAGGATAGGCCAAAGCCACAAGACTAAAGTAGAAATATGAGAATTTATGAGGATTCAAATCTGAAAAAATTATAATTAAGCTATAATATTTCATTAATATTAAAATAAAGCAGAGTGAGGATAAAAATGTCCCAAAGAATTATAAATTATCTTAAGAAAGATAATAATTCAGCTAATTTTCAAAATCCCGAATTTAAATTTATTGCCGATAGCGTTAGTGATATTATTGCTCAACATGATCGTTCTTATAAACATTTATTTGTAAATAAAGTTATCGAAAGCATAACTGGAAGAGCCAGAGACGAATTTATTGGAAAAACAAATGCCGAATTAGGTATGCCCGAAGCACTTGTGGACATTTGGAACAAGCAATTAGAAGATGTTTTTGCAAGCGCAGAAAAAGTTGAAATTGATTTTAGCTATACTTCAAAAAATCAAACCTTCCATTTTCATTCTGTTGCATATCCAATTTTCGGCGAATCGGGAAGTGTTGAGAGCGTAATATCTATTAATAGAAATGTGAGTTCTCAAAAAAAACTCACGGAAAAATTACTACAATCTACAAAATATTCTTCTATGTCGCATCTTGCTTCAGAGATGGCTCATCATATCAATAACCCCCTAGCAATCATCAACCTTCAGTGTGAGTTGTTAAAAAAGAAATTAGAAAATCAAGGGCAGTCTGCAGATGTTTTTAATTCTGACTTTGAAAGCATCATTCTTGCCACTCAACGTTTAAAAAAACTAGTCCATTCGATGTCAGAGTTAAGCCAATTTGATTTGGCATCGCAGGAACATACAAGCCTCAGCATTCAAGATGCCATTTACTTAGCCTTATCTATTTGTGATGAAAGACAGGTTAGCAATGGGATTCGACGAGAAATCCGAGGCAATATCAATTTTGCATTTCCGATATTAACTTCAGGATTTATTGATTCACTATCTCATATATTAACAAACGCTTTCGAAGCAGCGAGCCAATCTAAAGATCCCTGGGTGAAGATTGAGCTTTCAAGAAATTCAAAATTTTATAGTATTAAAATAATTGACAGCGGAACTCCAAAACAGATCCAAGAAGAGGATCTATTGCCGTTTACGACAACAAAAGGTCCCAGTACTGCTGGCTTAGGCTTAAGCTTAACGAAGTCTCATTTAACTCAGATGGGAGCTTTGCTAAACTTCCCTGTTGACCAACCAAACACTACCGTGGAAATCAAAATTCCAATTATCAGTTAATAGGCCTACAGTTAGTAGGCCTACAGCTAATAGGCCTACAGTGGAATGTTAAAAAAAGGTGCAGAGATCTATTTTTTGCGATAAGTAGAACCACTATGAAGAAAAATTTTGCATTAGAAGCACCCAATAAAAAGCCAGATCGTGTCCTAGAGGCTATCAAAGCCGATGTTAATAAATATTTGGCCAGAGAGCGCCGCAAAACTCTCCCTGAAGGCGTGGATTACTGGGATTTTGATTGCAAGGTTGGCGTCGATGAAGGCTCTGCGCAAAGAGTCCACGTGAAAGAACTTAGCAAATCCATCGACCAGGTTGCACTGAGAAAAGTGCCTTCGGTCTACATAGAGATTCTTGCAACTCGCGGCGTTCGCGCGAAGTAAAATTCGCGGAGCTTAGAATTCGGAGACACCATGAAAGTCTTTTTCTTAACCATCCTTGTTACATCCGTCACAACATTCAGTCGTGCCGAGGACTTAAAACCAGACATCACCTGGGGTGGGTTTGTAGACACCCAGTACGCCTTCGACTTCAACGTCCCGGCCAGCGGCGATCGCGCTTTCTCCAGCCAACCTGCGCGCACAAATGAGTTCAATCTCAATTTAGGGTTTTTGGAGGCGAATCTTGCATCGGAAAAACTCCGTGGCCGCTTAGCCTTGCAAGCAGGGACGTCGGTGCAAAGCAATTACGCTGCCGAGCCCACAAACGGTGCAGTGAGCGGCCCCGATCTTTCGCGACATATTCAAGAGGCACGCATTGGTTACAAGGTGTCTGATAAAACGTGGATCGATGCCGGAATCTTTTTTGCCCACGTGGGAGCAGAGACGTGGATTTCGCGCGATAATATTGTTCTTACGCGTTCGCTAGTGGCCGACTACTCGCCGTATTACATGTCTGGCGTAAAACTAACTCATGCTGCCACGGAGGCATTGACGCTGCAGCTGTTGGTCACAAATGGCTGGCAGAATATTTCCGAAAACAACACCGACAAGAACATCGGAACAGGTATTGAATATTCATTAAAGAATATTTCGTTTGCTTACAACACTCTTTTAGGTAATGAAAAATCTCCCGATCTTTTGGGCACTCCTCGCCCCAGCAAATTTCGCCACTATCACAATTTTATTGTGCGCAATAAAAATGCGGAGAGCCTAGAGTGGGTCGCAGAATTTGATGTGGGATTGCAAAAAAAATCTGCTGGATCGGGTTCTAGTGACTGGACTGGGGCCTCACTCATGGCGAGGTATAAAATTTCGGACACACAAAAAATTGCTTTCCGTGCGGAGCATTTTAATGATCCTGATCAGATTGTGATTGTAACGGGGCAAGCGAAAGGCCTTTCGGCTTACGGCGGCTCCATTGGGTGGGATCAAACTCTGGAGTCCTATTTGCTTTGGAGGACCGAGGTTCGTTATCTTTCGGCCGATGAGAAGGTGTTTCCCAAAAGAGTGTCTCAAGTGTCGGAGAGCAATACGACTGTGACAACATCGCTGGCTTTAAGTTTTTAGAGCATCTGTAAAAATTTGCGCAACAACTCCTGCTCGCACTTACCGAGGGTGCGGGCCTGTGTGCTGGTGCATGTAGCGTCTGACTTTATCTTTATGCAGAGTTGCCACAACCGTCCACAGGTTACCATCACGGCGCACCACCATGCGAAAGTAACTATGGCCCGGTTTAAGTTCGTAGTAGGTACTGACGGCTAATGCTTTAAGGCCATTAGAACCATCCACATCTGTAAAGCCGTACTGAATCGCCCGCGCAAACTTTGAGATCTCTTCCACCGTTTCGCTTTCGAAAATTCGCAAAGAACCCTCGGCAAAAACTAAAACCTGTGGGCCGAGATTTAAACTTCGCGCCATGGTGAAGCTGTAGGGTTGACGTTCGATCACATCGTGGGCGTGCTCTGCGAGAGGAATTGGAGTGAGGCTGATCGTGGGCTCAGCGGCAGGGCGGGGCGCATCGGCGATGGGCGCCGATCTTTCCACGGCTTCATCGATGATGGGACGCATTTGTCGTTGCAAGGCGGTCATCAGTAAACTCTGCAACTCCACATCCAAAATGGGCATCGCATTGCCTAAAAAAACATGTTTCAAAAAGTGGATGGAAAGATCTTTTGCTTGCTGCCTCTCAAAAAGATCATACAGATAAAGATGGATGTCATCCGTCACAAACAACCCATTGGAGGCTTCGCTCTTGTAATTATGATTTTCGATAAACGCTTTATAACGCGAGTATAAAATTTGAAAAGTCATTTGAACAAGAACTTGCGATTCGAGACTCGTATCCAACTCGACCGTTGCTTTTGAGAGTTGCAGTTGGAGCTTGCCTTTTAATCTGCCACGTCGATTGAGGACATCTGAAATAATTTTTTTAAATTTCTCATCAGACAAAAGGATTTTAAAAACCTGCCGGAGAACTGGATTTTGTAGCATGACCAAAGGACCTTGATTCATTGGGACCACGTAGTCGCGAGGCGAGGAGCGGAAATGCTCCGGGCTTACCACCTTTGAAAGCCAGGCCGTCATCCATGCGAGTTGATGCGAACTCCAGTTGTCCGAAAACTGATCGTGGAGAGCGGTGCGGATATTCCACAAGCGAATCCAGTCGGCGCTTTGCAACTTCACATGGGGATTTTGCAGTTCGAATTGCGCTTTCCAGACATACCAGTCCGAGTTTGGATCGGCTTCTGGGTTTGGATGATACACTCTCTGTTCGAAAACATGAATCAGCTTGCCGATAAAATAAGGGTCACTGATCTGGTAAAAAAGATCTGTAAGTCTCAGGGCCGAATCCTGAAGTGGGCCATCGAGAATCAGCTCTTCGACCCGGGAGTTAATGCCAAGGTATTCAGGGAGGATAATGGACGGGTTGTCTTTGGCGGCGGTGAACAGGTCGCGGCACTGGAGCTGCGCCCACGATGGCGAAGAAAGCAGAAAAATAGACAGGATAAAAATAGATCGCATGCGGGGAATATAGCACAATTTAAGTCTATTTCGCGCCTTCCCACAGCCTCCATATAAAATGTTCCAAAAAGGTCAGTTGCAGTTTAAGGTCTACGCTTCTACGGGAGTGTAAATGCTTTGGAAAAATCAGCGACAGAGTGACAACGTTATCGATCAAAGACGTATTGGCGGAAAAACCATAGGAGGCGGGGGTCTCATCTTGGGTGCCATCGTCTATTATTTAATGGGTGGGAACCCTCTGGAGTATCTGGCGCAAAATATAGATACGTCCCAGTTGAGTGTGCCGACCAGTGGGCCGATTTCTGAAGAGGTCGATTCCGAAAAAAAACAATTAGTTTCGGTTGTTTTGGCAAGCACCGAAGATGTTTGGCGTAGCGTTTTCGAAGTTTCGTCCCAGAGGTATCGCGAGCCCCAGTTGGTTTTATTTCGCGGTGTTGTTGATTCGGCCTGTGGTCGTGCGAGCCAGTCGTCGGGTCCTTTTTATTGTCCAGGGGATGAGCGGTTGTATATGGATTTAAGTTTTCTTGACCAACTGTCGGGCTCCTTGGGTGCAAAAGGCGATTTTGCTGCGGCCTACGTGATCGCCCACGAAGTAGGTCACCACGTGCAAAATTCCCTGGGTTTGTTAAAAAACTCCGATAGCATTGCGGTCGAACTGCAAGCCGACTGCCTGGCCGGTTTTTGGTCCAAGGAGGCTGCAAAAAAGAATAAAGAATTTATTGAAGAAGGGGACATTGAAGAGGCGTTGAATGCTGCGGCGGCCGTCGGAGATGATCGACTTCAGAAAAAATCGCAAGGGTACGTTGTGCCTGACTCTTTTACGCACGGTACCTCCGATCAGCGCGTAGCTGCTTTTACAAAGGGGTATCGTGGGGAACGGATGGAGAGTTGTGTTCGGTAGGTTTTTTTGTGCGGGTTCGGACTTGAATGAGACAGCCCGGTTTATCACTCGGATTCGAACACTCGGCTGCGCCGAGGTCGTAATAAAATTTGCCTTCGCAAATTTTATTTCTCCATGCTCCACATTAAAACGATCCACTGGATCGTTTTAACGCGGGCACAGCCTCTGGTCCCGGGTTTCTAGTGGACCTGAGTTTCGCAGGTTTGAATCCTGATTCCTCGGACGCAAAAAAAAAGGTTTATAAAAAGGATCTTTGATCCTTTTTATAAACCCTGAATAGTTTAATTGGTCGGGTGTTCGGCTCAATCTTTAAGCACCCTGAATCGCTTGTTATTTTAAAGTAGCAGAAGCCATTTGCAGCTTCAACTACATTTTAAGCGGTTTGGTGTCTAACCCTTGGTTTTTAAAGGGATAACTTGTCCTGAAATGCCCTGTGGGACGCCATATCCAAGTTTGTCAGTAGCCCCTTGAACATCAATCCCAGCTTTTCTGAGGTAAACATTCGTGGTTTTAATCTGGCTGTGGCCAACTATAGACATCACTCGTGCTAGCGTTTCGCCTCGGGTCAGTAAGTTTGTGATAAACGTAGCCCTCAAATCATGGAACTTAATCGACGTGATTTGGATGGCCTCACAAAACTCTCTGGTGACCTCAGCTTGAGCCCCTTGGGTCCATTCAGGCAATTGGGGAAGCACATATTCACTTCCGTCATTTTTAAGTTTCAGTTCCTTTAAAAACTTAGACAAATCCTCTGCAATAGGAACAACCCTACTGCGTTGGGTTTTAGTGGGTCCAAAACCATTCTTGCTCGTCCATTGTCTTTTTACAGTAATGATCCCAACGTCAAAATCTACGTCAGACCATTTCAATGCATACATTTCACCTGATCTCATTCCAGTTAATAGGGCCATGACCCATATAGGATAAAATCTGTGATTGTAAGCTTTGGCTTCTTTTAGGAAAATTTCAACTTCACTATTCGTTAAAACTTTTTGATCAGTTTCAGGAACAGTAACTTTGACTCCTACAGAAGGATTTCTTGCAAGAATTCCTTCTTCGACTGCCATTTGTAAAATCCTTTTTATGAACTTTAGAATTGTTTTTTTAGACCACGGGGAAAGTTCAGGATTTAAAGATTCATAAACTAATGAGTAAACATCAGCTTTTGAGATGTCTGTTAAATCTTTATCTTTCCAAGATGGTGTGACCCACTTGCCTAATGTTCTTGAGTAGTTTTCAACCGTAGACGGTCTGTGTACAAGCTTCATCCGTTCTAGACAGACAGGAAGCCATTCACCCCATCGAGGTGGTATGGCCGTATCTTTGATCATTCTGAGTTCGCGTTTTAGTTCGAATTCAAACTTCTCAGCCGCTCGACGGGTTTCAAAACCGCGTCGTCGTCTTTGCAGACGATTTCCTAGCGCGTCTGTTCCGCTGACTTGTACTTCCCATAGTCGTTTTTCGTTTAGTGTATAAAGTCTGATTGCCATTTTAAGCTCCTTTTTTTATAAAGAGAGCTTTGCAGTCATGCATTCTAAATCTTAGACGCCTACCAAACTTATAGGCTTTGATTTGTTCTCGATAAACCATAATCCTAAGGGCGTTAGTAGAGATCGACAAAAAACGAGCTGCTTCTTCAGTAGAAAGCCACTCATGCTCCGATATTCTTTTGTCAAAGAGCCATAATTCTTCCGATTCCGGAAGCTTATAAGTACTCATGTTATACTCCTAGTGAGGGGCCCATTCAAGGGCAAGATTGATTTTTAGGGGCACCTAAGATTCTAAAATCATTAGGCTTCGTATTTAAAATTTAGTTAGCTAGCTTTTTTTGATTTTCTACTCATTTTTAAATGTGACTTTAGTGCGAGTGCAATTTCTTGTGGGAGATCCTGAACTCCGTTCTTATGATTTTTAAGAAGATTATTTAGAGCCTTGGTTTCATCAAAATTAGAATCAAGAATTTCATTAGCTTCTGAAGTCGAGATCTTCTTTTCAATGCGTTCAAGTAGCCAATTTGCAACGTCAGATTTTGTAATGTTAGAAAACGAGACTTCATCGCTTATCTTATTTGTAAACGACTCTAATGCCATATTTGCACTTTTTGTTAAGATCACTCGATAATGCTCTTCTCGTTTTCTTTTGTTGTTTTGTATTTCTTTTTTTTGTTCTAATTCTTTGTTTTCCATTTTATTTCCTTTAATATTTTCCTTACCCCCGCCGCCGATTTTTGTATTCTTTCAGGTTGGAGACCACTTTCCCGTAACATCGTGGAGGGGGAGTGGTCTCCAACCGATCAGAAAGGATTCAAAAGAGGCGGCGGGGGTAAGGTGTTGATTAGATTATTTAATTGTTCTCATTTTTTAGAGATCTCAATTTTAGTTATCCGAACCGATGTTCGGCTTTCGTTCGGATAACTAGCTAGCTTCAATCATCGTAAATCGGAGGGGCCTAAGCTTCGATGGATACTGAATCTGTCGAGCTGTTTTCATAATCTGGTTTTTGATGTTCTGGGTGTTCGTTAGATAGTAAACTTCATCAATGAGTGTCATCGAAGCGTAGGATTCAAGAGCTTGGCGGTAGCGCTTGGGATTTTTCTTACTCAGCTCAAGTTCTATGGCGTATTTAAAAGATTCATTTTTGACGATTGCGTCGGGCATTTTGTCGGTATTCTTTAAGCCAAAAATGTCAGGATTTCTTTTAAGCTCAGGTTCAAAAAAGTAGCTCGTGATCTTCTTATCTCTGTAAAGCTTAAGAACGAAATCAACAACCATCTCGTCATGATTAAGTTGGTACGCATAGGGTGGTGGAGTGAAATCAAATCCTACAAGCTTTTGAACCAAGTCAGATTTACGGTTTAAGACGACAATGGAGCCGTCTTTATGTTTGCCGTAGGGTTTAAAGATTCCACGGTTTAAATATCCCAGCCATGTTTCGTAAGCCCAACTTCTACACTTTTTGTTAAGGTATTTATTCCAAATACTTTTCGTTAAGAATCCACACTTTGATGCAAGTATAATTTCCTGAGTTGGAATTATAAATGGCCTCATCAATCCACGTCCCATCTTGTGGGTTCTGCGATGACGTATTCGAAATGACCTTCTACATATTTATTACCCACTGCTCTGCCTTCGATCCACCTTGTTTCAACTCTTGGATCGCTTAAGTTAGGTGGAAGTCCTTGGGCTAAGTTGGACTTTGCGCTCTTTCCCTCAAGATATCCTTTTTTCCTCTCATCTTCTTTCATCCCATGGATCGTAGACCCAAGGGCCATGCCAGTAAGGCCACCGAGGGTTGCTCCAATAACTACGTTTCGGGTTCTATACTTGCCACCAGCCCCAGGGTCAGCAATGCCGCCGAGGACTGCGCCCGTTCCAGCTCCAATTCCTCCACCAAGTCCAATCGACTTTCCAAGGCTTGAGCAGCCGGAAGAGATTAAGCAGAAAGGGATTGCGATCGAGATTAAATAGTTTTTTAAATATTTCGTACTTAAATACATAGTTGCTCCATATTTTCTAATAATGGTTTTACATTCGTTTTCTTTTCCTCGGTTTTTATAGTTCGAATTTCAGAAGGATAATTTTTTACACCTAAAATTTCTTTTTTGGTGGTTATGTCGGGAAACATTTCAAACTTTATTTCGACAGCTTTGGCTCCTGTACTTAAGGGGATAATCATAATTGCTTCCCCAGTGCCTAGTTCATTTTTGAACTTGTTGGGATGAATTATAAATTCATCAACTTCTCGGGCTGATTTTTCTCCAGTGTTTTTGTCCTGAAAAAATGCTTGAGTTCTCCTTTCGGTTAACTTAGTTGTTTTTCTAGTACCTATGACTCTCGAAAAATATTCAGCTGATTCAGGGTCATTGCCCCTCATAAATATTTTTAAGTTCGAGTTTGTTAAAATGGAATTTGCAATCGAATCTCCAATAGCTTTGATATCTCCTAAAGCTTGGTGAGCAAACACGATCCCAACGTTTGCACTTCTTGATTTATTTAAGATCGAGACAAAGCCCGGATAAAGATATTCGGTAAAATCATCTAAGAAGATTGAAAAGAACTTAGGCTTTCGATCTAGTCCTCGGTGGCGATTGGCTACAGCACTTTGAATATTCTGCAGAATCATTTTACCTGTAGCTGTACCAAGAAAAGGACTTAGCAAGACGGGCAGTTGAAAATAAATAATCTTATTTTCTTTTAAAGCTCGATCAATATCAATAAAGGGGTCGGTTGAATTAAACAAAGCCGAAGTATTTCCGTTTGCGAAGTGACTGATTGAGGCTTTGAGTCCGCTGATTCTTTGCTCTCGCTCTGAGGCCGTCAAAGATAGAAAGTCCAGAGACCATTGGTCAAGCTCTGTGCTTTCAATCTTTTGACTAAGTGCTCTTAAATAGTTTTTATCAGTAAGTGCTAAATGCAGTCTTTTAAAAGTAAGTCCCACCTTAGCTTCAAAGAAAAGTCTTATCAGATTTGAGAACACTTCGAACTGAACGTTTTTGTAGTAGCTATTATCAAACTCAAAGGCACTAAAGACCCTTTCAATGACCTCTTCCGCAGTATTGCCAATCAGTGGATTGTATTGGGAGGATTCCTCAATATTTCCTAAAGAAAATAAGCAGAAGTCTTTTTCTCGTCCATGTTTACAGGTGTAGCTCCATAATTTATTTAAAAGCCCTCGGTCAGATTTGCCATCAATGATGATTAGTCCGTTTCCTTTTTCTATGTCCTGAATCGCCCAAGGCAAAATCACTGACTCGGTTTTACCTGCGTTGGTAGTGCCCAGCACTTGTGTGTGCATTGTTCTTTGGGCTTCGGTCACATAGACGGGCTTTTTAGTTTCCTTATCAAAACCACAAAAAGAGGAACTAGGTTTTTTCTCATGCACTTGTCCTTCGAGTTTTAATCTGTCTTTTCGTCTGTCCATCCACCTGAAAAAGTAAAAGCTTCCAAGATAGATCGTTGAAAATATGAGAATGAAGATTAGTGCCTGGGTTTCTTTTAGGTTTAGAAATTCAATGATGAACGAAGATTTTCCATGAAGCCAAATAAGCCCAAAACCAAAGACAGTCATAAAGAGCATACTTAAAGTGTTGTCGTGGTCATTGCCCATAGCTAGCTCCTGGATCTCTGAAGACAAAAGGTTGTGTGACGAGTGCATTAAGAGTGGTGCCTTCTCTGATGGTGACCCATCTCACTTGCTCTTGAAGTTGACGAGCCCAGTCCTCGCTTCTATCGCGAGCTGTTTCAGCAACGGCATTTCTAAGTCCATTCTCATGACCACCACGGTTTGCGCCAAACGGCCCCGTTTCCTGTGACCCTTCAGCGTAGGCCCCAATAAGTTTGGTAAGACCCAGACCAAGAGTGTTGGTGGCAGCATTGCCATTAAGTTCTCCTGCCACTCCAATCCGTCCATCAGCTCCCATAGAAGTTGCCTGAATCTTCTTTTCGCTACCATCTGCAAACTGCACCTGAATCCATTCAATACTGACTCGATTCCTGGTTGACGTACTTGCATGACCAAAGAGTGATGAGCCCTTGGGTATGGCTAAATTCTCTTTGTAGTAAACATCTTGAGTTACGAGCGCCATAACGGGTATCTGCTGTCCTTCCACCTTGATTGAAGCTGGAAGTATAAGCGGAATGGTAGAACTCATCGGAAGTGTGTTTCCTGACTGAAGATCATTTCTAGCGATAATCATCGAACCAGTATTTTTATCTGAGCTACTTGCTAAGGATGATGATCCATAAAGGTGATTTAAGTTGCTGGGAGCTTTTCTGTATTTAGATCCTCCGGATAATACTTCTAGTGTTTCGTTATTTATTTTTTCAACTTCATTTTCCTTTTCTACATAAGTTTGGTGTCGCTCCTCTGCAAAAGTAGCATTGCTTTCATCAGGAGCAGGCATTATCAAAAGCACAACAACTAAACTTAACAGACTTACAGCAGTTGCTTTCTTAATAATCTGCCAATTAAGGTCTCTTTTATTTGTAAAAGGCAGAGGCTCTTTTAAAAATATTTTTTTAATTCTATCTACCATCGTCTTGGCTCCATGATTGTGAGGTAAGAAGTTTTATCTCTTCGGATTTCAAATCGGATGGGGGAGTGTGTGGATAGATCCTCTTTTTTAGTGATGATCAGTCCAGAAACCTTTTTATCGGGTTTTAATTTAAGCTCATTAAGTGCAAGTTTATGAATTGGTATTGTTCTCCCATTTTGAGTTAACCAAATCCACTCAGGCTTAAATGCTTCTTTTTTTAAAGACTGGATATCGAACTCAATTAAGTAGAGTCCATTCTTGGTTGAGCCCAATTTTAAAATATCAACTCGTAAGTCATTACTTTTCAGGTGATTTTTAAAATCCTTCCATCTGATACTAAAAGATTCGTGCTTAATGGTTTTGGGTTGGAGGTAAACAACAAAATCAGCTTGGTTCTTGTCAGTAGGAACAAGCTTGATGTTGTACCTTTGCCAATCTGTATAGATGTAAAGGTTGGTTCTAGCATTGGGTATCAGCGGCTTAATGGTGATCGCTCGATCTAGGTATTCAACTTTAAATGCGGACTGGTCACCGATCACGACACTTGTGGGTCTATCGGGTACTTGTATGATGGTTGCAATCCCTACGGCTGTTTTAACGGCTATGATTTGATCTTTTTTAGCTTCCACATGGCGCACGTCTGCCTTTGCCGTGGCAAATGCCAAGACAATAAAGCAGAGCGCACCTATTTTAAATAGGGGCATCTGAACTCCTTGTTTTTATGTATTTTTAGTTTTTAAGGTCGATTGGCTGTAGGTAAGGGATGATTTTTGAAAAACTATCTTTAACGTCCGAGAATTTTATTTTTTCTCTCGTGTAGAGAAGAGTTTTAAATTATCCCTTGAACGTCGGTTCTAGTTCATCAAATAGTGAATCAAAGTTTGCAATAAGATTTATGTTAGAAACATCTGTCATTGTCCAATCTTGTTGAAACTCTGGATTTAACAAATCGTTTTTGTAAATATTCTTTAAAGAATCAGAAAACTCTTTTGATTTAATAAAATTTAGAATTTCTGAATCGCTGACGAGTTTACTGATGTCGTAAAAGTGACGAATCTTTTTTCTTAACTGCTCCTTGGCATCATTCTTTTGGCTTATACGAAGTAGACTCATTATTTTTTCACAAAATGTTTGTTTAAAGTCTAGTACCTCTATCGTGAAAGGCTTAAGTTCGAATTTTTCAATGAGATCTGTTCTTTCTAAGTCCTGTAACATTTGGAAAACATAAGAACCAATTGTTTTTTCAACCACTGGAAATGGTTTTGAAAAAGAATTAACCTCAATAAGTAATTTGTCGCTTGCATCACCGAACTGATACTCATCCAATATTTGCGGGTAGGAACAATCAACTTTTCTAATTCTTGATCCCTTAGAGGTCCTATCAGCTTCTACCTCTTTAAGAGGTAGCTGAACACAGCTTTTTTGCGCGTTGGTGATAGCTGTTTTAATTTGGTTGCCATTTAAGGTCGTATCTTTCAGAACTAAATCTATGTCCTCAGAGAATCTATCAATAAGTTTGTAGGCTTTAGATAAAGAAGTTCCACCCTTAAAAACAATCGTCTTGTTTTTGTCCCATGAGGTGAGATTTTTTAAAACGTATGTTACCCAGTAATCTTTTTCTATAAAAATATCTTGAATTCCAAGTGCAGAGCTAGTGTTTTGGATTAGTTCAATAAAATTTTCTTTATGTTCGTGTAGCTTCATAGGATATTCCAGTTGGATTTATTTGGAAGTAATGATTCGCTTATTCCGATGTTGTAAGCTGAGCCTAAGTTTAGATTTTTTCTTATCTTTGTAGCAAGTTCATCTTCCTTTAGAAATTCAAACGTTGCTCCCACAAGAGCCTGAACTCTTTTAGGATACTTCAAAGCCAGTGTCGTTAATAACTTCATGGGTTTTTCTTCTAAGTTTTTAATTGTTTTAATTATTTTTGTGAAAACCATGTCGGGTGTTGTGTCGGGAATATCTTTTAAATCACTAATAACATCTAGGATTTGCAAAAGTGGGATAGACTCCTCAGTGATAGGACCTTTAGCTTTAACAAACTTTATTTCTAATCCTGCTACGGTCGTACTTTGTGGGGTAGCTTCAGTAGCTATGGTCACAGAGCCAGGGACTTGGGTTGTGAGGCCCATCATGTTGTAGAGGCTAAGACCTGTACGGTAGCCTTTTTTTCGCCCATTGATGATGGCCTCTATAATTTGACCTCTGGTTGGCTTAATGTCGCCAAGTATTCCTTTTTTAGGAATATAATAGAGACTTTGAATACCATCTAATCTTTGAATGAGACCTTTTTTTTCTAATCTTGAAATAGCTTGGCGTGCTCCCGCAGTGCTAATGAGTTTAAGCTGACTAGAAGAGAACACCTCTCCTGGTGATAGTTGGCTAATCTTTTGTTCGATAGAACCAGCTAGGCTCATAGTTTACTCCTACATATAATGTTATCGGATTGTGTCACATTTTTCAATAGAAAAATGTGACATCTTACTGCAAGCATATCTGCTTTCATATATAAGTAATTGAAAACATTAGGATATTAAGTTCTCAGTTTGAGACAATCAGTGAGCAAGTAAATTCTAGCTAAAGTTCCATCTAGCCTATAATAAGGTATATTGACCACATTGAAGCTAAATTAGTACTTCCTATTCGGAACATCGCTGAGAGGCAATCCATGAAAATCTTCCCTTAGTTTTCTCAACTGAGTTGATTTTCGAGGATACTTGCCATAGTTTTCACGGACCCAATCGTACCATTTGTGATAGCGATCGTGATCTACCCGATCCATAACGCATAAATTTGAAGGTCTATTATCATCTCGACGACCATTTATGTGATGCACGACTTCTCTTGGCTCTAAGGGGCGACCCAAGATTCGTTCTGCGATCTCTCGGTGTTCATATCTTTCGCGACCATAGTTTGATTTCTTGATGACATAGCCATCAGAACTAAGACGTTTGCCAAATAAGAGCCAGCGAAAGAATAGAAAAATAAGAACAAATGGAAGTGTTAGTAAGGACGAGATTAATTTATTCAGACGTCTATTAAGCCATCTCATCTTCGGCATATCGGAATATTGTAAGCTGCTCTTAATTAGCTAGACCTAAAGCTTAACTTTACAGGCCTCATCATTAAGTTTTTGATTTATTAGCTCTCCAAATAGTCCAAAAGCCTTTATGAATTTAGCGAAGTTCTTTTTATCAATGCAGTATAGAGATCTAGGTCCATCCACTTCTCCTTGTACGAGGCCTATTTCTTTAAGAGCTTTAAGGTGTTGGCTCACGGTAGATTGAGCTAGTGGTAAATCAAGAACAAGATCTCCACAAATGCATTCGCCACGATTTGCTAAGGTCCTTAAAATTTCAATTCTGGCGGGGTGCGAAAGTGCTTTACACCATTCTGCGAGTTGAACATCTTTTTCTGGAAAGTCATTTATTCTTGATAGAGCCATTTGCTTAATGTATATCGTAACTATACGATAAGCAACTGGAGAATGTAAATGAACCAAGATCAATCAATCATCGGCAAACTATCATTTTTAGACAGGTATTTAACTTTATGGATATTTATGTCTATGGGCTTGGGTATTTTTTTGGGTAAGTTTGTACCTCAATTCTCAAACGCCCTTGAAAGAATGTCTGTCGGCTCAACGTCAATTCCTATAGCTATCGGTTTGATACTGATGATGTATCCACCTCTAGCTAAAGTAAAATATGAAGAGATGCCTCAGGTTTTCAAAAATACGAGGGTATTGATCCTATCACTGGTTCAAAACTGGTTGCTGGGTCCGGTACTTATGTTTGCGTTCGCGGTCATATTCTTACGAGATTATCCTGAGTACATGACGGGCTTAATACTTATTGGTCTTGCAAGATGTATTGCCATGGTCATTGTTTGGAATGATTTAGCTGGCGGAAGTCGAGAGTACTGTGCGGGACTTGTGGCGCTTAACTCTCTTTTTCAAATTTTTACTTTCCCCTTTCTAGCTTACTTCTTTCTAACCACGGCACCTGGTTGGTTAGGAATACAAACCGTAGAAGTTAATATCAGTATTTGGGATGTTGCAGGTGCAGTATTGATTTACTTAGGCCTTCCCTTTTTTGCAGGCTATTTTAGTCGAAAGATTTTGATGAAATCAAAAGGCAAAAAATGGTTTGAGACTGAATTTATACCTAAAATTTCTCCAATTACCTTGGTGTTTTTACTGTTTACGATTGTAGTCATGTTTTCCTTAAAAGGAGAAAAAGTCTTAGAGCTTCCACTTGATGTTCTTAGAATTTCTATTCCACTGCTTATTTATTTTCTACTCATGTTTCTTTTGTCATTTTATATGAGTAAAAAAGCAGGAGCAGATTATGAAAAGTCGGCCACACTTTCCTTTACTGCGGCTTCTAATAATTTTGAACTGGCTATTGCTGTAGCCATCGCCACTTTTGGAATTCATCACGGAGCTGCATTTGCTGCCGTAATAGGTCCTTTAGTCGAAGTTCCAGTTCTAATTTTACTAGTTAGCGTATCATTGTGGTTTAAGAAAAAATACTTTAAGGAGTTTGTATGAACATATTATTTTTATGCGTTGCTAACTCTGCTCGCAGCCAGCTCGCTGAAGGTTTAGCAAAATCAATATTAGGAAGCAAAGACAATGTCGAAAGCGCTGGGTCAGTGCCTTCGGGTAAAGTGCAGCCTTGGGCCGTTGAAGTTCTTAAAGAAATAAATATTGATATCTCTAAAAACTTTTCAAAATCTACAGATGAGCTTTCGCCAGAATTTTTGGAAAAATTAGATTTTGTTATTACTTTATGTGCAGAAGAGGTCTGTCCCTATTTACCATCAAGAGCTAAGCGTCTTCATTGGCCAATAAATGATCCAGCTTCTGCAAAGGAAGATAAAAAAAAAGATGCTTTCCGAACAGCTAGAGATGAAATTAGTAAAAAAATTAAATCTTTCCAAAGCGAGTATAAATAATTATTAATTCATTGAGCCGACTAAAAGTTTGAGCTTAATTATAAAAGCTCTACTTCCTTAGAAATATACACGCCCCAAGGATTAGCCTTGGTATGAGGCCCAGAGGTGAAGTGGAGCTCCACCTTCAATTCACCAGCGGCTCGAATTCCCATGATAGATGTTACTCTTTCGCCGACTACTTTGGCCGTCTGATTTTTTAGGTCAATTTGGATATCAGTGGGGAAAGCCCTTTGAATTACTTTTTTGTCGTGACTAAAATCAGCTACTTTTCTTGTTGCTTGGGTAAATGCAGATTCATGACTTCCATTAATAAAGCTTCGAGCCTTGTCTAATTTCTGGTTCACGTTATTGGGTGTCCAGTCGTAGCGGTGCTTGATGTATTCAACTACTGCTCTTTCAATCAGCAATTTTACATCAGGTAGCTTTTGAGCCTCAAGAGTATTAGCCGTCATATCAAAAGCAATAACGGCTGGTGCGCGAGTCGTCATTAAGATGATGGTCGCAAAAGCAAGAATTAAAACAGCAAGGCTGATTAGGCTAAACAATTTTAAAAACTGATTTGAATGAATGAGCTCGGCCATTTTCTGAGGAAGTTGATTCGCTGAGAGTTTAATTTTTTGTACCATAAGTACTCCTTTTAAGTTGAACTGCGTTTTGGTTGAAAAGATTTTTTCTTAATAAATTGTTTAGTGGATTGAATTGTATTTCGGCTGGTTGTACCTACGGCTGCGGCTTTTGCTGGTAAGCCTGCCATTAATGCGAATGCCATTGATCCTAAAGAGTTGGAAGCGGACTGTGCTCCTTGCCCTACTAAAGATTTAACAAGCATTGGAGTGAGTAGCATTGCAATGGCGATAACAAAGTTCATCACAATTAATGTGATATAGTTGCCTTCGACTTTGTAAACATCACCGAAAGACAGCGCCGACAACATGGCTCCAAGTATCGCCCAAACAACCTTCCAGCTTGCGACTTCAATCATTCCCTTAAATAAGTTTGCAGTGATCTGACTTGTTGATGCAAAAAGATTAAAAAGTAAAAGCAGTGGTGCAGATACCATAAAAAATATCCAATAGAAGTGATACATCGCTATCGTTAAGTATCGACATACATAAAGAAGTAAATAGCTTAAGAATGAAAGTATCGCGATCAACAAGGTATTAAACTGAAGTAGAATACTTGTTGGTGATATGGAATACTCTTGGGATTTTTCTTGAGCCATTCTGACGATATTATCGAGAGAGTTAACGCTATCAATTTTTGCCGTAATTCCATCGGCAATAAATAATATAGCATTGCTAATGTCGGGTAGGGCCACGAGCAGCAATGTTGAAACCACTGCTCGCTTTAAAATATCCAAAAACTCAACATACCCACGCCCTGACTTGAACCATTGCAAAGTGATGGCAAGTGCGAAGCACACGGGTAAGAGCAAATAGTACATTCGTACAAACTCCTGATGAAGGTCTTTCATCAGCGATCCTAAAATTTCAAATTGTGGCATCTGTTATTTTCCTACTAAGGGTTGAAGTTTAGGCTCCTGAGGAAGATCACCAAAGGCTGTGGATAAACTTTCATACTGAGTCTTAAACTGAGCAGACTCTAGTTTTCCATGCCGATTCTTCATGGCAATATCTTCGCCGAGCATTTTTAGCATCATCGAATTAGTTCTCAAAACTTGGGTGCTGACACTTATCAAAACCGCAACAGACTGTGCAGTCAGTTTGGCAGCCCCATTCTGGTTGACCACTTGGGAGTGGGCCATAATTCTTCGACTTTCTTCATCGGCTTGATCTGCAAAATTAAATAAGGCTCCATTCATGGAAATACTTTCCGCTACAGACTGATCGTGCGCTTGCTGAAGCCTTGCCTCAGCTGTTTCTGGTACAACCCCATACAAATCTTCGATCACAGCGAGCACCTGATCAGCATCCGCTAGGCTTCCGTAGATTCCTGGATTAAATTTAGGATTAATCATATGAATGATTGAGAGCCCATGTTTAATCCCAGCATTGATATCCTTTAAAATCCCCAGGGTATCGCTGCTCGTAGATAAAATCTGTTTGAGCTGAATTAATTGCTGGATTGCATTTGCTAAAATTTTGACCAGCACCACAACGTCTCCACCAAAGAGATCTGCTTTTGCTGGCTTAGGAGTACCAATCGCCACTACAAGAACACTTATAATTAAAAAATGTTTTAATCGCTTCAAACTAGCCTCCTTTGGGTTGCGAAATACCCTGAGGGTACGTCTTGGCTGCTTCGAGGATTGCGTCCTTAAGGCACAAACCACCTGTTGTAAGACTATTTAGGTAGTTGTTGTCAGAGGCATCACTGGTTGCAAGCCAATACTCCATAGGGGAGGGATGAATCTGTATGACTTGGCTTTCTAAGCCTTCAATCAAAAACCCCTCAGAATAGAACCCTTTCTTTTGTTTCAGGGACTGAATCAGCTCAAGCTCTTGGTCATTGATCTTCAAAGACTTTTTTAGAATTTCAATGTCGCCTCTTTGTAACATAAGAATTTTTGTCGAAGTGTTGTTCAAGATGGCTGACCCAATAGGGGAGTTCGCAATCTCTTCGACCCCTTGGGTGATAAAGGTGATTCCAGAACCAGTCTTTCTTAAAGTTCGTGCTGCGTATTCCATAAAGCTTGCGGCCGCTTGTGATTTTAAAAGTTCCCATGCTTCATCCAGAATTATTCGCTTTTTGACGGAACGATCTCCTTCCACTTGAGATAAAATAAAATCAGTAAGCGTTAGAATCATCACACTTTGTAAATCTGGATATTGAGACAAGCCTTTTAAATCAAAAGAGCAAATATCAGCATTGGTTCTTAAGGCTCCGTATCCATCAAGAAGTTTTCCGTAAGGGCGATCTCCTGTCCAAATGTAGAGCATCTTTGCCAGTCTCTTAAGGTTATCGTCTTTTGAAAGCGACAATCTTTTTTCGAGGTCACTTAAGATTGGAACTTCATTCTTCTTCTTTTTCTCTTCATATAGATCAATGATTTCTTTTTCGAGTTGAACTTTAGAAAGCTTATCTAATTTATCAAGTCCTTCTTCTGTGACCATGCACTCAACCATCGAGATCAAAGATTTAATCTTTTGATTGCTTGGACCCTGTTCTATCTCTTGGATATGAAAAGGATTAATTTTGTATTTCTCAGATAAATCCATTTCAATGTACTGACCATCTAAGGCTTCAGTCAGTTTTTTATAAGACCCGCCAATATCAATGACAAATACCTTAAGGCCTCGCGCCATCTCTTGAAGTAAAATACAGTTATTTAAAAAACTCTTTCCTGATCCAGAAGATCCAGTCACAAGACAGTTGTAGTTATTAAGTTTCGAATCAAAAGGATCAAAGCTTACAAGACCATTTAATCTATTTCTAAAAAGCACTACGGGATTTGAATCACCTTTCCTTGGGCCATAGATCGGAAGGAAGTCGGCCAAGTTGTTAGTTTTCATTTTTTTGGCACGTTCAAGCTTTACAGGGGCCATTGGGAAATTGCCCTTAATGACTTTCCAAGACCCAACAGTCTCTTCTAGGGCTTCCGCCCCTTGTAGGGATCGAAATCGTGATAAAACTTCACGCACTTGTTTGTTAAGAAGTTTTTCACCTTCTGCTGAAGCCTCTTCTTTTAAAATTAAATTCATCTGAACTGAATAAATTCTTTGACCTGTATTTAATAACTCACGGATTAACTCTTCAGTGGCCGAAAGTTTCGATTCGCTCTCTAAGTCAGTAGCTTTCCCACCACTTGTTGCGGCAAGGGAGTGAGCCATTTTTCTCTTTTGCTGGAGCTTTTCCATTTCCGAAGCTTGGAAGGGAACATAGATCGAAAGTAGTAAAGAATAATGAAATGGCATTCTTAAAAAATTACTGAGTTGTCCTGCGAAGGTGTTCTCGGGCAGAGTTTTAAGACTTATGATTCGATGGTAGTGTTGATCTAAGGTGAACTGCTTAAGACTCAAAACCAGATCCCCAAAAACCAATTGCTCTCTGGGTGAGCTGTTAGATAACCACTCTTCTTCTAGCTTAATTGAAGCTTCGACTTCTTTTTCAGTTGTCGTGATCAATCTTGGTGCAGGAAGCTCTTCGCTTCGTTTTGGATTAAAGAACTTATAAAGATCAGAAATAAAATCTGTCTTTGTTAAATCAATCGTATCCAATCCAAGGCTATTAAATGAGGACTTAAGAGATTCTATATCTTGAGAAATAGAATCCATAAGATCCGAATAAAGATCGACACCCATCTTCTCAAATTCTTCTTGTTTCTTAAAGATAGACATTGTGCTTTTGGCTTCAATTTCTCGTCTTAAAAAGACATTAAGCTTAGGTTTAAAAAGGGCACGGGTAATAATATCGTTTTTTAAAACTGAATCTCTAGAGTTTGCAATCTCTTGAATCAGTGGGTGAAGAGTCTTTGATCTTAAATCCACATGTTTCTGTGTCAGCTCACTGTAGTCAGAATCCACATCTAAGAAGAACTGAATATGTGTGCCTTCAGATACTGAGTTTAAGCAGTTTCTTAAAGATACCGTCAAATTATTCACTTCATTGTCGTCCAAACACTCAATATCAATCACTTCTGTTTGAAACCCAGTGACTATGGAAGAGTCATTTAAAACTATGTGCGAAATTGGATGAGAGAAGAAATCCCAAAAGGGGAGTTCTTCGCAGAGTGAGGATTCTTTTTCTTTAAATGCTCCCATTTGTGTCTCCTATAGAAAACGGTTTGTGTTTGAGATCTGCTTTTCCTGCGAGTTTCACAGAGCTTTGGGCAATATACTCACCAAGATGCTGAATGTAGTTGTCAGGCTTTCCCTTTTTTAAAAAATAGATGGCTAAAGCAATAAGGATCGTAGATCCCCAGACCAGAGGGTATCTGAATCTGGAGGACCCAAAGATCAAATTGGTCAGGGCCAAGTTCATAAAAATAAAAAGTAAGTCTGGAATCTCAAATCCAAAAAGCTTGTTCTTAGTGTCTAAGCTTCTTGGTACTGATGAGGTGAGTAGTCCTTGATCGCTCATTTTTAAATCCCCTTAGTGAACTGTCTGTGCGATGAAATCAACGATGGCTTGGCTGCCAAATCCAAAGATGCAGCCCATGACAGCATATGCGATGTGCTGTTTAGCATTCGGATTTCCTGTAAAAAATGAGATAGCTCCAATTGCAATCCCTATCACAGATAGAACGGGCAGTATGACGCCTGTGAGTTTACTCTTAAGTCCAATAAGACTTGATTCAAGACCTGCGAAAGCAAGCTCAGGTAAAATCAACATTGTGATCATAAGCCCAATAGTAAAATAGATTTTATTTTTATTATTCATAAAGTTCCCCTTAACTGTTTTAAGCAGCATGTAAATTGTTTGAGTTTGGTTTGTCTGGATAAATGCTCATAAAGATTGAAAGCGGTAGTAAATCAAAATCAAGAAAGGCGACACCCTTTTGACTGATGACGGTTCCATTGCCAACAATGCTCCAGTTGTATTTTCGATTATTTTGCGAAGGCGCTTTTTTCTCTTCTCTGGTCATAATTAAGATTTTCGTTGGATCATCTTTTGTAGGTATCAAGTAATATTTTTCTTGCGGAAACGTCCAAAGCTTAACGCTGTACATGTCTTGCCCTTCTTTAAGGGTAGCAAAACCAACAGACTTTTCTTTTTTGACGGCTCCATTATCGTCGAGTGTTCCCGTATAGACTTGAAATTTATAGAAGGTAGATTGTTCTTTTTGTTCCATTTTAAATTCTCCTTTAGGCTGCGATTTGAAGTTCTTGTTCTTGGTATAGTTGTGTTTTTAAAAATGAAAGTGCATTTTCGATAAGTTCATCTGCGCTTTCCCAGCTTGTTTTTAAAAAGTCTGACACTTCTAAAATGCTGTAGTTCTCCCAAAACCGAAGATAGATCGCTAAGCGTTGATCTTCGGTAAGTAGGGGAAGCACATATTTTAATTCATGAAGCTTTGACGATTTGTAGTTTGAAAAATTTTGATTCATGTTGTTCTCCTCGTTTCAAGAAAGGTGAAGACATGTCACCCTCTATAATACGTAGGGTGTTAACCCCCTCTATGCTTTTCTTAAGGGAAATAAGCGCACGGTCTTTAATTTTTTGAACTGCGGCTGAAGAGATATTAAGCTTAAAACCAATATCTCTAGTGGTGAGGCCATCCCAGAAAATAAATTCAAGAATTTCTCGTTGCTTATCTGTAAGATTTATCAGAGCTAAAGATAGTTCGATTTCTAAGTCGCAGTCTTCATCTTGCTCGATGGTGTATTTAAGTTTCTCTGCAAGGCCTGTGTAGTGGTCCTCATCAAGTATGGATTCAGTTCGAGGGGTCTCTATATAGTCGAGGTACTCTTCCCAGGTTTTTCGAGTCCATGATTTGGATATGGATTTTAATTCTTCATCGTTAAAAAGATAGCCTGTGCTGTTAAGCCAAGGTTTACTAGATTTTGTTTGGTTGCCCATTGGATAGTCCTTCAAAAAGATCAGTGATTTACTGTCTTTAAGAGTAAGGCTTCCATTGCTGTGGTTGGCCTGTGCTCTGATTAAAGAACCGCCCAGGGCTTTCTGGGTAGGTTAGTTATCTTAGATGTCTGTCAGTACTTTATTTTGAATCTCAACGCGTTCACCGGGTCTGCCGTTGTGAACGAATATCTTAAAGCTGCCATTTTTGATCTTAAGTTCTTCTACTAGGATCATTATGGCGTCTTTTAATCGACTCTCTATTGTTTTCGGATTTTTGATTAAAACGTCCGGCTCTCGAAATTCTTTATTCGCTAAATTAGATAATTTAATTTCCTTCATTTATTCCCCCTTATAAATCTCTGTATCCCCATACAGATAAGCGTTTTAAAGAATATATGATTATTTAGTCAACACTTTTTACTTGCTTTTAATTCGCTGATTTGGTTTAAAGCGATTCATGAAGAATAGACAGCACGATTTAGCAGATAAAATAAAATCATTAAGAAAGGCGAAAGAGATCACTCAAGCCGAACTTGATGAGATGGCCCAGTTGCCAAAGTCTTCCGTCTCAAAAATTGAGAATGGCAAGAGAGAAGCAACGGCTAATGAGCTAGTTCGAATCGCTCATTGTTTAGGTGTAAATCTAAATGTTTTTTCTTCAAGTGATGATGCTTTTGTTTACGCAGAAGAAATCAAAGTGATCGAAGCATTGCGCGAGATTCCGTTTGATGACTACCAGCGTTTAATAAAAACATTAGAAGCTCAAGTTTATTTTACATCGAAAGATGTGGGAAAAGATAAAAAAGAATATTTGCAAGAACTCGTAGCCGTCCTCTCAAGACAGTCATCATCAGATCAAAGGCCACGAAGCAATCATGCAGATAGGGTAAGGATAAGAAAGTAAACAACTAATTTCTCCGGGGGGATGAAATGGAAATAGAAAAAGAGAGTAGGTTGCCAAAGGAGCAGCCAAATACAGAGAAACGTATTGGGGACGTACAAGATACAACATTAAAGGATTTGCCAAACATCAGGCTTCAGCCCGAGCAAATCGAAGAAATTCATGCAGATGAATATTCGCTTAAGTTGTTCTATGCAACAAGAGTTCAGAGTCTTTCACTTGGGGAAGTGAAAAGAAGATTTCCTGAGCCATCACCTAAAAAAGCATTATCAGTATTAACTAGATATGTGGATTGCGGTCTTGTGCATATCACTAGTGAAGGAAAGTATTATTCGAACTTTCCCGAAAACTATATTAACTATTCGGACTATAAGTACGACTCAGATCTTGAGGCTAAGAAAGACGCCAAGGTCTTTGAGATTATGAAAGAAAACACAGGTAAGCCAGAATACTGGAAGACAAGAGCTTACTATTCAATTGATTCATTCTTTACACCAGAACAAACAATGGAGTTAAAAGCCATGTTCCAAGCTATAAAATTTAAATCAAAACAGTTTGCACATGATAACGCTAAAAAAGGAAAGATAGACGGTCTAAATTTTAGGAGACTTAAGTTCTACGACATGATTTTAAGCCTTTTGTTTGTTTTCACTTTAGGTTTCGTTGAAATAGATCCTGCTCATGCAGGTAACGATCCTGGAATCATTCAGCAATGGGCGCAGAGAAGTACAAACATATACCCTCTTGCTGTCGAAGACATAATCCAAAGAATGTATGACTATCAGCCCTATATTACTTCTGATGGCAATGATCCAGGTGGTGCTATAAACCTAAGAGCTATTAGAGTAACGCCGTTTAAACCTTTTAATGGTGTGACATTCAATCCGAGGGTTAGATTTGGGCAAGATTCATATAACTTTAAGGGCGATTGGATGGCTCCTGACGTAGATCTGGACATCTCATTTACCGATGATGATATTGAGTTCTGTGCTTATGAACTTGACGCATCAGAAGGGGAGCTGGCAATGGTAAATCCAGGATGTCTTGTGAGGTTTCATAAAGCTGCCACATTTGAATGTGATCAGACGAATGACGAATCATACTGTTTGGTTGCTCCAAAAGTCGAACAAGTTATCCTAGGTAAATAGAACAAGCTCAGCTCTTAACGAAAGTAAAGAGCTGAGATAAAAATAATACGGGCAAGCGTACATTTTTACTTGCGTTTAATAAGTAAAGTTAGAGATAATAAAGTCGATGAGATTAATTATCTGCTTACTCATAATCAGCACTTATGCCTTGGGTACAAGTTTTTCTGACCCATCAAGGTCTGTTGGACCTGCTGTAACTGTTGAAATAGAACATACACATGAGTTAGTGTCAGAACATCATCACCATGATTTAGACGAAGAAGATTACCATCACGACGATCATCAAAATGATGAAGACAAAGATCACGATTCGTCTGCACCACACTCTCACAAAGTTTCAATTTCAATGTCGAGTAGCTACTTTGTGACTGCTTCACAGCTCACTAGTTTTAAAACAGTTTCTAAGATTGAGTCAGTTTCATTTTCTATTTATGATGATTTACCCCCTAAAAGTCCTATTTTAGGGTCTATATTTCGCCCTCCAATCAGCTAAAAACGAAGAATTGATATTAAAAATTAATGCTATTTTTTAGCTAGATTTTATATCTATCTTAATCCTTTGGTAATTTCTTTTTTAAAAGAATTTTTAAGCTGGCTCGCTTAAGCGGAGATCAATATGCTGAACTTAATAATAAGGTTTTCTTTAAAACACCGTCTGACAATGGTTATATTTTCAATAGCTATTTGTTTGTATGGGGCTTGGTTGGTGCCCAATCTACCTGTAGACGTGTTTCCTAATCTAAATAGACCAACCGTGACCGTGCTCACTGAAGCCCATGGGCTTGCCCCAGAAGAGGTGGAGACACTTGTCACACTTCCAGTAGAAAGTGTTCTAAATGGAACACCCGGCGTTTTAAGAACGCGATCAAGCAGTGGCATAGGTGTATCTATAGTTTATGTAGAGTTCGATTGGGGCACAGAGATCTTTAAAAATCGCCAGCTCGTAGCAGAAAGATTGCAACTCGTCCAAAATAGATTACCACCTGGCATGCAACCCGTGATGGGACCTGTGACTTCAATCATGGGTGAAATTCAGTTCGTAGGTGTAACAAGTCCTAATGGACAAACATCTTCTATGGATTTGCGAACATTAGCAGATTGGACCTTAAGACCCCGGCTGATGACAATACCTGGGGTAAGCCAAGTTATAGTTATGGGTGGAGAAGTTAAGCAGTATCAAATCTTAATTTCAAGCCAAAAACTTCAAGCCAAAAATATATCTTTAGAGGATTTAAAACATGCGATCACTGAAATCAGTGAAAACACAACCGGTGGTTTTATTGATATTAACGACAAGGAATTCTTAATTCGACCCATTGGCAGAGTTGCCAGTTTAGAGGATATAGAGAATTCCTTTGTCGGCATGCACTTTGGCAAACCCGTTTTAGTTAAAGATGTGGCCCAAGTACGTATAGGCGCAAAGACTAAGCGAGGAGAAGGCAGTATAAATGCCAAACACTCCGTCATAATGACCGTTCAAAAGCAACCCTCTGCAAGCACAATAGATCTTACAAAGGCCATTGATAAAGAACTCATCGAGGCTCAAAAAACTTTACCTCAAGGTGTTCACTTAGAAACAGATTTATTTAAACAGTCACACTTTATTGAATCAGCCATTGGGAATGTCGAAGAAGCTTTGCGCGATGGAATTATCATGGTCGCGATAATTCTTTTTTTGTTTCTTATGAACTTTCGTACAACGGGAATCACTCTGGTTGCCATCCCCTTAAGCCTTCTGGTGACGGCGATAGTATTCCAAATCATGGGGCTTGGTATCAACACCATGACACTTGGTGGGATAGCTATCGCCATTGGTGAATTGGTGGATGATGCCATTGTTGATGTTGAAAATGTTTTTAGAAGACTAAAAGAGAATCGAGCATTAGGTTCACCCAAAGGAAACTTGAGGGTTATTTATGAGGCCTCATCAGAGGTACGAAATTCAATCGTTTTATCAACCATAATTGTAGTTCTTGTTTTTATTCCCCTTTTTGCATTAGGAGGAATAGAAGGTCGTTTGTTTGCGCCTCTAGGTATTGCTTATATAATCTCGATCATTGCATCCCTATTTGTGTCGCTAACAGTGACGCCTATCTTATGCTCGTTTTTACTACCCTCTTCAAAAGCCGTAGGACACGACAAAGATGGCCCTTTAGTTCGATTTTTAAAAGCCAAAGCCTTAGTGATACTTCATTATACTTTGCCTCGACCAAAAATTGTTTTGCTAGGAGCGGGACTGCTTTTGTTATTTTCATTAGCACTGTTGCCTTTCATGGGAAGAAACTTTTTGCCGGACTTTAACGAAGGTACAGCCACAATTGGAGTCGCAGCGGCACCTGGTATTTCACTTTCTGCCTCTGATAAATTAGGAGCAGAAATTGAAAAAGCCATTCTTTCAGTTCCTGAAGTGAAATCAACAGTACGTCGCACGGGTCGTGCAGAAATGGACGAACACGCCGAAGGAGTTCATTGGAGTGAAATTGATGTGGACTTTAAGGCCGAAGGCCGACCTATGCATGTGGTGTTGCCAGAAATACGCGAGCGCATTGAAAAAACTGGGGATGTATATGTAAACTTGGGTCAACCTATAAGCCATAGGTTAGATCACTTACTATCTGGTGTGAGAGCTCAAATTGCTGTTAAAATATTTGGTCCTGATCTAGGTGAACTTAGGCGTTATGGTGGTGAAATTTTTGATGCCATGAAAAGTGTAAATGGAGTAGTAGACCTTCAAACCGAGCCCTTGGTTCTTATTCCGCAATTAAAAATAACCATTGATCGAGAAAGTGGAAATCAGTTTGGGATCAGAGCAGGAACACTGGCAGAAGATTTAGAAATAGCACTTAATGGTGAGGTCGCCTCGCAATTTTTAGAAAATCAAAGAATCCATGACGTTTTTATGAGGCTTGATGATGAGTCACGAGCAACAACTGAAAAGATCAATCAAACTCTGATTAAATATATGCCCACAGGAAAACCAGTATTACTTCAAGATGTAGCTAATGTTTACGAAGGGACAGGCCCCAACATGATCAATCGTGAAGACATGCAAAGACGAATAGTTGTTTCTGCAAATACCCAAGGGAGAGACCTTGGTACAATTGTCAGTGAAATTCAAAAAGTAATTGCAGACAAAGTTAAATTGCCAGAAGGATATTTTATTAAAATTGGCGGTCAATTTGAAAGCCAGCAAAACGCATCAAAACGGATTTTTTGGTTAGGTCTTTTATCTTTACTTGGGATATTTTTGGTTCTCTATATTCATTTTAGATCAGCTATTCTTAGTCTTCAGGTTATGATGAATGTACCTTTGGCAGTGATTGGAAGTATTATTGCAATTTATCTGACTGAGAGAACACTTTCAATCGCAACGCTTGTGGCATTCATCACCCTTTGTGGAATTGCAAGTCGAAATGGAATTTTACTGATTAGCCACTACCTTCATCTGATGAAAGAAGAAGGTGAAGAGTTTAATGCGCAAATGGTAATTCGAGGATCATTAGAAAGACTTGTACCCGTCTTAATGACAGCTTCTACCGCAGCCCTTGCGTTAGTACCTCTGCTATTATCCAAGGGAGAACCAGGAAAAGAAATTCTTTATCCGGTTGCAGTTGTGATTGTAGGTGGGCTGATATCGTCAACCCTATTAGATCTTGTGGTGACACCCACTATATTTCTTAAATTCGGCAAAAAAGCATTTATTAATTATATGAAACAACAAAACCAAACAAACGAAGGAGAGTGGAAATGAAAAAGAGATTAGTTTTAATCGCAATAACAATAGGATTTTTAGGATTGGCGAATGCGCACGATGAAGGCCACGGACCAAAGCTTGCCGATACGGGTAAGTATGGCGGCCTTGTATCTGCCGTCGTTCAAAAACAAGACGCAAAGATTGGATCAAAAGCTGCGTTAGTTTACAAGGCAGAGTTAGTTCGCTCTACAGATGGAACTGTCAGAGTCTACTTATACAATGAAAAGATGTTTGCATTAGATATAAAAAACTTTTCGCCTCAGGCATCAGCCTCTTTAGCATCAAAGGTCAAAGGTAAGTGGGTATCAACAAATTTTGCTCTTGACGCCAAAGATGGAATTTTTTCTGGAAAAATGCCAAAGCCAGAATCAAAACCTTACAATATTGATGTTGTTTTGAAAGATGGGAGTAAAGAACTGCTCACTGCTTTTGACAATCTAGATTAAATATTCTTGGGCCTAATTTTAGGCCCTATTAACTCACGGGGTTTTTTATGAAATTATTTTTTTGGATTACATTTTTCGTTTCGCAATACGCTCATTCTCAAACTGAACTTAATTTGAAGGTTAAAGATTTAAAATCATTAGTTGAGAGTCAAAATGAACGTGTTATTAGTAAAAGCCATCAGACTAAAGCTATGTCACATCGACAAGGATTCTTAAAAAGATCTTTTTTCCCTAATTTAAAACTGTATGGGGCGCATGAGCGTTTTCAACTTGGTGATAATTACACAAGAACTCAGCCAACTTATGGTGGCGAGATAAGTGTGAATTTGTTTAACGGAACAAGAGACAGTTTGAATAATAAAATTGTGAATAAACGAAAAGTTCGCAGCGAATCTGAGCAAAAAGTTGCCCTCTATCACGAGATCATAAAGGCCAAAGAGACCTATTGGAATTTGGTTTATATAGATAAAACTGTGGTTTTGTTGGATGAAATAAAAAGAATTAATTTATCAAATCTGACCTCTGCCGAAAGGCGAGTTAAAACAGGTCTAACCACACGCGCAGATCTTTATGAGTTTCAGATCAAAGATACTGAATTAAAACGCGCTTCTGAACATTTGAATATGCAAAAAGAGATTTTAAAAAGAGAATTGCTAAATTTGATTGGCTATGAAGAAGACTCTAAAGTTTCTTTAGCAGATAATATGGATCATTTTGAAGGAATGGAAAAAGTGAATAATCACTCTGAGATTCAACATCAGTTTTTAGCCAAACCCCACTTGGTTCAAGCTGAAGAAAACGAATTGTCTGCAAAAATGCAGTCGCGCTCATGGTGGCCAAGAATAGATGGTTTTGTTGCTTTAAATCAGTACAACGTCAGAAATGGTAATGTATTCGGACCTCAAGAGGGTAAAGAGACTGTCGTAGGCATAAGAGCCACAATGAATTTATTTGATTTTACAACAGGCAACAAAGAGGCCGCGGCTCTTTATGCAGAATCTGAAAGTTCTAAGTCGGAAGCAAAATATTTAGAGCGTGAAATTGAAAATGAAGCCCATTCTGAAATTGCTTCTTTAAATTTTCTGCATCGGCAAATTCACGATGCTGAAGAAAACATAAAGCGAGCTCAAGATTATCTAAAGTTGACATTGAATGAATACTCTAGAGGAGTGAAAAACTCCCCCGATGTTCTTGGATCTGTAGATAAACTTTTAGAAGTAAAAACAAAATATAATGAAATGTTAAGAGATTTTTATATAACCAGAGGCCATTTGTTAAGTAAAAGTGAAATACAGTAGACAGACTTTTTTAAATAAGGAAATAATTTATGCAATTTATATTAAATACTTTAATTTCTGCAATCGTTATAGCCAGTGCAGTAGAGCTTTCGAATCGTTCAAGCTTTTTATCCTCACTGCTAGTGTCGTTACCCTTAACCTCTGTTCTAGCACTGTCTATGCTTTATTTTAAGTCCAGTGATGTAACAAAAGTATCTGAGTTGTCTTTGGGTATATTCTGGTTTGTATTACCATCACTTGGGTTTTTCTTACTTTTACCAGTGCTACTAAAATTTGGACTCAATTTTTGGGCTTCTCTTTTTATCAGTATTATTAGTCTGGGAATTTTTTATTTCTTTTATTCTTTACTTCTACGTCGGTTTGGATTTTTGTAGGATTGCCTATACTTTAGCAAATTACGACTTTTCTGTGTAAAAATTGACAGTTCAACTTAACAGAACTAAAAAGTTGCAGGCCAAAGTTTTGCTGACCTGCGAAAGCAATTAAAGGGCCTTAGATCTTAAGCGCAAAGCGTTCGCAATAACTGACACAGAGCTCAAGCTCATAGCCAATGCTGCAAACATAGGGTTAAGAAGAATACCGAAAAAAGGATATAAAATTCCCGCAGCAACCGGTACGCCTAAAGCATTGTAGAAAAATGCAAAAAACAAGTTTTGTTTGATGTTTCTAACTGTCGCATTGCTGATTGCTATCGCGCTAACAATTCCTTTTAAATCACCTTTTACAAGAGTAACTCCCGCGCTTTTTATCGCGATGTCTGTGCCTGTCCCCATCGCAATACCAACTTGGGCTTGTGCTAGAGCAGGGGCATCGTTGATGCCATCTCCGGCCATGGCCACAATTTTTCCTTCAGCCTGCAATCTTTTAATAACATCCGTTTTTTGCTGAGGAAGAACATCGGCGACGACGTCGTCAATACCTACAGACTTGGCAACGGCAGCTGCGGTTCTTTGATTATCTCCAGTAAGCATGATGACTTTGATGCCTGAGTGTTTTAATTCTTTGATCGCATCTAATGATGTCTTTTTTATTGGATCAGCTACACTTATAATTCCTGCGAAAGTCTTTTCGATAGCAACGTACATAACTGAATGCCCCTGACCTCTCAATTCATCAGAATACTTTTCAGCCGAATTGGTAGAGATAGAAGAATCATTCATCAGAGAAATATTTCCAATTTGAACTAACTTGTCTTCTACAATTGCCTGTGTTCCCTTTCCAGTTATAGAAGTGAACGATTCCGTTTGGCCAAGCTTCAAATGAGATGCTCCTGCAACAATGGCCGAGGCTAAGGGGTGTTCGCTTTCCTTTTCCAAGGTGGCAACTAAGCGAAGAATTTCATCTGTAGATTTATCTGAATAGCTTTTAACTTCCATCAGCTTTGGCTTACCTTCTGTAACTGTCCCAGTTTTATCAATGACCAAGACATTTACTTTTCTAAGCGTTTCAATGGATTCAGCATTTTTAAATAAAATTCCCATTCCTGCTGCGCGACCAGTGGCAACCATGATTGACATAGGGGTCGCAAGTCCGAGGGCACACGGGCATGCGATAATAAGAACTGCTACAGCATTTACAACAGCGTAAGCGAACTTCGGCTCGACGCCCCAAATGCTCCACACAACCGCTGTGACTATTGCTGCGAGAACTACGGCAGGCACGAAAAAAGCAGAAATCTGATCGGCAAGTTTTTGAATCGGCGCCCGTGAGCGTTGTGCATCCGAAACCATCTGAACTATTTGCGCTAATAAGGAGTCTTTTCCGACCTTTTCAGCTTTCACGATAAATGAGCCTGTGCCATTGATCGTAGCTCCGACGACTTTGTCCCCAGGGGACTTTTGAACGGGTAGTGGCTCTCCTGTAATCATCGACTCATCCACGGTACTTTGACCGGATGCCACAATGCCATCAACGGGAACTTTTTCGCCGGGACGAACGCGCAGAGTGTCTCCAATGCGTATTTGATCCATGGAAACTTCATCTTCGCTTCCATCAGAATTAATTCTTGTCGCATTTTTTGGCGCAAGGTTAAGAAGAGCTTTGATTGCGGCACCAGTTTGCCCGCGTGCTTTCAGCTCTAAAACCTGACCTAGAAGAACTAGCGCTACAATCACTGAAGCGGGTTCAAAATATAACCCAACGTACCCAGTCATTGGATCTATGAAGGATCCCGGAAAGAGATGGGGGAAGAATAGGGCGATAACACTAAAGATATATGAAACTCCGACCCCTAGTCCAATGAGCGTAAACATATTGGGACTTTTATTTTTTAAGGACTGTGCGAATCTCTCAAAAAACGGCCATCCGCACCAAAGTACAACGGGTGTTGCAAGTAAGAATTCAATATAACCAAAAAGTGACTGAAGAAGTGAGCTATGAATAAGATGGCGCCCGCCCATAGTTATAAAAAGAAGAGGAATCGAGAGTGCTGTAGCAACCCAAAATCGTTTCTTCATGTCCAGATATTCACTATTATCCTCTTCTTGATCGAGTGAGATCATTAGAGGTTCTAGGGCCATTCCGCACTTTGGACACGAACCAGGGCCCATTTGAATGATCTCAGGGTGCATTGGGCAGGTATATTCAATATCTTTCGACGA
Organism: Bdellovibrionales bacterium; assembly: GCA_031426555.1. Classification (GTDB taxonomy): domain Bacteria; phylum Bdellovibrionota; class Bdellovibrionia; order Bdellovibrionales; family JAGQZY01; genus JANPLN01. The sequence goes on along the minus strand of JANPLN010000023.1, from coordinate 21,250 downwards.
AGTGGCTTCGTGGAATTTTTCTTTGTTCAAATATTTTTCTGGATTTTCATCGAACTTTACTTTGCATTTGGCGCTGCAAAAAAAGTAGGAATTCCCTTTGCGCACTGATTGTCCCTTCGCGTTTTTGGGCTCGACGGTCATGCCACATACAGGATCTATAACACTTGTATTTTCTAAATTTGTTTTCTTATCAATTGAACAGCATGAATGATGTTCGTGATGATTGTGATTGGAACTTTGTGGTTGATCCATAATGTACTTCCTTCTCGTGGCTATTTAGCCATGATTTTCATAATTTCCTGAATTTTTTGTTCAGCATCGTGAGCGTCTTTCGAGGTCATTGCGCTTTGAACACAACCTCGAAGATGAGTTTCAATAATTGAGTTTTCGAGCCCAGTCAGTGCCGAGCGAGCGGCTTTGATCTGTTGAACAATATCTACACAGTATCTCCGCTCATCAATCATGCGTTCGATTCCATCGATTTGACCGCGGATGCGATTGACACGGCTTTTCTGACCCGAGTGGTCGGGGTGAGTGTTGGGGTCTTTGAGAGTTGTTTTTTGCTTAGCCATAAACCGCCTTTTGTGAACCTTATATACTATAGGGTAGTATAGTATATAAGGTTCGTCAAGGAGATTCTATTTTGTTAAAACTGGATTTCAACGCCGCCACCGAGACTGTCATTAGTAAGCATAAGGCCAGCAGCCCATGACCACTTTGGCGAATACATCAAAGAAACCTCGAGTTCTGATTCGTGTTCGCCATTCTGGTTCGGTCGTAAGCTGTATTCAACATCAGTAAAAACGGTTTTGGTCCATTGGAACCGCTTATCAACGTCAATCCTTATTTTACCAGAGTTATTAATGAGCAAGTTTGTTCGAACTAGAAAGGGAAGTAGGTAGCCAACGCCTATGACAGCTTTATTTTCTTCACCATAGTTCGTTCCACCAGCGATGACATTGAAATATCTGTTCAACCAGCGTCGATAAAAAAGATCTACTTCGTAATCCCAATTTCGCCCCTCAAAAGCAAACTGCTTATTCTGAATATTTGCAGTTTCAACCCTTGCCTCAAACTGATTCCATGTCTGCGAAAGACTAAAATATCCTTGTGCATGATTCGAAGAAGTTTCGAGGAGTCCATAATTGTACCAATGATCGTGGTTGTGTGGATCATCTTTTTGCCATTTAGCGATTTCCGGTTTTGGCGTAAATGAGGAATATTTTACTACGCGAGCCATTCCAGTTTTGAGGTGATAGAGATTATGGCAATGGAGCATCCATTCCCCGGGTTCGTTCGCTAAAAACTCAATCGTTCTCGTCTGGTGAGGAGGAACATCTACTGTATGCTTGAGTGGAGATTTTTCTTTGAATTTATTTACAACTCGGAAAAAGTGCCCGTGAAGATGCATCGGATGATGCATCATTGTCTGATTCTCCAATGTAAACCGGACAACATCATTTTCTTTAATGATTATATTTCTATCTTCTTGAATCGTTTTCCCGTTTATAAACCAAATGTAGCGAGACATATCCCCACCGAGAACGAGCTTTACGTCATGCACTGGAGTATTGGCATCAAACAGAGTGGTTTCGCGAGACTTAATATCGTCTACCGTCAACGATTCCAGTGTCGGCAAATGAGCGAATTGATTTACAGCGACCGCAACACTTTTCTGATGAGTATCGTGCTGTGTATGTTCCGAAGGAGGGGAGTGGTTTTTATGATCTGTTTGTGGCTGTTCTTTGTCAGAAGTATGTGCTTCATGGTTCATCGAGTGCTCATCGTGGCTCATCTTTTGATCTGTAGCGTGCGCACTTCCGTGATTTGTATGCTCCATCGATGCATACTGATCGGGTTTTGGCTTGTTCAGGGCGAAGACTTTTTCCCCCATGCCGATCCAACCAGATGCTGTACCCGTACCGTCTTGCGCTGTGGCTTTTAGTTCAAAATTTTTATGCTCAGGGATGGTAAAAACAATATCGTAGGTCTCGGCCATGCCTAGAAGTAATTCTTTGGAGTTTAATGGTTCTATATCAATGCCGTCAGCAGACACAACAGTGAATGGCAGGTTGGCAAGAGAGACGAAAAAGTATGACGAGGCTCCGGCATTAATAATTCTTAATCTAATACGTTCCCCAGGGTGTCCTTCCACGAGTTGAACATCGCGCATCCCATTGATGAGAAAAGCATCGTAGCCAACATCCGAAAGGTCCATTCCACCCATACGGGTCCATTCGTTATATAAAAAGCGCCCCAAAGCACCTTCACCTTGGCTAATGGCTCCATACCACGAGCGAATGGTGCCTTTTTTATAGAGATAATAATCACCATCTTTTCTCAGATTTTTTAAAATTTGATCGGGATTTTCGTCGGACCAATCGCTGAGGACGACAGTCACATCTTTGTCGACTTTTATTTTTTGTTTTTGCGGGTGAATAACAATGGCTCCATACACTCCCTTTTGTTCTTGGAGTCCTGTGTGAGAATGGTACCAGTAGGTGCCGTTTTGGCGGATCTTAAACTTGAATGTAAAAGACTTACCGGCTTTGATCGGAGCTGTTGTCACATAAGGAACACCATCCATCTCTGGAGGCAGAAGAATGCCATGCCAGTGGATAGACAGTTCTTGATCTAAATTGTTGATGATTTTAATTTCAGCTTCATCACCTTCTGTGAATGATAATGTTGGTGCTGGAATTTGGTTATTGAGAGAGATAGCGAAGTCTATCTTACGTTTTCCGCTTAAGTTTACCGATTGTTGTGATGCTGAGAGTTCATATTGAACAGTTTTAGCAAAAGCATTCTGAGTGAAAGAAAAAATTAAAAAAAATGAGTAAAAAAATAATTTCTGCATCGACTAGGCCAGCATCGGCGCGATGAAGGCGAAAAACGCACCGATAAGGTATGTGACGACTGAGCCAAAATAGAGCGGTAGAGACCAATCTTTAGTTGTTGAACATGAAGCTGCAAGTTTTGGATCAATGGGGCACGCCAGACTGCGGGCTTGCCACTGCAAAAAGCCACCCAGGATTAATAAAACAGCGCCTGTCCCAAAAAGTAACATTTTGTTTTCAGAAATCCAAATGAGCTGTGGAACGTTTCCAACAATTCCCGCAAAAGCTGCACCAAAGCCCAATACCACGAAGAGTGCTGGAAGGGCGCAGCACAGTAATGTGCTCACAGAGGTAAACAAACTTAAAAACGCAATAGCCTTTTTCATTTTTCATCTCTGCTAATTTTTTCTACGTTAAAACCTGAATCTTTAAGAACTCCTTCAATTTTAGTATCTGGAATATCCTGTCCTTCTTTAAGAGACAGTTTTACGATTTTTTTCTCAAGACTCACGTCCACTTTGGAAACTGCTGGTTCAGAGTTAAATTTTTTCGTGATACCTTGTGCGCAAAATGCACAGACCATTCCTTTTACACTAACGGTGATGTTTTTCTCGACTGCAAAAGCCAAGTTTGCAATCGTTAAAATCAGAGTCATCATTGTTAATTTCATAAATTCTCCTCGTGTTTATTTTAAAAGTGAAACATAAAATTCGTCATCCAGTCGCCGTCGGTGCTCACTCCACCTTCAAAAAGAAAGCTTTTGTAGAAGATTCTAACTAGTGGAGTAACAACATGTTGTTTTACAAGCGTTGGATGTCGTTGATATTGAATCATAAACCAACTTGCAACTTCATTAAATTCTGCCTCGTACGGCGCGATTCCTAGCCTAGCTTTCAGGATATCCATATCGGGCCCGATAGGAGTCCACATTTTATCATATTGGACTGAAATATAATACTTCCTGGATTCTGCATCTACTTCCACTCCGACTTGAGAGGCGCGATCCGTTTGATTTAAAAAGTGAGCGACGCCGTAAGATCCGTAGATATAAATATTTGCCTGTGAATTTGTCTCGTTCCACCTTTTTACTAAGAAATCAAATTGAGGCGCGTAGTAGTCCATGCGGCCTTCGGGCATCTCTAGGCGCATTGTACGAGCCGCGACGGCCATTTTGGGGTGAAAACTGTAGGTGATCCAGTTATCAGTCATAAAAGACTGATTCCATGTCATCACAGCAGTTGCATCTTTAAAAGAAACCGGATGAGCAAAAGCAACGGATGCGTTTAAAATTACAATCAAATAGATTATATATTTCATAGAGCTTCTCTGTACTGAAGGCGACGAAGAGTCCATCCTAGATTGAGTGATAAAATTCCACCAAGAGTAGCTCCAGCAAGCCAGATGATGCCGAGTGATAAGACGACCTCTGCTCCAAGAGCAACAAAAAATCCAAGTGAAAGGGAAGACAGAACAAGGAGCTGTAAAAGTTCATGTCTTTTTAAGACTTTTACTTCTTCAGGTTTCAGGTAAAAGCTAGAAGCTAATAGACTTGTTCCTACAAAAATTGCTCCACAGCCAAAAGTGCACACCTCGTGTCCAAATTGCATAAGGTACGGAACAAGTCCGACTTGAGATGTGATCGAAATATCAAATTGTGGACAAAACATTAAAGTAACTAGGCCAATGATTAGATGGATAGAGGAAATTTTTCCGAATACTTGCAAGAATGAAGGATTAAGTTCCTTTTGGATTTTGGAAATTATCGTTTCAGTGACCTTGTGAGGTACTTCAACGGGTTCCGATTTTAAAAATTCTGCAAACTCAGATTCCCAATTTGTCTTTTTACTGTTTTTCATAAAAACCTCTTAAATATTTTAAAGAGCGACTAATAATTTGTCGGGCGTTGGCGGGGGAAGTGCTAAGAGCCTTTGCGATCTCTTCAAAAGTTGCATCGTTATAATATCTCATCTTTAGTGCGGTTTGCTGTTCTTGAGAAAGTTTCGATAGATCAATTTCTGAACCTTCATCATAAGATTGCGTTTGTGGAGCAAGGAGTTCTTCATCGAAAGGTTCATGTAGAGTCTTCTGTCTGCGAAAAAAATCAGTGAGTTCGTTTCTACAAATTGTGAAAATCCAAGGTGAAAAGGGGAGAGACGAATTATAGAGATGTTTGCTCTTGTGAAGTTTAAGGTAGGTCGATTGAAGCAAGTCATTCGCTTGGGAATCATTAATGAGCTTTGATCTTAAATATCCATTTATTTTTTTCGCGTAACGGTCATAGAGCTCAATAAAAGCAAGTTCATCACCCAATTGGTAGGCCAACATAAGTTCCTCGTCAGTTTTATTTTTAATCACTTTAGTATAATCCTCACTTGGTACTACGAATTGACAAAGCCGGTTGTGACAGAAAGTTAATATATTTCATAAATACCTAAAATTTCTAGGATAATTACACTATTCTTTTTATTTGTTGATGTTTGTCACAAAACGCATAGCGCGAACGTAGTTGCTTCTAGTAATGTCTAGCTAAGCGGCCAGAGTTTACTTTTTAGGTCCGTCTTACATGACTTCATGCTAAAGAACAGATGAGTTTCAACAACATAAGGGGGAATATGAGAAAATTATTATTTTTAACAGGGTTACTAGTTTGCGGTTCTGCATTCGCCGGGGTTCAAATCGAAACCCCACAAACCACTCTTTCTGCATCAGAAAGCCTCAATTTTTCGTTTAACCTCGTGGATGATAAAACTTCAAAATCGATTTCAGATATGGATCTAATCGAAACACATACGAAAATTCTTCATCTCGTGGTTTACGACGCTTCTTTGAACGAATTTAACCATGTGCACCCTCAGTTTAATGGTACGGCCTGGGACGTCGAATTGAACCTTCCCGTAAGTGGATCATATAAGGTGTGGGCGCAAGGAAAAACGTTAAATGGAAAAGAGTTTTCTGTAAGTAGATCAGTTGTAGTTGTTAATGGTGAGATGGAGATCCCAGTCACCTCTCTTGGTGATGTAAGAGTCGGTGCAGATGGCACAACTCAAGTAGAGCTTGCGAATACAAAACTCAAAGCTGGAAAAATGGCGATGATAGATTTTATGGTAACAAGAACGGATGGTACAGCACCTAGTCTTTCTCCATACCTGGGAGCTTTTGCTCACGTAATCGCGACACCACTTAATGGAAACGACCTTATTCATGTTCACCCGATGGAGGGTAACGACGCAAATATGGGTATGCTACATGCAACCTTCCCCTTGGCTGGAGAATATCGGTTGTGGATTCAATTTATTGATGATGGTGTTTTAAAAACAATTCCTCTCTCTGTAGTTGTAAAATAAGGAGCTGCTATGAAAAATTCTATATTCTTTTTAATTCTTTTTTCTGGATTACAAGTGTTTGCACATGGTGAAGATAAACCAGGTCCCCACGGTGGAAAGATTGAGATGGCTAAAAATGTTCACACCGAAGTAGCTGCTGACAAAGATGGATCATTTCATATTTTTCTACTTGATGGTAATTTATTAAATCCAACGGTAAAAAACTCAAGCTTAGATGGATCTATAAAAACATCTAAGGAAGAAATCAAACTTGATTGCTCAGTGATGGGAGGAACCCATTACCACTGTAAAACAAAGGCCGTTCCTCCAAAAGATGGAAAGCTGAATCTGAAAGCCAACCGAGACGGTGTATCAGTCGACGTTAGCTATGATTTAAAAGCATTTGATGAGATTGTAAAAGAAAAGAAAGAGACGACTCATCATCATTAAAAGATTATTGGGAGCCTTCTAGAACGATAAACGTAGAGACTCTGTGCTTCCATCGAGTTTGCCAAGTTGAATAGAAACGACGACTTGGCGTCATTATAACTTCAGCTATTAACCGCACAACTAAGCCTGAAAGTAGGACTTTGCAGTATAAGTCTGACATCTTATGAAGTTTATTTGAAGCGCTTCAATGATGCTCTAAGTTTTCGCAAGGGCCATTTGGTTAGTCTTAGAACTAACAATTTTAGATTACTAGAAACGAATACATGTTCTTTTCGTGCTTTCGATTCAATTGCAGGCAAACCACGGCCTTTCCCCTCTGAAAAGGGGTCATTTTAGGTGAAGCATTCGTGAAGCTTCCGTGAAGCAAACTCGTGAAACGTCATGATATTTCATTAAAAAATAGGCACAACAGAAAAACCCCCTCTGTGGGATTTCAATTACTTACAATTATTAGGGATTTTTTGTGCTGTTTTTTTGGGATTTTAAGTCAAAAAAAAATTGGTCGGGGAGACAGGATTCGAACCTGCGACCCTCTGGTCCCAAACCAGATGCGCTACCAGACTGCGCTACTCCCCGAAAGGCCGACACAATTTTTTGTATGAGCCGAGACCGAGAACTTAGTTGGAATTTTCACAAAAATCAACAAGATCAATTACTTATTGCAGTATTATTCTTAAGGGGCAAAGGGTCGAGCAGGGTTTGCTAAATTATCAGTGTGTTCAGCAACTTAACCCGTTATTAGGGCTCCGCTAGTCGACCAGTCGATAAAAAAGATCCCGCGAAGTGGGACTGAGGAAAAACTCCTGCGGAAATGTGCTGCACTGTTTGCAGTCGGCAGTATCGGTTTTAGGAACCGAGACCGCGGCGGGAAGGGACTTAAAGGCGATGGCTTTGTACGATGGGCTTTCTAAAGCCTCAAGGTTGTGGTTTCCGTCAGCATCGAAGGTGAGATATAAAAAACTGGTTTTCGAAACACTGCCCTCACCATTCTGGGTTAAAACTTTTCGCGCCCCCGAACCTAAAAGTGGAACCGAAATATAGCGAACCTGTCCATTTCGATGACCGGGATAAAACGCATGCGCATGACCGCTTAAATAATAAGTCACTTTGTGAGTCTCAAGTAAAGTTTCAAAGCGTTCGGCGTAGGTGGTTTTTGCCGTGCCGTAGGCGAGATACTCGGTGGTTTTATTAAAGGTGAACGGAAAAAGCGGCACGTGGCCAAACACCACTTTTATTTTTGCGCTGGCGGTTTTGCTCAACACATCTTCTAGCCACGTCAGTTGATTGTTGATCTGGGGGCCCACCGCTGTGGCATCGAGGCTGATAAAAATCGCAGGGCCCATTTTTACGGCGTAATTGAGCGGATAGTTTTGCACCACACCCGAAATAAATTCTATTTTTGCGTTGTTGGGACGTGCAGAATTAAAACGCTCGATGGGAAATGTGTTCCAGTTATTGATGTAAAAATCGCGTTCGTTTTTAAAATTGCTTCCCGCCGAGGCATCGTGGTTTCCGGGAGAGGGTAGAAAAGGAATTTCCTCCGAGGAGAGAGGTTTTGTGACAACACTGTGAAACGCGTTCCACATTTTTTGATAATCCAAACCTGATTTTTGCCCAGCCACCATGTCGCCGGTGGAGAGCACCGCCGAAACGCCGCTGGCGGTGATGTGCTGGATGGCGCTTGCAACGGCGTTTGAGTAGCTGGTGCTGCCATAGGAGCCATTCATATCGGAGATGATGGCAATTTTCCAGCTGGAATCGCCCACAATGTCGGGAGGAATGATCCGTGTGGGTGCTTCGGGGATGATTTCCGATTGCGAAACCGGCTGCGTCTTTGCGCACGAAAGACTGGACGCTAGCAAAAACAAAACACCAAGCAGCAAGGAAATTTTCTTCATCACCACCTATCGGTTGTTTGGCTCCGCAGATGCACCAACGAAAGGCTAGGTCTTTCCGAAAAACTTGTTTGCTTTTGATCCCATAATTTTTTAAAATAATGAATATGTTCAAATACTTATTAGCCACTCTCTGTCTTCTTCCGCTGGCGCTTTCCGCGCAGGAAAATCCCGACAAAGAAAAAGACATCTTCTACAAAATGGGTGGGGGCTTAAGGCTTCGACAATTTTACCTGCAAAACGCGACGGGTGGCTATCTTCCATTCGAAGAAGATTTGGTCAATACCAACCATCGCGCGCAACTGGATTTACAACTCAATAAGGGCGAGTATCTCGAAACTTTTTTTCGCGCCATTCATCACAGCGCCTGGGGCGAAGTGAATAGCACAAACGGCGACACGTTTATTCTTCAGCAAGCGTGGGCCAATTGGAAAGTGGCAGACTTTTTAGATTTAAAATTTGGTCGTCAGCCCATCGTGATTGGTCGCGGGCTTTCCTACGGCGAAAACCAATGGGAAAATGTTCCCACCTATTACGATGGCTTTGGTTTGCTTTTTGATTGGGACGTGATGGAGCTTTCGCTTTACGGAGTAAAAGTTTACGAGCTCGATCGCGTGGCGCCGTCGTCCATCGCCTCCGATCCCGAACTCACCAATTACATTTTGGATTTGGATTTTAAAGATCTCTCCGACATGATTCGCATGGCCGACATTCACTTTGTACAAGTTCTTGGCGATGTGGGACAAATTCCCGGAACAGCCACTGTTCTTCGCAAGCAGCGCGTGCAACGTTTTGGTTTTGATCTGGTTTTTGGTGGCGTTTATTACGAAGTGGGCGGCAGTATTAATTACGTTACCGGCACCAAAGAAGGCATCACTGTGACCGACAAAGTCAAACAACTGATGCTTGATACCGAAGCTAAATTTTTAATGCCCGACTGGGAAAACTTCGAACTCTGGGTAGGATATCACGCCGACAGCGGCGATGATCTCGCTGGCGACGGAACCGACAGCCAGTACGAGCCGCTGAATTACAACTTGCACCAAAATGCCGGTCGCTTGGACTTTTTTAAATTTGGCAATCTCACTTACCTGCGCTCGGGGGCATCGCTGCGCTTTTCGTCGGAGTGGTATGTGGGCGGAGAGGTTTTGTTTTTCGAAAAGAGCAAATCAGGAGCGGCCAATTATTTGGAGCGTTCGTATCTCACGGGCGATCTTTCAAGCGCCTTGCAAGCGGGTACCGTGCAGTTTGGCAATACAAAATCCCTCGGTACGGAGTTTGATATCTGGGTTGGAAAAACGTACCGAAGCGGTGTGAACCTTGAACTCAGTTTCAATATTCTTAAGCCCGGTGATGCCATGAAAACAGCCTTCACCGGAGGCGTACCGACACAGCTGAACGCGCTCAACGACACGATCCTGAGTGTGATTCTCGATGTGGGCTTTTTCTTTTAAAGGAAAAAATGGATCAGTTTTTTGCGTCCATTCCTAAAGTGCTCATTGGTCCCATGGTGGTGGCGCTGGTGATTTTGTACTTTGTGTACGACGACCCGCCAAAAACCGTGTGTGATCTGCAACACGAAATTTTTCAAAAAGAAAATCAAAACTACATCTACGGCCACGTAAAACGCTCGGTCAGACATTCTCCAGAATATCAAAAACAACTCATCCTGTGCCAAGAGCAAAACTCACCCGGTGCCTGTTTTGGTTGGATGGAAGGAATTAAAAAAACCTTGCTCTCCAGTCGCAATATTCCCACCGAGTGCAGTGCCGACAGACTCAGCTCGCTTCGCAAGCTGAAACACTTTACCGGCGGCGCAGACCCCATGGCCGCGTTTAAGCAGTGGATGACGATTTCAATGTACACGTTTAGTCAAATTTCTTGGAACGACGGCCCCAACATTCGCCGGGGACTTTTTGGCTGGCTGGATCAAGAGGATTTAATCATCTATTGCCGTTTAAAAAGCGAATACATAAGGCTTTACGGCCAAGAGGCCTACGTACAGTTGCAAAACAGTCTGCACGCGCAGTTGATCAAATTAAAAAAACTGCCTGCAAAAGATGCTTGGGAGCGCACTGTGCTTTCCTACAGCTGCCCACGCTCCCTGCAGTAATCAGCCAATAAATACGCAGCACAAAAAACCAGTCATGAATTCCCTAAGATTTTTGCATTATCTTCATGCCCCCTCAATTTGCTACAGCAGAACGTTAGCCTCGAATAGAGTTGCCACATTCAAGGAGACCTATAAATGCGACTTCGGCTGCACGTTTTGTGCGGACTTGCGATCTTATTATTTGCCTCTTCAGCTTTTTCACAAGTGCGCATTGTGCAGTGGACCGACGCCCACTCCACCCTCGCCACCCTTCCGCAGCAACTCAAGGCCATGGATCTACTGGCTCAGTCTTTTTACTCCCAACACCCACAGGGTGAATTTATCGTATACGTGATAGGAGATCATACCTCCAAAAATCCATACAGCGACGTCGATAAAGGTCAGTTGTCCTTTGATGCCTTGCGGTTGTTGAAAGACCGTGGGTACACAGTGCTGTTTACTTTCGGAAACCACGATTCACCCGATTGGGCATTGAATTTTGGGGGAGAGTTGTTGTTTCAGCAGATGCAGCAGCTTTACGAATGGGGCATACCCGTGCTGGCTGCCAACCTCACTAAAGTTCGCCGACCGTTTCGAGACTTTATTCTTCCCTACTACGAGCTAAAAACTTTATCTTTCAAGTCAGCCATCATGGGTATGACCCTAGAGAGTTTTTTTTCAAAAGCCAATTTGACTCGCGAAAGTGCACGGCCCTTGTTTGCAGACGTGGAGACCTATGAGGAGTCCCTCAAGCGCAACCTTCCTGGAGTTAAGGAAAAGGGTTTTCAAAAAATTTTCTTGGGTGTTCATGAGGGCCATGAGCGTTTGTCTCAGCTGCCAAAAATGCTCAGTTCTTTGGGCGTCAGCGTGCCATTGATTATGGGAGCCGATGATCACATAGTGGCCGCTTACCGCCGACACAATTCTTTGATTGCCGATGCAGGTTCCCATGGCTCTTTCAACGTCATCGACATCGACCGCGAAACTGCGGAGGTTCGCACGCCGGTTTTGCATATAGCTATTTCTGAAGAGTCGTATTCCCGCATCGACAAGCAACTTTTTCCCGAGGGAAATGCCACTCTCAATGCGGTCACCGACAAAGCCATTCTGGCTGATTTGGAACTGCAAAAATTTAAGGACCATGTCGACAGTTTTATTTCCCAGGTGGCTCGACGTCTGGGTCGCGTGGTGGGATGGACAAGGGGCTTCGACTCTCACAAGTATCACATGAAGCGTGGTCGCACAGATCTTGGAAGTCTTTTGGGCGAGGCCCATACTTTGTGGGTTCGGTCACTGATGAATTCGTGGACAGAGCCAGTCATCGCCTTGATCAACTCCAGTTCCTACCGGAGAGAGGAGCCCCTGCAGGCGGGAAGCTTGCGCGAAATTGATCTTCGTGAAATGTACCCTTTTGAAAACAAGTCCGCTGTTTTTCGTTTGCTGGGTAAGGATATCGAAAATCTTTTTTTCGCTCGTCGAGCGGACTATGAACGAAAGGAAACAGGCGCGTACAGCCCGCAGCTCAACTTTGATGTTCGCGAGAAAAAAAAGAAGTTGGAATTGTTAATTAACGGTGAATGGGTACCAATCAAAAAAAACACCAGCTACTTGGTGGTTATCGACGGCTACTTAGTGGCCCAGTTTAAAAACAAAACGTGGCACGAAATCCTCGCGCAAAATCCACCGCTCGCAACGCGATCTTTTCAAGATCTTCTCGTCGATTTTTTACCCACGGCAATCTACCAATTCGAAAATCCCGGGGGCGCATTGAGCTGCTGGGAAATTTTTTAGCGTTTGCCATTCTTGTGGCCGCACTAAATAGAAAGCAGCTGCAAACTCTTCCAACCTTTTTGATCTTTTTCGCCAATCAAACGAAAGTTGGGATCGTCTTTGTTAACGAGTAAAAGTTTATCAAAAAAACCTTTCCCGTTACTGTCGATCAACCACTCCGCCGGATCGAGTCCGAACTGCGTGAGCATCTGGATCAGTGTGAATTTTTGTGATTTTTTCATGGTATCTCCCTTGTTTCTCAAGAGACTGTAAGAGCAAGGGCAGTGCCACGCAGTGTCCGCTTTAAATTCGCATAAAATAAAAAAATTCGGAATTTTCGGATTTTGGTGACAAAAATTTTCGGCATCCGGACAAAAGAGGGCTCTCAAATTAAAAAATCGGATTCTTTTGCGAAGAAACCCCGTGTAAAAAATACCAGTCCAACGAACCGAAGGACCTCTGGGGCTCAAAAACAAAAAGCCCAGCGGGGTGCGCTGAGCTTGGTTTTGCTGACTGCATTATTTACCCTGCCGGTGAAGGCAGAATTCAATCCATTCGAGAAATTAGATCGAAAATGGCTTTGGCGAGATCATTTCTGGGATTCCGCCTTCATCGTAAGCAGGTGCACCATTTGGTAGAAGCGCCAGGTTACGGGCCTTTTTAACGGCAGAACACAGCTTTTTTTGCTGATTTAAGCTCAATTTGCTGATGCGAGCCGGGGTAATCTTGCCACCTTCAGAAACATAGCGGCTTAGGCTTCCTGGATCTTTATAGTCGAAAAAATGATCGCCGCGAAGATCTGTGCGGTACTTGTTGCGGATCACTTTGCGTAAAGAATTATCGGTTCCAGTCTCTTTCATTCAATCACTCCATTAATATGGGTTAGGAATCTGACTGTATACGATAAATTAGGGTTGCCAACAAGTCTCTTTTTCAATTATAAACTCTTTTGTTAATTTTTAAGGAGGCCATCGTGGCACGTTGTGAACTGACTGGAAAATGCCCTGTTGTTAAGAACTTAGTGAGCCATTCAAACATCAAAACAAAGTTTAAGGCCATTCCCAATGTTCAAAAGAAACGTATTTTTAGCAATGCTCTTGCTGAGTTCGTAACTTTGAGAATTGCGGCAAGCACGATTCGCTCGTTGGAGCATTCTGGTGGTTTCGATAAGTTTATTTTGAATCAAGACGAAGACTCTATGTCTCCTCGCGCCCTCACGGTGAAAAGACGCATTGTTCGTAAGATAAAAGCTAAAAAGGCCACTGCTGGAGCTGCGAAAGCGACGACTGTTGAAGCTAAAACCACTGGGGTAGCGGCAAAAGCCACTGCGACAGTAAAAGCTAAAGCTAAAAAGAAAGTTTAAAAAGAGAGTCTAAAATAAAGATAGGTGAAGTATGAAACTAAAGATTAAAAAAGGTTCCACAGTTAAAGTTATTTCTGGCAGCGACAAAGGTAAAACCGGTTCTGTGTTAGAAGTTTATCCAAATACAATGCGCATTAAAGTTCAAGGCGTTCGCATTCAGACCAATTTGGATAAAAAAGAAAACCACCTTGTTAAAACTGAAGGCACCATTCACTACTCCAACGTGAAGTTGATCGAAGCTGCTAGCAAGTCTTCGGCAAAAGCCAAAGCCAAAAAGAAAACCGCTTCTAAAAACGCCTAATGGATCAGTTAGAAACCTCAACTCAACAGGTTGGGGTGTAAGCCATGTCTGATAAACTCAGACTGGCAATTGTGCCAATGGCCTCCACCGATCGTGTTGAGGCGAATGTTCAGTCGATTCTCACTCAGCTCAAATCTCTAGAAAGCTTTAAGCCCGATCTCGTGTGTTTTCCGGAAAACTCACTCTATTTTAATTTTAATTCAAAACTCGATCCAACCCATGCGCTCAATTTAACGGAAAGTTTTTGGCCAGAGCTCGCAGCTTGGGCGCAAAAAAACCAATGCTTTTTGCATTTGGGTGGAATTCCGCTTCGCGAAGGGTCGGCGCCGGGAATTCCTAAAAAAACGAACAGCCAGGTTTCCAATGCGTCGGTGGTGGTTGAACCATCGGGTGCGGTGAAGGTGCTTTACCGCAAGATCCATCTGTTTGATGTGGATGTGGAAGGGCGCGTGGTACGTGAATCCGATTCGTTTTGCGCGGGGAGTGAGCCTTCGATTTTAGACGTGAAGGGCTGGCGTGTGGGGATGACCATTTGCTACGACCTGCGTTTTGCAGAGCTTTTTACCCATTACCATAAACAAAAGGCGGATTTGATTTTGGTGCCATCGTCGTTTTTAGTTCCCACGGGCAGAAGTCATTGGCAGGTGCTGTTGCGGGCCCGCGCCATCGAGACACAAAGTTTTGTGGCGGCGCCGGCGCAGGTGGGCATGCACCGCAGTTTGCAAAACCCGCAGCTCGCCGAACGGCAAACGTGGGGAGAGAGTCTGATCGTTGGTCCGTGGGGGGAAATTCTTGCCGCGTCCAGTTCGTTTGATCAGCCGCTGTCTTTAAAGCCGCTGACCTTGGAGCTCGATCGCGCGCAGATTCAAAAAACCCGGTCGCAGATTCCACTTTTGTCTCATCGTAAGCTTTAGAATGGGGTCGTGCCCATGTGCATTCCAGTCCGCGACCAAAACACGCCTTCGGTCCTCTAGATTTTTAGTTGTTCCAATATAAAATAAAACAATGCGTATAAAACTATTATTCCTAGCGGTGCTTTTGGCAGGTTGTTTTTGCAATGCCGGTGAAACGATCATCGATCCTGATTTGATGAATCAAGAAACTTGGGCAGAGCCGTATTTTCCCTCGGACGAAGAAGTGGCTAAAATGGCGGTTGCCGAAGCGCAAAGAGAGCCAAGCAGCGTCGTGGCTGCGAACGATGCCCCCGTTAAGAACAGCGACGAATATTTGGACGTGCTCAAAACCATTCCAGCGTCGGAGCCCACGCTTTCTAGATCGTGGATTGAGTACAAGATTCTCCACGAGGATTAGGCCTTTCAAGCGCGATTGCGCTAAACTTCGATCAACCTTTGCCAGATGGACCAAGATCCTTTAATAATGAAATGTTGAATTTCATTTTGGAGGGCTTATGAGTACGGATGCAGTTGCCAGTGCAGAAACCAGTGATGTCACCAGTGCAGTAACCAGAGAAGAAATGGAAGTGGATGTTCTTGTTGTTGGCGGGGGAGCTGCCGGCTTGTCGTGCGCCATTCATTTTAGGAATCTCATGACGGCCCAAGGTGCCGACCCCATGGTGGTTGTTCTCGAAAAAGGTTCCGAAATTGGCGCCCACAGTTTGTCGGGAGCGGTGCTTAATCCGGTGGCCCTGAAAGAGTTGATTCCCAACTATCAAGAGCTCGGTTGTCCGATTAACTCCGAAGTTAAAAAAGAAGCCTTTCATTATTTGGGGAAATCCTTTTCGCTCAAAAGTCCCATCATTCCGCCGCCGTTTCAAAACCACGGCAATGTGATTATTTCGCTGAGCCAATACAATCGCTGGCTGGCCCAACAAGCCGAAGCGAAAGGCGTAAATATTTTTGCAGGCTTCACCGCCGCCAAAGTTTTGCTCGATGGTGACAAGGTAATCGGCGTGCAAACCGGCGATCGCGGTTTAAATAAAAATGGCGAGCCCAAAGAAAATTTCGAACCGGGAATGATCATCAAAGCTAAGATCACCGTTTTTGCGGACGGCACGCGCAGTCCGCTGTTGAAAAGAGTTTCGGAAAAACTGGGCTTGCGCGAAGATCGCAATCCTGAGGTTTTTGAACTGGGCGTAAAAGAAATCATTCAAATGCCTGCAGGGACTGTGGAGCCCGGCCAGGTGATTCATACTCTTGGTTTTCCGTTTAACAAAAGTCTTGGCGGAACTTTTATTTACACTCTTAAAAATGATCAAATTGTGGTGGGACTTTGTGCCTACCTCGACACCAGAGATCCACTTTTAGATCCCCATCGCGAGTTGCAAAAATTAAAAACCCATCCGTTTATGCAAAAACTTTTAAAGGGTGGCCACGTGATCACTTACGGCGGAAAATCTCTGCCGGCCGGTGGTTGGTTTTCGATGAGCAAACTTTATCACCATGGCATGATGGCCTGCGGAGATACGGTTTCCATGGTGGATGTAAAAAAACTAAAAGGTATTCATTTGGCGATGAAGAGCGGAATGCTGGCCGCAGAAACTGCAGTGGAAGCTTTGAGCAAAAACGATTTCAGCGCCGAAACATTGAAGACTTACGAAGACAAAGTAAATGCCAGTTACATTAAAACCGAACTTTGGAAAACGCGAAACTTTCACCAAGCTTTGAGCAAAGGACTTTTGGCCTCCATGCCAGAGATCATGCTGCAAGAGCTTACCGGTGGACGGGGTATGATCGCTCGCAGACCCATAGAGCATAAAGACTTCGAAACCACGCGGACTATTAAGGAAACTTGGGGCTCCACAACAGTGGCCGAAATGGAAAAGCGCTTACCCACACCCGATAACAAATTGTTTTTTGATAAATTGAGCAGCGTTTATCTCACCGGGACCATGCATGACGAGGATTCGCCAAACCATCTTAAACTTCAGGATGGCAATATCTGCTCCGACATTTGCAAACCGCAGTATGATTCTCCTTGCAATCATTTTTGCCCTGCGAATGTTTACGAGATGATCGATGATTCAACGTCTGGCAAAAAAAAGCTGCAGATTAATTACACAAACTGTATTCACTGCCATACGTGCGATCTGAAGTGTCCTTTTGATAACATCGATTGGACTCTCCCAGAAGCCACCGGCGGTCCGAACTACAAAGAAGTTTGATCAGCCGCTAGTCATTGGAAGAGAGTTCGACAGTCACAATGAGACATGCGCCGTAGCGATACGGCGTAAGCGCTTATATTCGTTTACGAAAAACCGATCCCGTCATGCCAATTGCTTTATAAAGTTGTGAACAAGGTGGGGGATTATGCTCAACAAAAAATTATACATCGGGATTTTGATTTTTCTTACAGGTTGCGGGGCAGACTATAACAGCACTTCCGAAGCTCTTCTGAGCGAAACGCCGGCGGGCAATGTTTGCACAGCCCCAGACTGCGTGATTGCTGAAGATCCACCTCCAGTGACAGATTCCTTACCTGCCAACGCGAAACTTGTATCTTCAGCCAGCGAACTTACGACCGCTTTACAAAATGCCATTGCTGGTGACACCATTGCTTTAGCTTCTGGAAGCTACGGGCAACTGGTAGTGAGCAATCGCAATTTTTCTCAAAATGTAACAATTCGCCCGCAAATCAATGCCGTGCCGGTTTTTAAAAGCTTGCGTGTACAAAGCAGCAGTCGCTTAGTGTTTAGTGGTTTAACATTTTCACCGCGAAAAGCCAGTGGCGACAGCATGGGTGACGCGGTTTCGCTCAACGGACAAGATATTATTTTTGAAAAATCTTTGATCACCTATGCCGACGACACGACCAGTTGGACGGCAGCTCGCTGGGTGAACGAAACCGGCAATGGAATTTCTGCGGGCGGCACGCGAATTACAATTCGCGATAATGTTTTACGAAATCTTGGCTTTGGGATTTCAGTGGGTGCCACAAACTCTTTAATTGCACGAAACAAAATCAAAGACTTTCGCGGCGATGGACTTCGCGGACTGGGCGACAATACGACTTTTGAATACAACGATATTAGAAATTGCTATCAAGTGGATGATAACCATATGGATGGATTTCAGTCGTGGTCCTTAGGTGCCGGCGGTGTTCCGGGAACAGGAGTCGTTACTGGTATTACTTTACGAGGTAACTACTTTACCGATCACGAAAATCAGAGCCATCCACTCAAGTGCAATTTGCAAGCGATTGGTCTATTTGACGGAATGTTTAAAGACTGGGTCGTGGAAAACAATGTCATCGTGACTAACCACTACCACGCCATTTCTTTTTACGGCGCGATCAATGTGAAAATTATAAACAACACCGTGATCGATCCAAACCTTAGCGATAACATCCGTCCTTGGATTATGATCACCAATCATAAAAACGGAACTGTTTCCAGTGGATCGGTGATTCGCAATAATATTTCGCCAACCGTGGACGCGGGCTCAGGAACTACGACGAGTAATAACCTGATTTCCAACAGTGGAAACTTAGCGCAAATCTTCGCAAACCCAGCTCAGCTGGACTACCGCTTAAAAATGGGTGGGTTGGCTGTCGACACCGGAACCTTGATGAACGCGCCTGCCTTGGACTTTATGGGTCTCTCTCGCCTCGTGGGTGGTGCTGTTGATATTGGCGCCTATGAGTATAGGTAGTCATAATTTTTGACGTCTTTGTAAAAACCTCTAACCCATCGGAAATAGGTTCTTCCTCGCAAGAACCTATGTTACACCCTCAATCACATAAACATTAGGTACGCACGAACCAGACGCGCAAACGACAAGCGTCTGGGTGAGAAGGTGTGCCTAGAAAGAGGAAAATATGCCAAGATTCGTGGCCGTCACTTCACCAGGCCTTACCGATGTACTATTTAAAGAACTCCATAAACTCGATCTTAAAAAACTAGAAAGTCATCAGAGCAGTGTGATTTTTGAATCCAATTGGGAAGGCGCCTATCGCGCCAACTTATGTTCGAGCATCGCCACTCGAATCCTTCTCCCGATCCTAGAATTTCCGGCTTACAAGCCCGAAGATCTTTATCACAACATTCAAAAGCATGATTTTACAAAATACATTAAGCCCGATGGCAAACTTTGGATCAGCGCGAAGGTGGAGGAGTGTGCTTTGGCAGACCAGCGCCTGGTTGCGATGAAAGCCAAAGACGCCATTGTGGATCAATTCCGCGATAAATTTGGTGTGCGTCCCGATGTTGAAAAAGATGAAGGCTTGATCATCTACATTCGTGGCTTCCGCAACAAGTACGTGGTCTCCATTGATACCTCGAGCCCCACTCTCAATCAGCGCGGGTATCGCGTGGGAACTGTGGAAGCTCCCCTTAAAGAAAACGTGGCGGCGGGATTGTTGTCGCTAGCAAACTGGGACGGGGTCACTCCCATTGTCGATCCCATGTGTGGATCAGGGACCATTCTGATCGAAGCCGCTTTGATTTACATGAAGCGGGCGCCGGGAACTCTCCGCAAAAACTTTGCTTTTCAAAAGCTTTTAACCTTTCAACCCGAAGCCTGGAGCACGGTGATCGATGAAGTTGCTGCGCTTGAAGACGATGACAGTTTAAAAGAAGTGAAGGAACCGATTTTTTACGGCTACGATAAAGATCGCAAAGCCATCAAAATGGCGGTGGAGAACGCTCGCAAAGCCGGTGTGGATCATTTGATTTCCTTCACTCGCAAAGATGTGGTGGAGATCGACCAAGCACCGGTTGAAAAGGGCATCATCGTCACCAATCCTCCCTACGGAATTCGGGTGGGAGATGAATTCTTTTTGATCGAGACCTACAAGAACTTTGCTTTTACGCTCAAAAACAAATTTAAGGGCTGGGATGTGTTTGTGCTTTCGGGCAATCGCGAACTCACTCGCCATTTTGGGATGCGAGCAGAGCAGCGCTATCCTGTGATCAATGGTGGCATTGACTGCCGGTTGATTCATTATAAAGTTAAGATGTGAAGTCGCTCTCATTCAAAGAACTAGATCTCATCGTGGAAAAGGCAGCTCTTTTTACAGGGGCTGTTTTGGAAGATGTTGTGTTGAGCAATGATGTTTTGTTGTTGCTGTTTAAATTCAACGAGCAAAAAGTTCACTTCGTGGTGGATTTGCGTCCGAAGCCCTATTTTTTAATAAGCACGGATCGCGCACCGGGTTTAAAAAAACAAATCAAACCCATCGTATTATTTTTAAAAGCTCACTTTTTAGGTGCGGTGTTCGAGGGCCTTGAAGTTAAAAAAGAATTCGGCCGACTTTTGGTTTTAAAGTTCTCGCAAAAACGACAGATGGAAATCCATTTGTTCTCGCAGGCACGTAACATAATACTTGCTGCCAACGCGGCCCATATCAGTTTGCGCAAAGTGAGCGAGCTTAAGCCCATGGGAGCCGTGAGCGAGGATTTAAACCCACGCATGCCGGAAGCTTTGTTTACGGAATGGCTGGAAGCGTTTGCTCAGCCCGCCGCCGGCAAGGCGGTAAAAGTGGAAGACCGACAAAAAATTTTTCAGAAAAAACAACACGGGCTTTTGGATTTGCAAAAGAAGTTATCGGAGCTTGAGGCCTCGCCTTGGCTTGCGGCCGCCCAGTGGTTGGGTGAGCATCGGAGTTTAGAAGTTCCCGAGGAGCATCGCGCCTGTGTAGATTTTAACAAATCCTTGTCGTGGAACGTGGAAAATGCTTTTGGTAAAGCGAAACAGAGCAAAGAAAAAATCAAAGCGGTTTTAGAGAGACAAAAAGTTCTGCAAGCAGAGCTTGAACTGTTTGATTTTACTGCGGCCCCGGTCGGCAAGAGTCGGGTGACCCATAGCTTGGCTGAGGGAACGAAGGCGCGCACGAAGGTGATTAATGATGGCCTGCGCGCGTTTATTGGCAAATCTGCCGAGGACAATCTTAAGATTTTGCGCAAAGCTAAGGCATGGCACCTGTGGTTGCACATCAAAGATTTGCCGGGAAGCCACGGCATCATCGCTTTTGATAAAAATGTTCAAGTGTCGGTTGAGGTTCTGCGAGACGTGGCGCTGTGGGTGGTGGAGCAATCCTTGTCGCTGAAACAGCGCGAGGACTGGCGCGGAGTGAAATGCGACGTGATCTACTGCGAGTGCCGCTTCGTTACGCCCATCCGCGGAGATAAACTCGGCCGCGTAAATTACAAAAACGAAAAATCCATCACAGTTAGGGTGCCTTAGGAATGTACTTTTTGGGACTCATTGCATAAAAAAATTCCCATTTCTTTTGAGGGGTTCCTTTTTAGACGCGTCCATCCTGG
>JANPLN010000022.1:0-25594 GCA_031426555.1 Bdellovibrionales bacterium | reverse complement strand
TTTTGCATCTGGCCATCGCGCTCGATGGTGTTTTTAATCAGTGCGGATCCTGGAGAGACCATAAATGTTTGCGGCATTTTCATTCCCGCAGCCAAGGCCTGCTCGGCAATAAATGTAGCCCGTCCGATGTCTTCGTAGGACGAGTTTGTGCAAGAGCCAATCAACGCTGCAGACAGCTTTGTGGGCCATTTATTAGCAACCGCTGCCGCTTTGATTTCACTGATACTGTGTGCAAGATCAGGAGTGTGCGGCCCAACGAGATGCGGTTCCAATTTATCGAGATCGATTTCGATGACTTGATCGAAATACTTTGTCGGATTTTTTACCACATCTTCATCAGCGGTTAAAATATCTAAATTTTGATCCGCTAATTGAGCAAGCTTTTCTCGCTTAGTCACATTGAGGTAGGTTTTCATGCGATCATCATAAGGGAAAAGGGAACAGGTCGCTCCAAGTTCAGCTCCCATGTTAGTGATTGTCGCTTTACCCGTGCAGCTGATGGATTTTGTGCCTTCGCCAAAATATTCGACGATACGATCTGTTCCACCTTTAACGGTTAAAATCCCGAGAAGTTTTAGAATAATATCTTTGGGCGAGGTCCATCCCGAAAGTTTTCCCTTAAGATGCACACCGATCAACTGTGGATTTTTAACTTCCCAGGCAAGTCCTACCATCACATCCGAGGCGTCCGATCCGCCCACACCGACCGCCACCATTCCCAGACCACCGGCATTAGGCGTGTGGGAATCTGTTCCAATCATCAAGCCACCGGGAAACGCATAGTTTTCTAAAACCACTTGGTGAATAATTCCCGCACCGGGTTTCCAAAAGCCTATTCCGTAGCGACTGGCGCAGCTTGATAAAAAGCTGTAAACCTCATTGCTCTCAAGGTTTGATTGTTTAAGATCTTCCGAAGCTCCTTTGTAAGCCAAAATCAAATGATCACAATGCACCGACGACGGCACGGCCGCTTCGTCTTTATCGGCGAGCATAAATTGCAACAAAGCCATCTGAGCAGTGGCATCCTGCATGGCCACGCGATCGGGGCGCAACATCAAAAAGCTTTTTCCGCGTTCGAGTTCCTGGTTTTGCGGGTCGTCTAAATGCCCGTAGACAACTTTTTCGGCCAAAGTGAGAGGTCGCCCCAAGCGTTTGCGAATGATGTCCAAGCGCAGACGCGTGTTTTGGTACACATTTTTAACCAGTTCGGGCGTGGTATCAATGCGACTGTTAGCGACTTGAGCCATGGGAAACCTCCAATAAGAGTAAGATGACCCAATACTAAGTCAAAGCACTCCATGTCTCAATGCGTTCTGCAGGGTATTATCAAAACTTAAACGAAGATCTTTCGTTTAATCTTGTCGACGATAATCTTTTCGCAAATGTGTGGATCTTTTGGGTCCACCGAGTAGAGCGCCTGCTGCTCACAGCGCAGCTTTTCACTGATTAGCCAGTTCAAGATATCCGAAAGTTTGCGATTCTTCTTATCTTGAAAGAATGGGTCGTTTTTAAGAGCATCTTTGGCCTTTTTTAAAGAGCGTCCTTCTTTGATATCGTGTTCGTTCACTTTGTAACAGTGCAGATCATACTTTTTCACGTCCTCGGGCAAAACACCCAAAAAGTTCACTTCGGGAGCGGAAAAATCGCTATTTCGAATCAGACTGGCTGCGGAGCCCGCCTTCAAGGTGCGGTAGATGTTTTGCAACGTGTACGCATCCAAATCGCCAAAGAAGTAAATGGGAACATCCAGTTGGTTTTGGATCGTGCGCACCCAGCCGCGAACAGCGTTGCTCGGAACCCCTTGGGCACCCACAACGATGCAGCGGTGGCGTTTGGTCATTCCGTTTGCGACCAACGTGTTTGCCGTACCTTCTGATTCCACCACCAAACAAAAATCGACTTTGCCCTTGGTCTTTATCTTTAACGATTGCGGTCGATTTTTTGGTTGAAACGGCGAGGTACCCAAGGTGCTCAGATCGATGGTCGCTTTTTCCCCATCGGCCATGGTTTCGTGCACAACCAACTGCTGCGAGTAGGTCTGCCCCCCTCGATCGTTGGCAAAACAGTTCATTTCCTCGCGGTAAACTTCTAAGAGGTCACAGATAAAATCAATAATGGAATCACTTTCATTTTGATCATCAAAGTCCAATGCCTTTAGATTTTTTTCGGACCTCACCAAACCTTTCGCCATATAATAAATTTCGCGCTTGGTATTTACTGAGCCGATATCCATGTTGCGCAAAAGAATTTCCATTAAAAAAACAACGCGCGCCATTTTTTGAACGGAAGAGACATTGAGCTCCGTGGTCACCATCTTATCACCAGGAGTTAAAAACCCAACTTTGGGGTTATAAAAACTATTATCCAAGGTGCACTTAATGGCATCCAACGTTGGACGCTTGGCATGCTCCAAATCTTTAAGCATTTTGTCGCAAATTTCTCGAACTTCATGAGGAATATTTTTCGTTTGCTCACGAACTTGAATCATCTTAGACATTTTTTACCTCTTCTTTGCCCGCACGCTTTTTCTTTTTACTTTGTTTTTTACTCACGACGACTTCATCCACACTTGTGTCTTCACTAGAACCAATATCTTCTTCACTATAAGCATCGGAGATTGAGTCGTCTTTGGAACGGAAATCCTCGCCCACGATACCGCGCTCGCGCATTTTTGCGCGAAGCTCTTTGAGGCGCGTATCTGCCACATCAAGATCTTTTTCGGCAGCCTTCGAATCGCGACCTAAAATCTTTTCTAGTCCCTCACGCGCGCGTTTTTTGCGGGCTTCGGGGGCTTTTACCAATCGAGCCAACGTCTCCACTAAAATAGGACCAAATTGCTCGATGTGTTGAATTTTTCTTTCGAGATCAGCGGCTTTGGTTTCGCGATTGATATGACGGGATAGCTTTTGTCCCGCACGCATCACGGCCAAACGAATCTCTTCCACCAGCTCGTCGCTGGCGTCGATGGTTTCTTTGGACGCATTTTTAAATTTAATAAACGGCGACACAAGACTGATCGCAAACACATAGGGTCCCTGAGGGAGGGTGTTTTTGGATTGTGCCAGTCCGTAGGCTCGCCAGTTCACCGACTCAATGGCTTTGGTGATGGCACAGGCGCCTTTATCAAACTGCAAGGGAACACGGTTCGCAAAACGCAGAAGTTGAATTTGCCCGTCTTCGCTGCCACGACCTAAAAAGCGCGCGAGAGCTACTTCGACCGCCACCGGTTTAAAATCACAGATAGTCGGCTTGCGAGCCACCACACTAAAAAAATCGATGTCTCCAAGGCGCATAATACTTTTTGAAAGGGAATCTTCGCCCACAGTTAATACTGAGCGAGTGGAAGGACTTGGAAGTTCTGTTGATTGTATGGCTTGATAGGCGGCTTTAAAATCAGCCTCTTTGACTTGCGTAAGAGGTTTAACGAGTAAACTTTTTGGCATTTTATTTGTGACGAAATCCTTGAGCGTTGCATCCGTCACTCGCGAAAAAGCAGTTTTTAAAAAGTTACCAAAGGTGATTTTTCCATAAATCCCCGCATGGGTTATAAACTCGCCCAGCTTCATTGTGTGCGGGTGCGGAAGAGTGGCTGTGGGAATATCCGGATTCTGTTCGCTCACGCGCTTGATATGCACGGTCTCCGAATCGAGCAATTTGTATTTTAACTCCAGATGGGGATTCACCAGTGTTGTTCCCTCAAGATAGGTCAACAACCCGCCGTCACCATTTAATTGTATTCGGCCATCGATGCGAAACACCACTCTTGTTCCGTGGGGTTTGTTCCAGTCGATGGTTTCTTTGTTTTTCATCAACCCTTTGTTACCCTTAATATCCACATCCACTTGCGCGCGGACGGCTTTTTTCATTTTTGCGGTTTTGCTGGTCACTAGCACACCCGACGCGTTGGTTAACTGCGCCCACGTGGTGGCCGCCGAAATCCCAATCCCCTGTTGACCGCGGGTGCAGCGACCGCGACCAAATTTGGAAGACGCAAGATACTCACCAAACACCTGCGGAAGCATATCTGCCTCTAAACCAGGTCCGTTATCTTCAACGATGATTTCAATAAGATCTGTATTTTTACTGCCACCTGTACCCAGCCGCTTGATTGAAATGTCCAACATCGGAAGGATGTCTTCCTCTTCGCAGGCATCGAGAGAATTATCAACGGCCTCTTTAAGAGTTGTTAGGACCGCTTTTGTTGGCGAAGAAAACCCAACCTGTTGCAAGTTTTTGGCAAAGTATTCCGCCGTACTGCTGGACGTAATTTGAGATTTAGCCAATGAAAACTCCTCTGTTTTGTATCCACATCATTTCATCTAACAATACAACCGACGAAAAGATCAAGAGTTCCATGGATTTACACCGCAATTAAACGTTATGTTACAAATTAATGATGAATAGTGCGGCATTTGAAATTAGACCTAGCAACTTATTTAGGCTGTGAGTCCATCAGAAGAAGATCCACGGGCGTGTAGTATTTTTTCTTGGAATTGCACTCTTTGCAGCAAACCACGGAATTGCCCTTGGTGCTTCGCCCGCCTCGGGAAAGGGGCACAACATGGTCCATGGTGAGCTCTATGGATGAAAACTTTTGTTCACAGTAATGACAGAGGCCTTGCGCCAATTTCTGCTTCCACCACTGGGAGTGGCGGAGTTCCCGCGCTTTGGAGCGCTCTTTGGCAACCTGCTGTTTATCGACAAACCCATCCACGAACATGGCAAATTCATAACATAGAGCATCATTGAGGGCAAGCTGCCAAAACAATTTATTGTTCGCATTTCCCTGAAACAAAGCTATATAAGTGCCCATGACGCCACAAGAAATCAAAGCCCGCCTGCAATCAGCTTACCCAGATGGATCGGTGGATGTGACCGATCTCACCGGCACCCAGGATCATTACTCAGTGTATATATCATCGAAAAAATTTGCCGGGCTTTCACGCATTCAATGCCATAAACATGTCATGTCAGTTTTTGACGCCGAATTAAAGACGGGCGAAGTGCACGCGCTCACCATCCGTACGCAATTGATCGCCGACGGCGAAACGCCACAAGGCTAAACATAGGAGTCATTATGTCCGAAATTAAAAAACGCATCGAAGATCTTCTCACACAAAATAAAACCGTGCTTTTTATGAAAGGCTCCCCGGCGTTTCCTCAGTGCGGTTTTTCAGCTCGCGCCACAGCCATTTTGCAAGAAATTGGCGTGCCGTTTGAAACCGTTGATATTTTGCAAGACGAAGAAATCCGCCAAGGCATCAAAGAGTATGGCAATTGGCCCACAATTCCGCAACTCTATCACAACAAAGAACTCATCGGCGGCAGCGATATTATGATGGAAATGTACGAAGCCGGCGAATTGCAAACCACTCTCAAAGCGTAGATGAAAGAAAACCTTTCCACACTGCAAGTTTATTTGCGCTTACTGTTGGGCATTTTTTTGACCACCATCCTTTTTATGGGCGGCCCCTACTGGACCGTGATTGGTCTTTATTTTTTGCTCAGCGGCTCTATGCGATTCTGCTTTTTTAAAAAACTGATGACGGGCTGATATGTCGGCACAAACCTCCGAGGTCTGCCTCAATTGCCAAACCCGTCTCGTCGGAGCTTTTTGTCACCATTGTGGGCAAAATTCCCACACACAAAAAAATCCCTCGAGCCATGATCTCGTTCACGAAATTATCCATGAGTTTTTTCATCTCGACGGAAAAATATTTCGCACCCTCAAAGTTTTAGCACTTAAACCAGGTCAGCTGACAAAGGAATTTCTCGAAGGTCAACGTGGGCGATCCATCGGAGCCATTCGCCTTTATCTTACGATGAGTATTATCTATTTCTTTTTGGGCGGGGTAACACCGTTTAGCAACGACGCTCAAATTGATAAAAAGGACTCCACTACAAAAGTAGTTGCCGACCTCGACATAGGATTTCCCACCTTCGAAGCAAATGTCGAAAAAAAACTCAAAAAAATAGAAACTTCGCCAGAACAATTTATTAAAAACTTAACAAACGCTTTTCCTAAGTTTGTATTTTTGCTCGTTCCTTTGTTTGCTTTATTTATCCAGTGGCTTTTTCGCAAACACCGACTGAACTATCCCGCGTATCTTTATTTTGCACTCCACCTGCA
This sequence comes from Bdellovibrionales bacterium, assembly GCA_031426555.1. Taxonomy (GTDB): domain Bacteria; phylum Bdellovibrionota; class Bdellovibrionia; order Bdellovibrionales; family JAGQZY01; genus JANPLN01. The sequence goes on along the minus strand of JANPLN010000022.1, from coordinate 19,464 downwards.
TGCCGCTTACTTTATGGTTCTGAGTCTCCTTCTCCCCTTGGGAATTCTTTTAGACACCAATATTTTTTTCGCCATCTGGAGTGGGTGGTATTTATATTCAGCGCTCAGGACTGTGTTTAATACAACGCCCAAGCAGACCTTGTTACGTATTTTCCTCATCGCAATTGTGTATCTTCTACTTTTTGTCATTGCCATGACTGGTCTGGTTGGCTTTGCCATCTCTACATTGTAAGATCGGCACTATTTCGTTAATACCGTCGAACTCCTGGTCGGTTTCGATCTAAGTCTTGGGCTTTTTCCCTCGCCAGACGTCGAGTCTAAACGCTCGCAAAAACTCACTTAACTCTTCATAGTTCCATGGTTTTTTCCGATAAGAAACTGGTTAAGAGGAGGCCATTATGTTTAAGATTTTATTGGTCGATGACGACGCCGATGTTCGCCGTTATGTAAAAAAAGTTTTGGAGCGCGATAATTACCATGTCGTAGTCGTCGACAACGGTTTATCGGCGCTGAACGAACTCAACAACGACACCTATGATCTCTTGTTATCCGATGCGAATATGCCTCAGTACAGCGGCTTTGATCTCATTCGAACCATTCGGTTGCAAGCGAAGCATACGGATCTGATCATCGCCATGCTCACCGGTCGTCGTGAAAAACAAGATATTCAACAGGCCATCGAGCTCGGCGTTAAAGAGTACATCATAAAGCCCATCGATGCTCAGCTGCTCACCCAAAAAGTGCAAAAAATATTAGAAAATAAAATCGTGAATCCCGCAGTGATCAACATGGACTCCATGGTGAGTGTAGATTGGGCGGCCAGCGCCCAAAGCCCGCTGAAAATGCGCACTATCGGCATCGCAGGCTTTAGCGCCCACACGGCGATTCCCATTCCCGTGGGATTTGAGTTTTACCTGCACACCGATCAGCTTTCCTCCATTCAAAAACCAAAAGCTGTTGTCACCGGCTGCCAATTTAGCACTGTTCATCAAAAATTTGTCATCGAAGGAAATTTTTTAGAGATGGATGATCTTTTACGACAACAAATAAAAAATTGTTTAAAAAAATATGGAGCTGCCGCATGAAGATTCTTTTTGCCGAAGACGACTCAAACATATTGATGATTGCAAAACTCATTTTAGAACGCGTGGGTCAGCACGATGTCACCGTGGCCGTGAACGGCCGGGAAGCCCTGGATATGGCTTTAGCAAACCGCTATGATCTGATCATCCTCGACGGGATGATGCCCGAGCTTTCTGGCACCGAAGTTTGCCGTCAATACAAAGAACGAGCTCCCGCCGGTGCTCCCGTTATCTTTTTAAGTGCCAAGTCCACACAACACGACATTCAAGAGTTTATGGATCTTGGTGTGGGATATATTCAAAAGCCATTCAATCCGCAAACGCTGTGTCAGCAAATCGATACCATACTGAAGGCGGCCGCTTGAAAACAATGCGCGGAAAAATCAGCATTGCAGTAACCATCATCACGGTTTGCACCGGTTTTTTTGCCGTTAGCGCCTACGAGCACTATCAAAAACTTGATAAAATCCAGGACGACATTCACGTGAGCCTCTACTTACGAAGTTATGCCAACGAAATTGAAAATCGCGGAATCGATCCCAAACAGAACCCCAAGGAAACCACAGAGTACTTTCGCAAATGGCGCCTTTCCATCACCGAAAAATCCCGCAACGAAGCCATCAGCAATTTGATTCAAGCGCTCAATACTTTTAATAAAGATCTGCGTAAAAAACGGTTTTCTGAACTGCAGGAAACAGAACGTCGATTTTACGAGTTCACCGCCCAAAAAATACAGATCCAAAAGAATCAGTTTCAACTGCTGGCTATGATTACGTTAGCACTCCCCGTACTAGGACTTTTCTTCTTTGCCTACTACCTCAACAATTCCATTGTGCGACCTTTACATAGATTGTCTCAGCGAATGATGGATTTTTTGGTGGATCGCTATACTTTTAAATTGGCCAACCCCGAAAACAATGAAATCGGTGATTTGCAAAGAACTTTTAATTCTCTGGCGCAAAGAGCTCTGAACAACATGGACGAACTGAAGGCCCTCGATCGAGCAAAGTCCGAGTTCGTCAGCATTGCCAGTCACGAATTGCGCACCCCTCTCACCTCTATAAAAGGCTCTCTGGGTCTTCTCTCCGCTGGGATCGTGGGCAACATCGACCAAGAGTCTCTGGGGTTGATTCGAATTGCCGAGCAGGAAACGGATCGCCTTGTGCGACTTATCAATAACTTATTAGATCTGGCAAAGATGGAATCGGGAACATTTAAACTACAAAAAGAATGGATCTCCGTGCAAACACTCGCAGAGTCCTGTGTCGACAGCCTTCACGGTCTTGCACAAACAGCCAATGTTCTTTTAGAAATTCAGCCTCCGGACCACGCCCTCGATGCTTCTCTCGATAAAGATCGTATTCAACAGGTCGTCACTAATTTAATTTCAAACGCCATTAAGTATTCGCCAAAAAAACAAGCTGTGATTCTGAGCTTTTTTATCAACGAAAATAATTTGTTAGAAATCGCCATCACCGATCGGGGCGCTGGCATTGCCGAGCACGATCAGCAATTGATTTTTGAAAAGTTCCGCCAAGGCACCCAGCCCGAAAGCAAGCTGGTTAAAGGTACGGGGCTTGGTTTGGCCATTTCAAAAGCTCTGGTGGAAGAGCACCAAGGCGTTATGCTTGTCCGTTCCAAAATTGGAATCGGCTCGACTTTTTCCTTTACCATTCCTGAATGGCGATTGAGCGAATCGTCACAAACTTCCAACGGAGTCGCGGCATGAAGAAAAACGAACTCAATGATTTATTTATTGAACTCAAACAGGAGTACCTCGAATCTTTTGACGAAAAGATCGAGAGCATTATGACGTTTTGGTTTCGTCGGGATTTGAAGAACCTTAAAAATGAATTTCATAAAATACGCGGCACGGGTACCACCTATGGAGTTCACGAGGCGACAACACTTGCTGAAATTTTAGAAGATCTGTGCGATGACAACTCGCCCAAATTGGGTCTTAGCATCATGATCTTTGTTGAAATGCTCCGGCATATTCGGTTTCAACACGAACATAAAAGCACCTTGGAATTGGATAGCCAAAAGTGCTTTGTTGCATTAAAACGCTTTCATAAGGAAAGTGCATAAAACCCATGACTGATGCCGCTCTCAAAGACCTGCAAACCATCTTAACAGCCAACCAAGTCACAGGCTCTGCCCCCGACTTGCAAACCTATGGCAAAGACTGGTCAATTTACTACGCAGCCAATCCTTCGCTGATTGTTTTCCCCGAAAACGAAAAAAATGTGGTGGACCTGGTTTTGTGGGCGCGAAAACATAAAATCCCTTTAGTCCCTTCAGGTGGGCGCACAGGACTAAGCTCTGCAGCCACAGCGACGAACAAAGAAGTGGTCGTCGCCTTTGATCGCATGAATAAAATTTTAGACTTTAACGAAACCGATCTGGTCCTCACCGTTCAACCGGGCGTGATCACCGAAACCGTGCAAAACTTTGCCGAAGAAAAAGGCTACTACTATCCCGTGGATTTTGCAGCCGTGGGTTCGAGCCAAATGGGTGGAACGGTGGCAACGAACGCTGGAGGGGTAAAGGTCGTAAAGTACGGCCTCACTCGCAACTGGATCTCGGGCCTCAAAGTTGTGACCGGAGCTGGCGAATCTCTCTATTTAAATAAATCTCTTAAAAAAAATGCCACGGGATATGACCTTCGCCATCTGTTGATTGGCAGCGAAGGCACCCTTGGGTTTTTTACCCAAATCGAAATTCAACTGACCAGCCAGCCCAAAGAACTCAAAGTTTTAGTGCTGGGTTTGGACCACCTCGAACACTCTTTAGAAGTATTTCGAACTTTTAATAAAAAAATGAGTGTCACTGCCTGTGAGTTCTTTTCCCATCAAGCGATGCAGAAGGTTTTGGCGGCCCATGCAAAATTGTCGGCGCCCTTCGAAACACAAGCCCCTTTCTATTTGCTATTGGAAGTGGAACAGACTGGCGAAGATTCTGCAGAGCTCATCGAATCACTTTTTAGTGATTGCTTAGAAAACGGCTGGGTCTCCGACGGTGTGATCAGTCAAAACTCCACGCAAAGCGAAAACTTTTGGAGTCTGCGCGAGTACATCAGCGAATCCATCTCCCCGTTCACGCCGTACAAGAACGATGTTTCTGTGCGCGTTTCGCGCGCGCCGGAATTTGTAAAGACCACGCAAGAAATCATTCAAAAATCCTACCCCGATTGGGAAGTGATTTGGTTTGGCCACATCGGCGACGGAAATTTACACATTAATATATTAAAACCAAAGGATCTCTCGCGCGAAGACTTTATCAAAAAGTGCCAGGGCGCCGACGATCTTCTCTATCAACAAATCGCCAAATACGACGGCTCCGTCAGCGCCGAGCACGGCGTGGGCCTTGCAAAAAAGAAGTTCCTGCATTACTCCCGTTCGCCACAAGAAATCGAAATCCTAAAACAAATCAAAAAAATATTCGATCCCGATAATATCATCAATCCCGGCAAAATCTTTTAAGGCACCCTATCCTGTTCTCCGACCATTCATGACGCAGATCTCAACCAAAAGGTACGGCGTACCGCAAGCGGAACGGCGTACCTTTTATTGAACTGGACCTGGCACCTACTGGTAGACGTGGCCGGGGTTTTTGTCCATGGGGATTTGCCAGCTTTCGGGAGGGAAGATGGCGGCTTTGCGGGCGTCGAGCCACTGGGCTTCGGTGAGTAAAAAGTATTCGCGGGTGATCCGGAGGATGGCTCTTTGATTCACTGCGATTCGCAGGGGTTGCCAGCGGAGGGCGCCGAAGGGAACATGCACGATGCGGAAGACCTCTCCGTTTGCGGGCTTACTTTCGGGCAGAAAGATACGGGCACGAAGGCCGGTGGTGTAATCGATGTAAAATTCCAAACCGTGGTGCGCGATCAGATAATCCTCGCCGTCGACAAATTTTGTAATTTGCTGAAAGTTTTCTTGATGCTTTTGAAAATCTAAAAAATAACGATGCAGTGGAACCGCGTACATCCACTGCCCTAGATGCAACCCGAGAAGTATGCCGCCGATAAATCGGTAACGCACGCACACGGCCGCCACCAGAGGCAGCGAAAGCCCTAAGCTCATTAACAACCACCGATATCCCAACTGATTCTGCCCGATGGAGTGAATAGGCAAAAGCGCAAATAACAAAACGCTCAACATCCACAGGCCGTAAACACGAAATGGCGTGCTTGCACTTTTAAACGTGACAATGAGGTAGCCTGCCAAAACTGCCAGCGTGATATACCCACCAAAAATAAAATTCCCAAGGCGCGTCTGACTCTTTAGCCATAATACGTAATCGGTAGAAAAATGAAACCCCGATTGCAAAAACGAAATATAGGCAGAGGCTCGGGGAAAATAAAATAGAAACGCCACAAACAGAACTGCAAGCAGCACCGGCACAAGTAATAAAAACCTTCGCTGCTTTTGAAAATGGAAAACAAAGGCCGCCACCATCCATGCCCCGCACAATATCAAACTGCTTTTATGGGCCAATACAGCGACGACAAAAGCCAGGATCGAAATCGCTATAGATTTTTTCTTAGCAGTGGTTGTAAATACAAAATGTTGATCGATTCCAAGCAAAACGAACACCACAGCAAAAAGATTTTTATAAAAATTAAGTCCAAAAAACAGAATGTGCGGGTGAGTGAAAAATAGCACCGTGAGCAGCAGCACAATCAAAAAAGTGTTTTTGAGAGACGTGGTAATTGCGGTGGAATTGGGAGCGGAATTGGACGTGAAACAATGAGCCAAGCGCAGAGCCATTCGTCCTTGCAAAACACAAAATGCTGTGAGCAAAACGCCCACACTCAAGTGATAAGCTAAAAGATCGGTTGGTAGAAAATATCGAAGTATAAATGGGAGCGAAAATGCCAATGATCGATCTTGAAAGTACAGTTGACCTGTTTCGAAAAAATATTTGATCTGCTTAAGATAGAAGTAACCGTTAACGCCAGAAGGAACCGATTGAATGAGTAGATAAGCAAAGAGCACTAGAGCGAAAACAAAGGGCACAAGCCACTGAATATGACTTTGAATTCTAGCTCCGCTGGGAGATTCAAAATTAATGAGAGAACGCATATGATCAGGCTCCAAAAACAAAAAACCCGCTCATTAGCGGGTTCTTCGATTTTAACCTAAAATAAATAAAACTGGCTAATTAAAACCAGCAAGTCTTAGATTTAAATCCGATAGTTAATGAAAGCCATTCACCCTGAACGTATACAAGAACTTTTGATCCTGTTACTTTCCAAGGACTGTAGGCAACAGAAACAGCTTCGCCCTCTTCATCAGACATCGTGTAAGAGTAAGCATCGTCCGTTGTATAAGCATCAGCAGCATAAGCGCCTGGAGCAAACGTCATCATCAGCATGTTTGCTTTTTGACCGTAAACAGATTTTTTCTCGGTCGTGAAGGTCACTTCAGTTCCTTCAAGAGCGTATTTACCAGCACACGTTCCCATTTTAACAACTTGTTTTTGTAACTTTGTTCCAGAAGTGGAACCTGCGAAAGCCATGCTTGATACCAAAAGAACCAAACCTAAAAATAATTTCATACAATCTCCTTTTAATTAGACACTGGGACGTTTAGTTGAGCGGCGTGTTATTGTCCATGTAAAAGCCCTTTCTAAACTAATTCTTGTCCCGATTGTAATATTTTCAGTGCTTTAAGCTTAATGTGATGTGTTACAAGATCATCTATCTATAGAGGTCCAAAGCATGTCTACAAACGCATCTTCCAATGCAGCATATGATTCCATAAACTCTGCCACAACCGCAAGCTCTTCATCGCTCCAAAGTTTGGTCCAACGCTTTTTACAAAATCCAAAACATTCTGCAACTTTAAACGCGCTGAAGATGGAACTTCAACCTCTGCAACAATTTATTCAAGAACCACTCCGCCCCGAGGAATCTTACTATCGCAACAAGCTTATCGTGACGGACACACTCGAAGTGATGGTCGCCAGCTGGAAGCAGGGTGAAGAATGCCTTCCCCACGATCACGGCTCCTCCAATGGGTATGTTTTCGTTTTACAAGGAAACTACATTGAGACCGGTTATCGCTTTACTGACTCGGGCCTTGAAGCCTACGACAAACACGTCCATTACGCCCCCGGTGATTTGATTCCGGTAGAGCAAGGCGACATTCACTCCATGCGCTGCTTGGACACTGATGGACTCACTCTGCATATTTATAATCCGCCGATCCATCGTATGAAAGTTTATGCTTTGAAATCTCGCACTACCTTTACAGTTTCTGATGACACCGGTGCCTGGGTTCCTAATGACACTCGTGAAATTCTCGAAGAGCAAGCCTGGCCGGTGCAAAGCCCGACGGCCATCGCACTCCAGGGCCACTGCGATTTGATAATGTACACCACGCACTATCGCGAGGGTGGACGGGAGTTTGAAAAAGCGGCGCAAACCAAAGCTCGCGAACTCAGCGCTGTGGCAGCAAGACCTGTGGTGTGCGAACGTGTTGAATCGAAAAAAGATTTTTTGCGAATTTTTGCCGAGCTTAAGAAAAATAATTTCCAGGTTAAGAACTTTCATTTTTTTGGTCATAGCGGAATGTATGGAATCATGTTTGGAAGCCGTCAGTGGCCCGAGCAATTTAGCCCGTTTGAATGGAAAACCATGCAGCTGCCAATTTTGCAAAGCTCTGAATTTTTCTTCCACGCTTGCCGGTCGGGTCGTTGGTTTGCGCCGTTTATCGCGCGCACTCTCAAGGTAAAAGCCCATGGGTACCACAACTACACGACTGTTTCGAGTCGCCCCGATCGATTTGCCTGGGAAAAACTGCATCCCCTAGCGAGCAAAAAGAATCTGTATATTATCGCTTGCCCTGGTAAAAAATCCCACGGTGTTTTAGGCTCGGTCAAAAAATACTCGCAGCTCTGCCCTGCAGATAAAATGTTAGCCTTTGAACCTTCGGAAGAGACTGCGGACACGACTTATGACTCCGTGGCCGAGATGTACGAAGACACCTTTCAAGATATTCAGGTGCGCTCTGACGAACTGGTGTGGCTGGAGAGCAAGCTCGCTCAACTTCAACCACAAAGCGTGCTGGATATTGGCTGTGGCAATGGAGCGTTTCTCAATCAACTGTCTCCACACTTTACAAATGGCGTGGGCGTTGATTTGTCGCAAGGAATGATTGCCCAGGCGCAAAAGTGCCGACGTTCGAATTCAAAACTCTCTTTTCAAAAAATCAACGGTCCCCGTGTTCCGTTTGCTGATAACTCTTTTGATGTGGTGATGTCGACCTTGGCGTTTCGCTACTTAGACTGGGACCCGTGCATGAAAGAAATCTTGCGCGTGTTAAAGCCCGGTGGACGCTTTTTGGTGTTAGATATGGTGGCCGCTCCGGTAAAAATCGCTGAAACTCCAAAATTCGTGCAATCGAAAACCCGCCAGGTGATGCAAAATTTAACTCAGCAGCAGTTTTCGGCGCCGCTTAAAAAAATGGTTCAGTCCGCAGCTTGGAAAAAAATGTTGGCCTACAATCCCATTCGCTCGGAACATGAAATGAAATGGTATTTGGAAAGTCGCTTTCCAGGCCAAAAAGTGGAATTGCTCAATGTGGGCTGGAACTCGCGCATTATCGCCTTCGATACAGGACCCGTGCATTCAAAGCACGTGGAGAGCCTATCGTACCCGTAAAGCATTCCCACTTAGGATTTGTGGATTGGGGCATAGGTGGTCTCACTGTGCTGGCCGAGGTTTTAAAACACGAACCGAATTTGCAAATCACTTATTTTTCCGATGCGGGCTTCACACCTTACGGAACGTTGTCTGCGGTCGAGCTCACACAACGATTGCAAAAAATATTTCACTGGCTCGAGTCCAAAGGCTGTGACGGCATTGTGGTGGCCTGCAACGCCGCCAGTGCTGCACTTTTACAAACGAGTTCAGAAGTTTTGCAAAAGGCCGACTTGCGCGTGCAATATAAAAATAATTTCCACGCTCCGATTTACGATGTCATCACACCCGCAATTCGTTTTTTGCGCGTGAGCTCCTTTCAGCGCATTGGTGTTATTGGCGGAGATGCCACGGTGCAATCGCATATTTATCGCGATTCGTTATCAAAGTTGGACGTCACAGAGCAAAGCGCTCAACCGCTTTCGGGGCTGATTGAAGCTGGGATGCTTTCTGACGAGGATGTGCTACCAATGCTCCGCAGAATATTTGCAAAATATGACATCAACCAATTCGACGCTTTAGTCCTGGCCTGCACACATTACCCCGCAGTGGAAAACCACATTACCCGACTTTTTCCAAAATGGACCTTGGTGGATCCTGCGGTGATCGTGAGCAATGAATTGCATCTTAAATTGGCTCCCGCCCAGTCTCCGTCGCAAAAATACTACACAACCGGGAGTGCCGAGCAAACAATCTCCTCCGCAGCGAAAGCCTTTGGTTTTACTATTCCCGAAGTAGAGCTCCTTCCTATCAATTTAGATCTGAACCAAGAGCTTTTCTGAGCCGACACTTGACATTGGTCCCCTAGAAACAGAACTTTAGGACTTATGAAGGTTTTTTTCTCGGACTATTACTCCCTTGAGTTGCCTGACACTCATCGCTTTCCGATGAGTAAATATAAACAACTTCGTGATTACTTGCTCGAACACAAAATAATAGCTGCTGCGGATCTCATCGAAAGCCCGCTGGCCACAGAGGACGAACTCCTCTTGGCTCACCATCCCCAATACATCGCCTCCATAAGAGATGGCTCTGTGGACCCTCTCATGATTAAAAAAATTGGGTTTCCATGGAGCTACAATCTTTTTTTAAGAAGTTGTGCCACCGTTGGCGGGGCGCTGGCCGCAGCCAAGAATGCTTTTAAAGACGGCATCTCCGGCAATCTTGCGGGAGGGACCCATCATGCGCTTTACGATGCTGGGGGCGGCTACTGTGTGTTTAACGATATTGCCGTGGCGACTCGGTACTTTCACCGCGAAAATCCTGATCTCCGCATTGCCATTATCGATCTCGACGTGCACCAGGGTAACGGGAACTCGAGCATTCTTGGCAAAGATAAAAATGTTTTTATCTTCAGCATTCATGGTGAAAAGAATTTTCCATTTATCAAAGTTCCGTCGCATCTGGATATGGCTTTGCCCACGGGAGTTGAGGATAAGGAGTATCTGGCAGCTCTCAATGTTGGCATGCAGAGTATTGAAAATTTTAACCCCGATTTTATCTTTTACCAAACTGGAGTGGATCCCTTGATTTACGATTCCCTCGGAAAGATGTCCTTAAGTTTTGCGGGACTTATGGAGAGAGATAAAATTGTCCTCGAATACGCATTGCAATCCAACATCCCTATTTCGTTAGCCTTGGGTGGAGGGTACGCAAAACCTATTGAAAAAACTGTTGAGGCCTATGCGAACACCTATCGTGTGGTCAATTCGATTTTGGAGAAGAGACAATGAAATACGATACTATTATTTTTGATATGGATGGAACTTTAGTCGATTCGAAAATTAACTTCCCTGCCATCTACCAAGCTCTCAACTTAAATCCAGGCAACTCAATTGTCGAATATGTAAATAGCTTGCAGGCAGAAGATCGTAAATCGGCCATGGATATTGTGCATTTTTATGAAGACGAGGGAGCAAGACTTTCCAGACCGATTCCAGGTGCTTTCGCGCTTGTTGAGGAGCTGAACCAGAGAAAAATAAACATCGGCGTTTTCACTCTGAATTCACGTGCCATTGCGCTCAAAACTTTGCAGCTTCACCAATTCAATATCTCCGTTGTGGTGACTCGCGACGATGCAAAACCAAAACCTGATCCAGAAGGTTTACATAAAATCTGTGAACACTTTTCAACGAGCCAGGAAAAGGCACTCTATGTTGGAGACTACAAATACGACTTAATTGCTGGAAAAAATGCAAATATCAAAACAGCTCTTTTTTCCCCTGAACCACCCGATTTTAACACTGCGGATGCTTACCGCCAGTTCACTCAGTTTAATGAACTGGCGCAATACTTGTTCGAGAGGTAAATACCTTCTAAAACTTCTTTTTCTTTATCGCTGGATTGAATATGCACACTTCCCATGGAAGACGATTTGTTATTCAATTTTATAAGGCCATACACCTTGGCTTTGACTCCGGCCGGAAGCATCGGCGCCGCACTTAACATGGTTAAATTGTGAGAGTCCGCAAGTTTGATTTGTATTTTATTGCTCTGAGCAAAACCGATTTCTTGCGCCCCTTTGAAGGGAAGATAACTTAAGTACACCGAGCCGCGATGACTTTTGATACCAACGTATTCTCCCGAAAAAGTCGCACTGTTCACCCACACCATTCCTTTGTTATCGGCGATCATCATATCTTCGGCACTGACAGGAACCGATCCCACACTGCGCGGCTCATCTTTTTTATTCAATACGGGCGTCAATCGCACCACCACTCTGTACTTGTCGGTTTTAACCACATCCCAAGTCACCGGTGCAAAATCCGTAATAGTTACTTTTTCCTCTCGCAAAAGTTTCACGAGCCTAGGGCTTTGCGGCTCCTTCGGGTTGTGCTCCATCTTTTCGTACTGTTGCAGATGCACTTGCAAAGCGCCTTTTTCGTCCACGCTCCAATGATGTCTAAGACCAAAGGGATCCATCCTATCTGATGAATAGCTCCAGTGACTTATGAGGTCCCCTTTGCGACCGAACTTCCAGCTGCGATATTCTGCTTCCTCATAAAACAAAACCTTGCCGTCAGGACTCGTAACATAGACGTTGCCTAAAACCTCAAGACGTTCGCGCAAATCTTGCGGAGAAAGTTTTTTAATACTATCTCCTGTATGGCGGCCAAAATCGGTAGACACCGACTGAGCCAAGACAAAACCTGTTTGCAAAAAAATCAAAACACATCCTAATATTTTCATAAATACTCCTTTTAATCTAACTTGGTGTAAACCACTTCCATAGTTGCATCGTCGTACGCATTTTGAATAATTTCTTGCGGTTGTGCCTTTAAGCCCTGACCAAATATTAAAGCGCCCACAACCAAACCAACTCCGGCGGCAGCGGTCAGCTGGAGAAAGTGGCCCACAGGAAAACTGCCAGAAGCAGGAAACTGCATTTTTACAGCCACTTTCCATCGATGCATTTGTAAATCGGTGGGTTGTTTTTTTCGCAATAGATCTAAAGGATCTTTTTTAAAATCATTCATAGGGACTCCTTAATTCTCAAGCATTCGCTGCAGTTCATGCCGCGCCCGATGGTGATGACTTTTCACCGTTCCTTCGGGAAGATTTAAAATTTGCGCAATCTGGGCCATGGTTAACTCTTGATCTATTGTCAGCATCAACACTTCTTGCTGCATGGTTGAAAGTCGCTGGATGGAGCGCTTAAGTCTGTGGGTTTGTTCGTGCTCGCTCAATTGATCAAAGGCAGAAGGCGATGGATTTTCCATTTCTGGGGACTCTTCAAAAGAATCCCAGGCCCGCAGTTGTTTAAAGTGTTCAAAGCGAACATTTTTCGCAACGCCAAAGGCAAACATATCAATGGTTCCACGGCTTAAATCAATTTGCCCATCCTGATATTTACGCACAGTGCGCAGGAGCGTATCTTGAGTGAGATCATCGGCCACCGAATCGGAAAGACTCGCCGCAAAATAGCGGTACAACCTCGGCCCTAGACTTTTGACGATCTCATCCCAATTCACACTTGCTGTCATAACCCTACTTGGTGGTTATTGGAAAAAAGTTGCAAATATTTTTTGACGCAACTCTCAACCAAAAGGTACGGCGTACCAAAAACGGAACGGCGTACCTTTTCGGGGGAGCCGGGCGAGGTTGGTCCGGTCGGCGTTTTTTTAGATGAGGCGGGTTTTAAGGCTGGTTTTTAGGGAGCCGATTTTGTCGGCGACGTTGCCTGATTTGGTTGTGTCTTCGAGGTCCATCACCAGATAGCCCACTTGGCTGTTTGTGGCTAAATATTGCGCCTGAATGTTCACGCCAAATTGCGAGACGATGCTGTTGATTTCGCCGAGCACGCCGGGAACGTTGCGATGGGCGTTGGTTAATCGCGAAACACCTTGGCGCAACTGCGGAACATCCATGGTTGGAAACTGTACGGCCCCGTAAGTTTTTCCCTGTTGCATAAACGACAGCAAACTGTAGGCCACCTCGGCGCCGATGGCGGCTTGCGCTTCTTCGGTGCTGCCGCCCACATGCGGAGTTAGGATCACATTGGACATTCCTTGCAACGGGCTTAAAAACTTTTCGTTGTTATCTTTAGGTTCAGACGGAAACACATCCACCGCCGCACCCGCCACATGTTTTGCTTTTAACGCCTGTGCGAGATCTTCAATGACCACCACGGTTCCGCGACTCGCATTGATCAGATGCACACCTTTTTTCATTTTGGTCAGTTCTATAGCGCTGATCATGTTTTTGGTTTCGGGAGTTTCGGGAACATGCAAAGTGATAAAGTCCGAACGCTCAAGCAAACTTTCCAGGGTCGGCATAATTTTAGCGTTGCCCAAAGGAAGTTTTTTTGTGACATCGTAAAAACAAACATCCAAACCCATGGCTTCTGCAAGGACACTCACCTGGCTGCCGATGTGCCCATAACCGATAATGCCCAAAGTTTTACCGCGCACCTCGCGCGATCCTTTGGCCGATTTATTCCAAACGCCGGTATGCACTTGATGACTGAGTTCACACAGATTGCGCGACAAAGAAATAATTTCGGCGATGACCATTTCGGCCACGCTTCGAGTGTTGCTGTGGGGCGCATTAAAAACTGGGATTCCATGCATGGCCGAAACTTCCAGATCCACTTGATTGGTGCCGATGCAAAAGCAACCAATGGCTTGCAGCTGCGTTGCGTGCTGCAAAATTTTGGCGGTTAAATTTGTTTTTGAACGAATGCCGATGACATCGTAAAGCGGAAGTTTTTGCAAAAGTTCAGTTTCCGCAAACGAGGTTGTTTCGGAATGCACTTCGAAGCCTGCCGCTTCGAACATGGTTTTTGCGGAGGAATGGATGTTTTCGAGGAGAAGAACTTTTTGCATAGCGGAAAGTATATTTCCCAGCGGCACAAGCGAGCAACTATTTTTCGCTTCTCCATCAAAAGCAAATAATTTTGATTTGCCTAAGCAACAAGCTGATGAGACCATTTTGGGTATGAAACTCAACCTGCTAGTTATCGACGACGATACAATGATTCTTGAAGCTCTTCGCTCTGTGGTTAACGAGCCCTGGACCTTTATTGGGCGAACACAATTTTCGCTTCCCAAAGAAACCATCCACGCCGCTTTTGTGGATCTGCATTTAAGTGGCCAGTTTAATAAGCACGAGGGCCTTGAAGTTATTAAAACCCTCAGTCAAAACGATCCGCACACAGAAATTGTCGCAATTTCGGGCGATTTAGATCGGTTGCTCATGGAAAAAACACTCAAAGCAGGAGCTACCCGCTTTTTACCAAAACCGCTGACTCCCGACGAGGTGATCATTACTTTGAACAAACTGGAAGCCCTGTTTGCACTGCGGCTGCAGGCCCATGAGCACAACTTCCAGTGGGTTGGAACCTCCACGGTTTCCGAGAATCTCCGCCGGCAAGTGGCGCAGCTCAAAGGCGAAAACACACCGGTTTTAATCGAAGCAGAATCGGGCGCGGGGAAGGAAGTGGTCGCTCATATGCTGCACCAGCAGGAGGAATCTCGCCCGTTTGTGACAGTGAATGTGGCTGCCATCCCTGAAAACCTTTTTGAATCGGAATTTTTTGGTTACAACAAAGGGGCCTTCACCGGCGCTTTGCAAAATAAAATTGGTCTTGCGGAAAGCGCCGGGGGCGGCGATCTTTTTTTAGATGAAATTGAGGCCCTTCCCCTCTCGCAGCAGGCAAAACTTTTGCGCTTTTTAGAGAGTGGCGAGATTCGACGAGTCGGCGCCAATGAAAGCTTTCACATCAACACGCGAGTGATTGCCGCGACCAACGAGAATTTACAAAAAATGGTGAGTGAGGGTCGCTTTCGCGAGGACCTTTTGTGGCGACTGTCTGGGCACAAAATCTCCATTCCCCCACTCCGTGAGCGAATGGAAGATCTCCCGGCTCTTTGCCAGTTTTTTATCAAACGGGCGAAACCCTATAAAAACAAAACTCTATCAGAGGACGCCATCGAGGCCCTTAAAAAACATACTTGGCCCGGCAATGTTCGGGAGCTGAAAAGGGTTTGCGAGCAGGCCAGCCTGCAATCGCCGCTGCCCCTCATTCGCGCCGAAGATTTGGCGCGAATTTTGTCGCCATCCAGCATCAGCACCCAAGACGTAAGATTGGATTTACAACGCGGCCTGCCTGATCTTGTGAATGACTTTGAAAAGAAAGTTTTAGAAGCTGCCATCGCTCAGGAGAAAGATGTTGACGCGCTTGCCAAAACTCTTAAAATCTCACGCTCTAGTTTTTATAAAAAACTTAAAGATTTTGGTCTAACACTTTAAGGCAAAAAGGAATTCAGTGTTTCAATTATGGTCTGAACCTTTATTTTTAGCGGTCGTTACGTTTACCGTTGGTATTATTTTTTCGCTAACGGTGATTTATTATTTTTTACAAAAACGCCAAGATCATTTTCGCAGTTCCTTTTCAACTCTTGTGAGCTGGCTTTTAGTCACACCTTTACTTTTTGTCCTTTTGGGAATGCGCTGGCCTTTTCCCTTGGTTCTCGTAACTATTATTTCTATTTACGGGGCTAAAATATTTTTCCAAATGACCGGTTTGTACCATCGCAGTCATTTTGTGATCGCTTGCTACTTGGCACTGATACTTAGCAGTGTGTTTATTTACTACGGTATGGACAATCTGTTCGATATGATGCCGCCGTTATTTTTCTTTGCGATTTGTCTGATCCCAATGATTCGCAATAGCTACAAACAGATGGTGCAGTACATTGCGCTCACGCTGGTCAATTTTTTGCTGTTGTGGTTTTTTATGCATCTCGGACGCATCATGGCCTTGGTGGATGGAATCTATATCGCCATCTACATCATCCTTTTAACAGAAACCTTCGAAAACGTTTATTTGCGGATCAGTCGCCATTTTAAAAGAATAAAAATTGTTTCGGCCCTCACCCCGAAGCGCAGCCTTGAGGGCTATGTTGTTGCGGCCATTGTGACTCTGGGCCTGGGTTATTCAGCGCGCACTCTTCTGTCTTTGGACTTGCAAGCGAACTGGTGGATGATCGCCACAGCTTGTTTTGTCTTTGGCAGCACCGGCGATACCATTTTGGTCGTTATCCGCAGAGATTTAGGAATCAAAGTTTACAGCTCGTTCGTCATTGGCCGGGGAGACTTTTTCACCCGCATCGAGCGCCTCGTGTTTGTGGCCCCAGCAAGTTATTACGTGATTAGTTATTTGCAAGGCTCGCTATGAACAACTGGGATTACGAAAACGATCAGTGGACCAAACTGCCCACCCATTTAAAGCATTTGCCACTTTTCACCAAACACCGAGATGCCACAAGTTACCTGTTTCGACTGCTCTGGGCGCTTTATCTTAAGCAAATCGGCTTTCGCATTTACATTCGCATCAAAGTGATCGGCGACTTTAAAAAAATATTTAAAGAACATCCACGACTTTTGTTGATTTCAAACCACGCAAGCCACCTGGATGCCACGTCCATCGCAGCGGCCGTTCCCTTTTCGCTGTGGCAACATCTCTACATTACGGCAGCTAAGGACTACTTTTTTTCCAATCCGGTGTTTACATTTTTTTCAAAACACTGCCTTGGAGCCATCCCCATCGATCGCAAAGATAAAAAAGGCGAAGCGGTGAATCTGTGCCTCACTCTGCTTACGCAACTGGATAAAATCTGGATGATCTTGTTTCCCGAAGGCACGCGCTCCCCTGACGGACGCATTCAATCGTTTCGCAAGGGTGTAAGCCTGTTTGCCGAGCGAACCAAGACGCCCATTTTATTTTTGTACATCCACGGGAATAGTGATCTTTGGCCCAAGGGGCGACTTATCCCTATGCCGGGAAAGCTGACGATTCACGTGGGCCCCGTACATCCCCCTGCTGCGGCCGACGTGCTTTATAACAATTATGTCGAATGGGTGAAGTCAGTGCATCCCGAAGCCAAAGTTGCCGATCTTCCCATTTAAGACCGCATGACGCACTGCCTGTGTTGGCTGAACTAACAACTCTTCAAGCACCCTATTCCATGCGTTAAGTGGCCGATTTGCTTTATTAACCCTCTGCAATATCCTATATTGTTACCCCATGGGCAAAATCAACGATGTCTCTCTTATTATCGGCACAGCCAACGGCAGCGGCAGTCAGTCTGCCAACCTTATTCTTTTGCGCTCCATCTTTCGCATGGGAATTCCGGTGGGGGGCAAAAATTTGTTTCCGTCAAATATCGCGGGCCTTCCAACATGGTTTGTGATCCGCGCCAGTGAAAAGGGTTACACATCGATTCTGCCAAAAATGAATATCGTCGTGGCCGTGAATCAGCAAACCTGTGACGACGACATGGCCCATTTGGACACGGAGAGTTTGTTCATACATAACTCCTCACTGCGTTTTACAAAACCGCTTCCTGTAAATTCCCTGAGCGTTGATTTTACAAAATTAGCCAGCCAAGTGACAGATTCGATTAAACTGAAAAAACTTTTAACCAACATTGTATATGTGGGCGTGCTTGCAGAGATGTTAGGTATCCCCGATGATATTTTGCAAAAAACAATTGGCGATCAGTTCAATAATAAAAAAAGCGTGGTGGATCTGAATGTGGCCGCAGCCACGGTCGGACGAGAGTACTATAAAAATCATATCAGACTGGCGAGCCCGTGGACGCTGGAACCGCGCCAGCACAACACGGGCAAAATTTTAATCGATGGCAATACCGCCGCGGGCCTGGGCTCGGTGTTTGCGGGTTGCAGCTTTGCTTCGTGGTATCCCATCACGCCATCGAGTTCTTTGGCGGAGAGTTTTGAAAGCTATTGTCAAAAACTTCGCAAAAATAAAAATGGCGAGAATAACTACTCGGTGATCCAGGCAGAGGACGAACTGAGTGCCATCACCATGGTGGCGGGAGCTGGCTGGGCCGGCGCGCGAGCCATGACTGCCACTTCGGGACCCGGCATCAGTTTAATGGCCGAGACCGCAGGTCTGATGTACTTTGCAGAAATTCCGGGAGTAGTTTGGAATGTGCAGAGAGCCGGACCTTCTACGGGTTTGCCAACTCGCACTCTGCAAGGTGATATTCTCGCCTGCGCGCAACTTTCCCACGGCGATACGCAACACCCCCTACTTTTGCCTTCAACTCCTGAAGAATGTTTTTCCATGGCACAGACGGCTTTCGATTTAGCTGAGCGCTTGCAAACTCTGGTGTTTGTTTTGTCGGATCTCGATTTAGGAATGAATCAATGGATCTCCAACGATTTTACCTACTCGCAAAAACCTTTTGATCGCGGAAAAGTTCTTTCGGCCGAAGCTTTGGAAAAGGCGCAACAGTTTAACCGCTACAAAGACATCGATGGCGATGGAATTCCCTATCGCACTCTGCCTGGCACCGAACACAATTTGGCGGGTTATTTTACTCGCGGCACAGGCCACGATGAGTCTGCCAAATACACCGAAAACGCTGACGTGTTTCAAAAACTTCTCGAGCGCCTCAGTAAAAAATGGCAAACGGCAAAAACCTTGGTGCCGGAGCCTGTGATCGACGTCCAAACATCATCGTTGGGTTTAATTGCCTACGGCTCCACCGACGCGTCGGTGCGTGAGCTGCGCGATCTTCTTTTACATAAAGGTGTACAAGCTAGCTACTTGCGCCTCATGGCCTATCCGTTTACAGCTTCGGTTGAAAACTATTTAAAGACCCACGACAAAATTGTGGTGATAGAGCAGAACCGCGATGGGCAAATGCGCAAATTATTGCTACAGGAATTTCCCGAATACGCCGTAAAGATTAAATCGTCCTTAAGCTACGATGGCTGGCCCACCCGCGCCGAAAATTTAATGGCAGGAGTTGTTTAGTATGGACACCGCGAAAACCGAAACACCCAGCACTGGAAAAAACAAACTCAACATGGCCCGCGCTGACTATGCAGGGGCCAAATCAACTCTTTGCTCGGGCTGTGGTCACGACAGCATCACTAACAATTTAATCTCTGCCCTTTATCAATCGTCGATCAATCCTTACAAGGTTGCCAAGATGTCGGGAATTGGCTGTTCGTCGAAGACCACCGCTTACTTTTTAAATAAGTCCCATGGCTTTAACAGCCTGCACGGTCGAATGGCTCCGGTGGCTACAGGGGCAAAAGTGGTAAATCCAGATCTGCAAATGATCGGCGTCTCGGGCGACGGAGACACTGCGAGCATTGGCTTGGGTGGGTTTTGTCATATGATCCGTCGCAACTTACCCA
>JANPLN010000021.1:0-17316 GCA_031426555.1 Bdellovibrionales bacterium | reverse complement strand
CGCACAAAGGACTTGCAGTTCCATATCTATTTTGGGGTCCACCATATCAACATCAATGGTCGCTCGCGACTCACTCGCAATGCCTTGAATTAATAAAGCGCCGCTTCCAAAAATAGTAAACTCACGCTGTTGACCTTTATTTTTCAAAGCCTGATCTAATTCTTCTAAAAGTTTCCTAATATTACTTTGGTTAATCATATATCCCTTTCTTGTAAGATATCACGGGTACGGATAAACCAGAAGTACGGATTACACGTAAGTCTGGATAACCCTTACTATTTGTCTCCTTATGAGTCGAAGCGCGCTAATTAGGCAATCCTGCCTTATAGCTTTGAAATTCTTCGTCCATTTTTCGTCCACATGTGGACGAAAACGACCGAAAAAGGCCGAAATATGCCGTGTTTCTTGGTTGAAGTAAAAGCGCTATTTCCTTGAAATTTGTTGTTAAATATCATTAAACTGGCTTTGGGCTCGCTACTCAGAATTGATCATTTTGGGCTCATAACCCGAAGGTCGTAGGTTCAAATCCTGCCCCCGCAACCAATTTCAAATAAATAATCAAACTCAGTAAAATCCCATAAATCCGAATTATAACCAAACCGCGATGGCGGGGGCAGGATTTGAACCTCCGATATTCGCGTCATTGTGGAAGCCCCGTCATAACCCGAAGTTGTGCCCGCGCTAAAAAACGCCGGTGGCGATTTTTAGTGCGGAGCATGCGCGCCCCGCGCGAGATTTATCTCGCAAGGCAAGCGCCCGAGCCGCAGGCGAGCCAGCAGACCCCGCAAAAATCAACACAAAACCACTTCCATTTACTTCCCCTCAACCCGACGCACAGGCAACACCATATTACAAACCTCCAACCGCCCAGCAGAATGATGAAACCATTCCTCCTTACGATCTCTCCGAACCGCAATCAGCTTCTTAAATTCAACTGAGTCCGTCTTCAATGCCTCCAAAGCCACGCGATCTTTCTTAGCAACCTGTGATCCAAGCCTCATGGACTTAATCCCAACACGCTCGACAGGCGTTTCATAAAACCCCATAGCCCCGGTACCGCGCGGAAGCGACGACAACAACTCCATGCCAAAAACAACACGCCCCACAAGCGTCACATTGCGATCCAGATGCCGAGGAGCATGACCGATCACCACGTAGAGCTCGGCCCCACCACCGCTGTCAGCGGGATTATTTCGACCCACACCCACCATTCCATAACAATGAGTGAGCCACATTTTTTGCAGATCCTTATCCCGCGCCACTGGAAAACCTTTGATAAAACCAACATCCTTAGCATAGGTGTCCGCATCGGGAAGAGCGGTGAAGGCTAATCTCTCCGAATACGACCGCTCAAATTCAGGCTTCAGAGTATCCTTTGCAGATTTAATTTTTTTCTTCAATTCTGGTTTTTCAGCATTGGGATCACCCCACTGGACCACGTAGTTATCTTGCACCCGCACGATGGCTAAACCATCCCAATATTTTTCGTTGATAAGCTTTTTAATATTCTTCACATGCTCCGGCGCAAAATCGGGAGCGAGTTCGATGACCACAAGGCCTTTACCGAAATCAAAATACAAAAGGTTTTCGTCTTCGAGCCTGCGCCAGTCCGAACTGTGCGCAAATGTGAATGAAAAAAGGACTGGAATCATCAGTAAAAACATAAAAGCTCCTCGTGTTGTC
This sequence comes from Bdellovibrionales bacterium, assembly GCA_031426555.1. GTDB lineage: Bacteria > Bdellovibrionota > Bdellovibrionia > Bdellovibrionales > JAGQZY01 > JANPLN01. The sequence goes on along the minus strand of JANPLN010000021.1, from coordinate 15,633 downwards.
CCTATAACTCTTTCACACTTTGTCCAAAAAACATCCACCCAAAAATCACGGCCCCAGCACGAGTTCCGTTCAGCTCAAACATAGCCCACTTGCAGCCGCAGCGAAACGAAAAATTAGTGGGCACCAATCCTGCTAAGAACAGGACTAAACGAGGTGTCCATGAAATCCAAAACGATTCTATTTTTTGTAACTTTTTTCGCCTTAACATCAATTGCCAGCGCCGAGCCCTGCCGCAAAGCCGCGAGGAACGTGCGTATCAATGCCGTGGGTGATATATTGATTCACCAATCACTCTATAAAGTGGCCGTGGCCAGCGACCAACGTTTTATGGGACTTTGGGGTCAGCTCAATCCCATTTTAGCCGATGCCCATTTAACTGTTGGAAATTTAGAAGGACCACTGGCACCAGGAACACTCCGCGGGGGCCGACAAACAAAAGATCCTGGCTGGACCTACGATGGACGCGTGTATACCGGCACAGATATGATTTTTAATTTCCATCCGTATCTTGCAGAAGATTTAAAAGATAGCGGCTTTGATCTCGTAACCACCGCCAACAATCACGCGTTGGATCGCGGCGCGGCTGGGATGGATTTAACCATTCAGAATTTAAATAAATACAATTTGGACTATGTGGGAACACGAACAAGCAATGAACCATGGGAAGGAAAAGTGGTCAGCGCTGGTGGATTAAAAATCGGTGTTGTTGCCTGCACAGAGGGCACAAACGGCTGGGAAGATGGCATGAGCCAGGTTGTGCTTTGTTCCAGTGATTTAGTAGTGCAACTGATCCAGTCTCTGACTCCAAAAACCGATGCCGTGATTGTTTTTCCGCATTGGGGCGCTGAGTACAAACCAAACCCGAACGGCACGCAAAGACAGTGGGCGAAAAACTGGATCGAAGCCGGAGCCCTTATCGTCATCGGAAACCATCCCCACGTTTTACAAACAACAGAGTGGATCCCAAAGAATGATGGACGAAATGGATTTGTGATTTATTCCCTTGGGAATTTTGTCGCGGGCCAAGGAGCTTTTGAAAAACGCGTCACGGCCATCGCGCATTTGGATTTACAGAAGACGTCCGCGGGAGCCATCGTCAACCAGTTTTCCTACACGCCGCTTGTGCGCCCTTCGGGTTCAGCCTCTTTGACTGTTGTCAGTGAAGACAGCGCCGAAGCCCAACACGTGCGCAATCAATTGGGCAACGAAGTCTGCCAATAAAGGTGGGATTGATGCACCAACAGTCGACCAATTTTGAAACCATTTTTAACGGGATCCCGGGAGCTTTTTTAGTTCTGTCTCCCGAGCTGATCCTCGTTGCTATCAGCGAGCAACTTCAGCGTGCAACGAATACCCATCGGGATGACATCATCGGCCGTTACGTTTTTGATGTTCTTCCCGACGATCCAAACAATCCGTCGGGATTCAAGATCTGGAAAAAATCGCTTGAAAGGGTTTTAGAAACTGGCGAGCCAGATATCATGCCCATTGTTAAGTACAGCGTAAAATCTGACGAACAGGGCGATACAGTCTTTACCGAAAAATATTGGCGACCTGGAAATTTTCCGATCGTTGGCAACGATGGTAAAATTCAATATATTATCCATCGCACAGAGGAAATCACCGAACTTTTAAATTCACAAAAAGAGATTCGTGACGCTATTTTACGATCTAACGACGCTGAAGCGCGAATGAAATTAGCCCTTTCGGCTGCAGAAATGGGTGAATGGGAGTTGGATCTTATCACGGGCCAAGCTTACCGCTCGTTGAAACACGATCAATGCTTTGGATATTCACAAGCGCAAAGCGTTTGGACCCTAGAGCACGCTTTGCAGCACATTCACCCTGATGATCGTAAAATGGTTGAACAAAAACATCTCGATGCAATAAATGATAAAGGCGACATGGATTTAGAATGCCGAGTTCTGTGGCCGGATGGGAGCCTCCATTGGATCAAAGCTCGTGCGCGAACTGAAAAAGATTCCGCAGGAAAGCCAGTTCGACTCACTGGTATTGTTTGGGATATCACCGATGAAAAAAATCTCCAAATTAATTTCGAAAGGAGTGTGGATGTCTCGCCTGCCATTCTATGGATCACAGAAAAGGATGGATCATGTACGTATCTTAGCCGTCAATGGTATGAATATACCGGACAAACACCCGAGCAAGCGCTGGGCTTTGGGTGGCTGGATGCAACTCATCCCGACGATAAACAAAAAACAGCAGAAATTTATATCGAAGGAAATGCTCAGCAAAAACCTTTCTCTGCTGAGTACAGATTAAAAACAAAAAATGGCGATTACCGGTGGGCGATTGATGCGGGAAATCCACGGTACGATCGCGAAGGTAACTACTTAGGTTACGCTGGAACAGTATTCGATATCCACGAGCAAAAAGTCGCTTCCATTGCACTGACCGAAAGCAATGAGCGTTATAAACTGCTTTTTGAAAACAGTCCCTTACCAAAATGGACTTTTGATTTGGAAACGCTGCAATTCCTGGACGTGAACGAAACCGCAGTTCGACACTACGGCTATACGCGGGAAGAATTTTTGAAAATGAAGGTCTCAGATATTCGACCTCCGGAAGACAAAGAACGATTTAAACAGGCAATGAGCGCAGTCTATGATGGGAACCAGACTTACATTCACAAAAATTATCGGCATTTAAAAAAAGACGGCTCGATGATTTTCGTGGAACCTTCGACCCACGATCTTAATCTCGATGGGCGACGCGTTCGAATGGCCATCATTCTTGACGTAACAGAGCGAGCAGAAAACGAACAACGGCAGCGGCAATTGATGGACAGTTTAGAGGTGGCTAAGGCCGAAGCGGAAGCGGCTAACCGGCTTAAATCTTCATTTTTAGCTAATATGAGTCATGAGATCCGCACACCCCTTGGAGCAATTTTGGGATTTTCTGACTTGTTAAAGGATAATACTCTCCGAAACGTCGAGCGAGTGCAATTTTTAGATACTATTTCGCGAAACGGCAAGGCGCTAACAAAAATTATCGACGATATTTTGGACTTAGCGAAAGTTGAATCGGGAAAGCTCGAAATCGAGAAGGTTGAGTTTTCTCTTTTTGATCTCGTTGACGATGTTATGGATCTATTCCGTGAACGCTCTCGCGCAAAGTCTATTTATATTCGAGCCAATCTCGAAAGTGATACTCCGGGCAGAATCGTATCCGACCCGACAAGACTACGACAAATTTTAATCAATGTTGTCGGGAACGCCGTGAAGTTTACCACTAATGGTGGAGTTATCATCGATGTGCGAAGTCTAAAACAAAAAGACGAGGACGTGGTTCTCGAAATCACAGTTAAAGATACAGGGATTGGAATGACGGACGAACAGAAGATGCGACTTTTTCAACCCTTCATGCAGGCGGACAATACAACGACGAGAAAGTACGGTGGCACCGGACTGGGACTAGCCCTTTCTAAGAGGCTCGCCAACGCGTTGAACGGAGACATTTCTATTCGGGAAAGTTATCCAGATCAAGGTAGTACATTTGTAATTTCATTCCAAGCCACCCTACTAAACTCTTTCCGCCAAAGACGTTTAAATAAAGGAATGAGTACAACGGTCAGCAGCGAAACTCTTGCTGGTATTCGAGTGCTTGTTGCCGATGACGCCAAGGAAAATTTATTCTTAGTTGGTCGAATTCTTACCAATTTAGGAGCCGAAGTGGAAACTGCAGACAATGGTGCTGAGGCGTTCCGGAAAGCCATTGGCGGAATCTTTGACTGTGTGTTGATGGATATTCAGATGCCAGAAATGGACGGTTACGAGGCGACTCGGGCTCTACGAAAGGCCGGTTTCAAAAAACCAATATTTGCCCTCACGGCCCACGCCATGGCAGAGGAGCGGGCACGATCCACGGCTTCGGGCTGTAACGGACATTTGACGAAGCCTCTCGACAAGCAAGAACTGATTGATACGATTCGAAAAAATGTAAATTTTCAAAAATAGAAAACCGGCACGTTTAGAATCTTGCTAAAATCGAAGAACTTTTATGCAGTTTTAAAAATAAATGTTGTTAAAAACGAAAAACTTTTTTGCAACTGTAAACAAATAGCTCTAATTTGTTTATATTACTTAGTAATTAAGAGAAACCTAACTTTAATTCTCTCAATAAAACATGTTATCCTTTAAGAGAACTAAATATTATTTAGTTTATAGGGGAACTTTGTTTCAAGGGGGAATCCAATGACAAAAAAACCTTTTTTAGAGGATGAGAGCAAGGAAAATGCAGTTGTGCTTCTCGATAGAGAAATCGCATCGCATATAAAAACCAAAGAATTGCTATCACTCCTCGAAGGATTTTTAGCAATTGTCAGCCATGACTTAAAAAATCCCTTGGGTGCGATTTCCTCATGTGCAGAAATGGTATTAAAGGGCGACACCAACGAAAAGGTGGGGCCCGAAACTAAAGGTTGGGTGCGGTTTATTAAGCGCAATGCAGACACAAGTTTAAGGATGATTAGTGATATCTTGGATATGGAGCGAATTGCCAATGGTAAGCTCGAGATACACCCAGAGAAAAATCACTTAGCAAGTATCATCAGAGACGTTATGGACAGTTTCCTGCATATGGCTTCGGTTAAAAAAATCGAAATGCAGTTTATTCCCGACGAAAAGTGTGGCCACGTTTTTTGCGATCGAGACAGGATTCTACAAGTCCTTTCAAATTTATTGAGCAACGCCGTTAAATTTACGCCAGAACAAGGAGCAGTTCTTATTCGAACAAAAGTCAGGGACAACGCAGTGCTGATTTCTGTTTGCGACACGGGCCCTGGCATCCCTTCTGAAAAGATAAGCACCGTGTTTGAACGTTACGAACAATTAAAGTCAAAAAATCGTACCGGACTTGGTTTAGGTCTTTATATATCCAAGACTCTCCTAGAGGCGCATGGTGGAAAAATATGGGTGGAGTCAAAAATAGGCCAAGGAACTCAATTCTATTTCACAATTCCAATGCCTATAAGCCCTTGACTCCGGGCATAAAAGAAGTGCATATATTTTCCCATGCAAGAAAAAAAGAAGGGGTCCGCAATGAAAACTGAAAACGAACCTTTTCTCGAAGACGAACGGAAACAAACGGACGAAAGTCTCGACGCCGAACGAAAAAAGGCCAATGATTCGTTGATTCAGTCCCATGGCTCTCAAAAACCAAGATAGCGCTAACAACTCGCGAAGAATTTTTGGCCAAGCTTTGTACATGCGGGTTGGGTCTGGGGCTTTACATTGCCAAAATGTTAGTCGAGGCCCATTCCGGTCAACTTTGGGTTGAATCGAAAGTGGGCGAAGGAAGCACGTTTTACTTCACGCTCCCGCGTTTGCACTAAACATTTTTTCCAACTCACCCGCCCCAGATTTTTAAACTCATGTAGCAAGTAATTACCGATAAAATAATCGTCAGCGGTAAGCCAATTTTTAAAAAGTCGGAAAACTTATAACCACCGGGACTTAGGATCAATAAATTTCCGTGGTGGCCAATGGGGGTTAAAAACGAGGCCACAGATCCCATGGTCACACAGACCACGGCTCCCGTCGGTGAGATCAACGCGGTCTTAGCAAAGGCCACCGCCACCGGAGCCAGAAGCACGGTGGTCGCGGCATCGGAAAGAATCTGCGTGACCAGCGAAGCAATCCAAAAGAACACAAGCAGCATGGCAAGGGGCTCCCACCCACCCGTGTATTTTAACAAAATATCCGCAAGCAGTTGATCCACTCCCGTTTTTTCCATGGCGATGCCTAAAGGAATCACGCCCGCAATCATCACAAAAATTTTGGTTTCGATGGAGCCATAGGCTTGCTCTAGGTCAACGCACTTGGTGAGCACCATCAACAGGGCTCCCAGCACAAAGGCGATGTACGCAGGCATCACACCAAAGGCCGAAAGCGCAATGGAGCCCAGCATGATGGCGGTGGCGATTCTACTTTTCGACCGACGCGTAGTGCGACCGTAAAATGGCAGAAACATCAAAAAGCCGCGCTGCAGATTGAGCCCATCAAGATTTTCTTTTGGTCCCCACATCACGAGCATATCCCCGGGTAGCACAACGGTTTCGTCGATGCCTTTTGAAATCCAACCCGTTTGGCGCCACAAACCCACAACGGCCACGCCAAAGCGCTTGGGAAAATTAATTTGCGCTAATGTCAAACCAGCAAATTCGGACTTAGGCGAAATCACAGCTTTTAAAAGACGTTTTTCCTCGCCTTGCAAACTCGTCTTCTGGGCATTGCCAACGTGGAAGTTTTGCAGGGCTTTTAGAACCAATCCCTGGCGATCATCGTGGGACACAAGTTCGTCGGCATTTGTGCGTACAACAAACGTGTCACCCTCTTCAACCAGGGCTTCAAGCTCGCGGTTTTTTCGCTGATGAGCTTTATTGGCCCAGGTGACTATACTGAAATTCTTTTCGGTGGCCGCCACCAACTCCTGAAGTTTTTTGCCAATCCACGAGCTTTTTTCTAAAACTAAAAGCTCGGTGGCCACATCGCTGAGTTTGAAACTGTTTTCCAAATCATCGTTGCCCGAGGTTTTTGGCAGAATCCAGCGTGTAAGAACACAAAATATGATTCCCGCAAGCACCAGAGGGCCACCCACCTGCCCCACCGAAAATAAACTCAAAGGCGGTTCACCGCTGCGTTTGATAATATTATTTGCCAGCAAAAACGCGGGGGCGCCGATCAACGTGAGTGTGGTTCCAAGGGACGCCGCCGTAGCCATGGGAATCAATAAGCGCGATGCATGCAGATCCTTTTGGTCTTTACAGATTTTCATAATAATCGGCAGCATCATAGCCGTGACCATCAAGTGGTGAGTAAATGCCGAAAGCGTCGCCACCGAAAACATAATCACGATGAGCGCACGAGTCTCACTGGTGCCTGAAAGCTTTGAAACCCATTCACCAATAATATCGGTGACGCCGGTGAACGAAAGCCCTGCCGACAACACAAACACCGCCGCCACGATGATGGCTGGTTCACTGGAGAATCCCGAAAAGGCCTCTTTAGCGTCGATCAGACCTGAGATCGCAAGTGCTAAAATTATAAGCACCGCCACAACATCCACACGTAAGTACTCGGTGACAAACAAAAAAACGGCCACGCTCATCAAAGCGATGAAAAACAACTGTTCTTGGGGGAGACCTAAAATCATGAAGCACCTCGCTAAGATCTCTTTACAGGTGCGCTGAAAACTCTTCAAGTGCTAGTGTTCAAAATTATGCCACAGCCCGAAAATTTGATTACAACCCTCGATCAGTTTAACACCGCCGTTTATTTAAAAAATCCGCGGGGCCAATACCTTTCCATGAATCGCAAAGGCATCGAAGTGATGAGTCATAGTCACGCGCACGTGCTAGGCAGAACTGCATTTGATCTTTTTGATCTTACGACGGCATCGCAAATGGTGGAAAGCGATCAGTACGCACTGAGCTCCCGGTCCATTTACACGCGAGCCTTTGATGCGAAAGACCGTCAAACTGGAAAACCGTTGCATCTTTTTACCGCAAAAGCCCCTATCATTTCGCCATCAGGGGATTCCATTGGAATTGTGGGAATGTCCATCGTAAATTGCAAAAACTCAGAACTGTTCGCAGAGTCGTGCCGTTTGCTTCCGAGATTTATCAAGTACAAATATTTCAATTTGATCGAAGGACTTATCGAAACACGCACGGTTTTGGATTTTTTTAAAATTCACTAGCTCTGCAAAAACTTAAAACAACACATCCGTTCAGAGTTAAATGTCATGATCTGGCTCGTTCTTGTCCGTATTCGAACAATTCCTTAACGAAACAGCAATTTGCAAAGCCAGCTTTTTATTCATAGCCTTGAGCTATGTTCACATGGACGCGCCAAAAGCTTTTTAACTTTGTTCACTCCAACAACCTTGTCTATAATCAGTGCTGGGAAGATCCACGGCTTGACCACGAAGCCCTACAATTTCAACCCACTGACAATGTGCTGATGATCACATCCGCCGGTTGCAACGCTCTTGATTATCTATTAAAAACACCAAACAAAATTTTTGCGGTGGATATGAACCACCGTCAGAACGCTCTCTTAGCCCTCAAAATTTCGGCCATTCAAAATCTCGACCACCCAGATTTCTTTCAAATATTTTCGCAAGGGCACCACGATCAGATCGATACCATCTACCAACAAAAATTACGTGCTTCCCTTCCTGGGTACGCGCAAACTTACTGGGACAAGCATATCCATTTTTTTTCAAATCATGGCTGGCGTCCCACATTTTACTACCGCGGAAGCTCGGGACTTATCGCTCGCCTAATGACTCACTACCTTTCGATTCAAGGGATGAAAGAGCTTATTCAACAGGCATTTCGGACGGACTCTTTGCAAGAGCAAAAAGAGATCTATTTTAATCACCTCAAACCGGTGTTTTGGAACGAGGCCCTGCGGTGGATCTCCCGCCGGGGCGTGACCATGTCGGCGTTGGGTGTGCCTCGGTCGCAGTTTTTACAAATCGAAAAGTTTTATCGCGGCGGTATGGCCAAATTTATCGAAGATTGTCTCGAAGCGGTGTTTGCAAATTTACACCTCAACGAAAATTATTTTTGGCATTTGTATTTGTTGGGCAACTATACTGAAACTTGCTGTCCAAATTATTTGAAAGAGTCTTCATTTTCAACTTTGCAAAAAAACGTCCATCGCATCGAATTGCACACAACCTCTCTTCTGGACTTTTTAAAACAAAACCAAGCTCCCATTCATAAGGTCTCGCTTTTGGACCACATGGATTGGCTCTATCAAAAACACTCCGACATTTTACGCGAACAGTGGCAGGAGCTTTTACAAAAATCCACACCCGAAACAAAAATTATTTGGCGAAGCGCCAGCCCGCAAGTGGATTTTGTGGATCCACTGCCAGTAAAAGTCGACAACAAATGGGGCTATGTGGGCGATTTTTTGAAATACAATACTCAGAAAGCCAAGGAGCTCCACAAGCTGGATCGCGTGCACACCTACGGGAGCTTTTATATAGCGCAGGTTTGGCGATGACCGAGTGGGCACGGGACTTTAAAACAATTTTACAGTTGGTACGTCCTCGTAAATCCACAGACCACGCTTCGCAAATGGAAGCCTTTTACAAAGATCAGGCAAACGACTACGATCACTTTCGCAACAAATTGCTACCCGCTCGAGAAGATCTCTTTAAAATGATCGAAAAGTGGAACCCGGGCCCTGTTTGGGTGGATATTGGTGCCGGCACGGGGTTCAATCTTGAGTGCATTGATTTAAAGTTTTTCAACGAAATCTATCTTGTGGATTTGTCGTCGGCACTGCTCGATGTGGCGCAAAAACGCAAAGAGAAGTTTGCAGATAAAAATATTCATTTGGTGCATCAAGATATTAACGACTTTGATTTACAACAAAAAGTAGATCTTATCACTTTCTCGTACTCACTGACCATGATTCCCGATTGGTTTTCGGCCATCGACAAGGCCATCAAACTCTTAAAGCCTGGCGGAATTTTGGCAGTGGCCGATTTTCACATTCCCACTCAAGAGGCCGACAACACAACAAACGTGCAAAAATTTTTCGCAAACTGCTTTTGGCCTTCGTGGTTTTCGTGGGATGGTGTGCATTTTTCGCGGGACCACGCTAAGTATTTAAAAACACATCTCGACGTTGTGTTTTATGAGCAGGATGTTCACGAACTCCCCTACCTGCCATTTTCGCAGGTGCCATATTATCTATTGATTGGTCGCAAAAAATAATATTTACGGACTGCTCATCGAGATGCCGTTAAAACGAATCTCGCACAGCGAAATGAGACAATTTTTTAATGGAGGAGTTTTACTTTAAAATTGTTTTCAGACTGATCAATTTCTTCGCGCGTGGCTTCGCGAACATTGATGGCTTCGATTTCAAAAATCAGGTCTTGTCCAGAGAGAGGATGATTGCCATCTAAACTCACCATAGGTCCAAAAAACTGTACGATTTTATAAAGATTATGACTGCCATCGCGGTGAACCAGAGTTACAGCATCGCCAATTTTTAAATTTTTTGGGATTTCGCTTTTTGGAAAAAGCTTAATTTTTTCTGGATCGTAAAGTCCGTAAGCTTCCATGGCCGTGAGCTCGATTTTTCGTTTCTCGCCCTTTTTTAGATTTTGTAAACCTTTTGTCAAACCGGCAAGTACCAGGCTTGTTTCGCTTTGTACGTTGAGGACATCACGGTTGAAGGTTGTGCTAATTAATTGTCCAGCTTTGTTACTTAAAAGGCAGTTAAAAGAAATAACCTGTACGCTCATGTTGGAAAATCCTTTCATGAAAAATAAAAAACCGACCCATAAGGTCGGCTTTTCGTATTGTTTTAACAGCTTTTAAACTGTATCTGAAAATCAATGCTAATTAATTAGTAATTGCTAATTAATAACGACCGCGGGATTTGAATCCGCCGCCACCACCACCGCCGCCGCCTGTGCGTGGAGCTTGTGGTTTAGCTTCGCTCACGCTGATTGCGCGGCCATCTAATTGTGAACCGTTAAAGCGTTGAATTGAATTCGTAGCTTCTGATTCAGAAGACATTTCAACAAACGCGAACCCTTTGCTGCGTCCAGAATCGCGATCCATAATTACTTTTGCGCTTTCAACAGTACCGCACTCACCGAATGCGTCAGCTAAAGTTTGATCAGTTGCAGAATAGGGTAGATTACCCACGTAAAGTTTCTTACTCATATTACCTCCTAAGTAGTTTGAGCGCTATTTCGGAGGAATGAACACCATGCACATTAGACTCGAGAACTAGCAAATACAGATCACATGTATAACACAGTTTTTATTTTATGGGACAAAAAAGTTCACAAAAATGAAGGTCGCTGAGTTTTTTAATGCGATATAACGGATTTGAAGTCGAACTGCGAGCACACAGTCCTAGTTTTTTTTCAAACACCAGGCCCACGCGTCCTGTTTTTCATTCGTCATGGTATAACGGCTCCAATGTTCACCCGCTTCGCAGTCCTCCTTATTTTGTTTGCCGGTAGCTTTTCTCAAGCGGCACTCCAATGCAAAGAACTTTTTGTCGTTGAAACTTTGGCACTCGATACCCCAACAAAAATACAGCCGGCCGAAATTCAACAAATGCTTAAACACAGTCGCGACGGATCTCGCGAAAAAACTGTGCGCAGAGCCTATCGCGAGTTTTTTTCGCGAGTTTTTAATCAACCCGTGTCATCTTACGCAAAACTCTCTGCCAGTGAGGCGTTGGACTACCTTTCGCTTCTTGCGCAGTGGCGATTTTTGCCACCCGAAGTTTGGAACGCGGAATTTTTAAAAACCATCGAGAGCCACCTCGACACGTGGACACCTCGCGACTATCTTACATTTGCATTGCAAAGAAAATTGACGCCCCTCGAGCTTCCTGGGAGTTTTTTGCAGCACTACCGAAAAAATTTGCGAGATCTATTCGGGCGCTTTGATACAACAACCCAGCTTGAAACTTTTTCCACTGAACTTTACCATGGCAGCAAATGGGGCGTGGAAGATCTTGCTTTTTTTGTCGTTTCCATCACACAAAGCTTGCAAACGAAGTCAGGAAAATTGCAAATAAAGCCGTTAAAAGAAACCTATCGAGCTCTGTTTTTTTTAACCGCCTCGGAGCGACAGACTTTGGCTCCGGTGATACAGGACCTCATCGTTCAATTGGATAACAAGCTTGCAGACTATGGACTGGCGCTGGCTGACGGTGGCGTAAGCGGCTCAAAGTACTCGGGCTCTACAACCACAGATCCCCGCTATGTTTCGCTAGTCATGGATTTACATATGCTCTACCCGCGCGCTCAGTTTAAGTCGGAGTTTTCGAATCCAGAACAACAAGGATTCTTTGATCCCGTGGATTTGTTGATTGTAGAACCGCGTTTAGTTATCGAGTGGGATGGTGCCCATCATTACTTCCGAAAGATGGACCTGGACGGCACTGTGCATGCGGAGCAAGGTGATCTTGTTTTGCGTCCCGCCGATCAGGCTCGCGATCGAATCTTGCGCGCCTCGGGATATAGAATCCTGCGTATTTCTCCACCGGTTGCGAAGCAGCTAGATTTTATTGATATTCCGGCTTTGATCAAGGAACAAAATCCCGAATCCCCGCCCCTCTAAATTCCCTTATCCGATTCTGTAAACTCTGGAAGCGGCTGGGGGCTCGGCGCAGGGTCGCGCAATGCAGCTGAGACCGTATTAAATCCAAAACGATCTAAGAAACGGAAAACCAAAGCATTGCCCTCGCCGTTGGCCGCCGACAAATACAGCGACAAATCAAAAAATGGACGATTGGCGATCATTTCAATTCCGCCGTCGTGGTAGGCCCACGTGCCATTGCCGTTTCCAAGCCGGTCCACCTGATAATAAAAAGTTTTGTTATCAAAAAGAACAAAACGCATGGGAAATTCCTTCCCCGTCTGCAACAGTTTTACCGATGCAAGCTTGGTGTGCACGGCAGAAGACGTATCTGCTGGATTCACCAGCGTGTCGTAGAATGCTGGTTCCCGGGGATTGGCGATCATGGATTTTTTAGGGCCGCACGCGGCCAGAAATAATGGTAGTAGAAAAACTAGACGCATGAGACCCCCCTCTGCAGTTTTGATAGTATTCTTTTTAGATTGCGGTGTCACCGACTTATTTGCAGAGATTACCCATTCTTATCCCACAGCAACTAACTTTATTACATATGGTCGAGCGGGTCCACTTTCTGTATAAAAGTACTGGGTTTTTCGGGGGGAATGCATTGTTAAAATTTTTGTTGATGAGTGTGTGTTGGGGTTTTGTCAGCGAACCTGCCGGGGCCACGCTTTATGATTTAGCTGAAGGCGTCTCCCCGTCGCAAAGTTTTGAAAAATTCATGAATGCTGCAGAAACAACATCTGCTGTCACTGTTGAGGATTTTCTCGCAGACTGGAAAAAAGCGGACCCTTTGGTTTTTCGTTTTTATCTTTTATCCTTTCGCAGTCGAAGCTTACAAAGCTCAACACCACAAGCTCCAAGGGCTATTCTTTTTTCGCCAGCCGCCGACTTCATGGCCAGTTTTAATGGTCATTCGGCAGTTCGAGGCTCGCGCAACATCGAGATGATTCGATTTGATCACGCGGCAGAAAAATTTGAATTTCGTGAACTGACGTTTGATTCTATCAATCGACCCCATCTTTCCGAGCCCAATCCGCAAAAGTGTCTTGAGTGTCACCAGTCTGCGACTCGCACCGATGTAGACCCACGCCCGAACTGGGAACCCTATTTTATGTGGCCAGGTTTTTTTGGAATGACTGATGGAGGAACGCTCAAATCAGAAAAACATCTGACGCCAGAAGAATTAAAGCGTCTCGATCCTGCTTTAGACTCTGTTATTATTAACGAAGCCCGCCATGAGGATGAATGGTACGCTTATTTTTGGAATCATATCGCCTCGCAAGACGGGAGATATGCATTTTTAGATCCTTACGTTAAAGAAATTGGCACTCAGGACACTCGACTCTATGGAACGCATGCCTCTCGTGATTTAAAAACTGTGATGTTTACGCAGAGAATCGCGCAGGTGAATTTTCGTCGCGTCGCTCGGATTATGACGGATGACACTGTGGCTTTTGACTATCTCAAGGAAGCCGTCGTCGGCATATTACATTGCGGTACACGTTATTTTCCAGACGAGTTCCTAAGTTGGTTGCACGAAAACTCTTCAATCCAAAAAGATGCGAATTTGTTAAGTTTGAATCTTGGAGACAGAATTAAATTTTTGTTCGAACCATTTTATTACGATACTGACGACTGGTCCATGGACTTTAAAACCAATGCCCGCTTTGCTTTTTCGAATCGCTTTGGCACCCCCGGTAGACCAGAGCACGAGTTCTCCAACAGCATAGCCAATAAGTCGCCAGCCTACGGATCTTTGAAGGGTATGGGTTGTAATCCAGACTTTAAACAACTGCTAAAAAAGTACGAAAACATTCAAACCGCTGTGGAATTACAAAATCGTCGAATTGGTTTTAAGGATCGCATCGAAAAAATTAAAAAAGCACCGCTGATCAATCGCTGCGTGCGTTGCCACGCTTCATCCAACGGTTTTGATATTCCGCAGATCTCTTTTGACAATCCGGTGGCTTTGCAAAAAGAACTTCAACTGGGTGGTTACAAGCGAGGTCGATTGTTTGAAGAAATTTTGTATCGAATCGGCGTGCACGCCACTTCGGACGAGCAAATGCCGCCACAGTCCCAGCCCACAGCTCAGCAGCGCGAAGACTTAATAAAATATCTTAAGGAATTAATGTCGGAAAGAATCCACAGAGCGCCGTTTTAATAAAAAAAAGCGCCTGAGAGGGCGCCTTGTAAAAGCGGCTACCAATGTCGATGGAGAACGAACCAGGGCCTTTGCCCGAATCGCAAAGGTCAGCTCTTGTCTATTTTTTGATCAACTCATGTAATATCTTCTGTGAAGGCAACTTCCTTTGAACAAAGGCCTTTGGCGTTGTACTTATCTATCCATCTTCTCTTCGCTGTTCTACAGGTGGTTCATGGGCAAATATATCGTTGCTGCTTTTTTATTGATATTGATTAGTCCCGTTCAATCTCTCTTTGCGCAAACATGCACTGAATTGTTTCAAAAACCACATCCTTTCTTTCGCTTAGCTAAAGACATTCAAATGAACATTCTAGATTTAGCCGAAAGCCTATCGATCTATCCAGAACACAAAGGGATGTCCTCCGACTGGGCAAGGTATATTGTCGGGAGATACGGTGTCGATTCCAACACTGTACAGATTTCCATGGGGAACATCCCTTCTCTCGCAAATCCAAGCCTTCGAGAGTATGCCACGGCCGTGCGACTCAAATTTGTCGAACAATGGAAGGATGTCGTTATTGACGAAAACAAAACCTACATGACCTTTATTTTTCGTAACGGCACCCTCGACGAGGGATTACCTCTTGCGGCAAAAATTGGGGATTCGAAAAACAAGGCTTACTTTGACAACACGGCTGCCAAAATTCAAATAACTCCGTATATTTCTGATCTGGGTTTGTAGAATGACTGCTTTCTTGCGGCTTCACTTAGGCATTGTTGTTTTTTTGCTGATTGCAGCCCCCGAGTTTGCCCTAGCTAACCAACAGTGCGTTCAACTCTTTGCAGCCACCCGTTACGCGCCAGCAACCCTTCCAGCGCCAGATAAGCACGAGCAGTTTGTTAGCGAAATCGAAACTTTTAGCGATCAACGCTGGCCCATCACTGTTCACAGTCTTCCACGCATTGACGTCATCGCTTGGTACAAACGTCGACTGCAGGATTTTGTAAATACCGCGAAAACCGTTGATGAGTTGGAACGAATCTTTTTAACCATCGAAAAAACCGGCTTTGTCGACGAACAGTATCAGGATGCTTGGAGACAAATCGATTTTTTAAGCGCCCTTCGGTCAAAGGCCCCAGAAGATTTTACTCCGCAGGCGATTGAAAAGGTCAACGACACTCTCGAAGCTTTTTTGCTAGAAAGCGCTTTGCCTTGGACTCCGATCGTCGAAGCATTTAACGTTTGGGAAAGTCCTGCCTATGCAAGATTGGTTGTCGAGAGCTGGATCGAAAACAAACCTCTGCTCCGAGACGATTATTTTAATACAGG
>JANPLN010000020.1:0-42666 GCA_031426555.1 Bdellovibrionales bacterium | reverse complement strand
CGGGGCAACCTGGATTAAATTTCATAAGGTCGAAACAAACAAATCTTTACGTTTTGTCAGCCCCCCTACGCCACGTCTGTTTTTTTACCTCTTAGAAAAAGTGTTCGCCTCGGAAGGGGTGAAAAAAAATGAACCCCTGATCCTCGGTTTTCCGGGTGTGGTTAAAAACGGTAAAATCTGCTCGGCTCCTAATCTCGATCAAACCGCGTGGAAGAACGTCAATCTTTTGCAAAGACTTGAAAAACGAAAATTGAATGCCCACGTGATCAACGATACCGATCTGCATGGTCATTTGCTCATTAAAGGCCAAGGCACCGAATTGGTCATTGCCCTGGGTACCGGCTTTGGAAGTTCTCTTTACACCGATGGTCTATTGCTTCCGAATACCGAAGTGGGGCTGCATCCGTTGTTTAAGGGTAAAACCTACGAAGAATTATTGAGTTACAAAGCCTTTTTACGCTCTGGAAAACAGACTTGGATCAAAAATCTAAAACTTGCCATTCAGCAACTGACGCTCACTTTTAATCCAGATCGAATTTATCTAACGGGAACAATGTCCATGCATCTGCAAAGACAACGATTGCCAAAAATTATTAAGGTTGTAGATTATGCGCTTCCCAGTAAAAAAATCTTAAAGGGACTGCGGTTGAGTTAGGCCGCTCGCAAAAATGGAGAAGCGCCTTTGGTTAGTTGATCTGGCTTAGTTGATCTGGTGAGCCGCTGGACCGTCCCAGAATAGCTTAGAAATTACGACATGGCGATACAGCATCATCCACAGCATCCAGACAACTCCCTGCAACAGACACATCCATAGAATCGATGAAAACTGAACCAGATTGAGTTTTACACAGCTCAAATAGGTCCACGGACCAAATATAAATCCTATAAAAAGAGTCAGAGGCACGTTCTTAAAAACCTGCGGCATGCTGTAGTGAATCGAAGTCAAGTAGTTGAGCCAAAGAAAAAGAAGCCAAACAGGGGCAAAACTGGAGGCTTGAAAAGTCTGTAAATCCATCACCACCAAAAGGCCATCGAGCAACCAACCTGCAACTCCAAAAATTACAATAAAAGTCAGTTCTTTTTTCCATCGGTTTTTGGCGGTGACTACAAGATGAAAAATAAGATACGCAGTCGTTATGAGACAGCCAGTTACTGCGTCTCCCAAGGACACAAATAACAAAAGCTGCCACCAGATTATTTGAAAACTGATGGTGCTTGTTAAAACTTTTGGCGTTAAATACGGCCTTAGGAATGCCTTAATTCAAAGACTCCTTGGCCGAAGTCGCAATCATTTGATCGGCTTCTTTTCCAAGGTAGCGATCGATCAGGTTGTGAATCAGATAAATGACCGGCGTCATAGCGATGGCAATAACGAGTTTGTAGGAGTAGTTCGTCATTGCCACGTTTATAAAGTCGCTGGTTTGCACTTTTCCTGGCAGCCAAAAGGCAATGCCGATAATCAATACACTGTCGATCAATTGCGAAACAACCGTTGAGCCCGTTGTGCGCAGCCACAGCATTTTGCCTTTGGTTTTTTCGCGCACTAGCCAAAACACCGTGACGTCAATCAGCTGCGAAATGGCAAACGCAATGATGCTGCCAAAAATAATCCACAGGGATTGGCCAAAAACGATTTTAAAAGTCTCGTCATTCACTGGCGAAAACGCCGCCGCCGGCACCTGCATGGCAAGATACAAAATCACAAAACAATAGGAAATCATTGCCACCGTGATCAGAGTGATGCGTTTGACGCCCTCGCGTCCAAAATACTCATTCATGATATCAGTGGCCACCAGCACGATGGGCCAGGGTATAACGCCGATAGAGGCTGCTGGCATACCGAGCCAAGGAATCATGACCGGAATAGAGATTAGCTTGCCGCCAATCAACTCCGCTAAAATCGCATTGGAAATAAAAAACGCGGTCAAAACAAGATAAACGAGATCTTTCCGGGATTGCATCTTCATAGAGCTTTCAGTATATCTTCGGGGTTAGCTACGAGCAAACAAATACAGTCTCTGCGGGGTTTTATGGAATATTATTACGATACAATGCAAAGCCCTTTGGGCGCTTTATATATCATTTGCGACGCAAAAAATTTAAAGGCCATTGAATTTAGAAAATCGGCCGCTAGCAAGCTTGAGAAAAAGAGCACAGTGCTTTCAAAAAAGATCGCCAAACAGCTTGAACAATACTTTGCAAAAAAAAGAGCGACCTTTGATGTCCCATTAGCTCCTGAAGGAACTCCTTTTCAAAAGAAGGCGTGGAACGCTTTATTATCCATCCCTTTTGGAAAAACAATTTCCTACCAAGACCAGGCCATCAAGACGGGCAAAAAATCAGCTGTGCGAGCCATTGGTGGGGCCAACGGAAGAAACCCGATCCCCATTATTATTCCATGTCACCGTGTGATTGGTAAAAACGGCAAACTCACAGGGTATGCCGGCGGTCTCTCCATTAAAGAAAAGCTTTTGCAGTTAGAGAGCTAAAACTTCCAAAGTCAGATCAGTTACAGTCTCGATAAGAATTTGCGGGTTGGCTTGTGTGGCCACCTGCATGTTTCCTTTACCTTTGGCGCAGATTTTAATGCGTGAGTTGATAAAATAGTTGCGCCCCGCCACCATAGTTGCGGTGTTCGCATCCCAAACTTTTTGCATCTTATCGCGAAGCTCTTGAAATATTTTTGGATCTTCAAAGTTAATTAAGGTGAACGTGCGAAACAGACCATCGCCAATGTCTGACTTTAACGCAAAAACGTTAAACAGCACCTGTGGGCTTTGTGGAAACATCACCAGCTCTCCACAGCGGTCCTGCGGTTGTCCGTGAACCTTCGCCACAGAGTCCAACATCTTGACTGCATCCAAAGTGCCATCCAGCAAAAGGTGAACTGGCGAGCCTGGGTACTGTTGCACAGCGAATTTTATTTCCACTTTATCGCCGCGGTACAAATCCCGCGTGAGAGCATTATTTTTAACAACCACTGGAATATTTGCATCGCCGGCTTCCACCATCAACACTTTGCCATCCACCAAAGATGCGTGAACTTTCACGACCAGGCTTGTTTTTCCCTGCACGAAATCTGACACTTTCGTGGTGTGTATGTACTCATCCACAAGTTTGTCGTAGCTCGAGCTGAACTTGCTAACAATAGTGAGCTCCTTCACCATGATGTGGTTTTGATAACTGACCACAAAACTATTTTCATCGCCTTTAATTTGAACGAAATCATGGCGTCGAAGAGTATCGAGTTTGGCCTTTACATCTGCAAAGGTGGGCGACGTGTAATCGGCTTGGAGAGAAATGATAATAAAATCGAAGAAGTTTTTCGGACGATAAGAGATGGCATAAAGTCCATTTTTATGGTCGGCCCCGTGGATTTCAACTTGCACACCCTGGGGACTTTTTAATTCTTCGGCAAAAAGTTTATAGAGATCTTGTGATTGAACCGTCTCCGCTCCGCAAAGCCCAACAAGTAATGAAAATAAATAAACCACAAAAAGTCCTTTCTTAAATCAACCACAACGCCGGAAAAGGTACTTGGTACCTTTTACCTTTTAGATGCCTCGTTGGGCGCCGCCGTCGGCGGTGATGGCTTGGCCGGTAACAAAGCCGGCGAGGTCTGAGGCCAAAAATGCGGCCAAGGCGCCAAATTCACGAGTTGTTCCTAAACGTCCTGCAGGAATATGCCCGATGATGGCGTTTTTATCAATCCCCAATGCCGTCAATCGCTCGGTGTCTGTGTGCCCAGGAAGCAAAGAGTTGATGGTAATGCCATAAGGAGCTACCTCGTGGCTGATGGAGCGCGCCAGTCCCAAAAGGCCCGCCCGCAGTCCATTGGAAATCGTAAGACTTGCAATGGGCTCCTTGGCCGCCGCCGAAGTGACTAGCAATATGCGACCCCATTTTTGCTCTTTCATGGAGGGAAGGACATCTGTGATCACATCTACCGCCGAAATCCACAGCGACTGAAAGCCATCGTGCCACTGGTCATGGCTCACCTGCTCGATGGTCCCCTTTGGGGGGCCGCCAGTATTTATGACCACGATGTCGAGGTTTTTCCACTCTTGCAAAACGCTTTTCACCACAAAACTTGCCGAACCGGTTTTCGACATGTCGCCCACGATGCTCAGCTTTGCGCCGATTTCATGTTGTGTGATTTTTAGTTTTTTTTCATCGCGGGCACAAATGGCCACGTCGGCTCCTTCTTGGCAAAGGGCTTTTGCAATGCCTTTTCCAAGGCCCGCTGAAGCGCCAAAGACTAACGC
The DNA here is from genome assembly GCA_031426555.1 of Bdellovibrionales bacterium. GTDB lineage: Bacteria > Bdellovibrionota > Bdellovibrionia > Bdellovibrionales > JAGQZY01 > JANPLN01. The sequence continues at coordinate 38,401 of JANPLN010000020.1, read as the reverse complement.
TTTTTTATTTTTGAGTCCTAAGTCCATGGGGTGTGCTCCTTGGCAAGATGGTTGCTAATTTTTGTCATTGTTGGGCCCAGTTGTTCGCGAATGATTTGCTTCCAGGGGTCCAATGGAAAATCTGTGTTTGGATAATGTTGGCGAGTGATGTCGTCGAGAATTTGCGCTTGGATCACACCCGCTTCGTAGGCCATTCGGTAGGGCGTGAGGCTAAAGCTCACCAAAGTGTAGCGCGATTGATAATCTGCCGGAAGTTCATCTTGCAGACGCTTTTCAATCTTTTTCTGGTAAAGAAAATGCGGGTCTGCAGTCTTGGTAGACATCTCGGTTAAGTTTTCAACTGCCATGTCGGCAATGGCGTCAGCATTGGTTTTTCGCCGAGCAAAGAATTCTGTGAAAACTTCGCCCCAAGTTGTTTTAGATGCCAAAAGTTCATCAAACACCACCACGTCCTCAAACCCACAGTTCATTCCCTGTCCAAAAAATGGAACGATGGCGTGCGAGGAGTCTCCCATCAGTAGCACAGAGTCTTTGTAGGTCCACTGGTCGCACTTCAAGGTGACCATCTTTCCCACTGGGTGTTCGAAGTACTGCTTTAGGTAATCGGGAACAAGGTCGCAAAAGTCTTTGTAGTGTTTGCTGAAAAACTCTTGCACGTCGTTGCCGGTTTTTAAAATGTCTTTAAAAAACAAAGTGCAAGTATAGCTTCCGCCCTGGTTGGGAAGCGCGATCATCATGTGTGAGCCGCGGGGCCAAATGTGCAAAGCATTTTTTTCGATCTTGTGTTTTCCATCAGCTGTCGCTGGCATTACAAATTCTTTATATCCGTGGGTGAGTTCGTCTTCAGAAAAAGCAAAGCCAAGCTGCGTTTGCATGGACTTGCGCACGGCCGAAGCTGTGCCATCAGTGCCGAGGAGAATTTCGTAAAAGATGATTCGCTCTTTTTGTGTGGCGGTTTCTAAAAGCGTGAATGATTTTTTTTCCAAATCCACAGCCTGGATGTTTTGATTAAAATGAATTTCCACACCAGGCGTTTTTTGCGCCACATCCAAAAGATAACAATTCAACCAACCGCGCGAAATGGAGTTGATACAATCCTGAGGTGTTTGCCCGTAGGGTTGATACGTGAGCTCACCGGTCGGTGAATGCATCATTCGGCCCGGCATGGGAATGGCTTCGGTCTCCACGGGTTTCTCGATGCCCAAACACGATAGCGCGTGCAGTCCGCGTTTGGAAATGGCCAGGTTGATGGAACGCCCCTCACCCACACCCGCGCGCTTGGCTCGTGGGTCGGATCGTCGTTCGAAAACTTGCACCTTGAAGCCGCGCTTGGCGCAATTAATCGCGAGCAACGAGCCCACAAGACCAGCACCGATGATGGTGATTTGTTTTGCTGGTAGATCAGATTTTAATTTAGTTGGCATATTTTTTTAATTTCTCCACGAAAATCGCACAGTCCATAAAATTATTGTACAAAGGTGCCGGCGCCACACGAATGATATTGGGCTCACGGAAATCACAGATGACGCCGTCTTTGCGAAGCGACGCCACCATCTCGCGCGTGCCCCCGCGAATTTTTAAAGACAACTGAGCTCCACGTTGCTCGCTATCCATCGGAGTGAAGATATCCACAAAACCTGCAGGCAGCGTGGTTTGAATCTGCTCCGATAAAAACGCAGTGAGTTTTTTTGACTTATCTCGCAGACGGCCCATGGTGGCGTCGTCAAATAATTCTAACGAGGCCCGAAGCGCCGCCAACTGAAAAATCGGTGGATTGCTAAGCTGCCATGATTCCACACTTTCGATGGGGACAAATTTGGCGGGCATGGTAAACCGTGTTTTTTTATCGTGACCCCACCAACCGGTGAATTTTGGCAGCGCGTGGTCTTTGAGATGGCGTTCGTGAACAAAGGCGCCCGAAATTCCACCGGGCCCGGAGTTGAGATACTTGTACGAGCACCAGGCCGCAAAATCCACACCCCAGTCATGCAGTTTTAGCATCACATTGCCCGCTGCGTGGGCCAAATCCACGCCGAACACAGCGCCGATATTGTGAGTTTTTTTGCAAATCGACGAAATATCAAACAACTGACCATTGAGATAATTCACGCCGCCAATCATCACCAGCGCGATTTCATCTTTATTTTTTTCGAGAACTTCTACAAAGTCCTCTGTGCGAACACTGGCTTCGCCCTCGCGCGGAAACACTTCGACGACGGCCTGAGCACTGTCAAACCCCACCATCTTAGCATGAAACTGCGCTTGCGAAGCCACTGCGTATTGATCGGAAGGAAAAGCATTGCCTTCGATCACAATTTTATATCTGGTTTTTGTGGGGCGATAAAACGACACCATTAATAAATGCAAGTTCACTGTCAAACTGTTCATCGCCACCACTTCTATTGGAAGCGCACCCACTAACCGAGCCAAGGGTTGTGTGACAAACTCATGATACGGTAGCCAAGGATTTTTGGCTTCAAAGTGCCCTTCTACACCGAGCCGCGCCCAATCGATGAGTTCCTGCTGGATGTAGTCTTGAGTTTTTTGTGGCTGCAGGCCAAGGGAGTTTCCGCAAAGGTAGGTATATTTGTCGCCAGAGGGTGTGCGAGGAAATAAAAACTGGTCGCGAAATCTTTTGAGGTCATCCTGAGAATCAAGCTGCTCAGCTGCTGTTCTGATCATTTAAAATCTCCTTCTTTCATTCCCAACCATTCGAGAGCTGTGCCGCTAAAAAGCCGTTGCTGTTTTTCTGCGGATAGATTTAAGCTTTCGATCAATTCGCCGGGTTTTAATTCCCCCAGCGGAAATGGATAATCCGTACCCAGGGCAATTTGTTTTTCCGAAAACAACTCTAGCAAATAATTAAAAGCCAATTTGTCATGCACAAGAGAATCGACGTAAATATTTTTTAAATACTTTCGCGGAGGATGGGGGTTGCGATGCGCCACAAGATCGGGCCGCGCCAAAAAACCGTGCTCGAGTCTTCCCAAGATTCCAGGAAAACTTCCGCCCCCATGGGCAAACATGACTTTCAGTTTTGGGAGTTTTTCAAAAATTCCACCGAACATCATGGACGAGATGGCGATGGCAAGCTCGGTGGGCATGCCTATCAGCCACGGCAGCCAGTAATCGTTTAAGCGCTGAGGAGCGAGCATATCCCAGGGATGCACAAAAAGAGCGGCCCCTAATTTTTCGGCCGTTTTAAAAATATCAAAAAGGTCCGCGTGATCTAAATTTTTTTCGTTGATGTGGGTGCCAATTTGAAATCCACGCAGTCCCAAGGAATTCATTCCACGTTCCATTTCGAGGATGGCCATTTGTGCGTCTTGCATGGGAAGCGTGCCCAAGCCCACAAAGCGTTTCGGATTGGCAGCAACAACTTGCGAAAGATGATCGTTGAGAAAGCGCGCGATGTCGTAACCGTGCTCGGCCGGCGTCCAGTAATTAAACATCACGGGCACTGTGGACAACACTTGCACCTGCACACCGTAATGGTCGCAGTCCTGCAGGCGCTTTTGCGGATTCCAGCAATTTTCTTCGACCTCGCGAAAAAATGTTCCGTCATCGCGCAACATACGGGCCCCACAAGATTTATGGTGGTCCAACTGAATAAAACCACCATAGCCCAACATACTTTTCCAGTCGGGAATGTCTTTTGGCAAAATATGGGTATGAACATCAATCTTTAAAATAATGACTCTCCCTAGTCAAAACGGTGCCGCAGGCTTTGCAAGTGCAATTCGCTGGAGTGCCAAAGAAACGATCGAAGACGGGCTTAAATTGCGTCACTATATTGGTGAGGTGGAAAAATTCTTCGTACATTTTATTTCCGCAGTTGGGGCACCACCACACCAAGCCATCCTGCTCGTCGGTCTGACGCTTACTTTCGATCACTAAACCCACTGTGCCCGCCCGGCGCTGGGGAGAGTGTGGAACGTAAGCTGGGAGCAAAAAGATTTCGCCTTCGCGAATGGTGACATCTTTAAATTGCTCATCCTCGCGAATTTTTAAAAATACATCGCCTTCGATTTGCAAATAAAACTCTTCGCCCGCGTTGACGTGAAAATCCGTGCGACCATTGGGGCCGGCGACGATAAAAGCCATAAAGTCGCTGTCTTCCCAAATCAATTTGTTAGCCACTGGCGGTTTGAGGACGTGACGATTTTCTTCGATCCATTTTTTAAAATTGAGAGGCGGACTGATTCGTCGAGGCATTAGCGAAACTCCGCGATACATTTGAGTTCAATGGCAATAGGCGTTGGCAGGGCATTGATCTCGAGGGTTGTTCGGCAGGGCTGATTGTCTTTAAAATATTCGGCGTACACGCGATTGTACGTGGCAAAGTCAGCTTTCATATTGGTGAGGTACACGGTGACGTCCACCAAATCATTCCATGTCAAACCGGAGTCTTCCAAAATAAGTCGCACGTTTTTAAAAACCGAATGACATTGCTTTTCGATGTCGTAAGAAATTAAATTGCCTTGGGCATCCACTTCAACGCCGGGAATTTTTTTAGTGCCGCGCTCGCGGGGACCTACTCCCGACATGAAAAGCAAGTTTCCCACTCGTCGCGCATGGGGATACGTCCCTACAGGTTCTGGTGCTTTGTCGGAATTGATTTTCATAGGACTCCTCTGTTATTCATTCACGACTTTGTCGGTCAAAATTTTTCAGCCACGATACAAACTGTTTTGGGCTCGGTGAAAAAGTGCAATGCCTCTTTGCCGCCCTCGCGCCCAAGACCCGATTTTTTTACGCCCCCAAAGGGAGTGCGCAAATCGCGATTCATCCAGGTGTTGACCCAGACAATGCCGGTTTCGATTTTTTGTGCCATCCGCTGGGCACGGGAAAGATTTTGTGTCCACAGGCTCGCGGCAAGTCCGTACTGAGAGTCGTTGGCAAGGTCGAGGGCCTGCTGCTCTGTAGAAAATTTTTGCAGCGTCGCCACCGGACCAAAAATTTCTTCCTGATTGGTACGACAGGAATTGCTGAGGCCTTCGATCAGTGTGGGCGCCACAAACCAGCCATTCTCGCAGCGACCCGCAACTTTCACCGCTTCGCCTCCGCAAAGAACCCGTCCGCCTTCTTTTTTTGCTAAATCAATATGATGCAGGATTTTTTCGTAGTGAGCTTTCGAAACCAAAGCCCCTTGTGCTGTACCTTCAACCAATGGATCCGCCACTTTGAGAACTTTGATTCTGCGGAGGAGTGCTTCTTTAAAAGCTTCGTAAATAGACTCTTCCACCAAAATTCGCGAGCCACAAAGACAAATTTGACCTTGATTAGAAAACGCCGCTCGCACGATTTCGCTGGCGGTTTTTTCAAAATCACAATCCGCAAAAACAATGGCAGGATTTTTTCCGCCCATTTCAAGAGCTAGTTTTTTAAACGTTGGCGCCGAGGCCTCGGCAATTTTTTGCCCGGTGATCGTGCTGCCAGTAAACGAGATCGCTTTGATATCAGGGTGAGCACTCATGGCGGCGCCGACGTCGCTTCCCAAGCCGTGCACGATATTTAGAACACCCGGTGGCAAACCGGCTTGCTGACAGAGTTGCGCTAACAAATGCGCTGTCATTGGAGTTATCTCTGATGGTTTGGCAACCACGCAATTGCCAGCCGCTAAAGCCGGTGCAATTTTCCATGTAAATAAATACAGCGGAAGATTCCAGGGCGAAATACAACCCACAACACCAAGCGGATGGCGAAGGACGTAATTGAATGTGTTGTCGTCTGTCTGGTAGCTCTCACCCGTGGATTGCATGATAGCGCCGGCAAAAAAACGAAAGTTCGAGGCACTGCGCGGGATGTCCACCATCTTCGCGAGCGTCAGTGGTTTGCCGTTATCGATGGACTCGGCCCGCGCGAGCTCCAATAAATTTTCTTCGATGAGATTGGCAATACGATTTAAAAACTGAAAACGTTCCGAAGAGTTTAAAGCCGACCACGCAGGAAAGGCCTGCGCACAGGATTGCACAGCTTTCTCCACATCGGTCGCGCTGCTGGCCGGCAGCGTGGTGTAAACCGAACCGGTTGCGGGTTCATAGTTATCCAGAGTTTTTTTGGAGAGCGCTGGAACAAATTCACCGTGAATAAAATTAAGAATAGGGCCTTGAGTAGATATCATGCGTTTGCAATAAGGACCGCGCGAACGGGCGACGCATCCAAACCTTTCATCTTTAGCGGAAGGGCGGCCAAGGTGTAATGGCCGTCGCTCACGTTAGTTAAGACAATCCCTTCCAGAATCGCCATGTTTTTTTCGTGAACCTTGTGATGGGTTTTTAAAACTTTATCTTTGGCGAGATCAATCGAGGGTGTGTCGATACCCACCAAAATCACTCGCATCTGGTGCAAAAACTCAATGAGCTCTGGCGACAGAGAATTAAAATCATCATTCCATTTGTAGGGATTTGGAAACGAGTTGGTGCGAAATAAAATTCGCTGGGCAGTGATGGCCACTTTTTCGATATGGTGGGGTTGAATTCTTTGACCCCGCGGAAGATCCACCGAAATCACTTGGCACGGACCGTAATAATAATCGAGGCTGCGATCAGAAACTCCAACACCCGAGGCACTGTAGTGGTTGGGCGCATCGGTGTGCGCACCTAAGTGCGGAGTGGTGGTGAATGACGACAAACCAAAGCCATCGCCCTTTTGGCAATCGTAAATCACCTTTTGCGAAAAGGGTGTATCGCCAGGAAACACCGCAAGATTTTGCGAAATTTCGGGACTGATATCGATAATGGAGCTCTCTCGATGAGAGGGCACATGTGACACAAAGCACCGCCTGGTTATTAGAGCTCCATTTTTACCTCGTCATGATAGAAGATTCAAAAGTTTTTATAGGAGATAGCCATGAATTCTCTCTCTCAAGAGCAAATCGTTGAATTTTCGAAGGTTCTTTATACCGCTCGGCAGTCCTCAAGCGAGGTAGAGCCGTTGACCAAAACTTTTACCGATTTTTCCTTAGCGGATGCCTACCGTATTCAGGCCCATGGCATTCAACAGCGCCTGCAGAACCGTGAAAAATTGATAGGCTACAAGATGGGTCTCACCTCTAAGGCGAAGATGGAGCAGATGGGCCTTCATCAGCCTATTTTTGGAGTTTTGACAGATCAAATGCAAATAGCGAATAAGGCGCAGTTTGTATTGCAGGATAAAATTCACCCCAAGGCGGAGCCCGAGGTGTTTTTTGTCACCAATCGCGAGCTGAGGGGCACACTCGCCCCCGAGGACGCTCTGGGCGCGTGCGCTAAAGTGGGTGTGGCTTTAGAAATTTTAGACTCTCGCTACAAAGGTTTTAAATACTTCACTCTGCCCGATGTGGTGGCCGATAATTCATCGTCAGCCTATTTTGTTTTAGGCGAATCTATCATGCCGCAACCATTGGCCCGTTTTGAAAATTTAAAAATTGAAATTTTAGAAAACGAGACCGTTGTGCATTCCGATCTTTCCAGCGCGATCCTTGGAAACCCGCTTCTCTCACTGTGCGAACTGGTCAAGCTTTTAGCTGAACAGAATTTAAGTTTGCCGGCAGGGAGTGTGGTGTTGGCTGGTGCCGCCACTGCGGCCATTGAGCTAAGGTACGGGCAAAAAATGACTGCCACGCTGGAGACCATTGGTGCTGTGGAGTTTACTGTTGTTTGATGGAAAAGCTACCTGAGCCGCGAACTCTGATGTGATGAAACTTGGCAGAGTCATCGTGATTCAAAGGACTCTGTCACGTGATTGGGCGAAATCATCTGGCTTACAGGAGTCTGTCAAGTGACTGGGCAAAGACACTTGACTCAAAGGACTCTGAAGCGTGATTGGCAAGTCATCCTGACTCAAAAAACTCTGAGACGTGATTGGCAAAGTCATCCTGACTCTAAGGACTTTGTCGCCGATCCATCCATAGAACTTTCTAAATAAAGTAGCCATTTTGTGGATAAGTTCATCCTGTACGAAAAGGGCCTCTGCCCTTTTAAACCCGTTTCGTCTGATCTTCCTGATCAGCCGACCTTGTTTAAGAATATTTTTCGACAATTGTTGTTACTTCTTGACGTCATTTTGGATCATTTAAAATACCTTGTACGAGATCATCGAAAGAAAGCAACCAAGCCGTTTTAACCTTCTTTAATTGTCTCCGGGGCAAAGCTCTAAGCGCTGTTTAAATAGCAATAAACATGGTCGTTCTAATTGGGATTAATTTTTGATTTCTCCCAAAAATAAGATTTAGAAAGGTGTTGTATATTGTTCTTTTAAGAGGAGAAATCGATGTCTCGGCAAATGAGTTTTTTTAAACCAATGGAAAAAGAATGTGGTGGAGTCCTCTCAGTAAAAGGAAAACGTAAAACGGCTCGAATACTAGATCGGCGTAAACCCCTTCACTTTGTTTTGAAATCTAGAAAGAGTGCAAATCTTTATTCTCATCGGATCTTGCTCCGAAGACTCCTTGTGCTTTATGCCAAAAAGTTTGGAGTTAAAGTTTATAAGGAAAGTGTGCAGAAAGATCACTTTCATTTCTGTGTTAAGAGTACTAATCGACAGCTGTACCGAGCTTTTATTCGGGCGCTCACCGGAGTTATCGCCCAAAAATTAGGAAAGGGGCTTTGGATTTTGGCGCCCTACTCCAGAGTGGTTACATGGGGGCGGGATTTTTTCGGTGTGCTTGATTATATTTTGCTGAATGACTGCGAAGTTGGGGGGATCGTGCCTTACGTCACCAGAACTCCGAAAACGCCGAGGAGAAACTCCTGATAACATAAACTGATGAAAGCTCTTCTACAACGTTCTGATATAGGCCAGCAAGTGCGTGAGCTGCTGGAGCGAAATGTCTGTTTCATCGTACTGAGGCATCACACCTGGTCCTGTGCGAATGGCGGTCTCGATGTCGCCGTCGGAGAATGTCTTTAAGTCCACGCCGAGAGTTGCCGTTCCATCAGCTCCATGGCATGTCACGCATGCGGGCTGCACGATGCCATCCACATTGTAAACGATGCTCCCCTGAGCCGGGTCGCCCTCTTGGACCGAGTTGGACGCTGTCAAACCTGTTTCGCCCACTTGACCGCAGTTACTATAACCAACAAGAATAAAAAGCGCTCCGAAAACCGAGAAGATATAGTACTTCATATATCCCAGTCTACCCGATGACGACGTCCTTTACAGCACTCCCTAAAAAGAGTACTCTGCATCTGGACTTTTGGACATGGTGGTAGATGATGAAAAAGTTAAAAACGTCCGTATTCGCCCGCTCAGCGCAGCTTCTAGGCGCCGCAAGCCGCATTGCTGGTCATGAAATCGCGCAAAAAATAAAAAATCAGTTGGCGCAATCGATTGAAGCTAACGCACCCGAAATTCTAAAAACTCGGATTCAACAGGCAAAAATTTTGGCCGAAAATCTTTCGCAACTGAAAGGGGCGGCCATGAAGGTCGGTCAGCTGCTGAGCATTGATAGCAGCGATATCCTTCCCCAAGAAGTGACGGAAATTCTCGCTCAACTGCAGGCAAAATCAGAGGCCATTGATTTTTCACAGATCGAAGGTGTTTTAACTTCTGAGCTCTCGCCCGAAGTTCGCCAGCAATTGACCGTGGAACCCAAGGCGTTCTCGGCGGCCAGTATTGGTCAGGTGCATCGCGCTCAATATAAAAATCAAGAGTTGGCTTTAAAAATCCAATATCCTGGAGTGGCCGACACCATCGACTCCGACTTAATGATTTTAAAAAAGACGGTGAGTGCTTTTTTAACTCTGTCGCAAAAACCAATGGCCATGGATTCGTTGTTTGACGAGCTTGGAAAAATACTTCGTCAAGAGACCGATTACCTGCGCGAACAAGCCTTGATGAATAAGTACAAAGGGTTGGTAAATTCAAGTCACCTGAAAGACCTGTGCGTGGTTCCCGACAGCTTTCCCGAAATCACCACGCAAAGAATTTTAGCAATGAGTTTTGAACGCGGCGAAAATTTAAAAACCTGGATGGATTCCCATCCAAGCCTGCGGGCGCGACAAAAAATTGGATCCACAATGCTACAACTCTATTGCCATGAGTTTTTCCAGTGGGGTCTTGTACAAACCGACCCCAATTTTGGAAATTACCTGGTGCGCGACGATTCGCAGTTGGTACTCCTTGATTTTGGTGCCACGCAGGAATTTGAACCGGAATTTGTGGATAGCTATCGAAATGTTCTAAAATCCTTTGCTACCATGGACGACAAAAAGATCATTCAAGCTTCGATTGATTTTCAACTTCTCGATCCCCGAGAAGGGCCCGAGACCATGAAAAATTATGCCGATTTTATGAAACTCACGGTGGAACCATTTTCGCCAAAGAGTCAGCCCTTTGATTTCCACAGCGACGATTATATGCAAAAGACCGTGGCTTTGGGGCGCCGGTTTACGGGGAGCTTGCGGTACTCGCCTCCTCCAAAACATATTCTCTTTTTACATCGCAAACTCGGTGGAATTTTTAATGTGCTTCGAAAAATGCAGGTCACGCTCGACCTCACCGAATACTGGGAGCAGATGGTCAAAGCAAAACCACCAGCCGCCAGTGAATCTACTTTCTTGCCTTGATTTGATTAAAAACTTTTCCGGTGGACGCATGAAGCGTATCAAACTGGCGATCCCAGTGCCGATAATAAAGAGCATAGTTACAGTTGAACAACTGGTGATGCAGATTGTGATGGGTCGGTGTTGTTAGCCAACGTCCCCACCACTTTTCCCACATGCCCGAAGGGTTGAGCTCGTGTCCCAAGTGGCCAGCCACATTAAAAAAGAACGTCAGAAAAAGAAAGATAAAAACCGCATAGGGATGCATCGGCAAAAGTAAAAGTAGCGGCAGCAAAAAAAACACTTCCACGAAGGCCTCTATGGGATGGAAGCTGAACGACGCAAAGGGAGTTGGATTCATGGATTTATGATGGACGGCGTGCACGTAATGAAAAAGTTTGCGAGTGTGCATAAGCCGGTGAGCAAAATAAAAATAAGCATCGTGAATCACCATGGAAATAAAAATAGTAAAGATCATGTACGCAATGCCTTGAGCTCCGTTGATCTCTGTGTAGATCTTTAGATAGCCCTGCTTATAAACCCAAAACAACACAGTTCCCCACACGGATGTGACAAACAACGTTGAAAGAGAATATAAAAGCTCGGCGCGAGGAATGGCTTTATGCCGACTCGCCGGTTGAATTTTCGAGCGCTCTGTCCATTGTGGGCGCCAGATCCAAAAAATGCTGTAAAGTGGCACGGCTACAATGAGATAACGAATCACCATCATTAGAAAAATAAAAACGAAAAACTCAAAATAACTATACTGATCGATTATAGATAGCATTGTTTTGCTCCTGCTCTTTCTTTTTTAAAACCAGCAGCCAGTGCAGCATCTCCGAAGAAAGCCCGTGCAACACCAGTCGGAAACCCGCACGCATGGTCGTGAGTGGAACAAGCGGATGGCGGTTGTTTAACAAAACTAGATGCTCCGGAGACTTGAGAATGGTCGCTGCGTAAAGCGCAATGGTTTCATCCAACTGTAACGAATTCACCGAGCGCCAAAAATCGTTGTCCGTGAGAAAAAACTGAAACACCGGTGTGTAGATTTCGATGGCGGTTTCCAAATCGATCACATTGAACATTCCATTGGGCAGGGGCTCAAACGGAAAGTCGGGCTCGCTGATCATCGAAAAATCGGGAACGTCGACGTTTTTTACCGACAACTTATTTTCGCGAAGCTGAGTATTGAGATTGATAATAAAGTTAAACAAATTGATATCATGACGTAAAAACACATTGTCCAAAAGATCATCAAGTTTTAACGGTTTCAGAGGGTGCACGGGAACATCTACGCCTTCGACGTTTTTTGCGATAAACGCTAAAATTTCTGAACCAATATGGAAATGCCGCAAAATCAAATAATTGGCCTCCGGCCGAACGAAGGTTTTTAAACCCCATACAATCAGCCAATGCAAGGTTCGCGAGGCTCTCCACTTTATGGGATTGAGCATTTTTAAAAGTTTAATCACCGCAATCAACGTTCGCGCCATGGGCCGCGCAATGGGCAAAACGTACTGGCGCGAAAATGAAGCGGAGTCCACCAACCATTGCTCTTTGACCGTAGGACGCAGAGGAGTCATGGTCTCCATGGCTAGAGTGTACCAGGGATTGGGGTCGTTGGGGTCGTGCTTAAAGTTGATAGTGCCTTTATAGTTTTTCATGCAGATCTCTTATCTTTTTCGAAATATCATTCCATTGCATCAAGTACAGTTGCGACACGCGCTCCGCGCACTCCACGATCTCCTTCGACAGAGCGGGATTGAAAAGCAATGCCATCTCGACCGCTGTTGCCCATCGTCGCAAGTGGTTTTGATCGTTTTCGCCGTGATATTGAAGAAACTTAAAAACACCCAAGTTCACATTGAGCGAGTCTTTCAAAAAAGGAAGAAGAGCCGGAATAATTTTTTGCCCGGTTCCCTCGATAATAAAAATACCACCTAAAAGACTCAATGGATTTTGTTGTGCCGCCGACATCATGTAGGCATTCAAGGCATCGCCACCGGGCGTTCGAAAAAGATCATCCAGGGGAACGGTTCCGCCTGAGAGTTTGTAGTCGTTGTAAAGAATATTAAAATCAAACTGTTCTTCGCCCGCATGGATTTCGATAAGAGCAGTGAGGTTTTGCACCTCCACCGGCGCGTGAGCAATGGCTTCTCGCATCCACACGGCCCCTTGCCGCACCTGCGGGATCCAACTCGACATCCAAATTTGATAATCTGTGAGTGTCGCAGTTTTGGAAAAAATTTGTTGGCACAGTTCTGTGCGAAAAACATTGGAGCGGTAATTGCTCCAAACGTCACTCAGTTTTAAAAACAAATCGGGAAACTGATCTTTCAGTTCAGGTGTGAGCGGCGGCGCCTCGGATTCCGACATCGCGGACCCCGTGTCAGTTTCTGTTTTGATCACTTCAAGCAACGCGTAGCTCACAGTGAAGCGACCCGATTCGGGCACGAACAGTAAAATCTTTTCCCCGTGCTTCACCTGCTTTTGCTGAAGAAATTCACTCAGCATAATAAAAATGGAGGCCGATCCGGTATTGCCGCTGGTGGAAAGATTGGACCACCATTTGTTTTCCTCGATAAAGACATCCGATTTTTTCATCAGATCTTTAATCGTATGGGAAAAACGTTCGCTGGAATAATGGCAAAGAAAATGGTCCACGTGGCCAGGATGGATATCGCCTTGTTTCACAAGCTTTAAATATTCGGCAAAACCCACTTCGAAAATATTTGGCAAAAGTCGGATATCCTGGCGCAAATAAAAAAATCCCTGTTTTTCGGCTTCGGCAACGCTGTCCCAGTCCAAATAACTTTTTCCATGCCCGTCTTCGCCAAAACCAATGGACATGCACGTGGGGTAGTCGCCGCTAAACGAACGCGTGTGAATCCAATCCAGCTTTAAACTGATTCCCTTTTGCGTTTTCGGTGATGGCGACAACACCACGGAGCCTGCACCATCCGAAAGCATCCAACGCAAAAAGTGCGCATTAAAATCCACATTTTTTTGGTTCATCATAAAACGTGATTTTTTAAATAATCTCGAGGGAAATTCTGTGGCATTCACCACCGCATGCGCGTGTTCTTTGGACTGAATCATCTCGCAGGCCGATTTTAAGGCGATCATACCCGAGGAGCAGATTCCGTTGATGGAAACAGTCTCCATAGGTGGGGCTTTTAATTCCCCTTGCAGCATATTTGAAAAACCTGGAACAACCACATCCCCACTCACCGTCCCTGTGGCCAAAGCTCCCACTTGCTCTAAGCCCACACCGGCATCTTTTAAAGCCAAGCGCACAGACTCCGATGCCATTTCGGCCATGGACATGCGGGGCTTTCCCTCTGGGTCAATGGCATAGTGTCTGGTTTTAATGCCGTTTTCGGCGAGGATCCTGCGTTTAATTCGCTGAGACTGAGTGTTAATCAACCCAACGTAGGTGTCCATCTCGTCATTACTAACTTTTGCGCCGGGTAGATAATGCCCCACGCCGGTGATATAAACATCGGAAAATTTACGCATTGAAACCTCAAAAACCTATCATTCTCTTTTTTAAAGAACGTTGGCAATGGAATAGATTTCAGCTGCGATAAAGTGAAAGTGCTTTTACCTTTTGGGCAGAATGATCAACCATTGGTCTAGGATAGTGCGTTCCCCGGTCGCCATCCAGCGAATGAATCGCCCGTGGCGAACAGCCGCGCAGCTCGGGGATAAACGCTTTGATATACTTGGCTTCGGGATCGAATTTTTCGCTCTGCAACCACGGATTGAAAATACGAAAGTACGGCTGCGGATCACAACCCGTGGAAGCCGCCCACTGCCAGCCGCCGTTGTTGGGCGCCATGTCTCCGTCCATTAGCATTTTCATGAAATAATTTTCACCCCAGCGCCAATCAATGAGGAGATCTTTACACAGAAAAGAGGCTACGATCATGCGAACGCGGTTGTGCATCCAGCCCGTCGTGTTCAACTCCCGCATCCCAGCGTCGACGATGGGAAATCCTGTGGTGCCTTCGCACCAGCGCCCAAACCATTCCTGATTGTTCTGCCAGGCGAGGTTTTCGAACTTGGCGAGAAAAGCTTTCTTTTCCACATCAGGGCGGTGGTATAAAATGTGGTAGTAAAATTCCCGCCAGGCGATCTCTTTTAAAAAACGAGTGGGTCCGTCATCTTTTTTATAACCCAGTCCCTGCAAACCTAAAATGGCGACGATTTGCGACGAAGTGATGGAGCCGTTTTTTAAAAAAACCGACAAACGCGAAGTTCCCAGCAACGAAGGAATATCGCGGTTTTCTTTGTACTCCGAAATTTTGCTTTTGAACTCTTGAACTTTTTTATAAGCCACATGGCTGCCAGCTTCGGGGATGGGAATGGTGACCGACGTTTGATTTTTGTTGATAAACTCTTGCAGAGTGTCCTGATAGGACAATTTAAAGTCCTTCACGGAGCAGGAAAAAATCTCGCGGTTTGCATTGTCTTTAAGATACTCCAAGCCTTTGCGCTGTTCGTCGACGCGAGCGGAGACTTCTTTCGTTTCCAAAAGATCGAACCATTTTTTAGCAAACGGAGAATACACTTGGTAAAATTCTCCAACCTTTGTTTTGAAAAGTTCCTGGGGTTCGATGAGCAAGTGATCGCGAAAGCTTTGCACCTCGATGTTTTTGGCTTTAAGCAACCCCTCGACTTCGCTATCTCGATGGCGCGCGAAGGGTTCGTAATCCCGGCAGTAGGTAAGCAGCTCCACAGCGTGAGTCTTATTGAGCTCGCCGATGATTTGCGGCAAGGCTTTTTGCGGAAGGGCATCCACGACGAGCAGATCCCCGCCAACACGGCGCAACTCCTCCTGCAAGGATTTAAGAGTTTTTAAAAAAAGTGCAAACCGATTGTGGGAAAAATCAGGCCGCGAGAGAAATACAGAATCAAAACAGAAAATTCCTAAAACGCGGCCGCTATTTTTTTTCCAATTCATTTTTAGAGCTGTATTGCCAGCAACGCGCAGATCGCGACGAAACCAATGGAGACCCACCGTTTGTCTGCTCACAGAGTCCCGGCGCCCATCAGGGCAGAAATATCTTTAAAATTCAGAGACTGTAACTGGAGCATGCTTTCGAGAAGCACGTGAGCTTGCTCGGTCATCTTTCGCAATTGAATGTTTTTTTGCGAGCTCAGAGGAGATTCTTCGAAGGATTTTTCGGAAAGGGCTTTTGAACATTGCACCACCATCTGCAGCATTTTCTTTTCACGCTGCCGCAAAACATTGCAAATCACTCCCATGAGATCAGGATTTGAGATGTACTTTTGCGTGGAGGGGCCATTTTTGGGAACTTCGCGAATCACATCATAGTGCAGCAGATCTTTGATCCCAAGGCTAATGGCCGCTTTGGAAAGTTGCAGTTGCGAAATCATAAAATTGGCGTCAACCGGCTCTTTGGATAAGTAAACGGCCGCCCAAATTTTTCCATGCACGGCTTTAAACCCCCAGTATTCCATAAAAGCACCTACACTTTTAAGAAGTTGGTGATATTCTGAAGGAAGATCTTGTTTCTTTTTATTTTTTTTTTGTTTCGTTGATGCTCGCATGCTGCGACTATATTAAAAGTTTATCTTGATGTAAACTTTTATCGGGGTCCTTTATGATATTTTTGGAAACCGCCATCGAAATAGACCCTGTATTTTCTCGCTAGCCGGGTCTCTCGTGTTCACATAATCTTTACAGCCAAAAATCAAACTCTAAGAGAACCCCTTCTCCATCGAGTATGTTTTTGGCAGCTAAAGGGGGCTCTCATATGATTCGTAGTCTTTTCTCGTTGTTCATCCTACTTGGTCTTAACTCTTCAGTTTTCGCGCAAGATCGAACTTTGGATCTGTTTGCCATTGACACCGAAAATGCCCGACGTTTTCCAGTGCTACAGTGCCCTGCCAATGACGAAGCTCTCAAAGATTTTCGCAATAAGCTTTTGCAAATCAAGAAAAATATTTCCCAAGAAGCCAACTGCGATAGCTTTCGCAACGAAGCCTCGTCCGCTATCGATGGCTTAGGGTCGATGCTCACCTCGGGCCGCAACGACTTTCTTAATCTCATGGCCAAAGGCCAAGTGGAGGGCCTCGACGCCGCTGGCTTGGCTAAAATGGAAAGCTATGTCGAAAACCTCACTGTTAAAACGTCGAATCTCATAAATATTTTAGCTGGAAACGACGGCTGCTTCGACGAAGATAAAAAAGGCTCCACCATAGGCTTCGTGACAAGCCTCATCGGCGAAGCATCGAAGGTTCTTTCGGTCATCGGGGGTCCACAAATTGGCGGACTTGTCTCTATGGCAAGCAGTGTGATCACCGGTTTTTCTAGTGCCATCCAGACGATCAACGAAAATAAACAGGGCTATGATTTTTCGGATCCTGAGCAAAAGCTAGCCTATGCAGACAGCCTCTGCGCACTTTTTGATTACCGCAGGGAATTAGATACCTTAATGGATCCCTACGAAAGCATCGAGCGCATCAATGATTTAATGCTCGCACTCAATACACAAATTTCAAAGCTTTATAGAAATTGTACGGAATGTGCGTCCCTCATCAGCCTGGTTGAAACCCAGGTGAACCTCGCATCACGAAACGGACTGGATGAAATCGTGTCTGTGGAAGCAGTGTGGACTCCAGAACTCAAAGAACAAGCCTTAGCGGCCGCCTTGGCTATCGATCAACTTTACACCAATCGCGTGGGGACCCATACCTATCGCGCTTTAAAAACTCGCACGTGGTTGCCCCTTCGCGCGCGGTCCCTGGAGTCTTCAGCTCTCGTAGCCGATCTCGGGCTGGCCGATGTTTTAAACGAAGTGGACAATGTGGAACGCTTTTTGGTGAATAAACAAGCCGATGACTTTATTCGACAACTTGTCGAGGACGCCGATGTCTGGAAAGAAAAACTCATCGCGGGCCTGCGCAACGAAGGCGAGTATTTAGCTCTTGAGGGCGGTTTTATGCCAGAAGGTTATTGGAATGATCCCTTCTTTACTCCTGAGGCCTATTATCAAGTGGTTCTCGAAGGACTTGATCGCGCTCAAAGAGAGAGCCCAGATCGGCTTTTGCGGTCTAAAGTTCGCTCCTATTTATCAACTCTCCGACTTCATTCTCAGGGGCTGAACGTCGCAGTGGATGTAACCGCTCGCTATTGCACATTTTTTGAAAACTCCAATTGGTATCGCCATTCGGTCTCGAGAGTTTGCCCAAACAAAGATCTTCAAGCCCTACAAAGCGAAGCCACGCTGTTTACGAGCCTTCGTCTCATGTTAACATCGGACGGCGGCGCGGCTCAGGAACTCCCGGCGATCATTGCGCTCTCAAACAACGTTGAACTCTCGGCGGATTGGATAGAATCTTTAACTCGTTCCGTGAACGAGATGACAGACACGCCAACTTACATTATTCGCCAGTTTGGTCACCCCACCGCTCAGTGAGTGAAGCGGTGAATGGTGCCTGAGTAAATTTTATTGGCAGTAAAGATCTGTTGCTGTGGAAACGTTTTTTCCTGCGGTGTTTCGAGGAAATCGTCTTTGATCACAGGGTAAAAACCATAGGTTGGAAGCTTTTTGCTTTGCTCTGTATCCAGCACGTGACTCACCGGTGATAACCATGTGCCGGTGTGCGAAGTTGGATACTCTTTTAAAATCTCTTCCTTCATGATTTTTACGTAGGGACTCTGCGTATCGCTGGCAAGATAGTTCCAGCCGCGGATCATTTCGATTTGTAAATTTGGATCATGAGCCTTTGCAACAAGCTGCTTTAAAAACACCTGTGCCTGGGACTCATTAATGTTTTTCAGAAATCCTGTGTGAATGAGACGACAGTCCACATAGGCTTCTGCCGACTTTTCTGAAGCTTCAAAGCCTGTCCAGTGACAAGACGTTCGAAACATTTTCTCGGGACCATCACGCTTGTCTGCGGCCATTCCTTGACGAACCTGCGACCATTCCCCCGATGCATCGAGCTCCCAGAGCAAGTCTCCCCAAATGGACTGCTGAGGATAAACCTCTTTCACGGTTTTTACAAAATTGACGGAGGCCGGAGTTCGCATGTGTTTGTAAAACTGTGGTTCTTCAAACGACCAATCCCGATAGGGAATGATGGATAATTTTTGTAAACCTTGAGCGGCAATTTGCAGCGCTGACAACTTTCCCATGGTGTTTTCTTTGGGAAACGACAATTCAAGTGAGACCGTGTAAGTGTTGCCGTCGCGCTTTCCAAGAATGGAAATGTCTTGATGAACAAACGCTTTTCCCACAGCCATCTCGGACAAGCCTTTACAGCGCAACTCAAGATCTACTTTGTACGGAATCGTATTGATCGTTTGCTCGGCCGTGTGAAAGGATTTGATCTGACACTTTCCTGGATCTTTAAAATCCTGGGGATCGTGGGGCAAAAATACCGCCATCAGCTGATCCAAGTGAGATAACAAACGCGTGGCGCTTTTGTGTTTGAATTTAAGCCAGGCACCGCCTTTTTGCTCAGCGCCGATCAGGAAAACATTTTTATTTTGTTTATTAAAACCGTACCCGCCTTCGTTAAGCACCATTTGAACTGAGGGAAACATCTGCAAGGCTTCTTTGGTTTGTCCATTTTCGGTGGCGACGAAAACGAGATTTTTATTGCTTGGGCTTTTTGAGCGACTTGCAAAGGCAAGAGCCATCAATTGCATGGCACCAATGGACTTTACGTCATTTTTTTGCTGTCCCCACATTGAGGAGGCCGTATGACCTTCCTGCCCCACAAGTTGGCTGTCGCCCACATCCGTAGAGTGCACAATAAGCACACTTGGCTTTTTAGAGTTTTTATCAAAATAGGCAATCACTCGGGCAGAATTGGCAAGGCCCACCTCTTCATATTTAAGACCCATCTCTTTAAACACAGCCTTAAAAAATTCGAGACTCGAAGCGTGTGAGTCGGTGCTCGAGTACGTGCGCAAGCATGCAGAGAACGCAAACTCCACGGCTTGCCGAGAGGCTTCACCCCAGGTTGTTCCTTCTTGTTTGGGAAGTTTTCTTAACAAGCGTCCGCATTCATTTCCCGACGACGAGGCATTTTGAAAACGATCGTAACCGTCTTTTTTTACGATATCCGACGCGCAAGAAGTGGCGAACAACAGCAGACTCAATTTTAGAAACTTCATGGAACTCCTTCGATGGGGCTTTTTCCCAGAGTTCTATTCTGTCACAGACAGGTTTTGAATGAAAACTGGGTCCTCGACAAATGTTTGGAAACTCGACCTATTTGACTCCACACTGTCTAGTCAGGTAACTTGAGTTATGTCCGTAAGAGTCTATAAATTTGGTGGGGCCAGTCTGGCTGATATTGACAAGCTCAAAGCCGTGGCTGCCTTTTTAAAAAAAGAAAAAGAAAAATATCCTGAACCGATCCTGGCCGTGGTCAGCGCCATGGGAAAAACCACCGACGAACTCATTGCACTGGCTAAAAAGGTAAGTCCTTCACCGCATCGACGCGAACTCGATATGTTGCTCACTGTGGGCGAACGCACGTCCATGTCTTTGATGAGTCTTGCCCTCCAATCGCTCGGCGTGAACGCGATTAGTTTTACGGGAAGCCAAGCGGGCATCATTACTGATGCGGCACACGGCAACGCCCGCATTTTAGAAGCGCGACCTTTTCGCATCGCCGAGCATTTAAAAAATGGCGACACCGTCATCCTCGCGGGCTTTCAGGGCGTGTCGCAAGTGAGTAAAGACATCACCACTTTGGGCCGCGGGGGGACAGACACCACTGCCGTGGTGATGGCCTCGCATTTTAAAAGCCCCGTGTGTGAATTTAAAAAAGACGTGGGTGGAATTTTTTCGGCGGATCCTAAACTTGTCGCGAACGCCAAACATCTTCCCCAGCTTTCATTTAAAAATATTCTCGATATGACTTTTTGGGGCGCCAAATTTTTGCACTACCGCGCGGCCGAGCTGGCCCTTGTACTACAACTGCCTTTGCGATTTTCGCACTTTGAAGATGCGGGAGCAAAACAAACTAGCCAACACACTTTAGTCTCAGGAGATTGCATGCTTGAATTGCAAAAAATATTGTCTATCAACTCCCACAAAGATGTGTACCAGTGGACGTTTGAAAACAAAGATGTATCACAAGCCCTCCACTGGCTGCACGAACAAACACAGAAGCGGTCTCTGCCAGAACCGCAAATCCTTTCGGCGTCGTTGCAGCAAAGTTCAACGCAACTACTATTTGTGGGCGAGGTGGGCGAAATGGCAAAGGACTTTGGCTTTTCTGGCGGCATAAAAAAGCTTTCTACAGTGACTTTGACGTGCCAGGGAGCGGTGAATTCGGAACTGCTGTACAAATCCCTCAAGGCAATAAGTCCCATTGCACCACTAAAAACTCTGCAGGACACAACGAATATGACCTTTGTGGTAGAGACCAGTCATAGAGAAGACTGCATTCAACGACTGCACGCCTTAATTTGAAATCAAAAGTGTCAAAAAACTGAACACTTTTTGCTGCAAATTGAAAGTTTTCTATAAGCACATGATACGCTACCTCTTCGGGGGATGGATGAATTAAAGTCCATAACACTATGCAATCAGCTTTTTTAATCCTAGCGGTTATTTTTGTTTCTTTTCAGCCCCTAGCCGCCTGTGCGACGTCACAATTCTGTTTCAATATTTTTCCAAAAAATTCAGATACCGCGACCAGTTTAAAGACTGCTTTTGAAACAGAGGGTGTACAAAAAGTTATTCACGTTGCTCCCAATCTCACAAAAAATTTAGATAGAATATTGAATCTTATAAGTGCTCGGAAAAAGTCCACTGAGGGATCGGGCCTTTCAATTATCATTATTCCCTCACACAGTAATTTTGAATGGAAAAAGGAATCTCATATTCGGAAAAACCTGCCGAACGGCACTTCGGTTTTTAAAATGCTTGATCATGTCGACCGCGGAATTTTTTTAGCTTTTTTAAATACCCCATCAGCAACGATCTTTGTTGAAGCCAATCTTATCAATTCCTTCTTAAAAAATATTTTAGCGCATCTCTCTGAGGTGTCCGGAATTGTTTTTGATGGAGTTTATCTCGACGAAAAACCTGAACTCGTGACGTTTTTGTCGCGTCCGCAATTGGACGAATTCTTACTACAAACGAACTCGATTCTTTATGCCGTTTCCACTGGAACCTCTTTACAGCAAAGGGAGCGAGTCACCAACTATCAAACTGTGTTCTTCGACGGGCATAAACTCGTTTCGCCTGAAGAGTTTATCAATCTTCCCTATACTTTTATGACGCCTAAAAAGCAGCCTCGGCGCCACTTCATGGCTATGCCTTGGGACGATTTTTATAAACTTGTAAAAGGAAAAAAGTTTGTTCGTCGCAAAGAATTTATGGCCTGGGTCGAAACAGAAAAACCTCCGGGAGTTCCTCTCCACCCCCACATCGCCTACGCCAACGACTGGAAAGGCTGGGAGCATTTATTGGGCTCGAAGTGGCTCAGCTTTGAAGACGCTAGAAAGGTGGCCATCGCTGCCGGCTTAAAAAACCAGTCGGACTTTTTAGCTTGGACAGAACGTCCTTACAACTTTCCGTCATATCCAAAAGGAGTTTATCCCGAATTTACAACGTGGGCCGAGTTTTTAGTACGAGACTTGCGCCCCTCTCCCCGTCTTATCCAAATTCTACCCTATGAAGAGGCTTTGCCAGTGGCCTCTGCATGGGCGCGCGAAAATAATATCCAAACACTCACAGCTTATCGAGAACGAAAAGATAAGCCTCAAGGTTTACCGCGCGAGCCTGAAAAAATCTACAAGGGCAAAGGCTGGGTCAGTGCAGATGTATTTTTTGGCCTAGTTTCATCCCCAAGTGGAGTTTTGGAGGTTCGATGATATTGGTTTTTTTATTTGTTATGATATTAAATTAATTCGTCGACCTAAAACTCCCACACCATTGCGATGTGAGAGATCAAACTTTAGCTTAATGATTTGCCGGAGCTGGTCGGCCTTTTGCGGGCGCCGCCGTCGTTGCCTTTTTCTCAGCCTTCGCTTCCTCTTTTGCAGCAGGGAGCTGTTTGTCGGCTTTTTCTTTTGGCTCTTCCGTTAACTTCTGCAGGGCAATTCCCTTGAGAGCGCAAATTTTATTGCGGATCTCTGTCATAATTTTAGGATTCTCTTTTAAGAAGTTCTTAGCAGCATCGCGACCTTGTCCCATGCGCTCGCCGTTGATGCTGTACCAAGCGCCAGACTTTTCGACCATTTCAAATTTTACACCAAGATCCAAAACATCGCCTTCAGCCGAAATGCCTTCACCGTACATAATGTCGAATTCCACTTTTGTAAACGGCGGAGCCATTTTGTTTTTAACAACTTTAACAGCTGTGCGGTTACCCACAGTTTCTTCGCCCGACGTAATGGCGCCAATGCGACGTACATCCAAACGAACAGACGAGTAAAACTTAAGAGCGTTTCCACCAGTCGTTGTTTCTGGGTTTCCAAACATCACACCAATTTTCATACGAATTTGGTTAATGAAAACAACTGTGCACTGACTTCGGTTGATGGCCGCTGTCAGTTTGCGAAGAGCTTGTGACATCAAACGCGCCTGAAGACCCATGTGGCTGTCGCCCATGTCGCCTTCGATCTCTGCGCGCGGAGTTAACGCCGCCACAGAATCCACCACTAAAATATCAATGGCTCCGGTGCGAACAAGAGTTTCAACGATCTCAAGAGCTTGCTCACCTGTGTCTGGTTGTGAAATAAGAACATCTTCTGTATTCACGCCTAATTTACGGGCGTAGCTCACATCCAAAGCGTGCTCAGCATCAACAAACGCAGCAACGCCACCTTGTTTTTGGGCTTCGGCAATGGCCGTGAGAGCCAAAGTGGTTTTACCAGAACTTTCTGGCCCATAGATTTCAATGATACGTCCGCGAGGATAGCCGCCGATTCCGAGGGCAAGATCTAAACTGAGAGCCCCTGAAGGAATCACTGCGATGTTTTCGTGCAGACTTTCGTTGGAGCCCAAACGCATGATTGCACCTTTACCGAATTGTTTTTCGATAGATGAAACTGCGAGTTCCAGCGCTTTATTTTTTTCGTTCTTTTTTGTCATGTCCATGGTTCCCCCTTGAGAGATTTTGTTAATAGTTCAAATGAATATTTCATTGCGGTCTCCTGAATCTGCTGGCGGTTGCCAGGAAAAATTTTTCTTTGAGACATTTCAAATCCTGGGCCACACACCGCGAAGTAAACTGTGCCCACAGGCTTGTCTTTTGTCCCACCAGCCGGACCCGCAATCCCCGTTATGCTGACCGTCCAGTCCGCTCCAGTCAAGGCTTTTAGGCCCCGTGCCATTTCTAATGCGACTGGCGAACTCACCGCGCCAACAGTGCGCAGCAATGACTCTGAAACATGCAAAATATTTTTTTTCAGTTCATTGGAATAGGAAATAACCGAGCCCAAATAAAAAGATGAGACACCGGGATATTGTGTCAAGGTGGCCGAAACTAAACCGCCGGTGCAACTTTCTGCAAAGGCCAATGTTTGTCCGCGAGATTGCAAAAGATTTTGCAGTTCTGAAATCATAACCATGCCTGTTGAACAATAATATGCAGCAAACCGCAGGCCACAACCCCGGCCACCACGTCGTCCAACAATGTGCCAGCAGCTCCCGGTAAATTTTTGTCGATCCAGCCAATGGGAAAAGGTTTAAAGATATCTAAAACTCGAAACAAAATAAAACCTGCCAGTAAATTAAGCCCCGCTGGAGCAACACCAATAAACGTGATGAATATGCCCGCAAATTCATCAATCACCACTTGGGAGTCATCGTGTTTGTGGGTCTGCGCTTCGTAAAGAGAAATCAAAAACCAACTGAGAAGCGTGAAGGCTGCGGCGAAACAAATTTGTAGAGCCAGCGTAAGGTGCGACGTGCCTACTATATAGACAAACAGCAGAGCCAAGAGGCTTCCGCAGGTTCCAGGCATCCAGGGACTCAAACCTGTGCCGAACCCCTTCACAAAAAGCGAAATGATTTGTTGCTGTATAGTGCTTTGTGTCGGATTCTTAGACAAAGAACTCCCCTTTTTTGAACTCACACCCGATAATTGTACAAACAAAAGATGACGACAACACTTAACAATATCAGCTACGACGAAATTTTACGGCAAGCCGCAGAGCTTGGCGCCAGCGACGTTCACTTGAAGGTTGGTGTTGTTCCTGTGGTGCGTAAGCTGGGAGTTCTTCGCCCGCTCAATCAGCAAGCTTTTCCGATCATGGCTGAGCAAATGGAAAAAATTGTTCGCGAAGCTCTCACACCGGACGAAATCAAAGCTCTGGCTGTGGATTTTGAACTCGACAAGAGTTACGAAATAAAAGACGTGGCGCGCTTTCGTGTGAATGCCTTTCGCCAACGCAACTCCACCCGCTTTGTGATTCGCTTGATCAACCAAACCATTCCGCCGTTTGACGAATTGCAATTGCCCTCCGTAATTAAGAAGCTCGCAGAGTCGGAGCGCGGATTGATTTTAGTAACAGGAGTGACTGGCTCGGGAAAGTCCACCACGTTGGCGTCCATGATCAACCACATCAATCTCCACCATCATTCGCACATTGTGACGCTGGAAGATCCCATTGAATATCTGATTCGCGATCGTAAAAGTATTATTTCGCAGCGCGAGCTGGGTGCCGACATGCATTCCTTTGCCTCGGCCCTGCGCGCCTCATTGCGCCAAGATCCCGATGTGATTCTGGTGGGCGAAATGCGCGACAAAGAGACCACCGAGACTGCCGTTTTGGCGGCCGAAACAGGACATTTGGTGTTTTCCACCATGCACACACTGGACGCGCAGGAAACCATCAATCGAATCATTGGTTTGTTCCCTCCCCATCAACAGGATCAGATCCGCCGGCAATTAGCGGGCGTTCTCCGTGCGATTATTTCGCAGCGGTTGATTTTGCGCAAAGATGGAACGGGAATGATTCCTGCACTGGAAATTTTGGTGAACAATCAGAGAATCAAAGAGCTCATCGAAGATCCCAATAAAACAAATCAAATCACCGACGCTCTCGCCACCAGTGCCAAAGAATCGGGAATGCAGTCCTTTGATCAAAGTTTGATGCGCTTAGTGACCAAGGGTTTGATCAACGTGGATGAAGCGCTAAAGTATGCGACCAATCCCGATAACTTTTTTCTTAAGCTCAAAGGAATTCAGTCGGGAGTGTCCTCGGACTGGAACGAAGATCGCGGCGATGGCCATCCAAAAAGTAAATGGAGCAATGAGCAATCCAATTTGCAGCTCGATGTGAAAAAAAATAAAAAATGAACACACTCAACGAGGCGATTAAAAAGGCCATGGACCTGTTGGCCATTCGCGACCACTCGCGCAGCGAACTGCGCTTAAAACTATCGCGTTATGAATTTTCGCCAGAAGACATCGAAGCCGCTCTGGACCACTCCGAGGCGTCGGGCTGGGTGTTACCTCCGCAAGCGCTTTCCGAGAAAGTGGCGGAGGAGCTGCATCGAAAAAAGAAGAGTCACGACTACATTTCGCACTACTTGCAGCAGAAGGAACTCCCACCTGTACCGCGCGATGCAGATCGCGAGTTAGAAAAGGCCTTATCTGCCCTGGGCGGCCGCTTTTCTCCGTTGTCAAACCCCTCAACTGTCGATAAAAAACAGATCATGGTCTTTCTGCACAATCGCGGATTCGACGAAGAGACAATACAGATCGTGATCCAAAAGATCACGATCCAGCCAAAGGTTGGTCAATGAAGCATCAGGACGTTCGCAAAGCATTTAATGGGTACTTTGAAGGCCACGGCCATAAAGTTGTCGACAGCTCTAGTCTTATTCCCCACAACGATCCCACTCTGTTGTTTACCAATGCGGGAATGAATCAATTTAAAAATGTGTTTTTAGGTTCTGAGTCCCTCGCTTTCAATCGTGCGGTGACCATTCAAAAATGTGTTCGCGCCGGCGGCAAACACAACGATCTGGAAAACGTCGGTTATACCACTCGCCATCATACGTTTTTTGAAATGCTGGGTAATTTTTCGTTTGGTGATTATTTTAAAAAAGATGCGATTCATTTTGCCTGGGACCTTCTCACCAACAAAATTGGGATTCCCAAAGAAAAACTTTACGTCACGGTTTTTGAAACTGACGATGAAGCCTCAGACATTTGGCACAATCAGGAAGGCGTTCCTCGCGATCGCATTCATCGTCTGGGCGAAAAAGACAATTTCTGGCGCATGGGCGACACTGGGCCTTGCGGACCGTGCTCCGAGATTTTTTACGATCACGGACCCAAAGCGGGGGTCAATCCCAACGCTAAATTCGGCGAAGACGACAATCGCTACGTGGAAATTTGGAATTTGGTCTTTATGCAATTTTTCGAAGACGGCACTGGCTTAAAGCCGCTGCCAAAACCCTCGGTGGATACGGGTGCGGGCCTTGAGCGCATTGCCGCTGCTCTGCAAGGAGTCGCTGATAATTACGAAACCGATTTGTTTACGCCGCTGATTAAAAAAGCCTGTGAGATTTCTGGCAAACAGTTTTCCGACTGGCAGTCCAGCCCAGAGCTCAAAGCCACTTATAAAGTCATTGCCGATCACGCCCGAGCAGCCAGCTTTTTAATGGCCGATGGTGTGTTTCCAAGTAATGAGGGGCGCGGCTATGTGCTCCGCCGAATCATGCGCCGGGCGATTCGTTATGCGCAAAAGCTTTCCACGCAACCCAACCTGTTTCGCGATGTTTGCTCGGTGGTGACTCACGAGATGGCGCCTTACTATCCCGCCTTGCAAACCCAGCGCGCAGCTATTATTGCCGCCGTCGAAGCCGAGACGCAAAAGTTTTTGAGCACGCTTGTTCAGGGAACGCATATTCTCGAAGAGCATTTGCGCCAGCTGGGAGCTAAGGGGCAAAATACCATCGACGGTAAAATGGCCTTTAAACTGTACGACACTTTTGGTTTTCCGCTAGATCTCACGCAAGTGATCGCCCGCGAAAACAACTTTCAAGTGGCTGTAAAGGATTTTGAATCGGAATTCCAAAAAGCCCGCCAAAAAGCCAAACAAGCGCGAAAGTCCCATGCCCTTACCGCCAATGATCAACATTTGCTGGAGTGGACACAAAAAATTTCTGCGGCCAATGGATCGCAAAAGTTTGTTGGCTATACAGGGTTGAGCAGCGTTCAGCAAAAGCCTCTCGCTCTCAGTGACGGTGCAAAGAGTGTTAACGAACTCGCCGAAGGCCAATCTGGTATTTTGATTTTTGCCGAAACTCCATTTTACGCAGAGGGCGGCGGTCAATCTGGAGACCAGGGTGAAATCACCGATGGCAACACCGTGCTCGAAGTTTACGACACCACCAAAATGAACGAGCTGCATTTGCATCACGTCACTGTGAAGAGTGGAAAACTGCAACTCGACAAATCTTACAACGTGAATGTGCTTTCCTCGTTGCGCCGAGACACCGCTCGCAATCACTCTGCTACTCACCTTTTGCATGCCGCTCTTAAAAAAGTTCTGGGCGAAAAAGTGGGCCAAGCGGGTTC
The DNA here is from genome assembly GCA_031426555.1 of Bdellovibrionales bacterium. Lineage (GTDB taxonomy): Bacteria > Bdellovibrionota > Bdellovibrionia > Bdellovibrionales > JAGQZY01 > JANPLN01. The sequence goes on along the minus strand of JANPLN010000020.1, from coordinate 10,334 downwards.
GCAAGTGGGCCCCGAAAAACTGCGCTTTGATTTTAATCACAACGCGGCGGTAACCGCTGTTCAGCTTGCCGAAGTGGAAGAGCTGGTGAACGAACAGATTTATCAAAGCGTTACCACTCAATCGGAAAACCAATCCTACAAAGACGCGGTTAAGAACGGCGCTGTCGCTATGTTTGGCGAAAAATACGGAGACAGCGTGCGCGTGCTTTCCATAGGCGATTTTTCAAAGGAACTCTGCGGTGGCACCCACGTGCAAAACACCAGCGAGATTGGATTGTTTTTAGTGGTCAGCGAATCTTCGGTGAGCGCAGGCGTTCGGCGTATCGAAGCGCTCACAGGAAGAACAGCTATGGCTTATCTTAAAAAGCATGCTGCGGAAAACTTACGCGCTCGCAAAGACCTCAGTCTGCCCACGGCCTGGGATTCTTATTTGGAAAATGAAGGCTCTACTGTGGCTTCATGGATCGAACAGTCTCAAGAGCAAGCTTCACAATTCAAAAAACAAATTCAAAACTTACAAAGTAAAAGCGTGGATTTTGACAGCATTATCGCCAAAGCCGTTCCCCATGCGACTGCCGCCGGGGAATTAAAATTGCTCGTCGAAACTTTTGACGTGGAAGATCGCGGTGTTCTCAGTGACATCGTCGACAAGCTCCGCGACCGTGCACAAAACTTGGTGGTGGTGGTTGTGGGTGCAGGAGAGCAAAGACCTTTCTTGATCGCTTGCAACAAGGCCCTCAAGTCAGTGGTTTGCGGCAATATTGCAAAAGAGCTCACACAAAAGTTTGGCGGCAAGGGCGGCGGCCGCCCCGACTATGCACAAGGTTCTTTCGAAAAATTCGACGCAAAACTCGCCCTCGAAATCGTCAAAGCCTCGTTACCCCGTTAGGTACCAAGTACCTTTTCCGCGCATATACCGCAGATGAGCTGCAGTATATCGCCGGAAAAGGTACTTGGTACCTAAAGAGCTTTAAGGGCTTCTAAAAAGTCTTTTTGTTTTTTGAGATGATCGCAAATGTCCTGACCCACTTCGCGTCCCGCTTCCACATCTGACGGATGATGAACACCAGCGATCACGCGCAGCTCGCCAATGTCCCAGCCGTGCTCGAGCAAAGCCGCTTTCTTTTTGGGAAAGATTTTTGCCAATACACAAGCTCCCACAGCTCCAAGGGCCGCGTGGGAACTGGGATAAGATGTTTTTCCAGAAACCTTTTTGATACAGGGTACAACATCAGGAAAACGATCGTAGGGTCGTTCTTTGGCGTAAAGTTTTTTGTAGTGATCTGTTACCTTTTGGGTAAGTTTCATCACCTGATTTATAATTGGTTTTGCAAGGGTTGCTTCGTCCTTCGTCACCGCGCCCGAAAACTGAAACAAGGCTTCGAAATAAGGAATCCACTGCTGCATGGCTAATTTGCATTGGTCGTCGGTTCTGTTTTCCTGATACTCGAGAAGTTGAAGATAGTCTTGGTGGTCAATGCGCGTTCCAACGGCGGGCGGGGCTTCTAAAGGAAAATCCTGGGGCTTGATATCCGTCCAGTCTGCGAAACTAAAAACCTGAAACAACAAAATAAGAAGCATTACTCCCCCATTAGGTACCAAGTACCTTTTCCGGCGATATACCACAGTTCACCTACGGCACACGCGCGGAAAAGGTACTTGGTACCTAATGGGGTTGACAAGTTAAGATATTTTTTGTTTTTAGAGGTCTATGATTATAGTCACTGCCACCTACCAGGGCGAAAAACACTGCGAAGTTCATCACGGTCCCTCGGGCTCGCTGATCGAAACCGACGCCCCCGTTGATAACAACGGCCGCGGTGAGCGGTTTTCCCCAACAGATTTAGTAGCTTCGGCGTTAGGTACCTGCGCCCTCACCGTGATGTCCATTGTGGCTGAGCGCGATGGAGTTTCTCTTAAAGGCGCCACCGCCCGGGTCGAAAAGCACATGGTGCAAAACCCGCGACGCATTGGGCGATTGCCGGTGACGATTACAATGCCCGCCGGCATTCCTCAGGACTATCGCAAAAAACTCGAAAACACCGCCCACACCTGTCCTGTGCACAAAAGCTTGAGCGCTGAAATCGACTCGCCAATTGAGTTCGTTTATCCCGATTAATTAAAATTATGTCTATTTGACGTAGTAGGTGACATTCATGTCGAAGGCCAGTTCTTCGTGATAGCAGTCTTTTTGTGGATCGTCGTCTCCAGTGATCACGAAACTAAACGTTTGATTGTTTGAATTGGCAGTGAGCCCCAAGGCAATCAAAATTTTCTCGTCGAAGGAAAACACGATGTTTCCCGATTGCTCGGAAATGGGCCAGCTACAGGTTGCAAGGTTTTGATCATCTCCTAAGCAAAAATCATCAGCTACGTTCTCAAAACCTGCGCCACGAAGTTTTAACCAATCGTATTTATAAACTGGAACTTCAGTGCCTGCTCCGAGGAAAAGTTTACCTTCTGGAGGCGTGGTGTCCAATAACGCCGTTTTATTGTTCGTCGCTAAAATGAAATTATTATAGTTAAATACAAAAACGTCGTCATACTGAAAGCGTTGAAGATCTGTTTGCATGTCGAGATCACAGATGACCGCATTGTTTGGGAGTTGCAACTTTTGTTGCTGCTCGTATCGGGCCTGCATGCGAGTGTTTTTGGTTTCCAGATTCCCGTTCCTTGAAAATTCGCAAATCTCAGCTCGGCCTGTTTCGATGCGAGTGTCTGCAAAGGCAATTTGCTGATTGGATTGCAACAGTTTTCCAGCTTTGCGTGCGGATTCGCAGCTCGCTTGCACCTCTTCGATAACCTCATTATCGATAACCACGTTGTCGATGCTTTCAATACCCTCAACGGCGGACGGCGGACGCGCGGTGGATTGAGAAAATGATTTATCTCCGCAATTTTGAAAAAGCGCCAACACGCAGATGAGTGGAAAAACAATAAAACTGGTTTTAATAGATCGCATAAATGACCCCCGTCTACAGTCTAATTAATGCAAAAAAGAGTCCGAAATCAATCTGAACCATAAGCGGCCTGTTTGTTATGATTGGTCTACAATGAGAATTTCTCAAATCGACACGCAGAACTTATGGACAATGTCTAATTTGGTGCCAGGTCCTGTTTCTGGAAACAGTGGACCCAGAAACAGGAACTGGCACCGAAGATTATTCGCTGCGAAGAGCTTCGATGACTTCGAGCTTTTCGGCCTTGAGGGCGGGAATTAGGCCGCTAATGATTCCCACCGCGAGGATGGAAAACAGACTCAAGAGCAACGCTTGAACATCGACGATCCACTCAAACTGCAACGTTGGAATTAATTTAGTGGCTCCATAAATGGCGCCTTGGTAGGCCGTAAAACCAATGGCAATTCCTGCGAGGCCCGCCACGCCACAAATGGCGATAGCTTCCAATAAATACTGGTAACGAATACTTAAATCTGTAGCGCCAAAGGCTTTGCGAATACCGATCTCTTTGAGTCGCTCCGAAACCGACACCAACATCATGTTTGTGATTCCGATTCCACCCACCGCCAGCGAAACTAAGGCAATCATTCCGAGCAGCACCGTGAACATATTTAAAAATTTGTTCATTTGTGCAATCAGCACACTGTCGGAGCCCACGTTGAAGATTCCTGATTTTCCATAGCGACGTTCGAAAAAGGCGCGAATGCCTAAGCCCACCGCTTGAACATCGGCGCCTTCGTGAGTTTCGAGCAGCACTTGTCTGGTTTGTGCCTCCCACGGTGTGCTCATGCTTTGAAACAACGTGTAGGGAATTATAATTTGCATGTTGGGGTTGTTCCACTCTTTATTGGAGTTATGGGGAGCTGCCACTGCAAGCACTCGGCAACCAAAGGCCTTGTTACCATTTTTAATAAAGACCATTTGGCCGATGGCTTTTGCTCCTTGAAACAATCGATCGTGAACATCCGATCCCAAAATGCAAACGGCACTGCGGTTGTCGATATGAAACGGACTAAAACTATGACCCTCAACGAGCGTTCGATTGGAGAGACGAATGCCCTCGCGCGTGGTGCCGATCAAACGCACGTCAGAGTCCGTGGATTTTCCACCAAAGGCTGCGGATACATTCCACGCAAACAAAATGGGACTCATGGCTTTAAGGTCGGGAAAAACTTTTTGCAGCGGTTTTAAATCCTTTTCCCAATCGAAGCCCTGAAACATCACCGGAGGCCGATCCACCGCTTTCATATCCCAGTTTTGCCAACCGTAAAACAGCATGGTGTTCACACCGAGCTCGGCATAGGAATCCAAGATCTTCTTTTTGGTAAATTTGCCCACGGTGATCATGGACAGCACAGCCGCCACACCGATCACGATGCCCAACATCGTTAATGCAGTTCGCGATTTGTTTTGCAAAAGACTTTTGAGAGCAATGGGCATTACGCGGCTGGAAATAAACAAGGATTGTGTGAGTTTTTGCCACCACGATGATCCTACGGCTGGAACCGAAAAGAGCTCGATCTTCGAAGTGGTGTTAAGATTATTTTTCTGCGTTCGGGAATCTTGCACGATCAAGCCATCGCGAAATTGCAAAACGCGATCGCAGCGCGCAGCCACTTCGGGATCGTGAGTGATCACAATGACTGTTTTCCCGTCTTGTTGGGCCTGGCGCAAAATATCCATGGTGTTGGCCGCGTTTTGTGTGTCCAAACTGCCCGTGGGTTCGTCGGCTAAAATCAACCGCGTGTTGCGCATCAGGGCTCGCGCAATGGCCACGCGCTGTTGCTGCCCGCCGGAAAGCTGATTGGGATAGTGGTGCAGTCGATCGGCTAAGCCCAACTGCTCTGTGATCAGTTGAAAACGATTTTGGTCCACATCGCGCGATTCGATCTCTGCGGGATAATGCAGAGGCAGCAGAATGTTTTCTTCCACCGTGGCTTTTGGTAAAAGATGAAACTGCTGAAACACAAACCCAATGGACTGATTGCGTAGCGCGGCTCGTTCTAAATCGGTGAGTTTTAAAATATCTTTTCCAAACACCGATACTTCGCCCTCAAAACGACTGAGCAAACAGCCTAAAATATAAAGCAACGTCGATTTTCCAGAGCCTGACGGACCTTGAATGGCCACCATTTCGCCGTCCTCAATGGTAAACGAAATGCCCTTAATGATTTCTAAAAGTTGCCCGCCATAAAGGGGATAGGCAAATTTTAGATCCTTAACGGCGACGGCGACTGCCACTAGGTGCTCCCTTAAGGTCATTGCCAAGGTTGATAAAATCCACTTGGGTGATCTCGTCGCCCTCTTTCAGACCCGAAACGATTTCGACAATGGATTCATTTTGCATGCCGACGATGATTTCTTTTTGCAAGCCATCTTTGCTGGTGACGAAATACTTTTCGCCCTGTTTGTCGATATACTCATGGGGCACGGTTAAGATGTCAGATTTTTTTGCGGGAATAATATCCAGCACCGTGGACATTCCTGGTTTCAACTGCTCGTCGATATCAAGGATTTCTAATTTTACCAGGTACTCGGCCTGCGAGCGGTTGTTGTACGAATCTTGCAGCGTGGCCGCCAGGGAGATGTCTTTGACGGTGCCTTTATAACTGCGATCCAAAATCGGCGAGGCTTTGACAATGGCTTCCTGGCCCTTTTTTATTTTAACGATATCGATTTCGGGCACACTGGCGTTGACATAAAGTTTCGAAATATCATCGAGGCGTATTAGAAAGTCTTTAGTGTCGCCCTGTTTTACAAACTGTCCTTCGGTTTTTAAAACCTGCAAGATGGTTCCCCCAAAAGGAGCGCGAATGGGATAGACGCTTTCGGTGGCCTGCAAGGATTGAGTGATGCTTACCAAAGGATCGCCTTCTTTAACTTTATCGCCAATCTTTACAAAAATCTTTTGCACATAGCCATCGTAGGGAGCGGTCACTACCGTGGTCTTCAAGGCCTCGATCACTCCAGCGATTGTCACGCGCTGAAGGAGTTCACCTTTTTGAACTTTGAAGGTTTGAATCGCTCCGGCTTTGGTGGCCGATTTTTGTTTAAAATAGTAGCCAGCTGCTAAAACTAAAACTCCGACAATTAAAATCCAGCGCCATTTATTGAAATTCTTCATAGAGTTTCCCTTGGTGATACTTGTATTGAAACAATTGCGTGCGCAAGTCGTAAAACGAGGTGAACATTTGAATCTTGGCATTCAACAAATCTCGCAAACCTAAAATCAAATCCAAGTAAGACACCCGGCCATTGCGATATTCACTTTCTAAAAACGAGTAGGCCGAAGTTTCGATTTCTAATAACTCTTGAGCCGTCAAAAAGTTATTGTGACTCAGCACCATGTTGGCCATCAATTTTTCGTTGCTGGCGATGAACTCGTTCATTTCCACTTCCAGGGATTTCATCTGCTGCACTTTGCGATCTTGAGAAATGGAAATATTTCGGTTTCGAATGCCCCAGTCCCACAAATTAAAATTCACCGTCAAAAGCGCATTCCAGCTAGTAAAATCATTATCTTTAAAACTACTCCCTGATTTCCAATAATTGGCCGAGCCATAGCTCACGCCGCCCGACAAAAACACTTGCGGGTAGTAACTGCGCTTGGAAACCAGGATGGTGTTATCAAAAATTTCTTCACGCATGCGAACCATTCTAAAAATCCAGTGGTCTTCCACATTGGGTTTTTCGGTGGGCACGTTTTTCACGATTTTCGTATCCACGTCTTCTGGTAAAAAATCAAATTCAGAGCCCAGAACATCCGCTGTGCTGGTGAGAAGCTTGATGAGGTCGGCTTTTCGGTTGTGCACAAGAGTTTTTGAATTTTGCAATTGAATCTCGGAGCGGCGAAGCTCTGATTTAAAACGCAGATAATCGCGGCGAGTTTTAACGCCCTGTTTGTACTGGTTGGAAATGGAATTGAACTGTTTTTGGATAATATCAAACTGGGTTTTTTGCACGTCATACAAACGCATCACCAGCGATACGTTTAAAAACTGCGAAATAATATTTAACACAATTCGATCACGCTCTTTGTTGTAATTGAATTCGGAGAGTTTTTTTGTGACCTTCGCGGAATCGTAATTGATGAAACTGATACCGTTGTCGTAGAGATTTTCGGTGAGGTACAATCCGACATCGCTGGAGTAGCGGCTGAGGGGTGGGGTGAACTGCGGATCGCGATCGTTCAGACCGTAGTTGGCTGCGAGGTCCAACTGCGGTAAAAACACCGAGTAGGCGTTCTTGCGCTGCATATCCGCAATGGCCATCTCGCGACGCACGACTTCGAGCTCCGGAGAATTCTCCACAGCGTATTCAACAACCTGTTTTAAGTCCAAACGATGTGTCGCCGCCATGGCTGAAGCGGTGAACAAACTGAAAACTAGTAGCAAAACTCGCAACACAGTTTATTTTCCGGCGTAAATGTGGAGAATTTCGAACATGGCATCCACGGCGGCAAGGCTTGTGATATCGGAGTGATCATACGGCGGTGACACTTCGACCACGTCGGCGCCAACGAGACCCGGCAGTTTAAGTCCGCGCAAGATCTGTTGGGTTTCGTACGTTGTCAGGCCGCCAATCACCGGCGTGCCCGTTCCGGGCGCGTAGGCGGGGTCCAAGCAATCAATGTCGTAAGTCAAATAACAAAGATCATTACCGATGAGTTTATTGATTTTGGCACTGATGGTTTTAATATTTACCGAGCGAATGTTTTCCACTGTGAAGGGCTGCAAGCCTTTTTTATTTACAAATTCCAAATCTTCGGCGGCGGCCAATGGTCCGCGGATTCCAATTTGAAAGGTTTTTTTCGGCTGAACCAAGCCTTCTTCAATGGCGTGGCGTAAAAAAGATCCATGGTGATACTCGCATCCCCACGCTGCGGGATATGTGTCGAGGTGGGCATCAAAATGGACGAGGGCGAGCGGTTTTTTATATTTCTTTTTAAGCGCGCGCAAAATTGGCAGCGTGGTGGAGTGATCTCCTCCCACCGAAATAAATCGCTTTTCTAGGTTCATTAACTTTGCAAAATACTTTTCGATGGATTTATAGGTTTTGGCAACGTCGATGGGAACAATGGGACAATCGCCAATGTCGGCCACTTTTAAACGATCGACAAAATTCATCTGGCGTTCCCAGTGATAGGCTCTGCCTAACGAGGACAGCTCGCGGATTCTTGAGGGAGCAAAGCGAGCGCCCGGACGATAAGACAATGATCCATCGAATGGAACTCCCACAAGAGCCACATCGTAGTCTTGGTCGATAGGCACATGGGGTAAACGGAAGAACGTTTTTATCCCAGCAAAGCGCGGCATTTCTCGACCCGAAACCGGCACATATTTCATAGAACCTCCAAGTACCTTTTGAAAAAAAGGCTGATGTAGGATAACAAACCACTATGACAAAACAACCTGCAAAATTAAAGTTTTTGCAAACCTCTCTCAGCGAGTGGTACGAGCAAAATCGCCGGGAACTTCCATGGCGCAAAAGCAAAAATCCCTATGGGATTTGGATCTCCGAAGTCATGCTGCAACAAACTACAACGCAAGCGGTGATTCCCTATTATGAAAAATTCTTACGGCGCTTTCCTCAGCTCGATGATCTGGCGGAGGCCTCGGAAAAAGAAGTTTTAATGCACTGGGCGGGTCTCGGTTACTACTCGAGGGCGCGCAATCTACATAGGGCCGCAAAAATACTCGCGCTCAACGGCTTTGCGCAAACCGCCGACGAGCTCGTAAACCTTCCTGGTTTTGGGCCCTACACCTCGCGCGCCGTGAGCAGCTTGGCCTTTGGCGAAAAGGTGGGCGTTCTCGACGGCAATGTGATTCGCATTCTTTCGCGAGTGATGGGTAGCAAATATCAATGGTGGCAAACCGCAGACCGCATGCATTTGCAAAAGCTTGCAGACAGTATGGCGCAAACTGATGACAGTTCGTCGATCAATCAAGGCATGATGGAGTTGGGGGCAACGGTGTGCACGCCCCAATCGCCGAGTTGTTTTATTTGCCCATGGAACATGAAGTGTGAGGGGCGTAAACAGGGCCTCGTGGAATCTCTTCCCCTCAAAAAACCAAAAGCGGCGGGCGAAATTTTGTTATGGGATATCGAGTGGATCGAAAAAAATAAAAAAGTCGCTTTCATTAAAAATGACTACGCGCCCTTTTTAAAGCAAATGCCCATTCTTCCCGGCCGCCTTCAGCGCCTCAACAAACGTCCAGAAAAGTTTGATGTTAAGCATTCCATTACCAAATATGAAATCTACGGACGCATTCGGAAGTCTACCAAAACCACCGTAAAGGGCGCCAAACAGAAAACATTTTTCTGGCTTGATGTTGCTAATATCACTGAGGAAATCCCCTACAGCTTGATCAAAAAAATCGTGCAAGCGGCGCAGGCCGATTGAGCCCAGCCAGCGGCTGGCCACTTCAAGTCCATTGAGACCGTGGTCCGGGGTCTTGCCTTTTGACTTTGGTTTGGTATGCTCAAAACACTATGAAACAAATGATTATTACCTTCACAGTCTTTTTGGCACTAACCACCAGCTTCGCAGCTCCCATTCCAGGCGCTGGAAACAAGGTAAAACCTCAGTTAGGAGTTTACAAATCTCCTCAAGGGTTTGAAATCCAAACAGCCTCTACAGATTGGATTCAAACCAACCCGCCAAAAAATTCGCGCTACATCGCCACGATGTTTCGCTCGCCGAAGCAAAAAAATAACATGCGCGCCACACTCTCGGTTCGCGTGGACCAACTTGAAAAACAAATGGAAATTTCTCAGTACGTAAAACGTTGGACTAAAGAATATCCAAAATTTGGTTTTGATGTGAAAGGTTCTAAGAAATTTGCAATGAATGGTCAAAACGGCTACGTGGTTGATCTTGTAAACACTTCGAAGAAACGCCAACTTCGCCAAGTCATTTTTATGAAAGAAAAGAAAGTTGTTCTTTTAACGTGCAGAGATCACGTCAGCTCTTTTAAATCATCACTCAACGAGTGCAATAAAATGATTAAGAGCTTTAAGTGGCAAGCAGTTCTCAACAGCACCACGAAAGCTTCTAAGAAAAAATCTTAGTTTTTTTCTAAGCTTGAATTTATTGAATTTAAAAAAGGCTCCGCAAGGAGCCTTTTCTTTTTAACACCGGCTCCGCAAGGAGCCTTTTCTTTTTAACAACGGCTCCGCAAGGAGCCTTTTTAATTTGCGCATTAATTTGAACTTTTTCTAGCTGCTTAACGCGCTGTATTTGTCATTTTTTCCTTCGAGCCTGTATTAACTACACTTCTCTCATGGATCTGTTTACTTGTGCTTATGGGGAAGATTTGGGGAGTATTATTGTTCGTTGTTTACATCTTTGCATTGCCAGCACAATCGCTGGCA
>JANPLN010000019.1:0-9779 GCA_031426555.1 Bdellovibrionales bacterium | reverse complement strand
GCTCGGCGCGGCAATCACCGGTTTCATCGCTGCATCCAGATGGGTTTTTTGATCGTTGATACAGAGGGGAAGGGCCGAGGGCGCTGCCGTTGAAGCTGCCGACCGGGCAGTGCCGCCGGAGGTGGTTTGGGCTTGGATCGCGACGGGGGACAGGAGATTTAAGAGGAAATACATAAGGAGTGGGTTTAACATTTGAATCATCTTAAGTTTATTACACGATAAATTTCAGCCATTTACCAAAGGAAGGTTGTGATCTCCGAGCAATCTCCGCGAACTTTCTTGTAATTGCTGCTCTAAATAGGCCAAATCCTTGTGACTTTTGGAGGTTTATGCTAGGTTTTGCCGCATGTTATCAAAAGGCATTTACCTCGACTACAACGCCACATCCCCTGTGCATCCGGAGATCATGCAGCACGTACCGCAGTGGATTGAAGCCTGGGGAAATCCTAGCTCCATTCATGCCCATGGAAGAGACGCCAAAAAATGGATCCGCGAAGCCCGCGCGACCTTTGCGCAACTCATCGGTTGCCACCCCACGGAAATTATTTTTACCGGCGGTGGCAGCGAAGCTAACAATACGGTGATCAAAGGATTATTGGACTCTGAAATTTCTGAAAGCCGAAACGAAATGATCACCACAGACATTGAGCATCCCAGCGTTTTGCGGGCCATGGAGTATGCCGAGTCTTTAGGTTTTCGTGTGCACCGCGTGCCCGTCAACCGGTCTGGCCAATTTGATATTGAGTTTTACCAAAACGTGCTCAGCGAAAAAACGCTTTTGGTTTCGGTCATGACCGCCAACAATGAAACTGGCATTTTGTTACCCATGCAAAAAATCACCGAGCTTGCAAAACAGGTCGGAGCCCTTGTGCACACCGATGCTGTGCAAACTTTGGGGCGCGTTCCCTTTTCGGTAAAGGACATTGCTGTGGACTTTGCCACTTTCTCGGGACATAAATTTTATGGTCTTAAAGGTTGCGGAGTTTTGTTTCAACGTCGCGGCAACAAAATCGAAAACTTTATTCTCGGCGGGGGCCAGGAGCGCGGTCGTCGCGCCGGCACCGAGAACACTTTAGCGATTGCCTCTCTGGGTTTTATGGCGCAAAAAATTCAAACAACAGACATGCACGACAAGCTCCAACTACTTCGCGACTCTCTTGAAATGCAAATCGAAAAATCTATCACTGGAGTCACTTTTACAGCTCGCGAAGCAGCTCGATTGCCCAACACCTCAAGTTTAGTGATCGCTGGGGTGCACGGCGAGTCCTTGTTGATGAGCCTTGATGTGAAAGGTTTTTCGGTGAGTACGGGGGCCGCGTGCAGTTCGGGAAGCCCCGAGCCCAGCCATGTACTCCTGGCTATGGGATTGGAGCACTCCGAAGCGCAATCGTCACTTCGACTCAGTGTTGGTTGGATGACCACAAAAGAAGAGATTCAACTTTTTGTAAACGCCCTTGTGCAGACGGTAAAACATTTGCGCTCGCTAAACGCTGGAGAATTGCATGCTTAAAAAACCTCGAGTGTTAGTAGCTATGAGCGGGGGAGTCGACAGCTCGGCGGCGGCGGCACTTCTTGTAGAGCAAGGTTACGAAGTGATCGGTGTGACAATGCAAGTGTGGGATTACTCTCAGTGCAATATCGAAGAGGGATTGGGCACTTGTTGCTCAAGCTCCGACGTGGATGATGCGCGCAGTGTGGCCGACACATTGGGCATTCCTTTTTATGTGATCGATTGCGAAGACGAATTTCGCGAAAAGGTGATAAACCCTTTTGTGAATGATTATATGAATGGAAAAACTCCACTACCCTGTGTGAACTGCAATACCTATTTAAAATTTGATCATTTGATTAAAAAAATGCACGAGCTCGAATGCGATTATTTGGCCACCGGCCACTACGCGCGCATCGAAAAAAATGCCGCGAGTGAGTGGACCATTGCCACCAGCACCGACGATTGGAAAGATCAGACGTATTTTTTATTTACCATCCCGGCGTCCATTGTTCCCAAATTGATGTTTCCCATCGGGGACATGAAAAAGCCCGATGTGCGAAAGTACGCCGAAGAAAAAAATCTTGTGGTAGCCCGTAAAAAAGACTCCACGGGAATTTGTTTTGTGGGCAATCAAGGCTACGATAAATTCATCGCCGAACACTACGCCGACAGTCCGGTTAAAAAGGGCGTGGTCAAACGCTTTCCGTCGGGGGAAGTCTTAGCTCAACACGATGGGATCCATCGCTTTACCTACGGACAGCGAAAAGGGTTGGGATTTTCGGCCGAACAGGCGCTGTACGTCCTCAAAACCGATGCCGAGACCGGCGAAGTTTGGGTGGGCGAAGAGAAGGATCTTTTCAGCAACGAAATGATTATCGAACGTTGTCAATGGCATGTGGAACCTAGGCCCGGCCAAGAGCTCAACGTAAAAATCAGATACGCGCACAAAGGTGGAAGAGCGGAAATCGTGACTACGGCCGATGGCCGATGTGTGGTGAAGTTTCGCGAACCACAACGAGCCATCACTCCTGGTCAAGCGGCCGTTGTGTACGACGGCGACCGTTTATTGGGCGGGGGCTGGATTCGATGACCACGACACCACCGCAAACGTTTGATATAAAAACCTTTGGCTGTAAAGTAAACACCTACGACACAGGTCTTTTGCAGCAGCGTTTGCAAGTTTCGGGTTTTTTACAGCCCTCACAAGAAGCGCAAGTGCACATTCTCAATACCTGTGCGGTCACCCACGAAGCCACCAAAGAAGCCATTCGTCAGGCCAAGCGTCTGCGCAAAAAAAATCCCCAGTGCACAATTGTTCTTACGGGCTGCTCGGCCCAGGTGGATGGAGCGCATCTCGATGAGCTCGAAGCTGTGGATCTGGTGGTGGCCAATTCCCACAAAGGTCAGCTTGAGGACATTTTAAAAAATTACTTTTCAGGCAACACCACGCAAAAAGTCCATCGTTCGAATATTTTTAGAAACGAAAGTTTAGGCGAGGGCGGCGGAACGGAAGTTCGCCACACGCGCTCGTTTTTAAAAATTCAGGATGGCTGTAACAGCTTTTGCACATTTTGTATTATTCCCTACGCTCGGGGGAAAAGTCGCAGTCTTGCGATCAGTGATCTTGTGAGCGCTGTTCAAAAACTTTGCGATGATGGCGTTAACGAAGTTGTGTTGACCGGAGTGCATATCGGCGACTATCGCGATGGGGAACAAGGTTTGGAAGATCTCATCGAGGCGCTTTTACAAAACACTCAGATGCCGCGCATCCGTTTGTCGAGCCTCGAACCCATTGAGTTGAGCGAGCGTCTGTTTGCTCTTTTTAATGATTCGCGACTGTGCCCGCACTTTCATATGAGCGTGCAGAGCGCACAGAGCAAAGTGTTGAGCGAAATGAAACGTCAGTACACCGCCGAAAAAGTGGAGTGGGCGTTTAACGAAATTCAAAATCGAGTTCCCGGCGCCTTTGTCGGCATAGACGTGATTGTGGGATTTCCTGGGGAGTCCGAGGCTGACTTTGCAGAGACTTACGAGCGTTTGCAAAAAACACCATGGACGCGCATTCATGTGTTCCCTTACAGCGAGCGCCATGGAACGCGCGCTGCTTTGAGCAGTGAAGTGGTTCCGGTTGTGGAACGTCGTCGACGGTCGCAGCTGCTTCGCGAATTGAGTTTTGAACGCTATTCTCTGCGCGCCGCCGATCAAATCGGAAGCCGTAAAAAAACACTGGTTCTTCGAGAAGCCCGATCCACCGAAACATCGGTGGGACTGTCGCGAGATTACTGGAATGTGCAAATGCCAAGAGTTTCGGACGACTTATTGGGCAAAGAGCTTGAAGTCCGTATCACGGGTGCAGACACCCAAAATGGTGAAGAGGGCGTTTTGTTCGCGGAGGTCGTTCGTGGTATGGCTTGAGCGTTTTCAAAAACAAATTGGCTACGAAGCCACAAATTCGCAAATCCTTGTTCAAGCTCTCACACACAAAAGTTATCGCAAAAGATATCCCGACCACGCCACTGGAAATAACGAGCGCTTGGAATTTATGGGAGATGCCGTTGTGGATCTGGTGATCGCCAGTGATCTTTACAAAATGTTTCCCGAAGACAACGAAGGTTCTCTGTCGCGAAAGAGAGCAAGTTTAGTTAACGAAGAGACATTGTACAATCTCGCCATGCGTTTAAAGCTGGACGAATTCTTTTTAGTCGACGATGGGGAACGCAGCGGAAATTTACGCATGAACCGAAGACTTCTCTCCGGATCCCTCGAGGCCATCATCGGCGCTATTTATGAAGATCGCGGGTTTGCAGCCGCGGAAAAATGGATACAAACGCTTTTTGCCGACGCTGGCTTTTATCAGTTTTCCGATCACGATTTCGCCAAGGATTACAAAACGCGCTTTCAAGAATTAGTTCAAGAGAAGTTAAAAGTAACACCCTCCTACAGAACTGTCGCAATTTCGGGGCCCGACCACCAAAAGTTATTTACGGTGGAAGTTTTAGTTTTGGATGAAGTGTATGGTGAAGGTGCTGGAGAGAGTAAAAAAATAGCCGAACAAGTGGCGGCGCAAAATGCGCTGCAGAGGTTTCAAGATGTCGTATAGAGCAGGATTTATTGGAATAGTGGGTTTGCCAAATGCCGGGAAAAGCAGTTTGCTAAATCATTTAATTGGCGAGCACCTTTGCATCGTCAGTCGCAAGCCCCAGGCCACGCGCCGACGTATTCAAGGTGTGATTTCGTCGAAAGAGTATCAGATCGTGTTTGTGGATTCTCCAGGGTTTTTAAAAAAAGGCAAAAGCGGTATGACCGGGTTTATCGCCGAGGAAGCCCGGCGCGTGATCGAAGAGGTGGATGCTCTTTTACTGATGATTCCGGCAGATCTCGAAACTAAAAGAGAGATGGAACCGTTGTTAGAACTTATCGAAAAAGCCAACAAACCGGTTTTATTTTGCATGAGCAAGTCAGATCTCAAAAAAAGTAAAGCCACGCAAGAGCTGTTGTTTGAGTTAAGCTCCAAAGGCTATCATGGCTTTCCGACATCGATCAAAAAAACTAAAGCTCCAGAAAAATTAAAAATTTGCCAACAAATTGCGGCCGTATTGCCAGAATGCCAAGAGCCCCTCTTCGACGAGGAAGCTTACACCACCGAAAATATTCGTGAAATTGCAGCTGAATTGATCCGCGAAGAGTGTTTTGAATGTTTGGAGCAAGAGTTACCATTTAGTATCGGTGTGGTGATTGAAAGCTTTAAGGAAGAAGAAAAAATCACCCGCATCGATGCGTCGATCATCGTGGAAAAAGAAAACCACAAAGGGATCGTTATCGGCAAAGGCGGCTTGCAATTAAAAAAAATCGGTGAATACGCGCGCAAAAAAATCGAAAAAATGTTGGGCCAAAAGATCTTTCTTGGATTGCATGTGAGCCATAAACCCAACTGGACAGAACAAAAACGAATGATGAAAGAGTTGGGCTATGTCAGTGAATAGGTCGGTCGGTAAACCGCTAAATAGATTGACCAGTATTGCCATCATTGGCAGACCGAATGTGGGGAAGTCCACATTGTTTAATATGTTGACTGAGTCCCGCAAGGCTGTTGTGAAAGACCAACCGGGTGTGACTCGTGATCTACTTTTTGAAGAAGCCGACCTTTGGGGCAAAGAGTTTGAAATCATCGACACCGGTGGTTTGACCGAAGCCGATGATGATTTTTCCCATTTGATTATGGAGCAGGTGGTTTCGTTTTTAAAATCGGTGGATTATCTGTTGGTGGTCATGGATGGGCGCGACGGGCTTTGCCCTGAAGATCGCGACATCATTCGCATCGCCAAAGAGTCTGGCAAAGAATTTTTAATTGTCGTGAACAAAGTGGATAAAGTGAGTGAGCTGGATTTGGCCGGGGCCGAATTTTATGAGTTCAGCCAAGAGGTTGTCACCTGCTCCCTGGAGCGACGTTTTGGTTTAGATCCGCTTTTGCAGTGGATCTTTGACCATGTGTCTTCCGCGGCCTCTACAAAGACCGACGAATTCACCTTAGCCATCGTGGGTAAGCCCAATGTTGGTAAAAGCTCTCTGTGCAATCGCTTGCTAGGAAAAAATCGTTTGCTGGTTTCCGAAGTTGCGGGGACAACGACCGACTCAGTGGAAGTCCCTTTTGAGTTTAACGATAAAAAATATGTGATCGTGGACACCGCGGGACTTCGGAGAACCAGTCGCCGTTATGATGACCTTGAAATCATTTCGGCCTTTAAAACCCAAAAGGCGATTCATCATGCGGAGCTTGTTCTCTTAGTGATTGATGGCATGATCGGACCGACAGATCAGGACTCGAAGATCTTAGAGTCCATTATGGAATCCCACAAGGGTGTCGTGCTAGTGGTGAACAAAGTGGATATCGCCGAAGAGGAAATGGACGAGTTTCGCAAAACCACGCGCGCGAGAATCGCCAAAGAATTCCACTATTATACCGATATCCCCGTGGTTTTTATTAGTGCTTTGACCGGGCGTGGCCTGCAAGACATGTTTGCGAAGATCGAAGAAGTTCGTGAAAAATTATACATGCGCATTTCGACAAACGAACTCAACGAGTTTTTTATGCAAACAATACGCCTGGCTCCAGCGCCGGTGTTTGGTGTGAAGGACGTGAAGTTTTATTATCTCACACAAACTCGACAATTTCCGCCAAGTTTTATCGCCTTTGCCAATCACCCAGACGGTGTGGATAATTCCTACCGGCGATTTATCGCTAAAAGGCTCAAAGAGAATTTTGGCCTGGAGGGCATACCTATTCGAATTTTCGTGATGAAAAGTCGGGGACGGAAGTGAAAAATCAGAACTTCTTTGAACGAAAATTATGGGGAACCACCATGGGTTTTTACCTCACAATTTTTTGTTCATCGTTTGGTCTGGTACATATTTGGCGGTTTCCCTACATCGTCATCGAAAATGGTGGGGGCGCTTTTTTATATATTTATTTTTTGGTGGCGGCGATCCTTGGCAGCTGCTATGTGATGACTGAATTGATGGTGGGAAAGCTAGCCCAAAAAAGTCTCTGGCTGGCGTTTGATCTTTGGACGCGGGATGCGCTGATGCTTTCACCGCAAATGTCGACACTGCGAAAAACGGTCTATGCCGGGTTTCGCAAACTGGGCGATGTTTCTATCTTGTTAAGCCTTCTGGTCACTGCGTACTATACGGTTATCAGCGGTTGGGTTTTGGCATATCTGTTAAACTTTTTCTTAATTAAAATTGAAGCCAGCGAAGAGAGTTTTCTCATCCAAATGGGTTTTTCATTTTTGCATCTCGCCATTTGCTGCCTGTTTGTTCGGCGTGGCTTTCAGCGCGGTCTTGAGCGCTTAGGTTATGTGGTCGCTCCGTTATTTTTAGTTTTGCTTTTGTATCTGTGCTATCAGTCGCTATCGCTACCAACGGCTCCAGAGGCCATTCGGTTTTTATTTTATCCCGACTTCACTAAAATCACATGGGCCTCACTGAATCAAGCCGTGGGCCACGTGATCTTAAGTCTCGGACTGGGCTTGGGCACCATCATTACCTTTGGTAGCTACTTTCAGCCCGAGAGAGACATCACCTCGGCAGGCTCGAGGGTGGTGGTGTTTTCGATTTTAATGTCGGCGCTTTCGGTGTTGATTTTGTGTCCCATGGTGCTCGATGCGCCCTATGCGGTGTTTGGACCAAAACTGCTTTTTCAAACCATCCCGCAGCTGATTTTTAAATTTCCGAAGGGTCAGTTAATACTGATTTTATTTTATCTAACGCTGTATCTGGCATCACTTGTGGCCACAACAGGCTTACTAGAATCACTGGTGGCAAATCTGACGGACCGCTGGCAGTGGAGTCGCTCGAAGGCTTTAACAGTCAGTGGGCTGTGGATTGTGTTTTTTGCCGCCTTTCCCATTGTTGGAGCCACCGAGCTCAAAAACTTTCGCTGGATGAACGGTGTGAGTGTGCTGGAGAGCGTGGATGGAATTCTGGTGAATTTTGCCTTGCCACTATTGGCTTTTGGCGTGTCGTTGGGTGCGGCGTTTTTAATTCCTAAAAAATTAATTCTGCACGAATTTGATGGTCGCGAGATCAATCAAGAGATCAGTCACTTTTATCCCATCTGGCGCGGAGTGATCTGCTGGTTTGCCCCGAGCATTATCGCCTTGGGCTTCCTCATGCGCTTCCTCTAGATGCGGACTTTTTGGGACTCATTGCATAAATTTTTATTCAGATTCTAGAAGACTTCTTTTTAGGACGCGTCCATCCATGGACTCGCTCGCAGTTCGAAACGTCGTGTTTGCGAGAGGTCCTAAAAAGAAGTCTTCTAGAATCTGAATAAAAATTTATGCAATGAGTCCCAAAAAAGTCCGTACCTAGTTGAAGAGACTTTTGCAACTTCCAATAAGCGAAGGAAAAACATTGGCTTTCTTTCCTTGCACAGCCGAACGTCGAGCGGTGTCGTGCAACGCACTGACTGTCTCAGAAATGAAAACCTCGGGTCGAATACTATCTACTAAACGAATTTGGGATTGAGCATCTTCGCGAACTTCAACCTTATAACCGCGAGTGGAATCTAAATCGGCGGTTTCAATATTTAATAAAATACGTGTGGAATTTTCGATCAAATCAGGGTTAATCATTCCCACGACCACGAGAGGATCTGCGGGAGTGAATTGCTTTCCGGCATTCGCGCCGATAACGTTCTGAAGAGCGGGGATCTTCTCCATCAAATGGTGGTCCCAGCTTTGAGCTGCACGACGAAATACTTCCATCGCTTGAGTATCAGAATTTTCTAAAATGCTAACCAAGTCTGGAGCATTTTGCGTATTGATACTTCCACCAGCAAAAGCAGCTTTAATTGTATGGGACGAGTAGAGAGTCATTGGAATATCTGACATGGCCATGAGTTTTCGACTCGCTTCTGGCGCCATATTCCAGTTGTAAGTCGTACGTTTTTCGACTTCTCCAGTTTGTGCGTTTTTTACGTCTACCCAACCGCCCATTACGTGAATGTGGCCGATGGCAGATTTTAGTTCGGGGTTAGCTTCTAGGACTGCGACCAAGTCTGTCGGAGGTGCCAACATCAAGAAATCCAGTTTTGTTCCGTTTTGGCTAGCTTCACTCAAAGCTGGCTTTAGATGAATTTTCAAGTCATTACTACTGCGTCTTCCTTGCGGATCATTAAGACGTTTCAATTCTGGTTCAGGGATTACAGTTTTACCTTCCTGCTCATAACTACGTGCGGCCCGAGAAGAAGAGATGTCTACGTAGTCTGACGTAAGTCCACCCGTGCCCGTATAAACAGGAACATTTTCTAATCCCACTAATGCAAATTGCTGCCTAATTAAAAATGCTTTGCGAGGAGCATTCATAACTGTTGAGCCGGCGAACAGCAACCGATTTCCTAAGCGAGACGAGATGATGTTAATGGCGATTCGATCATCCGGTTCCATATCTGTTATCAGTACAATATTGCGTGAGTTTGGAGCTGAAGTTTGAGCTGCGGCGTAATTGAACAATGCCGTAATTAGGACCAGAAAGATTAAATTTTTCACCATAGACTCCATAAAGTTACAAATATTGCACAACTGCTGTCTAATTTTTAAACAGCGAAAAGGCCTCAATTGAAGCACACGTTAAACCTCACGATTTTCCTACTCACAAGCTAAGTAAATTACAAAATCAATGCCAGCAATGTACTAGTTACGGCGAGGGGCAATGCGCCTTCGGCGCTCGTTCGCGAGCAGAGCTCGCTCCGTGCCCACACACTTTTTGGGACTCATTGCATAAA
>JANPLN010000018.1:0-64487 GCA_031426555.1 Bdellovibrionales bacterium | reverse complement strand
CGGCGAAATTGAACGCCTTGAGTATCGTGATTTAACCAACGATGAATGCAAAGCTTTGATTTTTGAAATTCTCACGGAGAATCAGCGCAAGCAGTTCACCGACAATTGGGATCTGGATTGTGCGTACCCAGTGCCAGATTGTGGTCGATTTCGCTGTAATATCTTTATGCAACGCAAAGGCATCGGCGCCGTTTTCAGACACATTCCCGAAAAAATTAAAACTTGCGAAGAATTAAATTTACCCAAAATTATGACGGACGTTATTCAGGCCAGCCAAGGCTTGATTTTGGTAACAGGTCCCACGGGCTCTGGTAAATCAACAACTCTCGCCGCTCTCATTAACGAGCTCAACGAAAAACAAAAATTACATATCCTTACGCTCGAAGATCCCATCGAATTCGTGCATCCAAATAAAATGGCCTTGATCAACCAACGCGAAGTGCATGTGAATACAAAATCCTTCGCCGATGCTTTACGAGCGGCGCTTCGCGAAGATCCCGATGTGATCTTGGTGGGTGAATTGCGCGATCCTGAAACCATTGGTCTTGCATTGAAAGCCGCCGAAACGGGTCACTTAGTTTTTGGCACCCTTCATACCATGAGCGCCCCAAAAACCATCGATCGTATCATCGATAGTTTTCCGCAGGATGAGCAACCGCAAGTGCGCTCCATGCTTTCTGAAAGTTTAAAGGCTGTTATAGCACAAGTTCTGCTGCCAAAGGCCAACGGCAAGGGCCGCGTGGCTGCCCACGAAATTATGATCAACAACGTCGCCATCGGGAATCTCATTCGCGAGAACAAGATTTTTCAAATCAAATCCACGATGCAGATTTCTAAAAACGACGGCATGCAAACGCTGGATGATTGTTTAACTCGACTGATGCAAGAGGGGTCCATTTCCGTAGAAAACGGAAAGGCTTTGATGGGCAAAAGTATTTCGGGTGCCGTCAACGCGGCCACCGGTAATACGCCTGCCCCGGCGGCCCCCGCCAAATCCAGCAACGTCGCAGGAATACCGGGTATGTCGCCTGGCGTTCCTTCAAACAATCCGTTCGTTAAAAAATCAAGTTAACGTCTCCCATAAGAGCTGCTACAAGAGTGCATGGACTCAAATAAAAAGTATGCAGCCTATTTTGATCACACACTTTTGCGACCCACAGCTACTGAGGAAGAGATTCTTCAGCTGTGTCAGGATGCGATCGCCCACTCGTTATTTTCGGTCTGCGTAAATCCTTGTTGGTTAGCAGTATGTAAAGAAGCTTTGTCTGCAAGCTCCGTCAAGCTTTGCACCGTTGTGGGCTTTCCTTTAGGGGCTAACGAGACCCTGACAAAGTTAAAGGAAACCGAGCTCGCGCTTGAGCATGGCGCCGACGAAATCGATTGCGTCATCAACATTGGTTTTTTAAAAAGCGGCAAGACACAACTCATCGCAAACGAGTTAAAACAGCTCACCTCAATTTGTAAAAGCCATGCCCTGGTAAAAGTGATTGTGGAATCAGGGGTTCTTTCCCAGGACGAGTTGGTGCTTGCCATTGATCTCGTTAACCAAAGTGGTGCGGAGTTTATTAAAACATCCACAGGCTTTGCACAAACAGGAGCCACTGAAGCGGCTGTGCAAACAATGCGTCAGTTGGGGCGCCCTGGTTTACAAATCAAAGCAAGTGGTGGCATCAAAAGCGCCGACGATTTTCGTAAATATGTCAGCTTAGGGGTGTCGCGCATCGGCGCCAGCCAAACAGTATCTATTTTGCAAGAACTTGCGAGGTCTCAATGAGTTTTATTCCAGCTGTTCTGATTCGTAAAAAACGCGATGGTGGCAGTTTAACTAAAGAAGAAATTCATTTTTTTATAAACGGCTACCATACGGGAGAAATTCCCGACTACCAAATGTCGGCACTTTTAATGGCCATCACGCTGCGCGGTCTCGAAAAAAAGGAAGCCGCATTTTTAACCGAGTCCATGCTCAAATCGGGCAAACAATTATCTTTCGCAAATACGAAGTACGCAGCCGTGGATAAGCACAGCACGGGAGGCATCGGCGACAAAACAAGCCTGCTCATTGCGCCCATCGTCGCTGCCTGCGGAGTGCCTGTGCCCATGATCGCTGGCCGCGGCCTCGGCCACACGGGCGGCACCATCGACAAGATGGAATCCATTCCAGGATTTAATGTTCAGATTTCGTTAAGACAATTTGAGGAGCAGGTTCGCACCCTTGGTTGCGCACTCATTGGCCAAACTTCCGAAATTTGCCCTGCGGATAAAAAAATCTATGCGCTCCGCGATGTCACTGGCACGGTGGAGTCCATTGGCTTGATCTGCGGAAGTATACTTTCTAAAAAAATTGCCGAAGGAATTCACGGTTTGGTGATGGACGTCAAATGCGGTTCTGGCGCTTTTATGAAGACGCCAGAACAAGCTCTTGAACTTGCAACGTGGTTGGCCGAAACAGCCGCCCTCAATAACGTGAAGACATCTTGTTTCATCACGCAAATGAATCAACCTCTCGGCGCCTTTATCGGTAACGCCATCGAAGTGCTCGAGTGTCTCGCTCTTTTTAAGAATTCAACAGAATTGGGTTTTGCGCCCTCGCAGTTTGCCGACACACGGGAACTGTCGTTAATACTCTCCGCCGAAATGTTGCGTCTGTCGGGGCGAGTTAAGGATGCCGAGGACGGCATGCGCCTTGCGGAGGAAGCCCTTACCTCGGGACGCGCCTTTGAAGTTTTTGAAAAAATGGTGACGACGCAGGGTGGAAATTTAAACCAATTTAAGTTTTTACCTCCTGCGAAATGGTCCGAGGTTGTCGCTACTGACAGTGGTTTTATTGAACATTTTGATGCTGAAGCGATCGGCTATGCAGCTATTATTTTAGGCGCTGGTCGGCAAAAGACATTGGATCCCATCGATCTTCAGGCGAGTATTCGCTGTCATAAAAAGATGGGCGATGCGGTCCAAAAAGGTGATGTGATTTTCTCCTACACTCCGCGTTCCCTCGAGCAAAACCAAAGGACGCAAATCACTCTCGGCGGCAGCATTAAGATTTCCTTGCAAAAAGTAGCAAAGCCCAGTTTGATATTACATCGAATCGCTAGCGAACTGTAAACTGGGAGTGCTCATGGGTGTTATTGAAAATTTACAGGAAACGACGGCCTTTATTCGCTCCGTCAGCTCACTCAAACCGAAAATTGGCATCGTGCTTGGCTCGGGACTTGGAGCTTTTGTTAAAAAAATTCAGGTCGAAACCACAATACCCTACGAACAAATTCCACACTTTGCACGCCCCACAGTGGATGGCCACTCTGGTCGCTTGGTGCTTGGTCACCTGGGAAATCATCCTTTAGCGATTCTCCAGGGACGCGTGCATTACTACGAAGGCCACACCATGGAGTCCGTGGTTTATCCTGTGCGCACTCTCTCCATGTTGGGCATTGAAGAATTAGTACTCACAAACTCTGCGGGAGGATTAGATCCCGCCATGTCTCCCGGTGAGTTTACGGTGATCGAAGATCATATTAATTTGATGGGTATCAATCCTTTGATGGGCCCGAACATTAAGAATCTCGGACCGCGCTTTCCCGACATGACCGAAGCTTATGATAAAAAGCTCACGCAAAAAATGTGTGAATCGTTAGAAAAACTAAAAATAAAATACTGGAAAGGTATTTACTGCGGCGTCAGCGGCCCAGCCTACGAAACTCCCGCAGAAGTTCGCTTTTTACAGCTCATTGGCGGAAAAGCCGTGGGCATGAGCACGGTTCCTGAAAGTATCGCCGCTAACCACCTTGGTCTCCGCGTGTGTGCATTAAGCTGTATCACCAATCTGGCCGCAGGTCTTGGTAAGCAAAAACTCACCCACGAAGAAGTCACAGAGCGTGCCAAATCAGTAGAAGAAAAATTTTCACTTTTTTTAACCGATTTTCTTTCCTCCATTTAAAAGGTACCAAGTACCTTTTCCGGTAATATACAGCATTTGAGGCTGGGGTATCTTTTTGCGTCGGATTTTCGTGGTCCAACTGGCCTTCTGTGTCTTCATAAAATTTGGTATTCTTATCAGAGGCGCACAATAGGATTTTGTGTGCCCTCTCCCTTAGCCGGAAGGATTGAACATGGATGTTCGCGCCTTATTCTTGTGTCTGTTGCTTGCTCTCTCCGCGTGCGGCTCCACCACCACCAGCGAAACTCCGCAAACCAAGGCCGAAGACGACTGCGGCGATGCTGCCATCTCCAATCAAAAAATCATTCGCTGGAAAGATGGCCGACTCACTAAACACAAACTCTCTGCCAATCAGCGGGAAAAATTTGAACGCTTTATTAAAAATAATAAAGACAAAATTAAGTATATTGAAAACGATTTTAAAATTTCAAAACCATTACCAGGAACCATTTCCCTTCTCAGTTGGGGGGGCTACGCCAACTGGGGAGTTGATTCCATAGCTGCTAAAAAACTTTGGGACCAGAATATTTTTGGCAAGGACGTTCTAGTGGCGATTATTGATTCAGGCATCGATACGCAACATCCGCAGTTGGTGAATCAACTTTACGTGAACCCGAAAGAAACCGAAAACGGCCTCGACGACGACGGGAACGGGTTGATCGACGACATTCACGGCTACGATTTTCCAAATCAATCGGGTGCTCTTTACGATGGCTCGGGCCACGGCACCCACGTTTCGGGAATTGTTGCCGCCGAACACTCTTCGGGCTCCATTAAAGGAGTCGCACCGCAGGCCAAACTTGTTGCGTTTGATTTTTTTGCCGACGACGGCAGTGGATCTGTATTTGATGCTTTAGCGGCCATTCGAGCCGCTGAGCTCGTTGGTGCTCGAGTTATCAATGCAAGCTGGGGTGGCCCCTCGTGTTCGCGTTCATTACGAGAAGCTCTCGATGAGCTGTCAAAAAAGAATATATTATTTGTAACCGCCTCGGGTAACGAGTCATTAAATATTGATCGCGAGCCAATGTATCCGGCGGCGTTTAGTGCGGCCGCACAAATAACGGTGGGGGCTATGACGGCCGATGGTGCCACCGCTGGGTTTTCAAACTACGGGCGGCTTGTCCACCTCGTAGCGCCCGGAGCTGACATTTTAAGTACCTATCCACTTCCTGATCTTACCGCGGTCGAACACGGCACAAGCATGGCAGCACCATTTGTAGCGGGAGCTGCTGCACTGTTGTGGTCGGCGTTTCCGCAGGCGACGGCAAAACAAATCAAACAGGCGCTGATCACGTCGGTACAACCCGGTCCTTTTCCGGTGCTCTCGCGAGGCGCGCTCGATGTGGCCGCGGCCCACGAAGCTCTGCAAAAACTAATGTCCCGCTAAAAATCAAAAACACAATTCATAGCACGCGCGTTATCTTTTTTGAAAAATTGACATCGCTGAAATATTGCCGCAGAATTTTTCTATGGCGCAACAACTGACTCTGAATGGCTTTGATGACTTGGGCACCCGGCGCTTCGGTGGCCTCGAAATTAAAGGAAATCCAAGAACCGCTCGTCCCATTTCCTTTTCTAAACCAGTCCATCTGGTGCTCAAGTCTGAATTTGCACGGGGTAAAAAATCTTTTTTGCGAAAAACATTCAGCTCGCGCATTGAATCCAGTGCGCGTCGTCTCGCAAAACTGACGAATTTGCGTCTCTTTCGTTTTGTAAACGCAGGAGACCATCTTCAGCTCATCGTGCTTGTTCGCTCAAGGAAAGCCTTCAATAAGTTTGTGCGCGCATTTACTGGGTATGTGGCTCGCGTGATGCTCGATGCAGAACGCGGCCGTGCTCAGGATAAGAAGTTTTGGATCGCCCGTCCCTTTACTAGGATCCTGAATTGGAAATCGGAGTTTGCACGTTGCAAACTCCTGCTAGAAACAAAAATCCTCGCCGCCTGCGGCTTTGATCTGTCCGCCGACGAAGACTCCACCGCTTAGACGGTCAATTTTGATTCCAATTATTTTTTTGACGATAAGCCGTTTACAGCGCAGAAGGCACTATGGCCAACACTGCTTACTTTAAAGAGGTTCCAATCGTTTGTAGTAAAAACTCATATTGTAAGGCATTGAGCTTGGCTAATTGTTTTAAGTTGGCGCCAGCACCGTGACCGCCCTCGACATTTTCGTAGTACATCACAAAGTGCTTTTGTTCCATCATCTTAGCGGCCATTTTGCGAGCATGGCCCGGATGAACTCGATCATCTTTGGTAGAGGTTACAAACAACACGGGTGGGTATTTTTTATCGGCGCTTACGTTTTGATACGGTGAGTATTTTAAAATGACTTCGCGCATTTTTGCGTCGCTTGGATCTCCGTACTCACCCATCCAGCTGGCTCCTGCTAAAAGTTGGGAGTAGCGAATCATATCAAGCAGCGGAACCCAGCAGAGAACGGCTCCGTAAAGATCTGGTCGCTGAGCCATCACCGCGCCCACAAGCAAGCCGCCGTTACTTCCGCCGCGAATGGCTAAGCGCGAAGGACTTGTGACTTTACGCTGAATGAGATCTTCGGAGACGGCGATAAAATCATCGTAGGCTTTTTGTCGGTTTTCTTTGAGGGCTGCCTGATGCCACTTGGGCCCGTACTCCCCGCCACCGCGAATGTTAGCAACTACAAATACGCCGCCCTTTTCCATCCATAATTTGCCGACAATGGCGTTGTAGACTGCCGTTTGCGAAACCGTAAATCCACCATAACCGTATTGCAGAGTTGGCGCCGAGCCATCAAATACAAGACCTTTTTTGAAAACCATAAAATAGGGAATGCGCGTTCCGTCTTTGCTGACGGCGAAACGCTGTTCCACTTGCAACTCTTTCGCGTTGAATCGATCGGGCATGGATTTTATTTTTTTAGATATACTTACAAAGTCATAAGCATACAGCGTGGTTGGTTGATTGAAGTTTTCGTACAGAAATAAAAATAAGTTGGCTTCGTCGGTCGAAGACGCCACCGTGATTTGGCCGTTTCCTTCGGATACCGAAAGTAAACTTGGCTGAAGCCATTTGTCTTTTTCGATTTCTGTAACATACAGCTGGCTGTTCACATCTTCGAGAATGGCAATCACCACTTTTGACTTTAAGGCGAGAACTCGCTGCACCGACTGGGTTGCTTTGGGCGCAAAGACTAACTGTACGTCCTTTTCTTCCAACTCTTTTCCCGCTGCTCTCTCCTCGATGGAAACCACGGTGCCGGGCTCATAAGATGTGTTTTTAAACTTCCATGGATTTCGAATTTCGTAAAGATATCGGCCCTGGTAGTAGCTAGCAAGTTCTGCAGCTGGTGGTTTAGGTATTGGTTTGACCGATTGTGTTTTAAGATCTAAAACGCTTTCCTCGGTGTTAAAAAAATCAATGGCGCGAACCAATACAATCTTTGCCTGATCGCGATGAACCATTCGCATGGCATGGGCGCGCACGTCTTTGGCATCGATTTCCATCACCATTTTGGCTTTGTCGAGAAGTGTTCCGCGCTTCCAAAGTTTAATTTGTCGAGAGTAGCCAGAGTCTGTGAGTGAACCCGGGCCAAAATCGGTCCCTACAAGGAGGTGATCTTTATCTGCCCAAGTGACCACGGTTTTAGCTTCGGGAAGTGTAAAACCTTTTTCGACAAACTTCTTTTTTGTTAAATCGAACTCGCGTTCTACAGTGGCGTCTTTTCCGCCTCGGGACAAAGAAACCATACATTTTTGGTAGGCGGGCTCGAGGCACTCAAAACCTTTAAAGACCCAGTTTTCGTTTTCTTTTTTCGCCAAGGCGTCGATATCCAAAATAGTCTGCCAACGCGGGCTGCTCTTTTTATATTCTGCGTAAGAAGTTTTGCGTAAAATTCCGCGCACATGAATATCATCACGCCAAAAGTTAACGATATCGTTTTTCATAAAAAATCCAGTGGGGATTTTATCTTTTGCTTCTAATATCGCCAGCGTGTCTTTTTCGGCACGTTCGTAGCGGGCGGATTGCGTCAGCGCCGCCTGGCTTTTTTGATTTTGCGCCTCAACCCACTTTAATGCCTCTGCACCTTCGATGTTTTCTAGCCACAGATAGGGATCTTCCACCACTGCAGATCGGTGGGCACAGGCCACTAAAAATAATAAGATTACAAAACGTTTCATGACGCCTCCTACGTTTCCGGCAAATAATCACAGAGCGGTCCCACACCGCAACCATTTCTTGATTTTTACCTGACAAAACAGTTAGGATGCACCCCAAACAAGTCGACCTATCGACCGAGCGCGTTGCTCGCTCAAACAACCCCTGGAGGGTCTTTGCGGTACTACATCGACGAACTCAAAAACCACGTTGGAAAAACCATCGAACTCAAAGGTTGGACGTTTAATCTTCGCGGTTCGAAAAAAAATAAATTCTTGATTTTGCGAGACGGGACAGGTTTGTGCCAATGCGTGTTCTCCGAGGAAACCACGGACCCCACAGCGTTTTCCACATTCGATCAGCTGACGCAAGAATGTACGGTCAAAGTCACCGGTGAAATCAAAGTAGAGCCGCGCAGTCCCGGTGGTTATGAACTCATTACGAAATCCCTCGAAATTCTCGCGCCGTCGGTGGATTACCCAATCACGCATAAAGAGCACGGCCCAGATTTTTTAATGAGCAACCGCCACCTTTGGATTCGCGGCCGCAGGCAGCATGCTGTACTGCGAGTGCGCTCCGAGATCGTCAACGCCATTCGCGATTTTTTTAACGGCCGCGGCTTCACTCTCACCGACTCACCGATTTTTACTCCCAGCGCCTGCGAAGGCACCTCCAATCTTTTCGAAACTAAATACTTCGACGAAAAAGCATACCTCTCACAAAGTGGACAGCTGTATATCGAAGCCACCGCTGCGGCGTTTGGAAAAGTGTATTGCTTTGGTCCTACGTTTCGCGCTGAAAAATCAAAAACACGCCGCCATTTAATTGAGTTTTGGATGGTGGAACCCGAAGTGGCGTTTAACGATCTTTACGACAACATGGAATTGGCAGAACAGTTTGTGGAATACATCGTGCAAAGAACGTTGCACAACTGCAAAGACGAATTAACAGTTCTCGCTCGCGATCTATCTAAACTCGAAGTAATTAAAGGCCCCTTTCCGCGACTGCACTATCGCGAAGCTGTGGAAATGATTCTTAAAGAAAATAAAAACTTTGTGGTCGGCGATGACTTCGGCGCCCCCGACGAAGAAATCATTTGTACAAAATTCGACAAACCAGTTTTTGTTCACCATTTCCCAACAGCCATTAAAGCCTTCTACATGAAGCAGGATCCTAGCGAACCTGAGTACAGCATGAGTTGCGATCTGCTTGCCACCGAAGGTTACGGCGAAATCATTGGGGGTGGTCAGCGCGAGGAAAGTGTTGAAAGCCTCAAAACACGCATTAAAGAACACAAATTGAAACAAGAAGATTTTGAATGGTATCTCGATCTCCGGCGCTATGGATCGTTTCCGCACTCGGGCTTTGGCTTAGGTGTGGAGAGAACCGTGGCGTGGATTTGTGGACTTCAGCATGTTCGTGAAACCATTCCATTCCCAAGACTTTACGGAAGAAACTATCCTTAACAACAAGAGGCCCTATGGATACTATTCTAGAGAAATTAAAATCTCTCAAAGCTAAAAATGAAATTGCTCTGAAGGGCGGCGGCGAAGATCGCTTGGCCAAACACAAGCAAGGCGGACGCCTCACGGCTCGCGAGCGCATCGATGTATTGATGGATCCGGGAAGCTTTGTGGAAACCGATCGTTTGGTCACTCATCGCTCGACCAATTTTGGCATGGGCGAAAAAGTCATTCCCGGCGATGGTATCATCACTGGTTACGGAAAAGTGAATGGCCGTATGGTGTGCGTGTATAGCCAAGACTTCACTGTGTTTGGTGGCAGTATGTCGCGCACTCAAGCCAATAAAATTTTAAAGGTGATGGACCTTGCAATGAAAAACGGCGCCCCAATGATCGGTTTAAACGATTCGGGCGGCGCGCGCATTCAAGAAGGCGTCGAAGCCCTTGGTGGCTATGCTGACATTTTCTTAAAGAACGTAATGTCTTCTGGTGTGATTCCGCAAATTAGCGCAATCATGGGGCCATGTGCCGGCGGCGCGGTTTACTCTCCATCGATCACTGATTTTATTTTTATGGTGAAAAACTCCAGTTACATGTTCGTCACTGGCCCAGATGTTATCAAAGCTGTGACTCACGAAGAAGTAACTAAAGAAGATCTCGGCGGCGCAACCACCCACAATCAAAAATCAGGCGTGGCACACTTTTCTGCCGACGACGATAAAACCTGCCTACTGATGATTCGCGAACTTCTTAACTTTTTGCCGTCCAACAACCTCGACGATGCTCCTTTGCAGTCCACCACCGATGCTCCCGATCGCCTCGTCAAAGAGCTCAATACCTTTTTGCCAGACAACTCGCGCAAACCTTACGACATGAAAGAGCTCATCAAATTGGTGGTCGATGAAAAATACTTCCTCGAAGTTCATCAGCACTACGCGCAAAATGTTGTGGTGGGCTTTGCTAGATTCAATGGCCAGAGTGTGGGAATCGTTGCCAACCAACCACAAATTCTTGCCGGCTGCTTAAACATCGACGCCAGCAAAAAAGCGGCGCGCTTTATCCGTTTTTGCGATGCATTCAACATTCCCATTGTGACGTTTGTAGATGTCCCAGGATTTCTGCCGGGCACAGAGCAAGAATGGAACGGCATTATCACCCACGGCGCTAAACTTTTGTACGCCTATGCCGAGGCCACTGTGCCTAAGGTCACAATCATTACTCGCAAAGACTACGGCGGCGCTTATTGTGTGATGTCGTCCAAACATCTGCGCGGCGATGTGAACTTGGCCTATCCTTCTGCGGAAATCGCGGTGATGGGTGCTGATGGCGCGGTCAATATTATTTTCCGTGATGCCATCAACAAAGCCTCAAGCCCCACCGACGAGAGACAAAAATTAATTAAAGATTACGAAGACAAGTTTAACAACCCTTATGTGGCGGCAGAACTAGGGTACATTGACGAAGTCATCGAGCCTTCGCACACACGCAAACGCATTATTCAGGCGCTGGATATGTTGAAAAATAAACGCGATGTAAACCCACCAAAAAAACACGGAAACATTCCGCTTTAGAGGTTGATGATGTTTAAAAAAGTTTTGATCGCCAATCGAGGAGAAATCGCTGTTCGCGTGATTCGCGCCTGTCGCGATTTGGGCATTCCAACCGTTGCTGTTTACAGCGAAGTGGATCGCTTTAGCCAACACGTTCTACTTGCCAACGAAGCTTACGAAATTGGCCCTGCACCGAGCACAGAGTCCTACCTTCGCGAGGATAAAATTTTAGAAGTGGCAAAAAAATCAGGCGCGGATGCGATTCATCCCGGCTATGGTTTTTTAAGTGAGCGCGCTTTTTTTGCCCAAGCTGTTGAGGACGCAGGACTTACGTTTATCGGACCCTCGCCCGCAAACATCAAAGCCATGGGTGATAAACTCTCGGCCATATCGCATATGAAAAAGGCCGATGTTCCCACAGTTCCGGGCAGTGACGGCGCCGTTCACACGGTGGCCGATGCCAAAAAAGTGGCTGCGAAAATCGGCTACCCCATCATGATCAAAGCTTCGGCCGGTGGAGGTGGAAAAGGCATGCGCGTTGTGCAAAATCCCGAGGATCTTGAAAACTCCTTCAATGCAGCTAGATCCGAGGGACTTAACTACTTTAAAGACGACACCGTTTACATGGAACGTTTTATTACCAACCCAAAGCACATCGAGATTCAAGTGTTTGGCGATAAGCACGGCAATGTTGTGCATCTTTTTGATCGCGAGTGCTCCATTCAACGTCGACACCAAAAATTGATCGAAGAGAGCCCCAGCCCATCTGTTCCCAAAGAGGTTCGCGAGCGCATGGGGCAGGTGGCTGTGAAAGCTGCCAAATCCATCGGTTATGTGGGCGCCGGAACGTTTGAATTTATTTTTGATAACTCCACTAAAGAATTTTTCTTTATGGAAATGAACACCCGTTTGCAAGTGGAGCATCCCATCACCGAGATGGTGACCAACACGGATCTCGTCCAAGAACAACTGCGCGTGGCCGCAGGCCAAAAACTTTCTTTTAAACAAGAAGACATCAAACAGCGCGGCCATGCCATCGAATGCCGTATTTGTGCCGAAGATCCACAAACGTTTATGCCCTCCCCTGGCTACATCCGCCGCTTTCGCCCACCATCAGGCCCCTATGTGCGCGTTGAGACGTATGTGTATTCGGGCTACGACATTCCCATCCACTATGACCCGATGATCGCCAAAGTTGTAACCTGGGGCCAAACACGCGAAGAAGCCATCAATCGCATGCAGCGCGCATTGATTGAGTTCACGTTAACCGGGGTGAAATCAAATATCGTTCTCCACAAGTCGATTTTAAAAGCGGATAAATTTCTTGATGGTACCTACACCACGCAGTTTTGTGAAAAAGATCTCGTAATCAATCCGCCAGAACTTTTTAAATTTATTGATGACCGTGTATTTTTAATTGCCGCCGCGATTGCCTCGTACAAACAGCGCGAGACAAAGATTGATAATTCGCAAGTGAAACTTGAAACCTATTCGCGGTGGAAACAAGTCAGCCGCCGTCATGCGATGAGGTACTAGTATGTATTTTGAAGCCGAACTCGATAAAAAGAAGTATCAGATCAACGTCGCTCGTCGCGAAGGCGACTGGTCTGTACAGTTGAAAGAAGAGACGCAAGACAAATGGGAAGAGTTCACCATCCCCGACGAAAACTTTGTCGAAGTTGATAACATCATCAGCTTTATTTTCAACAACCAGTCGTATCTGGTCGACGTGGTTGCTGACGGCCTTGATTGCACTGTGTACTCGCGTGGGGGCTTTAGAAACCTTAAAGTCTACAACGACGAAATGCTTCTGCATGAAAGCTTTAAATCGGGCGGCGCCATGGGCGGAGCTTCCGCACTTAAATCAGGAATGCCTGGCAAGATTGTAAAAGTCTTTGTCAAAGAAGGCGACGAGGTTAAAGCTGGCACGCCACTCCTGGTGATGGAAGCCATGAAGATGGAAAACGAAATGAAAGCCGGAGCCGACGTAAAAATCACAAAAATCCACGTTAAACCCGGCGACAACGTAGAAACCGGCGCCACACTGATCAGTTATTAAAGAGCTTTGTAGACTAAAGAAACAGCTTCGCCGTCAACGTAGACGGCTTCGGAGATGATCTGCCCCTGCTCTGATTCTATGACGAGTGTATGCAAGCCGTGGTCGATGCCATACACCACAAAGCCCGCGGGCTTTACGCCAACTGTTTTATTAATAGTTCTTCCCTGTTGATCCAGATACAAAATCTTCGTTTTTTCGGTTTGGTGGTCGATATAAACTTCGAAAGGCTGATCCGAATCCACAAAACCCACCACCACGCCGCTGGCCACTGTGATTGGATAGGCTTTTTGAATCCCTCTCCACCAACTGTCGTTGAGCACCGGAATTTCTTGGAATTTTTTATGCCGACTGGCAAAGGTGGACGACTCGATATCTGCGCCTTCCACTTTGGTGTAAATCAACAGCGGCTCTTGTCCGACGTACGACTTCATTTTTAAAATCTCTTCGGTTTTCACCTGTTGGATGCCCGTCTGTCCTAGAGCAAAAAACTCGATGTTCTTTGGTTGTAGCGAGAGAGGATCAAACGGTCGCATGCTGAGCTTTCGCTCGTCGCCAACTTCAAAGTTGAGCTCTGTGACCATTCCTGCTTGCACCACGGCGAGCTTGGAATCTATTAAGCGACCGAGCTGATCAATCACTTCGATCTCATATTCACCGTCGTTTAAACCAACAAAAGAAAACTGGCCGTCTTCGCTGGTTTTTTCGTTTTCTTTACGAGCAATATACATTTGAAAGTAGATAGGTTTTACATTCTGTTGAACCATGCGCACTTGGTAACCTTGTGCGGGCTCCTCACCTCGGGATATGGTTCCCCAAATCATTCCGTCAGTGCGATTTTTTTTAGGAAGTTCGATGGTATCAAAAAAGGCTTGCATAAACTGATCGGGAAAAAGATGGATTTTTAATTCTCTTTCAAAATTTGCCAGTACAACTGTTTGGCGATACTTCGCCTGCTGCGCAATAACAACACCGGTGGACTGCGGACTGATCAGCGGTTCTACAAAACTGCCTTTTTCGTCGGAGCGGACATGCACCTCGTGGTCTCCCACCGAAAATTGCGCGCGTGAGACAACTTGCTTGTTTCCGGGGCTGTCATAAATCGCCAAAGCTTGGCCTTTAAAAGAAAAATTATAGGGTTTTATTTTGATATCTACGCCGCCGATAATTAAACCGGCAGTCTTTCTGGTTTTAGCGAGCACTTCTAAATCGATGATGGCTTCGCCCAACAGAAATCCTCGATGATCTGCTAGCTCAGCAATAATTTCGCCCTCTAACCGATCGACTTTAAGTTCGTAGATGCCTTCGCGCAGCGAAATTCTTCCGTCTTTTCGTTTTTCACCGTCCACAAACCAACCCACCGCGAGAGTGTCGCGCGGATCAGAAATCGCTAAACCATCTGTGAGTTCAATTTTACCTTGGATCCAAATATGCGGAGTGCCGCCAACCAATACGCTCTGCTTTTGCTGTTCCGCAAGAAGTTCCGCTGCAGATTTGTCCTCTAGATCCGTTTTGTTTGGAGTGATTTCCTCAAGAGAAACACCACTCACATTCATCATGGTGTCGATGGCGTCAGCAGGTCGCAACGTCATCTGTGGAATTTGTATTTCGGAAAATTCGCTTTTAATAATTTCTTTTGAGCTTGGTTGTAATTGTGTGGTCGCCACGTTTTGCGGAATTTGCTCTTCCTCGTAAATAGACATGTAGTAATCATCTTCGAGTGCGGCAAACGCCGGTGAGAACTCCGAAAAGTTTAATGTCATCCGTGGCATTTGCACGGGGGGACGATCCATCACAGTGCGCACAGGATAAATAATATTCGACGCCAAAAAGAATGACGCGCTTGAGGCGCTCAAAAATAAAAAATGAAATATAAATCCAGTGAGTGTTCGCATAGTTACCCACTAGTAGTTTATTTAGAAGGGCCTGAAGTCGTCAATGAAGTCTTCCCGTCCGGGACGTGTGACTAGATACTTAATCAGGTCTTTCAGTATGATTTCTGCTTTTGCTAGATCATAGTCGGTGACTTTATAGACACCCTTCGAGTTCCGCTTTTCGATAACGTACTGGACTTGCAACGTGTAGGGACGTCGCTCGCCGAGAATTCGTAATTTGGTGTAAGCTCGCTCTGGCTTGTCTCCCGCAAAGTCATAGCCGTCTCCACCGGGCAAATGATACTTGGAAACAAGCTCACGGCCGTTGGCGCTTCGGCCACGAATCCCAACGGCGGCACGATCGAAGGCTTTTATAATCCCCACAACTGATGCATTCACAGTGTTGCGCTCTGCATACGGACCCGACGGAGGGCTTGCACAACCAAACGCTGTCATGAGGAAAATAAAACTCAGAACTCTTAACATCAATTAAGAGTATTACTTCACTATCTTCTGAGCATCCTTTAGGAATTTTTCGAGACCTTTGTCTGTAAGCGGGTGCTGACTCATTCCTTGCATGACTTTGAACGGAACAGTCACGATGTCTGCGCCAATCATTGCCGAATCAAGAATGTGAATATTGTGGCGGATACTGGCCACTAGAATTTCTGTTTCGAAACCGTAATTGTGATAAATCGTATGAATTTGTTGGATCAAATCCATTCCTGTATTTGAGATGTCGTCCAGCCGACCAACAAAAGGAGAGACCATGGCACCGCCGGCTTTTGCGACTAATAAAGCTTGAAGGGGAGAAAAAACAAGAGTGACGTTGGATTTGATTCCCTCGGCACGAAGCTGGCGAACTGCAACTAAACCCTCTTCGGTCATTGGAATTTTAACCACCACGTTATCGGCGATTTTTGCTAAATCCATTCCCTCTTTAAACATATCTCCGGATTTTATAGAGAGCACTTCAGCAGAGACGGGCCCTTTCACTTCTCTACAAATGTCAGCGATGACTTCTTTAAACGGGCGACCGATGCCAGCGATCAGAGAGGGATTTGTGGTAACGCCATCCACCCATCCACGCGCATTGGCTTGTTTGATTTCGTTAATGTCTGCTGAATCAATGAAAAATTTCATTTGGGCTCCCTGAATCGAATTTGCCCCATCCTATTCTAGGATAGGCTCAGATTCAACGAACCAATTAAAAATTTACAACGATTGGAGATAGTCTTCCATGGAGTAAAAGCCAGCGCGTTTATTTGCAAGCCACACTCCCGCTTCCACGGCTCCGCGGGCAAAAACAGCTCTGCGCAAGGCCTTGTGCTCGATGGTGATCACTTCTTCTCCCGAGGAAATTTCTATCCGGTGGGTCCCGACGATTTCACCCTCGCGAATCGATTTGGGCTTTGGCAATTTGGCGCGTTTTTCGTTGAGAATGTTTTGTAATACGATGGCCGTACCGCTGGGTTTGTCTTTTTTGTGAATGTGATGCCACTCGGTCATTTGCACCTTAAAATGGCCGGGGAGTGGAAGTGCTCGCAACAGATCTTTGACCATTTGCACCCCAATGGAGGTGTTGGCCGTCCATAGCACTGGAATCTTTTTGCTCGCTTTTTTTAAGGCCGAAAAATGTTTTTCCGAAAGCCCCGTGGTTCCTGACAGCAGAGGAACTTTTTTTTCCTCGCACCACTGCAGCGTTTGCATAAACATCTCCGGAGAGGAAAAGTCGATGACGAGATCTGGCGTGCGTTGAACTTCGTCAAACCCGATGACCACGGACCCCTCGGCTTCCCGAGCTATTCCTCCACTAAACACCGCGCCTTTGGTTTTCCGTAGGATTTTCTGAATCTCTAATCCCATTCTGCCGTGCGCGCCGACAACAAAAATATTCATAGATACTTCTCGTAGGTCTTCAATGTTTCTTCAATTTTCTTTTTTTGCTCCGCGGTCAATTTGCAAAGCGGTAAGCGCATTTCATCGCTCTCGATAACGCCCAGGATATTGAGCGCTGCTTTCACCGGAATGGGATTTGCCGTAATGTACAGACTGCGAATTAATTCGAGAGAACCACGGAAATCTCTTAACGCATCTTCGGTAACAGCCGCCGAAAACCATTCGCTCATTTTAAGTGGCATTATGTGGGAACACACGGAAATAACTCCTTCGCCGCCGAGTTTTTTTAAATCCAAACAGGTTTCATCGTCGCCACTCAGCACATTCCAGTTGGGGCCGCAGGCAGAGAGGATTTTTTGCCCAAACTCCATGTTTCCTGTGGCCTCTTTGATTCCGCAAATATTTTTGTGCTGCGAAAGCTTCTGTATCGTATCCACTTCGAGGCTCGTAATTGTTCTGCCGGGAACATTGTAGAGGAGAACGGGGGCACCAGCCTCATCGGCAACAGTTTTAAAGTGTTCGTACAAGCCTTGCTGAGGAGGTTTGTTGTAATAAGGAACAACAACGAGGAGTGATTTGGCTCCTGCAGCCACGGCTTTTTGCGAAAACTCCACAGTTTTTTTTGTATTGTTGCTGCCAGAGCCAAACATGATGGTGGCGCTAGGTCCCGCAGCTTTTGTAACAAGTTTTAAAATGCCGAGACTTTCCTCCTCGGAAAGGGTGGGGCTTTCGGCTGTCGTTCCATTAACAACAAACTGCTGAACTCCCGCTATCATCTGCTGCTGCACTAATTTTAATAGCGACGCTTCGTCCACTTGGCCATTTTTAAATGGCGTCACTAGCGCTGTGTAAACTCCTGTTGGCTTCATTCGATGCTCCCTTCAAAAACTAATCTTGCTTCACCGCTCAATTTAGCCGTAAGTTGCCCTGAAGATTTTGCCTCGTCGCCCATCATCTCAACCGCTAGCTGGCCACCCGGTGTTGTCACTTGCACCAAGTTTTTTCTGTTCTTTAAATATAAATAAACCTGTGCGGCGGCGAGAACACCTGTGCCACAGGAAAGCGTAAAATCGTTGACCCCACGCTCGAGGGTGACGGAATCCAAAGTGTCGTCCCCTTGAATGGCAAAAAATGTAAGGTTGGAGCCGCGAGGGCCAAAAGCAGGATCGAAAATAAATGGCGATAATTCCTGCGCTCGACCCATAACTGCTTCAATATTTGCCACTGGAATCACAAAGTGCGGAACTCCGGTGTTTGTGAGGTACCCTTCTTTGAATCTGCCTTGGAACATATTATCGAATTTTTGAATCGCCTCCGCAGGCATTGTGGTTTCGATTTCTACAAATTCGTTTCGCAGGGTTTTTCCAACAAACTGCCCGCGCTGGGTTTTTACCACAACTTCTGACAGCTGTTTTTGTAAAAATAAAAACCACGTTGTTGCGCGAGCCGCGTTTCCGCACATTTCGGCCTCGTTTCCATCAGGATTGTAAAACGTCCACTCAAACTGCTGGGGAATTGATGTGCTCCGTAAGTGCACCAACCCATCAGAACCGATTCCAAAATGTCGATCACAAAGTCTACTCACAATAGCCTTAGAGGGCTGCCATTGGTTTTCGTCCA
Source organism: Bdellovibrionales bacterium (assembly GCA_031426555.1). Classification (GTDB taxonomy): domain Bacteria; phylum Bdellovibrionota; class Bdellovibrionia; order Bdellovibrionales; family JAGQZY01; genus JANPLN01. The sequence goes on along the minus strand of JANPLN010000018.1, from coordinate 45,956 downwards.
CAATGATAAAATCATTGCCCGTTGCCTGTGCTTTAAAAAACTTCATTACTGGTCCTTGGTTTTTGGGGCCTTGGACGTTGATTTCTTTTTCGATGCTTTCGGCGGAACTGGGGGCGGCACTGACTGTGGCGGTGCTGCTTGCTCCTGCTGGAGCTCTTTTTTAAGAGAGCCTTCCGTTGGGAGTGGCGGTTCCGGTGGCCCTTTGACTCCGCAACCAAGGGTCGCCGCAAAAACCAGGCCCAATAGTATTTTACTCATTTGTTTCCTTATCAGTATTTTGATCGTCATTTCGATCGTCGATTTTACAAAATTCCGGCACCATTAAAAATGCCTTTTTTTGTTTATCAGATAAGGGGCGACAAGACGATAAAAATTTCTGTTTTTCCTCGGCCCTTCGCCATTTTTCCCAAAGGACAAAATGGCGATTGAGGATACTGGTCTTGTGAAAAGCTTTCATGACTTCGGGGGAGGGTTTTTTTGATTTACTCGCCGCTGCCAGCTCTAACAAGACCACATACAGACAAAAATCTTTTTCCCCCGGCAGCAGGGTAGCTGCCTGACAAGAAACCTTTGCGTTTGGCTCCTGCTTTGGGTCTTGCAGCCCTAACCAGTTGCCATAAGTTTTGTAGATCTCCATAAATGGCAGCTCTTTTTTAGCCCACTCAATTTTCTCCCGAGCCTTGGAAAAGTTTTTTTGATTCAGCCAAAAAGCGATGGTGTGGGTTAACAACTTTGTATTGTACGGCTCCCGTTCGAGAGCTAATAAAAAATTCTTTTCAATCTCACTCTGATCCCCGGCCGACACCATCAGCAAATCCAAGTTTTTTTCGAAAAGACTCAGCGTGCTGTCATATTGAAAGGTCGACAGCCACTGCGCCACTTGCGCCTGGCTTTGGCTGTTCTTGAGAATTTTGTGATGATCGTTTTTTAGCAAAAAAACCGCTTCTCCCACATTTTTTTCGAGGAACTGGTTTTTAACGGTGTCCAAAGTTGCGTGACTCAGTAAAAGCAAACTCATCGCAACATGAAACATCATAGTGTTTTTGGCCCTTCATACGCTTTGATTAAAACATCGCGCGGCTTGCTGCCATTGGCAGGTCCCACTACACCCTCGCGTTCGAACAATTCGATCAGACGCGCCGCTCGTGGGTATCCTAAACGGAACTTTCGTTGCACGAGCGAAGCACTCACTGACTTCAGGCCCGAAACCCAAGCGAGAATTTCGTCGTAGCGCTCGTCGTAATCATCAGATTCCCCATCAGCGCTGTCCCAGGCACCCTCCGCGCCCTCTGCAAAGGCGGGCTGACGGGTGATTGCACGCATGGCCGACTCATCATAATCCGGCTGCCCTTGTTGCGACCAATAAGACATCACTTCGGCGATTTCGGTCTCTGTCACCCACGGTCCATGATGGCGTTCGGGCTTTGCAACTCCCGGCGCTTGAAACAACATATCCCCGCGCGCCAACAGACGTTCGGCTCCGGAATCGTCGATGATGATTCGCGAATCCATCTTGCTCGCCACTTTAAAGCTAATGCGGCCAGGAATGTTTGTTTTAATAAGCCCCGTGACTACATCTTTTCTCGGGCTCTGCATGGCTAAGATTAAATGAATCCCGCAAGCGCGCGCCATTTGCGCCAAGCGAACCACTGCGTGCTCCACGTTGTTTTTATCCACGGCCATCAAATCACCAAACTCTTCCACGACGATCACTATATACGGTTGTGGAGTGTAATAGTAGGAGTCTACCGGGACTTCGCCCGAATTATTGTGCTTGTCATGAATTTCGCTATCCTCTTTGCTGATCTCTAAAACTTTCTCGTTAAACGACTCCAATCCCCGCGCGCCAAACTTCGACATTGAGCGGTAGCGTTTTTCCATTTCGCGCACAGCCCAGTTTAGCGCGTTCACTGCCTTTTTGGGCTCGGTCACCATGGGTAATAATAAGTGAGGGATATTATTAAATGCCGCCAAATCCACTTGCTTGGGATCAATCAGTATCAAACGCAATGTTTGTGGGGAGTGGCGAAATAACAGCCCGGTGAGCGCACACACAACAAATACTGATTTTCCCGACCCGGTTGTTCCCGCGACTAATAGATGCGGCATCTTACGAAGATCCACAACCTTCGGAAGCCCATCTGCTTGTCGGCCCAGGGCCAAAGGTAATTTCATGTCGTCCGACCAAAATTCATCGAGGGCTAAAACATCTTTTAAGTACACAGTTTCACGATGGGAATTTGAAGTTTCGATCCCCACCACATCGCGCCCTGGAATGGGAGCAATGATCCGCACGGATTCACTGCTCAGCGCCAACGACAGATCGTCGGCGAGTTCGGTAATTTTACTGATCTTCACGTCGGCATTGGGTTTGAATTCAAAAAGCGTCACGGCCGGCCCTGGCTTTGCGCCCTTCACTTCGCCCTTGACCGAAAACTGCCCCAGCTTATCCACTAATAAGGCGGACTTCATTTTAATTTCCTTTTCGTCCACTCGATAGCGAGATTCTGGTGGGTCTTCCAAAATGCCGATCTCAGGAAGTTTCCAGTTAGCGATTCGGCGTTGCACTTTTTTCTTAAGATCCACTCGGCGGCGCTTGAGTGGCGCAAAAAGGTTTTGCAGCATGGGAGCCGCCGGCTCTTGAGTTGTATCCTCATTGTCATCGGCATTATCTGTGGGCTCGTCTTGCTGGGTCTGACTCATGGTCTGAGCTGGTGCCGATTTTTGATAATCAATTTTGAGGGAGGTGGTTTTGTTGGACGCCTCTGTTTTTTTGAGCGCTTCTATTTTTCTGAGCTCTGATCGTGCGCGAGAATTTTGGTAACTCTCTTTTAATTTGTCAAAAAAGCGAAGGATCCATTCTTTGCCGTCCTCTAACGCTCGTGGACCAAAAAGGATCACATGCAAAGCCGCCAGACTTGTCCACAGAATTATCCCCACACCCACGGTGTTAAAGAGGCGCGTCATTTGCGTTTGCAAAAACTGTCCGATCATTCCGCCAATATAAATATTATTTTGATAAATCTTTATTCCCTGCAAGTGCAAAGAAAGCAGAGTTGAAGCCGTTACCATCAGAAGAGCTGCCGCTAATATTTTTTCCCAAAGGACTTCAGTGGGTCTGTCGTTGGGTCTGTTCATGGGGGGCCGCTTTAAAAAACTATGGGCGAAAAATAAGAGAACTCCAACCGCTCCCCACGAGGTCACACCGAACATTTGAAACATGAGATCGGAAAAAAAACTTCCGAAAAGACCGCATGCATTGTGCGCGTTTTGTCGCACCCCAATAGAATTGAATGATGGATCTTCGGGGTTGTGCGTACCTAACGCGAGTGCAATAAACAGGGCCCCAGAGAGAAAAAATAACGCATACAATACGGACTTGATTTGGTTTGTTTTCATTCTTTCAGTTTAAAAAATCTATTGAAAGAGTGAAAGAACCATTTGTCTGACTCGACCTTAGTCAACGTGAACTGTACCAAATGGCCGGTGTGTGGGTGTTTTAGTCGTACTCGCAAACATCAAGGAAAAAATTTTTCATTACGCACTGAAAAAATAAATTTTTTTATTGATAGATGGGGTGTTTAAAAACTACAAACGTTGTCTGCGTAAACAACAAACACAATACTTGATCGGGGTAGGGGTTCTATGGAAGTTAATCACTCAGATAATCTTTTTGTCGCGAATTTACATTCTGTTAGCTTGGAAAGCCTTGTTAAAAGCAAACTGGAGGTTTTATTCCGTCAACAAAAAGAGGCTGACGTAGAACTTAACGATCTACATAAGCTTATTCTTGAACAAGTCGAAAAACCTCTTATTGAGCTTTCTTTAAAGCAAAACAGAGGAAACCAAGTAAAGACCGCAAAGTTGCTTGGTATCAATCGCAACACTCTTAAGAAAAAAATTGACACCTTTAAAATCGATATTAAAAACTTGCTTAGTTAATTCATCAGCGAGACTCTTTACGACATCTTGGTAGGCTCGCATAATTTCTCAATCTTCTGGGGGAAGGTTTATCTATGTCTTATAAGATTCCTCCTCATAATAATGAGGCCGAGTTATCTATCATCGGCGGCATCATGGTTGAACCTGATGCCTTCGATGTGGTTTCTGATCTCATTAGTGCGGAAGATTTTTATAAGGTTGTTCATCAAAAGATCTATTCGGCCATTACCGAGCTGAACGCCAAAAGCCAGCCGGCCGACATTATTACCATTTCGAACCATTTGGCCCATAAAAAAGAGCTGGATTCCATTGGCGGACCTAGCGCTCTAGCGGAAATTCTAAATCAGGTGCCGGCAGCCATTAACCTCCGCGGTTACGCAGAAATTGTGAAGCAAAAATCTCTGCTCCGGAAGCTCATCCACGCCAACGGCGAGATCATGTCCGAAGCCTATGACGAGAAATTTGATTCCATCGACTCCTTTGTCGATAATGTTGAAGCTCGGATTTTTAAAATCACCGAACAAAAAGAAACCAAGAGCAATCTGACCAGTGCTGCAGACTTAATTAAGGTCAGCATCGATAAAATTACAGAAATGGCTGGCAATAACCAGGAAATCACCGGAATTGCCTCTGGGTTTTCAACACTGGATCGCATGACTTCGGGCTTTCAGCCGGGCGATTTTATTATTCTTGCCGCGCGTCCCTCCATGGGTAAGACCGCCTTAAGTTTAAACCTCGCTCTTAACGCCGCTATGAAGCTTAAAAAGTCTGTTGCCTACTTCTCGGTGGAGATGGGTAAAGAACAGCTGATGATGCGGGTGCTGGCTTCAGAGGCCAAGGTGAATATGTCTGATATTCGTATTGGGCGAATTAAAGATTCAGACTGGCCGCGTCTCATCGACAAAGCTTCCACGCTGGCTGATACTTCTTTGTTTATCGACGACACAAGTTCCATTTCTCCCTATGAAATTCGTTCCAAGTCTCGGCGTCTTAAATCGCAGTTTGGTCTCGACATGATTATTATCGATTACTTACAAATTATGGGTCTTCCCGGCAAAGTCGAAAGCCGCGAACGCGCCGTTGCTGAGATTTCAAAAAGCTTAAAAAGTATCGCCAAGGAACTTCGCGTTCCGGTGATTGCACTTTCGCAGCTCAACCGGGGCGTTGAAGGTCGAACAGGCGATATGAAAAAGCCAGTTCTCTCGGATCTTCGAGAATCGGGCTCCATCGAGCAAGATGCAGATATTATTATGATGCTTTACCGCGAAGAGTATTACGATCCAGAAAATCCAGAGATCAAAGGCCAAGCTGATTTATTAATTCGTAAGCACAGGAACGGTCCTGTGGGCGACGTCAAGCTCAAGTGGCAGGCTCAGTTTGGTCAATTTACAGAATGGCAGGATAGCTATTCTCATCCCGCAGGCGCCAGCTCCGGCGGAGCTGCACCGTTTTACCAATCACCCAGCGGCGGCGGTGGTGGCGGTTATCACGGCGGTGGCAAAGTGAAAAACTTCGCCCCCGGCGGCGGTTAACCAAAAGGTACCAAGTACCTTTTGGTAGTTAGGCTTCTTGGCGTTCTACAGAAATGGCGATCGTGGCCTCAAGACCTTCGCCAAAGCTCACTTTAGCTTGGTGCTGACCTAAAACCTTAATAGCTTCTTCGATAACAACGTCTTTTTTCTCAACGGCAAAACCCTTTTTAACAAGCTCGGCAGCGATATCTTTTGGCGTGATAGAACCAAAAATTTTGTCCTTTTCGCCAGCGGCAATTTTAAAAACGATAGTTACTTTTTTAATTTGCTCCAAGATTTGCGATTTTTCTTCGCGCGCCTTCGTTTTGCGAGACGTTGCCACTCGTTGCCAGTGTTCAAACTCTTTCATGCGCGCCTCTGTGGCTTCAGCGGCTAAACTGCGCGGAAAAAGAAAGTTTCGGGCGAAACCGCTAGATACGTTCACCATATCGCCTGTGCGGCCCAAATCTTTAACATCTGTTTTTAAAATCACTTTCATTTTATTCTCCTGCGTAGGGATTATTCTTAACGTAATTTTTTAAAATCTTTGCTCTATAATTTAACCAAACATCCGAAATTCCAAGGGCCACCACAACGGCAAATAGGTGGAACGCCAATACGAAAAAAATCGCCACTTTTAAAAAATAATTAAAACGGGCTCGGTGTATAAAAAACCCAAGAACAGCAAGTCCTTGGAAATAATAAAAACAAAGCAGTACAAACAACACATTGACTGAGATTTTTTGCAAAATAAAGACCTTTTGCACATCCAGCAAAAACGTTCCCGCCGATGCAAGGACCAGCGTCCATACCAAGTGATCAGGAATTTTGAATGTGCTTAATTTATCTTGGCGTCCCTCTTGGCGAACAAAAAGGATTCCAAAGAAAACAAGGATCATAAAGATAAAAGCCAAAAAAGCCGGCATCACAGAGACGATTTGTGTTGCGTCGACAGAGGTGGAAAGCCCCTTCATCTGCGGAGAGAGCATCACGGTGCTTGCAATTTGTTTTTTTAAAAACGTGCTGAGTGCAATTTTTTGCGACTGCGACCAAAGGCTCAAGCTAAAGAACACGGCGAGAACAGAAATCGCAACGGCGGAAAGGGCCGAATAAAAACGCGAAACCTTCTGCGACTCGAGCTCCGAATAAAGACCCATCAGCAAAAATACACTCATTTGAGCCAATGCCCACTGTGGAAAAAACACAAGCAGAGCGACTGCGGATAAAATCGAAAAGCTCCAATAAAAAATACGATTGAAGGAAACGTGCAGGTACCTAGCACCTAGCGGGGCCATAAATAGAAACGACGCTGTTAACAACGTTGTTAACAGCGAAATTAAAATAAATTGTCCTACACGATTCTTTACAGGCATGGCCCGCCTTATTTCATTGGACGGCGTGGCTTCGCAAGAGCTTTTTTAGCCTCGCGCTCGCGACGCTCAATCAGGCCAGCTTTAAATTTTTCCACGTAATCAGTCAGTACAGTTTCGTCTGGAAGACGTGTGTGCATATAGCGAAGAACTTTTTCGTTAATGCGCATTGTTCTTTCAAGCTCCATAATCGAATCCGGACTTGCTGTGAAAGTGCTGTGGAAATAAACCCCGCGATTGGTCTTACCGATGGGATTGGCCAAGCGGCGTACACCCCAAGTGTCGAGGTGGCTGACTTTGCCAGAAAAACCTTCGATGATTTTTTGATTTTTCGTGAAAAGAGCTTTTTGCTCTTCTTCGGAGGTGTTAGACTCCATAACGATGATAACTTCATATGGACGAACGACAGTTTCTTTAACTAATTCAAACATTTTATCCCTTTCGGCTAAAAGCCCTAAACTGCTATATATTTAGAGCAAGGTGGAGGTTTAGTAGCATAGGACCTTTTATAAAGTCCATTGAATTTGCCGCTAATATTGTTGAAACTTTTACTATGAGTCTAACTTTGCAAATCCTTAACGGCCATCGCCGTGGAGAAACCCTCCATCTCGACAAAACGACCTCCTTGGGGCGCGAGGCCGAGATCACCTTTGACGACCCTAAAATGTCGAAAATACACGCTATTTTGGAGTTTGATCCCGCCATCGGTTGGGTGCTGCGAGATTCGGGCTCAAAAAATGGAGTGCGGGTCAATGACTTCAAAACCGAACAACACCTGCTCGGCAATGGCGACATCATCGATATTGGTACAACGCAAATGCGAGTGTCGTCCGTGTCGGCCTCCTGGAAGCCGCTCCTAAACCAGCTTTTACTGGAAACCCTCGATCGAGCGAAAAACGCTCCCCTCAAACTCGTTCCATTTCGAAGTTACCCCACTCTCACGATTATTCAGGGTCAACAGGCGGGCGAAAAACATTTGTTTGAGTACGGGCCGCGCTCCTTGGGTGGAAATTCAAATGACATCATTTTGTTTGAACCAAAGTGTCCCGACATCGCCTTTGAGATTTCCCCCAACAGCTTGGGTGCACTGTTCGAAACCAAATACCCGCAGATCGTTAAAATTAATGGCGCGGCCGAACAAAAAAAGGTGTTGAAAAACTCCGACCAAATTTCTATTCACAACACTGTCATTGATATTCATTTTGTAAACACGTAGGAGCTGTTATTTCACCTTTTGTAAAATCGTCTGGATATTTTAATAGTTTCGATGGAACTCGCCTGTATTACGAAGTTCGTGGCGAAGGGCCGCCTTTGGTTTTTGCCTATGGTATCGCTTGCTTGATGAACCACTGGCATCATCAGCTCACATACTTTTCGAAACATTATCAAACAATTATTATCGATTATCGCGGCCATCATTTCTCGGACATCCCGGAAGACAAGCGCAATTTAACATTGGAAGCCCTTGCTAAAGATATCCTTTGTTTGTGCGATCACCTTGAAATCGAGAAGGCATTTTTTCTAGGTCACAGTTTCGGTTGTGAGGTTTTGCTTGAAAGCTACTTTATGCGCCCCAAACTATTTTCGGGACTGTGTTTTGTGAGTGGATTTTTTAGTAACCCGTTTCAAAATTATCTCTCACAAGAACAACTTCGCGACGCGTTTTCATACATTCGCATGGCCTACAACACCGCTCCCGGCTTGTTGAGCACCGTGTGGAAGTTTGGAGTTACCAATCCCGCGTCGGTATTTTTAAGCTCCCTTGTCGGCGGTTTTAATTTGGAAAAAACAGCGCTCAAGGACATCGAAATTTACGCCCAAGGTGTAGCAAACATTGATTTGCGGGTTTTTGTGACGTTGCTTGAGCAGCTGACGCAGTTTGATGGGCGCCCGAAGCTCGCTAAGATAGAAGTTCCAACGTTGGTCATCGCTGGCGACAAAGATGCCCTCACGCCCATCGAAGTGCAAAAAACGATGTACAGCGAGATTCCCAATTGCGATCTGTTAATCATTGAGACTGGTTCCCACTGCGTGCAATTGGATTTTCCTCACGAAGTGAATACGAAGATCGATGAGTTCTTGAAAGCACTACCGTAGCGGCAGTGCTAAAATCCTTCGGAAGAATTTTTCTTGGGGCGTTCGCGCAGCGATGCTTTAAAATAATCGCGATTCATGCGGGCGATGTTTTCCAGCGAAATACCTTTTGGACACGCGAGCTCACAGCCACCCGTGTTGGAGCAGTTTCCAAAACCGTAGGCGTCCATGGTTTTCACCATGTTCAACACTCTTGAATCTCTTTCGGGTTGGCCCTGTGGCAGCAACGCGAGATGGGAAACCTTGGCCGAAGTAAACAACATGGCTGAGGAGTTCGGGCAGGCGGCAACGCAGGCGCCGCAGCCAATGCACATCGCCGCTTCGAAAGCTAAATCGGCGTTTTCTTTTGGAATGGGGAGTGCGTTGGCATCTTGAGCGCTTCCGGTGTTTACAGAAACATAACCACCCGCCTGAATGATATAATCAAAAGCCGAGCGGTTGACCTTAAGGTCCTTAATGACGGGAAAAGCTTTGGCGCGAAAAGGTTCGATCGTGATTGTGTCGCCGTCCTTGAACTTGCGCATGTGCAATTGACAGGTGGTTGTGAGGCGCTGAGGTCCGTGGGCGTTGCCGTTAATGACCATGGAACACATTCCGCAGATTCCTTCGCGGCAGTCGTGATCAAATTCAATGGCGACTTGGCCGGAAAGGATGAGCTCTTGGTTTACAACGTCCATCATCTCTAAAAACGACATGTCGGGAGACACGTTTTTTGCTGTATGGTCGATAAAACCACCTATGTCCTCACGGTTTTTTTGTCGCCAGATTTTAAGGTTCAGTGTCATATTTTTATTTTCACTCATGCGTTCCACCTATTTATAACTTCGTGAGGCCAACTTAATGTTTTCAAACTTGAGTTCTTCTTTGTGTCGCTCGTGCTGTCCGGTTGATTTGTATTCCCAGGCGGCTGAATGACAAAATTTTTCATCGTCGCGCTGAGCTTCGTTGTCTGGAGTTTGATACTCTTCGCGAAAGTGACCGCCGCAAGATTCTTCGCGGGTCAAAGCATCCTTCGCCATCAGCTCTCCAAGCTCTAAAAAGTCGGCAACACGTCCAGCTTTTTCCAGTTCATGATTGGTATAATCTTTCGGGCCAGTGATTTTTACGTTTTTCCAAAATTCTTCACGCAAAGCAGGAATTGTTTTAAGAACATCGTTAAGCCCTTTCGCGTTTCGCGACATCCCCACATGCTCCCACATGTTTTTTCCAAGCTCGCGGTGGATATCGTCCACCGTGCGTTTTCCATTCACGTTCATCAACCGAGTGAGCTGATCTTCACTTTGTTTTTTACTATCCAGAAAAGCAGGATCTTTTTCGCTGACCTTTGGAAGCTTGGCTCCTTCGGTGCCGAGATAGTTTCCAATCGTTGACGGTGCAACAAAATAACCATCTGCCAGCCCTTGCATGAGTGCCGATGCTCCAAGGCGATTGGCCCCGTGATCCGAAAAGTTGGCTTCGCCACCAACAAACAATCCAGGAACTGTGCTCATCAAGTCGTAGTCCACCCACAGTCCGCCCATGGTGTAGTGCACAGCTGGATAGATTCGCATCGGTGCTTTGTAAGGATCTTCGCCGGCGATTTTTGCGTACATATCAAAAAGGTTGCCGTACTTTGCCGCCACTTTATCTTGGCCCAAACGTTGAATGGCATCGCGAAAATCTAAATACACCGCGACCCCTGTTGCGCCAACACCGTGCCCTTTATCGACCAAGAATTTTGCTTGTCGAGAGGCAATGTCTCTCGGAGCTAAGTTTCCGAAGCTTGGGTAAATTCTCTCTAAGTAATAATCGCGTTCAGAGTCTGGAATTTGCTCGGGCGGTCGTTTATCGCCCTTCATTTTTGGAACCCAAATCCGACCGTCGTTTCGGAGAGATTCAGACATGAGGGTCAATTTGGACTGATAATCTCCCGAAACAGGGATGCAGGTTGGGTGAATTTGCGTAAAACAAGGGTTCGCAAAGTACGCGCCCTTTTTATGACAGCGCCAGGCCGCGGTCACGTTTGAATTCATCGCGCTCGTCGAAAGGAAAAACACATTTCCATATCCACCTGTTGCCAGCAAAACCACATCCGCAGAATGCGACTCGATTTCGCCCGACACTAAATTTCGCACGGTGATTCCGCGGGCTCGGCCGTCCACGGTGACAAGATCTAACATTTCGCGACGAGGAAACATTTTTACTGTTCCCTTGTCAACTTGGCGCATCAGCGCCGAGTACGCTCCGAGAAGAAGCTGCTGGCCGGTTTGTCCGCGGGCATAGAACGTTCGCGACACTTGCGCGCCGCCAAACGATCGGTTGTCCAGTAGACCACCGTATTCGCGAGCAAACGGAACTCCCTGGGCCACGCATTGGTCGATGATGGACTGAGAAACTTCGGCAAGGCGATACACGTTGGCTTCGCGAGAGCGGAAATCTCCGCCCTTAATTGTATCGTAAAAGAGTCGGTAGATGGAGTCACCATCATTTTGATAATTTTTTGCAGCGTTAATTCCTCCTTGAGCGGCAATGGAGTGTGCGCGGCGAGGCGAATCGGAAATGCAAAAAGCCTTTACGTTGTAACCCATCTCACCCAAAGACGCGGCGGCAGCACCACCGGCAAGACCTGTTCCAACAACGATGATATTGTACTTGCGGCGGTTGGCAGGGTTGACCAACTTCATATTGAATTTATAATTTTCCCATTTTTTCTCTATTGGTCCATCAGGAATTTTTGCATCTAATCCAGACATGTATGCTCCTTAAAATGATGTGGCGATGACGTACAGAGGTTGACTGATAAAACCCAGAGCCACAACGACCGAGTAAACCCACCCAATCAACTTAATTTTCGGGTTGTACTTGGGATGGTTGAATCCGAGAGATTGAAAAACCGACGAAACCCCGTGGCTCAAGTGCCACCCAAGAATCAATAAGCAAACGATGTAACCTACCACATACATTGGCTGCTGAAAGATTTCCAACACCAAGCGGTGCAGGTCGCGCATTTCCACGCCGTCGTAGGTAACTAAGTACTCAGTGCCGTATTTGAAAGTGATCAAATGTAAAATGATAAAAAATAAAACCAACGAGCCCTGAAGGGCCATGGTTCGCGACGCCAGAGATACGCGTTTTGCGCCCGAAGCCGCTGCCACGTATTTTTTTGGTGTCGCTCTTCGATTTTCGATGGTGAGCCAAGCGCCCATGACCACGTGACCAATCAGCGCCGCTAGCAGCACGGCTTCCGCCGCGTAGAGAAGCGGCTTGTTAGAAACAATGGCGTGGCCGTATTTATTGTACAGCTCCGCACTCACGAGGATAAGCATGTTTCCGGCCATGTGTGCAAAAACGAATCCCGTCCATACAAGACCACAGATCCCCATAAACATCTTTTTCTGAATCGACGCAACAGCCACGACTCTCACTCCTTGCAGAAAATTTAATGCCTCACTTTACCGAATTTCTTGCAGGCTGTCTAGAAAACGTAAGAATAATACTTTATTCTTTGCTGTTTTCTTGCGATAACGCACTTGAACTTTCCAGGAGGACTCGTGCGTATTTATATCTGCCTAAAACAAGTTCCCGATACCGAAACCAGGATCAAAGTGGCACCATCTGGATCGCAACTGGATGAAACCGGTGTCAAATGGGTGATTAATCCTTATGATGAATTCGCCATCGAAGAAGCCATCAAGTTTAAAGAGGCCAATCCGCAAGCGCAAATTACAGCCGTCACCGTTGGCCCCAAGGCTCGCGTCAACAGCGCCTTGCTCACCGCCATGGCCATGGGCGCGGATGATTCTTTATTAATCGATTGTTCTGAAGCATTAGATTCTTTAACCACAGCCAAGGCCTTGGCTGCCGCCGTTCAAAAAGAAGGCGCTCCCCATTTGATCTTTACCGGGAAACTTTCCATCGACGGTAGTTTTTCGGCCACAGGCCCCATGCTTGCCGAGCTTTTAAAAATTCCGCACGTGTCCGTTGTGTCTTCCATCTCCTACTCCGGCAATAACCTTACGGTGAAACGCGAAGTGGAAGGTGGCAATGCCGAAACCTACACAGTTCCCGCGCCGGTATTGATCGCCGCAAATAAGGGCTTAAATAAACCGCGCTTTGCGAGCCTGCCTGGAATTATGAAAGCCAAGAAGAAACCTATGAAGGAGGTCTCCATGGCAGATCTCGGCGTGAACCCGGCGTCCTCAAAAGTGAAGCTTGCAAATTTTGAATTACCCAAAGACCGACCGGCCTGCAAAATGATTGCTGGTGAACCACAACAACAGGCTAAAGAACTCGTTCGTCTCTTGCGCGAAGAAGCCAAAGTTCTATAAGGAGCTCCGATGAAAGTTTTTGTTTTTATTGATATCGCAAATGGAAAAATGAAAAGTAGCAGTCAGGAGCTTTTGACAGCTGCCAATGCCGCTGGCGCCGAAATTGTCGGAATGTCCCTGGGGCCCGGCGGTGCAAGCGTTGCCGATCTTGGCACTTGGGGTGTGAGCCGCTTTTATGTTGGAGAAGCTGCACCACTCGACAAGCCAAATCCATTGGCCTACGTGGACGCTGTTGCAAAAGCTGTGGAAAAAGAAAAACCTGATTTTATTCTGGCGAGCTCGAACACTTTGAATCGCGATGTTTTCGCGCGGCTTGCTGTGCGCCTCGATAGCGCCTTTGTGAGCGATCTCACTGAACTGCAACTTTCTCCGCTGCGTGCGAAACGTCCTATGTATTCCGGCAAGTGCTTGGCTTCGGTGGATTTTGTTGGCGAGGGCACCAAGGTATTACTTGTGCGCCCCAATCAATTGCCTGTGACGCCTGCAAACAAATCCACGGCGTGCGAGACCGTTACCATCGATGCGGCCGCACCCGCCGCGACCTTGACGACGGTTGAAAAATCTTCGGCTTCCACCCTGGATCTTACAGAGGCGAATGTTATTGTCTCCGGTGGGCGTGGACTGAAAGAGGCCGATAATTTTAAGCTGATCCACGATCTCGCAGCGCCACTGGGAGCCACGGTGGGTGCATCACGCGCTGTTGTGGACTTGGGCTGGGTTCCGCATTCCATGCAGGTGGGGCAGACTGGGAAAACGGTGGCCCCAAGCTTATACATTGCCGCCGCCATTTCGGGTGCCATCCAGCATTTAGCTGGGATGAGCAGTAGCAAAGTGATTGTTGCCATTAACAGCGATGAGAAGGCTCCAATTTTTCAAAAGGCCACCTACGGGCTTGTGGGCGATGTGTTTCAGATTCTTCCCGCATTGACGGAAGAACTGAAAGCTCTGCACAAATAAACCACCGAATGAAAGCTTTTTTTGCTTCTTATTTATTATATTTTCTCTATCGCCTTTTCCAGTTCACGTGGACCATTGAAATCCGCGAGACCGCAGCTCTTAAAGAGCTTTTAAAAAACAACAAAACTTTTGTGGTGGCCCATTGGCACGGAGAAGAGTTGGGCATTCTACATCTTCTTAAACGCTATCGCGTGGCTTGTATGGTTTCGCAAAGTTTTGATGGCGAACTTGTAGCGCGCATGATTCATCATTTTGGCTCAAAAGCGGTGCGAGGGTCCTCGTCTCGAGGGGCTGTTCAAGCTCTTAAGGGCATTTTGCGTTTAGCCAAAGAGGGTTGGCGTCCCAGCGTGGCGGTGGATGGACCTCGCGGACCTCGTCACGTCGTAAAACTCGGCGTGGTCGAAATCGCACGCGTGTTGAAAGTTCCGATTTTACCAATCAACATGGCGTGTTCGCGGTCGTTTATTTTTAAAAAATCGTGGAATAAGTCCGAGCTTCCTCTTCCATTCAGTCGGATTGTTATCCAGTGGGGCGAACCCATCGCATACGATCCTACGCAACCCCTTGAGAGCTATCTTCCGCCGCTCGCACAAGCTCTTCATGCGGGCCGTGCCGAATGCATGAAGAGTGTTGGAAAAATCTAAAGTGCTAATCGGCAATTTTAACAAGAGTAAAGTCTTCTAAATTAATTTTTCCGTTAAGACCAATCTTTAAAAATACAGGAACGACACTCGCAAAGCAATCGTATTTAATATTTCCGTTTTGTTTTGCTGTGTAATCTTGATCAGCAGCAGTGATCTCGGCCCCGTTATTCTTAAAAACCGCAGGCGCTTCGACTTGCGCGTAAAGTGTCGTGCCATCGGTGTATTTGCATTCTGAACCAAGGGTCACCTTTTCCTGTTTTTGAGCAAATCGAATACGAACTTTTTGCGACATGGCTCCATCAAATATCCCGTTGGACTCCCAAAGACCAGTGATCTTTGTTTTGTCGATAGTGGCCTGTGGTTTCTCTTTAAAGATGTCGGAATTGCCGTCGGCATCGACAAGATTTTCCTGCTCACAGGCGCCTAAAAAAAGAACGGCGCTCATAAAAATACAAAGCTTTCTCACTGTTGTGTCCCCTTGTTGTCATTTGTCTCAATAGGATTTGATTATTGCGAATTAATGTCAATACTTTCGTCTAAACTCTGCGCGAAAATAGACCCGCCACCAGAGCTCTGCTAGAATAGGGACAAGTTTCAATCTGCAACAGTGAGGAACAGCGTGCGTTTATTTTTCTTTGTTTCGTTTTATTTTTTTGTTTGTTTATCCCAGGCACAAGTTCTCGCTAAAATTGGTAATAAAGAAATTAGCCTCAAAGAGTTTGAGGAAAAGTATGCACTCTTAAAAAACCAAGTGATTGAAATGCCCGACAAAAAGAAGTTTTTAGACGACCTCATCGGCTACGAGGTTGGGTTGCAGGAGGCGCAAAAAAGAGGATTGGATCAAGATCCCGCCATTCGCGAGCGCATGCGACAGGAGCTTTATAAGGGGTTTATCGAGAAAGAGTTGGCACCAAAAACCATTAAGATCACCGCCAACGAGGCGGAGATGAAATCTTACTACAATCGAAATCCCGAGCTCAGAGCCAGTCAGATCATGATTGAGGTACGACCGGATGCGACCGCCGATCAGAAAAAAGAAGCCCGTAAGCGCGCTCAAGACATCTTTGAGACCGTGCGAAAAAGCCAAAGAAAATTTGAAGATTTGGTCAAAATTTACAGCGACGATCCTCTCTCGAATAAGTTGGGAGGGGATATCGGCTGGCAGACTCGACTGACACTTTACCCATCTATTTACAATCCCGTAAGCAAGTTGAACGCCGGACAAGTCTCTTCGTTGATTGAAACCCCTTTCGGCTTTTTTATAGTAAAGCTGACTGCCAAAAAGACGTATAACGATGCTGATCACGCTATGCTGCGCCTCGCCGTTCAAGAGGAAAAGAAAAAGGCGTTGTTCGATCAATTTATTACGAACCTTCGCAGCAAGTATAAGATCCAGGTAAATAAAGCAGCCCTAGGACAGTAAACATTTAAAATGCCTCCAGATTAAAATTAATGTAGTGTCTTTGGATCATGCGACGATTGTTTTTTTGTCTCTTATTCAGTGGATGCTCTTTTTTCAAAACCAACGACGCCATCCTGCGTGTGGGCGATCTGGCTTTTACCGAGCAATATTTTGCCGACCGCCTCCTGGAAAAGTTAAAAAACGTCGACGGGCTCCATATCAAAAATACGGAACTCATTAATTTATTCTCTCAACAGCTCGAAAAAGAATTAATCGAAGAGGGCTTTTTATTTTCCTGGGCCAAGCAAAAAAAAATCGCCGTAAGTTCGTCCGAGGTCGCAGCCTACCTGGGGCACAAGGGCACCGATTCTACGGGGACCCCAACAGATTTTATCTTTGAAGCTGCGCCAGCCAAAAATCTTTTAGAAAATCATGTCCGTTTACAAATTATTAAAAATCATTTTTTCGCAGATCTCGAAAAAACTTTGGTTGTTTCGGACGAAGAAATTGCTGAAGCGTACAAAAAAAAATCGCCAATTCTGAGCACTGCTTCAGCGCGCGTTCAACAAATCCTTTTGTCAAAACAGGAAGATGCTCAATCCGTCCTCACAAAAATTGCAACTGGCTCCGCCTTCGAGGAAATGGCCAAAAAGTTCTCTTTGTCTCCTGAGGGTGCCTCTGGCGGTCACTTGGGCTGGCAAGAGGCGAACATTTCAAACCAAGCCAAGTGGCTCTCCCAGCAGCCAGCGGGCCTAGTGCGGAAGCCCATTGCCGGCCCAGGCGGATTTTACCTCTACAAAGTTCTTGAGGTTAAAAAACCGACAGTTCAGTCGCTCATTGCTGTTAAAGAGACTCTTCGCCGGGAATTACTGGATAGAAAGAAAGACACTGCGTATCTTCAGTGGCTAGAAACACAAACCAAAACGGTGAAGGTCTCTACAAATGAGAGACTCATTCATACTATTACTTCGCACTATCAGGAGACCCTATGATTTTGAAAATGGCTTTTTACTTTTTTTCTCTGGCCTTTTCGCAAACCTTGATCGATCGAATCTATGCCACCGTGAATGACGAAGTCATCACGACCTCCGACCTCGAAACCTATCAGAAACAGTTACAAGGAAGACTCCTTTACGAAGATTTGCTTTTTTCGGATGACGCCGCCATCGAAGCAGCCACCAAAGATCGTAAAATTCTTATAGATAAAGTGATCAACGAAAAAATTATAGATTCCGAAGGTAAAAAGCTGGGAATCAATGTTGCCGAAGATCGAGTTGTAAAGGAGATTGCGGCGAAGGGTGGCGAAAAACATCTGTCGTCGCTTCTCGCTCAAAAAAATCTAACTATTAAAGATTATAAAAACTTTTTAAAGCGCAGTCTTGCGCGTAGAGAAGTTATTAACTATTACGTTGGCTCTAAGATTAAGATTTCCGACGATGATATCCTCGATTTTTACTCCTCACAAACCAAGGGAACTTCCGCAGGACAGGGTTTTGAATACAATCTTTCGCATATTTTGTTCGCGTCTGAACAACAGGCTCGCGAGGCCCAGCGGATGATTGCCGAAGGGCAGGCGTTTTCGGCTGTTCACAACAAATACAACCCAAAAAGCAAAGATGATTCTTTTGGTGTTTTTAAAAGTGGTGAAATGCAGCCGGTTATCGAAAATTCAATTTCCAAACTCAAAGCCAATGAAACGAGTCAGGTTGTTCAATCTCCGCTAGGATTTCATATTTTTAAATTGAATCAAAAAAAGATTGTGAATAACCCCGACTTCGAAAGACGTCGTCAGCAAATTTTTCAAATCCTCTTTACTAAAAATTATAAAGAGCAACTCGATTACTGGATCAATCAAAAGCGCCGTATGGCCGTGGTCAAGGTAAATGGCGACAAATAAGAAGCTCCGGATAGTCATCACTTCTGGCGACCAAGATGGAATCGGTCCAGAGGTTTGTGCCAAGGCTTTGCTGAAAATTGGTGTTCTTAAAGATGTGCAGTTTTTTCTATGGCGGTCGCCGACATTTGGTCGGCGCTGGCTGCAGTTGATTGATAAAAAATTTAAACGGGTGTCTGTGCCTTCATGGCATGAAGCTTTGCGTGTCGCACCGGCGAAAAAGCTGATCGTTGATATCGTTTCAACTTCGCCGCCGCCGGTGTGGGTGGAAACTTCGGCTCAGGGCGCTTTGCTAAAATCGATTGATGCGATAGTGACCGCACCGCTTTCTAAAACGTTGATTGCACAGTCGGGATTTAAAGATTTAGGCCACACCGATATTCTCGCCAGAGTCTCGGGTAAAAAACATTTGTTTATGACGTTTTTGGGGAAACATTACCATGTGCTTCTCGCATCGGGGCATTTACCGATCTCGCAAGTGGCGGGCGCGATAAATACTGAACGCCTAGAGCTTGCACTGAACGCTGCCCACCATCTTTGCTTGCGTATGAAAACAAAGGCCGCTAAGCCACAAATCGCTTTGGTAGGCCTCAATCCCCATGCTGGCGAGGAGGGGTTGATTGGCCTCGAGGAGACTAAATTCTTTATGCCACTTGTTAAAAAGCTCACAGAAACTTCGTTCCCCGTGCACGGTCCATTGGTTCCTGACGCAGCTTTTACGAAAAAGAATATTAAGAAGTACGATTTTTTTGTAACCCCTTACCATGACCAGGGTCTTATCCCATTTAAAATGTCACACGAGCATTCCGGCTGCCACATGACAATGGGGCTGCCGTTTATCCGCACCAGTGTGGATCACGGAACGGCCAAGGATCTTTTTGGAAAAAATAAAGCCGACTCTACCTCTATGCAAGAGGCCATAAAACACGCTATAGTGCTGAGTCGTTCTGCCTTTAAACCCGACTCTTTTTAGTAAGAGGTGAGCATGCATAAAGAATTTATTTTCCGCGAATATGACATCCGTGGTGTTTATCAAAAAGACTTTGATCTTACCTTTGCCGAAGATCTCGCAAGGGCCATTTGTTCTTTTATTGTGAAGCGTGGGGTTGCAAAACCAAAAGTCACTGTTGGCTACGATGCAAGGCTTTCTAGCCCCGATATCGAAAAAGCTGTTGTCCGCGGGCTTATCGACTCCGGTGCCGAAGTCATCACTCTTGGCTTGATTACAACTCCCATTTCTTATTTTTCCATGTTCCAATTGCAAGCTGATGGTGGAATTATGATCACCGGAAGTCACAACCCACCTGACTACAACGGCTTCAAAATCTCTTACGGCAAATCCACTTTGTTCGGCGATGATATCCAAGAGCTTGGAAAAATGATGTCAAAAGCCGATTACGTAAATGGCAAAGGCTCTGTCCGCAGCTTTGATATCTTTCCCGACTATGTCGAGCGCTACAAAAAAGAGTTTTCCGGCTTAAAAAATATTCCCATCGTTGTAGATTGTGGCAACGGCGCTGCTGGGTGTATTGCTCGACGCATGTATGAGGCCGTTGGTCTCACTCCGGAAATTATTTTCGAAAAACCCGATGGTCGTTTTCCAAACCATCACCCTGATCCGACCGTTGAAGAAAATTTGACTGAGCT
The DNA here is from genome assembly GCA_031426555.1 of Bdellovibrionales bacterium. Classification (GTDB taxonomy): domain Bacteria; phylum Bdellovibrionota; class Bdellovibrionia; order Bdellovibrionales; family JAGQZY01; genus JANPLN01. Next base: position 26,188 of record JANPLN010000018.1, on the reverse strand, counting down.
GAAAGCGAGAGTTATTGCAACCAAAGCCAGAGTTGGTATTGGCTTTGATGGCGACTGTGACCGCATCGGTGTGGTGGATGAGGCTGGGCGTTTTTTGCTGGGCGATGAGCTCATGGTGATTTGGTCTCGAGACATTCTTAAAAAAATTCCGGGTGCTAAAATCATTGGCGATGTGAAGTGCACCGATCGCCTGTACGCGGACATTGCAAAACATGGCGGCCAACCGATCATGTGGAAAACCGGGCACAGTCTTATCAAAAATAAGATTAAAGAGGAACACGCTCCATTCGGCGGAGAACTTAGCGGGCACATCTTTTTTGCCGATAGGAATTACGGCTATGACGACGCCCTGTATGCCGGCTTGCGTTTGATCGAAATTTTATCTGAATCTGGCCTCTCTTTGAAGGAGCTCCTCGCGGGAGTGCCTGGCGCCTTTAATACTCCAGAAATTCGTCTTGATACCACCGAAGAGAAAAAGAAAACAATTGTGTCCGCATTAACTGAATATTTTAAAAAGCAAAGCGGCGTTACCTTAAATTTTATCGATGGTGTTCGTGTGAGTTACACCGACGGTTGGGCTTTAGTGAGAGCGTCCAATACTCAGCCGGTGGTGGTGGTGCGATTTGAATCGAGCACACCTGAAAGACTTGAAGAAATCAAATCCTCTGTCTTGAAGGTGATTGAGCCTCTTTTATGATTAAAAAAAATCTGTTTATCGATGTTCGCGGTGCCCGCGAACACAATCTAAAAAATGTTTCGGTCTCGATCCCAAAAAATAAAATGACCGTGATCACAGGTTTGAGTGGCTCGGGCAAATCGAGCCTCGCCTTTGACACCATCTATGCAGAAGGGCAAAGACGCTACATGGACAGTCTCTCTGTCTACGCCCGACACTTTTTAGACCAACTCAAAAAACCAGATGTGGATTCAATCACCGGGCTCTCGCCGTCCATTGCTATCGATCAAAAAACAATTAGCAACAGTCCGCGCTCCACAGTTGGGACGGTCACCGAGATCTATGATTTTCTCCGCTTACTGTTTGCTAAGGTGGGAACCGCTCACTGTCCCACGCACCACATTCCGGTTGAAGGGCAGTTGCCCGAAGAAATCATCAACAAGGTCATGTCCCTTAAAAAGAGTACAAAAATTATCATCTACGCATCGGTTGCCCGTTCAAAAAAGGGTGAGTTTAGTAAAGAGTTTCAAAAATGGTCTAAACTCGGCCTTGTTAGCGCTCGCATCGATAGTGAGTTTGTAAATATTAATGAATCTTTAAAACTTGCAAAAACAAAGAGACACGACATCGACCTCGTCATTGATAAAGTTCTTGTGGAGCCACGTTTTTCCACTCGTATTGCGGAAAGCCTTCACAAAGCCATCTTGCACGGTGAGGGAAATGTGATTGTCGAGGACCTCGACCAAAAAACTTCAACGACCTTCTCAACTCAAAGAGCCTGTCCGCAATGCGGGTACAGCTTTTCAGAAATCGATCCGCTTCTTTTTAGTTTTAATAGTCCCAAGGGGGCTTGCGAGGCCTGTGCTGGGTTGGGAACTTTAGACATCTATGAATACGAAGAAGAAACCCTTACCAAGGGTGATGAGCAGGTTCGCCGAAAAGAAACCAAATGGAAAATCAAAGGCGAAACTTCTGATGATGAAGATGGCCCGGAAATTGTAACTTTGAGAGATTGCGCCGCCTGTAAGGGAACCGGTCTTAAAAGCGATGCGCTCAATGTATTTATCGATAGTAAAAACATCGTCGATCTTTCATCGGCGTCTATTTCCTCATTACTGGGTTTTTTACAGGCTTTAAAACTTTCAGGATCCTATAAAGAGATCGCTGATAAAATTCTCGCCGAACTTAAACAACGTTTGGATTATTTGGTCATCGCGGGAGCAGGCTATTTGAGCCTAGGCCGTCGCGCGCGCACGCTCTCCGGTGGAGAGGCCCAGCGCATTCGTTTGGCTTCGCAGGTGGGAGCACCATTGATTGGCGTGCTCTATGTTCTCGATGAACCGAGCATCGGACTCCATCCTCGCGATCATAAAAATATCTTACGTCTCCTTAACGAAATTAAAAATCGCGGAAACACGATCCTTGTGGTTGAGCACGACGAGGAAACCATTCTCGCTGCCGACTATGTGATCGATGTGGGTCCTGGCGCTGGCTCCAAGGGTGGTGAAATTCTGGCGGCAGGTACGGTGCAAGATATTCTGGCGTCACCAAACAGTCTTACAGGAAAGTATTTATCCCGAAAGCTCACTTTTCCGCTGCCTGCGGCTCGTCGAACTGAGTTTGCTGACTGGCTAACTATTGAGGGTGCCACCGCAAATAACCTTAAATCTGTTGATGTGAAGTTGCCCTTGGGGGCTCTCATCGCCATTGCCGGCGTGTCGGGCAGTGGCAAGTCCACGCTCATTATGGATACCTTGCTACCGCAACTTTTGAATCGTCTGAGCAGAGTTCAATATCCTGCGGGCGCCATTAAAAATATTAAAGGGTTTGAGTCCATTGAGCGCGCGCTGCCAATCAACCAAAAACCGATTGGTCGAACTCCTCGCTCGTGTCCCGCAACGTATGTTGGTTTGTTTCCTCTGATACGCGATCTTTTTGCCAACCTTCAAGATGCTAAAATGCGCGGATATAAACCTGGTCATTTTAGTTTTAACGTAAAGGGTGGGCGCTGCGAAGCCTGCCAGGGCGCAGGAATGATTCGAACAAGCATGCACTTTTTAGCAGATTCTTTCGTACTCTGCGATGTTTGCAATGGTCGTCGATACTCGCAAGAAACCTTATTGATCCGTTACAAAGATAAAAATATTGCGGACGTACTTGCAATGTCCGTAGCGGAAGCTCTGCCGTTCTTTGAACATCATTCTGCCATTTTCAAAAAACTTAACTTTTTAAATGATGTTGGCTTGGATTACATGACTCTTGGACAAAGCTCCACAACTTTGTCTGGCGGTGAAGCTCAAAGAATAAAATTGAGCCGCGAGCTTTCAAAACAGTCCTCCTCTAAAACAATTTATATTTTGGACGAACCTACCACGGGTTTACACACCCATGACATCGCAAAACTATCGCAGATATTGCACAAACTCACAGACAAGGGAAACACCGTCATCGTGATTGAGCACAACTTAGATCTGATTTTTTCTTCGGATTACGTCATCGACATGGGGCCTGAGGGCGGCGATGGCGGGGGAGAAATTATTGCTGTAGGAACACCTGAACAAATTATCGAAAACAAAAAAAGCATAACGGGGATTTATTTGAAGTCGTACCGAGAACAATTAAGCCCACAGAAGAAGAAATCTTCTGCAGGCACACTCACTGCTAATTATTGAGTAATTAGATTTTTAACGTTCAACTTTCCGCCTGTAACCATTTTGCCTTTGAGGCCTGATACAGGAATTGCGGACTTCATGATAGCTTCTTTAACTTGCATCATGGTTGCTTGCGGATTGTGCGACCAATAAAGAGCCGCTGCACCAGCAACATGCGGACATGACATGGATGTTCCGGGCATATTCATGTATTTATTTTTTGGAACCGACGAGTAAACATCAACACCAGGAGCGGCGATATCAACCGTTTTTAAGCCGTAACTTGAAAACGACGCGAGAGCGTTGTTTCTGTCGATAGCGGCAACGCTGATAATGTTGTCGTGTGGATAGCTTGCGGGCACGCTGGCTTTTCCGGGAGTGTCGTTATTGTAAGAACTGTTTCCAGCGGCAGCAACAAACAGTACGCCTTTATCCTGCGCATACTGAATTGCTTCTTGAAGCGCTTGGCTTTCGGCTCCGCCATCGTCGCCCTCGGAACCCCAAGAATTGGATAGAACTTTTGCACCGTTATCGACGGCATATTTAATTGACTGAAGAGCGGCATCCGTTGAACCAGACCCTTTTTCAGTAATAAAACGCAATGCCATGATTTTTACGTTGGGTGCAACACCAACAATACCTTTGCCGTTTTCGGATCTTGCAGCAACGTTGCCAGCGCAATGTGTTCCGTGGCCTGGGTTCCCCATAAATCCACCGGTGATGTCGTAGGGCTTATTATCGTTAGTCGCGAAGTCCCATCCAACAACGTCATCGATAAATCCGTTGTTATCATCATCCACGCCATTTTTTTCTTTTCCGTTTCCGCTTTCACCAGGATTTCTCCACGTGTTTTCAACCAGGTCTTCGTGAATGTAATCAACTCCAGAATCGATCACAGCAACGATCATGTCTGGCGAACCTTTAGTAACCGCTGTTTGCCAGGCTTCGCGAACGCCAATATCGGCCATTCCCCATTGTTTTGCGTAGTCGATGTCGGGGCCACTTGTAGTTGGAATAGATGTTGGAAAGTCTGGATCACCTTTAGCAGATCCACCACTTGTACTTCCACCATTCGATGAACCACCACTCGAAGAGCCACCATTAGTACCGCCACCATTCGTCGAGCCGCCACCAGCATCACCACCAATAAAACCGCCGCTGCTTCCGCCCCCGGCGTCGCCGCCGATAAAGCCACCGCCAGCATCGCCGCCAATGAATCCGCCACTGCCACCGCCGGCGTCGCCGCCACCGATAAAACCGCCACCCGCATCGCCGCCGATAAAGCCACCACCGCCTTCACGTTGTGGACGATGAAGTTGGATTTTAAATTTTTTGTTGGGCTCAACAAAGTCTGCACGAGAAGAAAGTGAGCTCACGGCTCTTTCCGAAGATACCGATACTTTAACCCAATTGTTAAAGCGCAAATCCGTTACGTTTTCTTTACCGTAAAGAGACTGCATTGTTTCAAGCGTCGTGGCTTGATTCATTTTTACTAAGTATTCTTGGCTGGCTATTGCTTGAGATAAACTCAACATTGCTATAAGAAATATAAATTTACGCATACACCGTCCTTTGGTTTTGGAGTTGCGAACTCCTTAAAGAATTATCTAACGTCCTCGATTCGTTCTTGGAGCTCATTAGATAATTTAATAGTTACCTAAAAAATTTTATTATTAGTTGAGGGAAATACAAGACTTTTTGATGGTGTGGTTTGTTAGGACCTAAGTCTACTGCGAAGCTAAAAGTACTAAGCAGCTTTCTTGATTGGACGAATGTCTTGATGAATTGTTTGAGAAATAAAGAAAGAATACAGCGCCTTACGTTCTTCCTCAGGAACAAACACCGACTGGACCCCATGCTCGTTCAGTCTGTTCACTTGCGCTTCGGTGAGCTCTCCCCCTCTGCGAAGATAAGGAACCATTCGATTATTTCTCGAGAAGCGGAGGAACAAATTAAAATTAATTGGCGTTTCAGCTGGGATCACATCGAGCTCAACCATCATCATATTGGTTTCGTTTGATTTGTTTGTATCAGGGTAAATATTTTCCTTTGCCACAAAACAAATAAGCACCTGCTTTTGACTCTTCGGATCCTCCACAATGGTGTGAAAGTCGCTACTGTTTTGAACCAAATTCTGTATATCAATCTCTTCAGTTTCGATATTGTACACTTCGCCCACACTCACGGCTTCGTACTTCGACATTTTTTCGATCAATGAGTTTTTGAACTCTTCGAAAGCGGGTCCACTGGTTCCCATAAATTGATTGTCTTTCGTGCAAAAAATAAGAAATCCTCGTCCTTGTTCCTTATCAACAGGGACAACAGTCAACCGATTGATCGTTCCAAATTCTTCGGGCGTTTCGTTTTTAGATACGAACGCCCCAGTCACCGCAGCCATCACTTGTTCTTTAAAGGGAATTTCTTGCGCCGGCACACCAGCGTCCGAAATTTTCGCCGATTTTTTGTGTTTATTTTTACCGAACTTCGCCGTCGTTACTTGATCTTTTTGGCCGTCTTCAAAGCTGACTTTGTCGCCGCTTTCTTGCAATGAACTTTCAGAAACATTTCCAAGGTTGCCGGTTTTTTCGTTTCGACGTGAAACTTCGCCCAATTCAATTTCCGAAAGAGACTCCTCATTCACTGCAGCACCACCTTGTTTTGCATTTTTTCCATTGCGTAATGGATCTTCTGGCGTCGTGTCCAAGCTGGCTGCCATATCTTCGAGGTCTTTAGAAAAGGATTTCTTTTTCTTAGATTTCTTATCATCCACCGCATCTTTTTTAAAAAACATGAGGTCCGATGATTTTTCGGCAAAACCATTGGGATTCGCAGGATCTTGAAAGTTCATAACGTCGTTTTGTTCTGGATCCGATTGTTGTTTTTTAAACTTATCTTTTTTCTTTTTACCGAAGCCTGAGGAACCCTCAAGTTTAAAAGATTTGTTCTCTGTATTACTTTTAACTGTGATAGTGCTGTCTTGCTTTTGTGTGGTGCTCTTGCCGCCGCTGTAAAGAATATTCCCGTTGTTTTCGGTCTCTTTCATTTTGTTTTTGACCATCGAGGCAATTTTCATCCATATATTATAGGCCGTCGCCACCCCGAGAACTTTGTAATCACCGTCTAATCTGTCAACTCGTTCAGCTGTGCCTTGCGATTTATCTTCGCCAAAAATGAGGATTTTTACTTGGGTTTTTTCTCGCATAACTTGAATTAAACTTTTAGAGCTGGGGTGATTCGCACTCAGACCCACAAGATCTACGTTTTTGTTGGCAACAAACTGGATAAGCTCACCAGCATTTTGTGCTACATGAACCTCAAGATTCTTTTCTTTGAGGGCCTGCGCAACCGGCAATGATGCCACCATCTTGTCGTACAAAAAAACCAGCGTGAAGCTCTTGGGTGTGCTCATACATATGTTATCGGAGTCACTGAGAAAAACATTAATTTTGCTTTAATTTAAGACGCTGTCTGATTCAGATTGAGACAGGTCCATTAGAAGAGCGACCAATGTCTGGTCGCTCCGATGCGTGAGTTAGGCGCCTAAAATTTTTGTAAGTACGTTCGTGATGTTGCCGTTCAAAAAGAACGCGATAAGGAACGCCAAAATCCCAAGGGCTTCCATGAACACTAAGCTTAGGATGAGTGGAAGAAACATGCTGCCAGAAGCTGAAGGGTTTCTTGCGATACCTTCTAGAGCCGAAGCTGCTGCTTTACCTTGGCCGCTAGCTGCGCCGAACGCTGCTAAACCGATAGCGATTCCCGCACCGAGTGCTGCTAGACCTAAAAATGTAAGGTTGGATGCCACTGCTGCTACCGACGCGCCGTCTTCTGCAAATGCAGGAAGAACCGCAATCAAAGCACCTAGAAACATAGCTGTTTTTTTCATATTAATCATCTCGAGCTCCCTTCGTTAGAACTTCTGTTTTTAAATATTTTAATGATCATGCGCCTTAGCTAACATAACGTACACAAGAGTCAATAAGGCGAATACAAATGCTTGAATTAAACTCACAATGAGGCCCATTGCATAAAATGGAACCGGAAGGCCGATTGGAAAAAGCTGGTGAAACACGCCGACCACCGTGTGATCAGCTGTGATATTTCCTGCGAGTCGCAACCCTAAAGTGAGAGGACGAAACGCATGCGAGATAAGTTCGATGGGTAAAATCAACCAAGCCAACCACCACACTGGGCCCAAGAAATGAAGAAGATAGTTTTTAACACCTTCAGATTTAATTCCGATGTAATTGTAATATGCAAACGAAAACATACCAATCGCAAATGAGGTATTAAGGTTGTCTGTCGCCGGCGTCATGCCAGGCAACAGGCCTACAAGATTATTGATAAGTACAAACGTAAAAATCGCGGCGGCGAGCGGAACGTACAAAGCTCCATCGTGGCCAATGACTTGGTCTGCAAGAGTGTAAGTGCCCTCAGTGATCATTTCGAAAAATCCACGCACCGAAAACTTTCCCGCTGGCACAATCGCTTTCTCGCCGGAGCCCAGTTGAATTCTTGCGTAGATACCGATAACAAAAATTAAAGCTGTCACGGCAACAGCCGTAGCGACGTGAGCATATTGATGCTCAATTTGTGTTAGGTATTGGATCCAATTAAAATGACCCATGTTTTTTATCCCTTCTCGAGAGCCACATTTTAAAAACCAGCAAAAGAATGATGGTCGTTAAAAGCTCTGTGAACATACTTGCAAGCACTAAAAGCACGTCGCAATTCGCAAAAACCAAATACACTGAACCTATTAAAATTAGGTACTTTAGTACAATTACAGGTCCCATCCAGGCAATATTTTTTTTAACAAGAATTGCGGCAGCGAGAACCATATAGAAAATTAGGTTCAGGGTCAAAAACACAGACGCCCAAAACACATTTAACGCGACTCGGCTATCAGCCGCGGCCCACGCGGTTAAGCAGAAGACTAAATTTGTTAGTAACAAAGAGATTCCGAGAATTTGTGTGTCGCGCTTGATGGTCTCCAGCGACGTCATAAAAGGTATTTTTTAGTGTGGATCAAGCGCCACGTCCACAGGGTAAAGCCTAAAACAGAGCCGGCGATGGCGCCAATCTCGGCAAGCCCTTTCATCCCCCCAAGGTAATAACCCAAAAAAATACAGACTAAAACCATGCTGAGAAGCTCAAAACCCAGGGCGACTGCGACGCCGATGGCTTTTTTGTTTTTTTCTTGGCTCATCTTTGGAGTCGCCTTCCTTGAAATTGCACGAGTCGTTCTAATTGACTGACCTTAATTTTTAAAAATTCGTCGGGCTCGGATATTTTCTTTACAGTTTCCAAGGCATTTTTATACGCCTCTTTCTGTTCGTAACAAAGTGCCAAGCTGATATAGCCTTCTCTTTTTTCACTTTCTATCACATCGATAACCAATGCTTGATTGTAAACTTTAATGGCCTCATCTAACTTGCCTTCTGTTTGAAAAAGCGAGGCCTCGAGAAGTTTGGCTTTGTAACGAATCTCGTTTTTTTGTGTGGCACTCACGAGCGGCAACAGCTCTGTTCTTGCGGCCTCGTAGTTATGAATCGCATTATAACATTTGGCAATATTCAGTCGGATTTCGGCACTTTGCTCAAGCGAAAGATCGGAATAGCTTAAAAGCCTTTGGTAAGAACGGATGGCGTCTTCAAAATAGTAGAGGAGCTTATGTTCGATAAACGCTTTTTTGTAAAGCGATTGATACGAAGCCTTAAAGTCTTTAGAGTTTGCGATTACAAACTCCAAATAATTAACCGCTTTTGGATAATTTTTTACTTTTACTTCGGCCAGTTCAGCAAGCTCCCGAGCACTTTCTAAGACCAGTGTCTCATCGGAGCTATGTAAAAAAACTTTTTCAAAATAACTGTAGGCCTCAACATACTTTTCGTTAGCCAGGTTTTTCTTAGCGAGTTCGTAATCTTCCTTTTGCGACTGGCTGAAACAGCCAGAAAAAATCAATACGAATGCGAGAAATGTTATTTTGCGCTTACTGGTCCAAATTTGGTGCTTCTTCATTGTCCTCACCGCCGACAACTGCCACGCTTGTGACATATTCTTCTTCTTTCAGGCTGATCAATCTCACGCCCTGCGTGTTTCTTCCAAGAAGAGATATGCCTTTGCATGGCATTCGAATCGTTTGTCCCTGATCGGTCGCTAAAACAATATCGTCGGTATCAAGAACGCTTCGGCAAGTGACAACTTGGCCAATTTTATCGGTTGTTTTTTGCGTGATTACACCTACGCCACCGCGGCTCTGCTCTCGGTATTCTTCAAGCTGAGTGCGTTTTCCGTACCCACCGGCAGTGACTATCAAAATGTTCGCTTGGCCTTCTTTATTGAACACCTCACAACCGACAACGCTATCATCTTTGGAGAGCGTCATGCCACGAACACCGCGGGCTGTGCGTCCCATGGGCCGAACATCTCCCTCGTCAAAGCGAATCGACATGCCTTCTTTTGTACAAATAAAAATATCGTTATTACCTTCGCTTATTTTTGCCGTTAACAGATCGTCTTCAAGATCAATCGTCAGTGCAATGATGCCGGAAGGGCGAGGGTTCGAAAACGCACTGAGTGGCGTTTTTTTAATGGTCCCTTTTTTGGTCAGCATAACGACGTAGCGGTTCTCTTTGAATTCCTCCACCGGAAGAACTGCGCGGACCGTTTCGTTGGCACCGATCTCAACAACGTTGTTGATGGATTTGCCTTTTGACGTGCGCGTGCCCAGTGGCAGCTTGTACACTTTGGTCCAATAAACTTTTCCATTGCTCGTAAAAACAAGAAGGTTTGTTTTAGTATTGGCTACAAAAATATTGGTAACGTAATCTTCTTCTTTGGTATCCGCACCCTTAACGCCTTTTCCGCCGCGGCGTTGGGTCTTATACTGATCGATCGGAATGCGTTTAATGGTTCCAGAGTTCGTAATGTTAACAACCATTTTTTCTTGAGCGATCAAATCTTCGTCTTCGATCTCTTGACCATCGCTCTCGATTTGCGTTCTGCGTGGATTATTAAATTTTGCTTTAATTTCGACAAGTTCATCTTTAATAATTTGGAACACCTTTTTTTCATCGCTGAGAACATCTTTGAGCCACATGATTGTTTTCATGAGCTCTGCGAGTTCATCGATGATTTTTTGACTTTCTAATCCGGTTAATCGAGACAAACGCATCTCGAGAATCGCTTGCGCCTGCTTCTCAGAAAAAAGAAACTTTTCCATAAGGGCGATTTTTGCCAGGGCCGTTTCTTTAGAAGCTCGAATCGTTGCCACAACCGCGTCGATCTGATCGATGGCTTTTTTCAAACCCTCTAAGATGTGCGAGCGAGCCTCTGATTTTTTAAGATCAAAGATACAACGCTTAATGACCACATCTTTACGATGGGCAATAAACGCTTGCAGCGCCTCTTTTAAAGAGAACATATGCGGTCGAAGTTGAGCATCCAGCGCCAACATTCTGATACCAAAACTCACTTGCATTTGTGTGTATTTGTAGAGGCGATTTAAAATCACGCTGGCGTTTTCGTTCCGCTTTAGTGTGATCACAATGCGCATGCCTTCGCTCGAAGATTCGTCGCGGATGTCGCTGATACCTTCGATTTTTTTATCGCGCACAAGGTCGGCAATGCTTTCGATCAATTTTGCCTTGTTCACCTGATACGGAATTTCAGTGACAATAATTTCTTCGCGATCTTTTACGGCAACAATTTCGGCCACTGCTTTGATCGCAATAATTCCGTTGCCTTTTTTATAGGCCGAAATGATTCCATTTCTTCCTGCAATCACACCGTGAGTTGGAAAGTCCGGTCCTGGAATCAGAGCAATGATTTCGTCATCAGTCGTCAGGGGATTATCAATGAGAGCGACACAGCCATCGATGACCTCACCGAGGTTGTGAGGAGGAATGTTGGTGGCCATACCAACCGCAATTCCCGAACTTCCGTTGACGAGAAGGTTTGGAAACTTCGCGGGAAGGATTGCAGGTACAACTAGGGAATCATCGTAGTTCGGTACAAACGGAATGGTCTCTTTTTCGATGTCTTCGAGGAGAGCCTCCGCCAACTGAGTCATGCGCACTTCAGTGTAACGTTGAGCTGCCGGACTATCGCCGTCGATGGAGCCAAAGTTTCCTTGTCCATCAATCAGCGGGTAACGGAGCGAAAATTCCTGCGCCATGCGAACCATGGTATCGTAAACGGCCGTATCGCCATGGGGGTGGTATTTACCAATCACGTCACCAACGACCCTGGCCGACTTTTTGTAGGGCTTGTCGTGGGTGTTACTGAGCTCATGCATAGCAAATAAAACGCGGCGATGAACAGGCTTTAAACCATCGCGCACATCGGGAAGGGCACGACCCACAATCACACTCATTGAGTATTGTAAGTAGGAATCCTTCATCTCTTGATTGATATCGACTTGAGTTATATTGCTTGGAACATTGTTTTCATTCATACAAACCTCTAAACATCTAATTCTTTAGCGAGCAGTGCGTTTTCCGAAATAAACTGCCGGCGCGGTTCCACTTCTTCACCCATAAGAATACTAAAAGTTTCGTCGGCCAACATGGCATCGACGATAGAAACCTGAAGTAGGGTTCTGTTTGCGGGAGTCATCGTTGTTTCTTTTAACTGATCTGGGTTCATCTCTCCAAGACCCTTGTAGCGTTGAATGTAGGCGCCTTTTTTACTCTCTTCCATGAAGAAATCGTAGAATTGCTTGTAGGACTGAAATTCGATGGCATCGCTTTTTTCGGCTTGCGCTTGAATTGGCAAGGCGACCACATTTTGCAAATTCTGCCACACGCCATACAAAGTTTTCCACTGGCCCGTTTTTATAGTGAAGCTATCCAATTCGCTTTCTTTGTGTTGACCCATCTGGGTCGTACGGAAAGTGATTTTTTGATTGGCGCTATCAAATTTTAGAAGCTCCAAATTAATTAATGTGCTTCCGCCAGCGGATATCTTCTGTTTAATCTGGGAAAATATTTCTTTGCAATAGCCTTCGTCTGTAACCAATTTTTCCAAGTTCGCATTCATCGCCACTAAAAAGCGGCAGAACTCGGGATCAAACTCCGCTGATTTTATTCGAATCACTTCTTCGAATTTCAAGATGTCTAACACAAACTTTTTCATCTCTTCTTCGTTCATTGATTTTTTTTGATTCACGATGCGAAAGTTTGCGATGCTTGTTTTAAGCAAAAATTCCGTAAGGGCTTTTTCGTCTTTGAGATAAACTTCCTCTTTGCCCTTTTTGTAGCGATACAAGGGCGGTTGAGCGATGTAGACATGGCCCTGTTCAACCACGTGTTTCATTTGCCGATAGAAAAATGTCAGCAACAGAGTACGAATGTGCGAGCCATCAACATCCGCATCCGTCATGATGATGATTTTGTGGTAACGCAGATCTTCCATTTCTACATTGTCTTTTCCGATGCCGATCCCGATGGCCGACACCATCATCTTAATCTCTTCATTGCCAAGCATTTTATCGAAGCGTGCTTTTTCGACGTTTAAGATTTTTCCACGCAACGGCAATACCGCTTGGGTTCTGCGATCGCGCGCTTGTTTTGCCGAACCACCCGCAGAGTCACCCTCAACCAAGTAGATTTCACATTTCGAAGGATCTTTTTCCTGGCAGTCAGCCATTTTTCCTGGCAGTGAGTGAGAGTCCAGTGCTGATTTTCTGCGAGTCATCTCGCGCGCTTTTCGGGCGGCAACACGTGCTAAACAGGCGTCGACACATTTTCCAATGATGGTTTTTGCAACGCTTGGATTGCGATCGAGCCAGTCGGCTAATTTTTCGTTTACTAACGACTCGACAATACCTTTAACTTCGTTGTTTCCTAATTTGGTTTTTGTTTGGCCCTCAAACTGTGGCTCTTGAACTTTTACGCTTACAACCGCTGCTAAACCCTCGCGGATATCTTCGCCTTCAAGGGACTCACCTTTTAATTCTTTCAATAAATTTTTGGCGTTGGCGTAGGAGTTCATGGTTCGCGTGAGCGCGCCGCGAAAGCCCACCAAGTGAGTTCCACCTTCGATAGTATTGATGTTGTTACAGTACGAAAAAATGGATTCGGTGTACGAATCGTTCCACTGCATGGCGATTTCCATCTCCATGCCTTCTTTGGCTCCCGAAAAATAAACGATGCTTTGGTGGAGCGCTTTTTTAGCAATGTTCAAATGCTCAATAAATTGCTTAACACCATCGGCAAACTGATACTCCGTTTTTTTGCCGGTGCGCTCGTCGGATAAGGAAAAATAAAGTCCCGCATTTAAAAATGCGAGTTCGCGAAAACGCGCGGCCAACGTGTCAAAATTGTAGGTGAGCTCTTCTTGTTTAAAAATATCTCGGTCGGGCAAAAAGGTGACTTTGGTTCCCGTTTTGTTGGCGGTACCTACTTTTTCTAGAGGTCCCGTCGGATCACCGCGCTCAAAACCTTGGCGCCAGATGGAGCCTTCGCGCTGAACTTCAACGATACAAAATGAAGAAAGGGCGTTAACAACCGAAGCGCCTACGCCATGCAAACCACCGGAAACTTTGTAAGTGTCTTTGTCGAATTTTCCACCGGCGTGCAAAACTGTGTAAACAACTTCGAGCGCCGATTTACCTGATTTATGTTTATCGACGGGAATACCGCGTCCATCATCTTCAACAGTGATGCTCTCGTCTTTGTGAATAGTAATAGAAATTTTTTGGCAATGACCGGCAAGCGCCTCATCCACCGAGTTATCAACAATTTCATAGACCAAATGGTGGTAACCGCGAATTCCTGTGTCACCAATGTACATACCGGGTCTTTTGCGAACGGCTTCGAGACCTTCTAAAACTTGAATGGAATCTGCAGAATAATTCTTTTTCTGTTTATCGTCTTGAGCCACGTGATTATCTGACACTCGCTTCCTCCTGGGACGCTACTTTGGGTTGAATTCGCCCATTGCTGACATCGAATACCGAATAAGTGCTACGGTTTAAATAGCGCAAAACTGTATCTTCCGTCGTTGTAATAAAAATTTGCGCACGAAGTGATTCCAAAGCTTCGATGAGTCTAACCCGCTTCGTTTCATCGATCTCAGATAAAACATCATCAAGAAGTAAAATTGGATACGTTTCGTGAACGTCGTAATGTAACCCGATCTGAGCCATTTTGAAAGCCAATATTAAGAGTCTTTGCTGACCCTGGGAGCAGTAGTGCCTCGAGTCTTTTCCGTTGAACAGAACCCGAATATCGTGCTTGTGAGGCCCAACCAACGAACTTCCTGTCTTGATCTCTGCTGACTTTAGCTGCAACCATCTTTTATACATGGCATCATAGAGCTGCTGATGATTTGGCCCGTCTTTCACACACTGATCAGAAATCACATAATCCACGCAGATATCCACATGTTCATTAAAAATATCGGCGAGCAATTTCTGGATTTCCGGTTGGATTTTTTTCAACGCCTGCAAGCGCATAAAAACCAGTTCGCTTGAGATTCGTAAAAATTGTTCCGTCAAAGTATCTAGCAGCTGAACAGTTGTGGTGCTGATCTCGCGCTTTTTTTCTTTGAGCTCTTTTAATAAAACATTTCGTTGGCGTAAAATCTTACGAAAATCCACAAGCACTTTTCTTTTTTCTGGAAACAAATCTTCAATGAGCTCGTCCACCAGATCTCTGCGCTCTCGATCGCTGTTTTTGATCACCGCTAAACTTTCTGGACTAAATAAGATTGTGGAAAACTCTGCGCGGATTGTGGATCGTGAAACTTTTTTTTCGTTGAGAATTATTTTCCGCTCGGACAATGTGGTCATTGTCTGCAACCGATGGGTCAAAGATTTGCTCTGTATCGAGATTTCCACATAGGCGGGCTTGTCATCGTTGAGAATATTTTTATAATCGGACGTGCGAAAGCTCAAACCATTAACAGAGGAATAGATGGACTCCAAAAAATTGGTTTTTCCCTGGGCGTTTTCCCCAAACAAAATATTTACTTTGGGGCTCAACTCCAAAAAGGCATCGTCGATGTTGCGAAAACTCTTGATGCGTACGCTCTTAATGTACACTGTGGTTAAATTCTCATCGGCATAACAACACAAGTGTATTTTTTGTCGTTCTCGGGGCGAATAAGACCTGGTGACAGCTGTCCATCCAACTCTAAATCCAGATTTTGATCGTCGAAACTGTTTAAAATATCAAGAATGTATTTGGCATTGAAACCGATCTTCATATCATCCCCAGAGTATTCCACATCAATTTCTTCTTTTGCATCACCCAGCTCTGGATTGTTAGAGGTAATTTCCATTTTTCCATTGGATAAGCTGATTGTGACGCCTTTTGATTTATGGTTCGACAAAAGAGATACACGGCGAATACTGCCAAGAAAAATTTCTCGGTCGATGCTTGCTGTCTTCATCACCTTCTGTGGAATAAGCTGTTGATAATTGGGATATTTGCCTTCGATCAAACGTACCATTAACACTGTGCTGTTAGTTTTTATAATCAGTTGTGATCCCTCGAAAGCCATTTCAATAAAACCTTCGAGGCTGTCGATAATTTTTTTAATCTCTGTAAGGCCCTTGCGTGGAATAATCACGCCGGTGTTTGGTATGGAGCTTTCGTGGATATCAGAGCTGATTTCTCTCTCTACTAAACTCAAACGGTGACCATCTGTGGCTACCATTCTAAAACATATTTTTCCGTTTTCTTTTCGCTTTTCAAAATAAACACCATTCAGGTGGTACCGCGTTTCATCGTTGGAAACGCTGTAGATGGTGCGTTCGATCATCTCCGAAATAACTTTTGCTTCCACCTTTATAAAATCAGTGGTCTTAAAAGTTGGAAAAATCGGATACTCTTCTGCACCAATACCCACAATGTTAAACACAGATTTGTTCTGTTTAATTTCTATCCAATTATTTTTTTTCTTAGTTAAGGAAATGGGACCTTCAGAAAGTTCTTTGACGATATCAAATAAGTTCCGAGCATTCACGGCAAGTTGTCCGGGCTCCTGAACATCGGCGTTGGTCTCGTCCGTTAAGCTCACTTCAAGGTCCGTTGCAAAAACTTTCAATCTGCTCTTATTTGCATCGAATAGAACATTTACCAAAATCGGCATTGTGTTGCGCTTGTCGACGATATTTTGTGTCTTTGCCAACAAATTCATTAGATCTTTTTTTTCTATTTTCAATTTCATAGAAATCCCCGTTCTTTAATTACTCTTATATATATATAAATAATTGGTAGTAGCTGTAGGTGCGTTGATAACCACTTTTTCGACTTAAGTATCTAAAATTCCAACGAAATGACTGTGGAAGACTCGTTTCATCATCCACCCGGAACTCCGGCAAAATTGTGGGTAACTGAAACCCCAAAGTTCCGGGTAGAGTTTTCAACAGGTTTATGCACATCATGTATTCACACCCCTGTGATATTGTGGATACGGCTTTGTAACTCATCGAAATCCTTTTTCAAATCGGAATCTTCGTTCAGTTGAAACTCGATTCGACGCAGTGAGCTTAAAACCGTGGTGTGATCTCTACTTCCAAAGGCCCGGCCGATATCAACGAGAGATTTATCAAGATGCAATTTGATCAAATACATGGCCATTTGCCGTGCTGTAACAATAGGCTTGTTACGACTTTTGGATTTAAGATCGGGAATGCGAATTTTATAGTGTTCGGAAGCCAATCGTTGGATCTCATCGATAGTGATTGTTGTACTGTCATCATGAACAGCCAGAACTTTTTTAGTGAGTTCCAAATTAATCGGCAACCCCTGAAGTTCTGAAAACATTTTTACTTTATTGAGGTTTCCTTCCAGTTCGCGAATCGAACGTTTGGAAATCTTTGCGATGTAGGAAATCACTTCGTCTGGGAGCAAGATATTTTTGCGTTCGGCTTTATAGCGCATAATTGCCATCCGCGTTTCGATGTCTGGCATTTGAATATCGGCAATCAAGCCCCACTCCAGACGCGTGCGAATGCGATCTTCTAAACCTTTAATATCCTTGGGAACACGATCGCTGGCCACCACAACCTGACGGCCTTTTTCGAAGAAGTCGTTGAGGGTATGAAAGAACTCTTCTTGCACAGCCTCACCGCGCCCCAAAACCTGAATATCATCCATTAATAGGAGATCGCACTTTTCACGGTATTTTTGTTTGAATTTATCCATTTCGCCACGGCGAATGCAGGAGACGCACTCGTTGAGGAATCTCTCCGCAGAGATATACATAATTCGAGTTTGCGGAGCGCTTTCGCGAATGTGGTTTCCCACTGCATGCAGCAAATGGGTTTTACCCATGCCCGTAGGACCGCAAATAAACAGGGGGTTGTAACCTTCGGAGCCGGGCCTTTGGGCGATCCGATAAGACGTTGCGTGAGCAAATTCGTTATTTCGCCCCACAACAAAGGACGAAAACGTATATTCAGGATTTAAAAAATCGCCACTTCGTCGAACTTCCACAGGCGCGGGCTGCGACATTGACTGTTGAAAGTCTTGTGGCTCCTTTTGCGTCATCGCCTGATGGAGAGCGCCCGGGCTTTCGGGAGGAACCGGGATCACTTTTCCAGTTACAACCAACTCCACCTCGAAGGGTTGCTTAAAAATCGACGAGATTTCTGCGCAAATTCGATCAAATAGGTTTTCTGAGATCCAATATTTATGCAGCTCCGTAGGAACACCCAGCTTAAAGCGTTTCGCATGGGCCGTTTGCTCAATACCGATTAAATCAGTGGGGTTAAACCAAGTTTGCAGTGGCTTATTCTCTGAGTTCTTAGTGATCAAATTGAATTTGACCTGTGACCAAATAGATTCATTGTTGAGAGGTTCAAAACCTGGTTGCATAAACACCCTTGTACGAGATTTCTATGTATTTGGACAGCCCCCGAAGCGATAAAGGGAAGATCTAACAGGCTATGCTGAAAAGTTCAACACCTTGACCTTTTTAACGCTTTATGGTTTAAAAAGGTCCTTTTTGAAAATGTTGTTTAATAGAGAGAGGTTAGGATGAAACGCACGCTACAGCCCAAGAGACGGCGCAAGAAAAAGACCCATGGATTCCGCAAAAGAATGTCGACAAAAAATGGTCGCAAAGTGTTAGCGCGCCGTAGAGCTAAAGGACGTAAGCGTCTGGCCGTTAAAAAACGCGGCAAGTAATTTTGGGCAGCCTTGTTCGTAAAACAGATTTTAAAAATCTGATTGAGCGAGGAAAACGATTAAAACCCAGTTCCTGGCTCCTTATTAACTATAATGAGAACAACTTAGATGATGTTCGCATTGGATATACATTAGGACGAAAAATTGGCCCGGCCGTCGTGCGTAACAAACTGAAGCGCTGGTGTCGGGAATGGTTCCGAAAGCAAAAAGATTTTCCGCATGTGGATATTAACTTTTTGTTTTTAGATGCTAAGGGCCAAAGATTTTACAGAGCGCTGAAGCACAATGAATTGGATGCGGTACTAGATAATGCAGGAACAAAAATTCGACAAACATTTCACAAATAAGTGTCTTCGTTTTGTGGTTCGATTTTATCAACTTTGCATTGGGCCCCTTTTGGGCCCTCAATGCCGTTATTATCCGACGTGCTCTCACTACGCCCTGGAAGCCTTGGAAAAAAAATCTTCGATGAAGGCAACGGAGCTTATTCTACGGCGCCTTTTATCGTGTCACCCTTTTGGAGGCCGAGGCTACGACCCGGTACCTTAAAATAAAATGATAGAACAAAAGCCCCCTAATTTTTTTGATAAGAATACGATACTAGCGATCCTGTTATCCTTCGGTATCTTTTTAGGATGGCAACAGTACATACAAAAAAAGTATCCAGACGCTTACACGGCTGACGCCGTCGTGAAGGACGACGCGACGGTCGATGCGACGACCGACTCGAAGACTGACACGAAAAATGAGACCCAAGGTACCACAACCACCCTGACAAATGAAAAGTCGACTACAGCGGCTGTCGCGACTGCCGAAATTAAAGATGCTGTGAATGTGGAAGCGCAAAAAATTCCAATTCAAACAGAAACCATGGATTTCGATGTCTCTCAGCAAGGAATGGCGATCTCTAATTTAAAGTTGCACGCTTATAAACGACGCAATGGTGATGCCATTATTTACAAGCTTCCGGTGCAGCAAATATTTGTCGACGGCAAAACAAATTTTACCCTGGAAAAAATAAATGAATTTGAGATTCAAGGCAGACAACAAAGTCCTGAATCGGTCACTCGCGTTGTCTACAAGATTGACCCAGTAAAATACGTACTTACCACTAAAGTGAGTGTACAAAACACGACAAAAAAAGCCACTATCGTAGAGGCTCTTTCGAAATACGAAATCCTACCGACCCCGAGTAGTTTTTTGCTGCCTCCAACGGATCATCAAGAATTTTTTATTTCTAGCAATGGCAAGATAAACCGTGAAAAAGTTGTCGAAGACGCTGGTCTTAGTAGCACAGTGCAAAGTGTGGCAACGGCGGCGTATAACACTCAGTATTTTGCTCAGGCGTTTATGAATACTTCGACTCTTCTGCCCGAAGTGACGACCACCGCCAAAAACAAAGAAGCCACTTTGAATTTAAAGTACGTAAGTGCGCAGCCTACAGACACGCTAGAAGTTGAGTTTTCCAGTTATTTTGGACCTAAAAAAGAAGAGCTCCTCAATACCGTGGACCCGACTCTTGTGGACATGATCGACTACGGAATTTTTAGCGTTATCGGTCGCCCTATGCATACTGCGATGCTCTACATTCACAAACTTGTTGGCAATTGGGGTGTGGCGATCATTTTAATCACCCTCATTTTACGAACTCTGATTTTGCCAGCAGGTGTTTATTCTTTTCGTTCGATGAAGAAGATGCAAAAGATTCAACCTAAGCTCCAGGCCATTAAAGAGAAATATAAGAACGATGCGCAAAAAGCGAATCAAGAGA
This sequence comes from Bdellovibrionales bacterium, assembly GCA_031426555.1. Classification (GTDB taxonomy): domain Bacteria; phylum Bdellovibrionota; class Bdellovibrionia; order Bdellovibrionales; family JAGQZY01; genus JANPLN01. Next base: position 5,947 of record JANPLN010000018.1, on the reverse strand, counting down.
CGCTCTTACTTTTAAAGTCAGAAAAGGCCAATCCGCTCAGTGGTTGTATTCCAGCGTTGTTACAACTGCCGATTTTCATCGCTTTTTTTAGTATGATGAGCAGCAGTTTTGAACTTTACATGCAGCCTTTTTATTTTTGGATATACGATTTAAGTTCTAAAGATCCGTATTACGTATTTCCGATATTGGCTGGAGCCGCCATGTTCTTCCAGATGCAAATGACTCCGGTGACTACGACGGATCCTGCACAGGCGAAGATCATGAAGTTTATGCCACTTCTTTTTACTGTATTTATGTTATCGACGCCAAGCGGACTCGCACTCTATATGTTTGTGGGTTCGATATTTAGTATTTTTCAACAGACTATGTTTATGAAGGAAAAAACAACCTGACAGGAGGACACATGAGTCTAATAGGACGACTTTTCGGAGTCGGTGAGAAAAAAGCAAAAGGACCAAAGAACTTAATCGAGCAAGTTCTAGGTGGGTTGATTGAAAAAGCGGGTTTTGATCTGTCTTTTGATATCGAAGAAGTAACTGGCCAAGAGAACGAAACCTTTAAGGTGAGTTTGTATGGCGATGACGAAGATCTACTCATCCAAAAAGATGCAATGCTTTTGGATGCTCTTCAGCTTTTTGTGAAGCGCGCTTTGCAAAACCAATTCTCCGAGCAGATCGTAAATGTGATGTTCGATAGCAATGACTATCGTGCTAAAGAAAACGAAAACCTCGAAGCCATGATCGATAAACTCAAAGAAAAGGTGTTGGCACAAGGAAAGCCCGTCTATGTAAAAGCATTGGCTCCTAAAGAACGACGTGTGGTTCATCAGTTTTTGGCGCGCGATGAACGCATTCGCAGCAAGTCGATAGGTGATGGCCATTACAAAAAAATAAAAATTTACTCAGCCACTGCAAAACAGCAAACAGATTGATGGCTTACGTAGATTTAGTTGAAGAAACGATCTGCGCATTAGTTACGGCACCAGGGCTTTCAGGAATTTCGGTTGTCCGAGTTTCGGGCCCCCGTGCGCTCGAAATCGTAAAAAAGCATTGTTCTTTTTTGCCCGAGGCGATCGAAAGCCATCGGGCCTATTTTGGGAAATTTAAAACGCTCAAAGACAGTACTCAAGAGTTGATCGACGAATGTCTGGTTACCTATTTTGCTCATGGCAAGTCATTCACCGGAGATGAAACATTAGAGCTTTCTCTTCACGGCGGGCATAGCTGTGCCCACCGCGTGCTTTCCGACTTGCAACTCAGTGGATGCCGGGCCGCCGAACGCGGCGAATTCTCGTTTCGTGCCTTTTATAACGGAAAAATTGATTTGGTACAGGCAGAAGCGATTCATTCGTTGATCAAGAGTCGCAGTGATATATCAAGATCCCAGGCCATCAAACAATTGAGCGGCCGAGTTTCGCAAAAGTTGAATACCATTGAGTCTCAGCTGATCCAGGTTTTGGCTCAACTCGAAGCCTCCATCGATTTTTCAACGGAGGACATCGAACCTTATTCTTTTGAAAAGATGAAAGAGCTTTTAGCCACAACTCTTCCTTTGGTGGAGGAGCTCGTTTTGGGCTACGAAAAGGGTCGCATCCTCAGCGAGGGACTGCAGGTTGTTTTGGCCGGGGCTCCCAACTCTGGGAAATCCAGCCTTTACAATGCAATATTGGGGGATGAAAAAGCCATCGTTTCCGAAGTTGCGGGCACAACGAGAGATTTTTTAGAAACTCCGATGACTGAGTTCAGTTTGCCCATTCGGCTTGTAGATACTGCGGGTTTGCGAGAAACAAATGAAATTGTCGAGCTTGAGGGCATCAAGCGAACGCAAGCAAAGTTGCAAAACGCGGACGTGATTTTTTATCTTTTGGACAGTTTAGACCCCCAGGGCTGGGATCTTGTTCCGCTAATGGGGGCCAGTTCCTACATCGAAAAAACCGTCTTTTTGCTTACAAAGAGTGATAAGGTTCTGGATAACCAGGAGCTAGTTGAGAAAGCCCGGCGGTTTTTGAGAAACCATTTAGTTAGCCAATTAGATAACCAGCTGAGTACTCAAAGTGCCAGCGAAGTGTATTCGGTGAGTTCATTGAATGGCTATGGATTACAGGTGGTTAGAGATAAGATAAAAAGCATCAGTTTGGTGGACATTCATCATGACGAGTCTGTGATTACTCAACATCGTCAGTTTATTCACTTGAATACCTGTAGAATAAGCTTAGAAAACGCTATGGATTTGCTTAATAAAACATCAAGTTATGATTTGGTCGCTTTAGAAATTCAAACCGCTTTGCGCGAGATCTTCAGCCTGCTCGGTAAAGAATTTGATGAGCAGGTTTTGGATCAGGTTTTCAAACAGTTCTGTATTGGAAAATAGTATGGGTGAAATGTTTGATGTCATTGTTGTGGGTGCGGGACATGCGGGTATTGAAGCTGCGCTTTCGGCAGCGCGACTTCAGCAAAAAGTTTTGTTATTAACAACTCGCCTTGATCGTTTTGGCTACATGAGTTGCAATCCCTCCATTGGCGGCCTTGCTAAGGGCAATATCGTTCGCGAGATCGATGTTCTGGGGGGCATGATGGGTCGAGTGACGGACAAGACCTGTGTCCAGTTCAAACGTCTCAATTCGAAAAAAGGCCCCGCCGTGCGCGGCTCTCGGGCCCAGTGCGATAAAGATTTGTACTGCCAAGAAATGCGTTTAGTTTTTGAAAAAAACAGTAATGTTAAACTGTTAGAGGGAGAAGCAAAATCCCTTGTTGTAAAAGCTGGACGTTGTTCTGGGGTTGTCCTCGAAGATGGCTCCGTGATTCGTTCCAAAGCAGTCATCATTACCACCGGCACATTTATGCGCGGAGTGATGCATATTGGAAATCAACGAATCGAAGGCGGCCGGGTTGGCGATAAATCCACTGTTGGGATTTCTGATCAGCTGGCAGAAAACGGTTTCCACGTGATTCGGCTTAAGACGGGCACCCCGCCGCGACTTTTAAAATCTTCCATCGATTGGTCGAAAACAACTCCGCAATATGGAGACGAAAAATTCTTTCCATTTAGTTATGCAAGTCCTTCGCAAACGGTTTTACCACAAATTGCCTGCTACCTGAGTTACACCAACGAAAAAACCCACGATGTGATTCGGAAAAACTTGCACAGCTCCCCTATGTACACCGGACAAATTGAAGGATTGGGTCCGCGATATTGTCCGAGCATTGAAGACAAAGTGACTCGCTTTGCCGATAAAGCAAATCATCAAACATTTTTAGAGCCCGAAGGCCTAACAACGGATTCTATATATCTACAAGGTATCTCGACGAGCTTGCCAGAAGACGTTCAGTACGAGTTTTTGCGAACGATTCCAGGGCTGGAAAACGTAAAATTAATTAAGCCAGGCTACGCCGTCGAATATGATTGTGTGGAGCCCACCCAAATTTGGCCCACCCTTGAGACGAGAAATATTCAAAATCTTTATTTGGCGGGACAAATTAACGGAACCAGCGGCTACGAAGAAGCCGCTGGGCAAGGTTTGATGGCGGGAATTAATGCCGCCCACAATGTGATGGATAAGGGACCGCTGATTTTGGGAAGAGACGAAGCTTATATTGGCGTTCTCATCGATGATCTTGTGACCAAAGGAACCCGTGAACCCTATCGCATGTTTACCTCTCGGGCGGAACATCGCCTTCACCTTCGAGAAGATAATACGGTTGAAAGACTCTTAGACATTTCGTTAAAAAATAATCTGCTAGAAGCAGATTACGCAAAAAAACTGATGGATATAATAGGGCGACGACGGACTCTCGACAAAAAATTGCGCGAAACAAAAATCAGTCCCACTGAAAAAACACAGAATATGTTGAAACAAATGGAAACCCCGTTGCTTTTAAAACAAGTCAGCTTGGCGGAGCTTTTGCGGCGAGTAGAAATGGATTTCGAAATGCTTGTTAAGTCGGGGTTGGCAAACCCTGAGAGTGAAGTCATCTCCGAGGCCGTCGAAGTGGAAATAAAATACGAAGGTTATATTTCTCGGCAAATGGAGTTAATTTCACTTGCCAAGAAGATGGAAAACATGAAAATTCCTAATGAGTTAGAGTACGAGAAGGTCAAAGGTCTGTCGCGCGAAGAGATGGAAAAATTACACCGAATTCGCCCTTTATCCATAGGACAGGCGCAAAGAATTAGCGGAGTTAATCCTTCGGCGATTCAAGCGATTTTGATTTATCTAAAAATCCATCGGACGGGATATGCAAACTGATATTGATAAACTAAGCGAGTATCTTAATTTTCTTCCCGCAGAACACTTGGCGGAACTTAAAAAATACTACGAAGCATTGATCTACTTTAATGCCAAGATGAACCTTGTTTCCAAAAGCACCCTTCCCGTAGCCGCAAAGCAGCATTTTTTTGATTCAGTAAAAGGTTTAGAGCTTTGTAACTCGTTTGCTCAATTTAGTGGCACCGTTTACGACTTTGGTAGCGGCAACGGGTTTCCTGGGCTTGTGTTGGCGATTTTACGTCGCGATGTTGGTTTATGTCTGGTGGAGCGCGATATTCGCAAAGTCGAATTTTTGAAACATGTTGCGGCCGAGCTCAAGCTTTCTAACGTGACTGTGTTCCCTCGCAGCTATTCAGATTTGGATAGTCAAATGGTTAGTCAGGGAGTAACCAGAGCCTTGGGCTCCGTCTCTTCCTTGCTTATCCAAATGAATTCTTTATTTTCTGCCGGAGCGGTACTTTATCACTTTAAATCGGAAAACTGGTCAACCGAAATCGCGAATTGTCCCACTCAGGTGTTTTCAAGCTGGGATATTCAGACTGCTGGCCAATATTCGATTCCAGAGACAAATGTGGATCGATTTATTATTGCAAGCACTCGTCGATGACTATTCAGATGAATAAGTTCTGAATATGTTCCACGTGGAACAATTTTGAGTAGTCAGACGTCATCAACTAATGTTTTGCGGGTTCGCTTTTCTTTGGGACGGCTTTCTTTGTATCCTCGGGTAGCACAAGTCCTGGGCGCAGGCGCCAAATGTATTTTTTGGGATTGGCTTTTTCTCTCACAAGGTAGTCTTCATAATCTTTTTTCACGATCGCGGCCGTTAGGGTGTCGGATCGTTCCGCGTAATACTTCGAGCGCTCATTATCCTTGATTTTTAAATAATTAATTTCTTGTTCGATGATCCTCAGGTATTTTTCCTGTATGAAAATCTCGCTCTTAATAAGTTCGGCAACTTTTGGTGTAAAAGAAGAATCATTGATGCGATCTTTGGCAGTTTGAATGCCCGCTTTGATGTCGTCGTATTCTTTTTGAAACTCAGCTAGGTTTTTTTTGTAATCCTGGTGAATTGAATCGGATCCAAAGCTAGGCCGCAAGAGAGTGACCTCTTTATTACAGGCAGATACAAAAAAGATAAGATAAATTAAAAAATAACGCATGTTCCACGTGGAACATCGTGATTGTTGCCGCAACGAATGTCTATTACATCAATTACTGAAGGTGTATTTAAGGTTGATGCAGTGCATGCTCCATTAGTGGCTACTACATAGTATGTACCACTTGCTGTAGGACAGAATTCAGCACCACTTGAAACTGCTACAGGATTGCCAACCATGAACCACTGGAATGTAGTACCAGCCTCGTTAGAAGTTGCAGTAACACATTGTGGGCCATAACCTAAATAAATTGTGTTAGGACCATCGCAGGATAGTGCTGGCAAAGAAGCTGAAACAGTTAATGTACAAACCGGCGGAGCAACTACGCAATTTACTACCTGAACAGTTTGAACGTTTGCGGATAAACCAGTACCTGAGTTAAAACCCCAGTTTACATTTGTATTAAGCGGAGCACCGCCAAGAGCAGCCAATACAGATGCAACACTTGTGTTCATTATCGTGCCATTATTAAAATCAACAGTCAATCCGGTAACTGGACTCCAAGAAATTTTTACAGGAA
>JANPLN010000017.1:0-27974 GCA_031426555.1 Bdellovibrionales bacterium | reverse complement strand
ACAGGCTCGTTTCAAGGCGCCTGGGGACAGGTGGACCCTGAGTACCGCGCATATATTTACTGCTGGAGCGCGTTTCACTGCAAAGACCTTCCCGGTGATTATGTGGAGTGCGGAGTCAATAAAGGCGGCATGGCACGGGCAGCGATTCACTACACAGGCTTTACAAGCTCTACAGCAAAAAAGTTTTACCTGCTTGATACCTACCAAGGAACGCCCACGCATTGCCTTGCCGACGACGAAACCAGCCGCAACAAATATGAGGAGTGCTACGATCAAGTGGTCGCTAATTTTCGCGATTTCCAGAATGTGGTGATTGTAAAAGGCGAAGTCCCCGCCACTTTGCCAAAAGTCACCAGCGAAAAAATCTGCTTTTTATCCCTCGACATGAACGCCCTTGCTCCCGAAATCGCAGCCATCGAGTACTTTTGGCCCAAGTTAAGCGCCGGTGGAATCGTGGTGCTGGATGATTACAACAATATTGGACACGAACGGCAAAAGCGCGGTTTCGATGATTTTTGTCTGAAGCACGGTAAACAAGTGTTGTCCTTACCCACGGGGCAAGGACTCATTTACAAATGAAATTGTTTGATGGCCTGATCAAGATCCTCGATGGTTCCGATATCGATATAGCGGCCTTCGTTTACCGACTGGCCGCACACACGTAAGCCTTGTTTGATGGCCTGATTGATCACATCGCCAAAAACAACCTCTTTCCCTTCGCTGACCGTGCAAGTTTTTAAAAAGTCGTGCATAAATTTGCAAAAGGTATAGTTCCAAAAACAACAGCCCCACATGTGTGTGAGCTTGGTCTCCTTCGGTTTATCAATGGTCGCTGCGACCAAATGAGTCTGTGGATTGTAATCCACCATTCCGAACTTTTTCGGATTTTGTGTAGGAAATAAACCTAGCATCAAATCAGGTTTTATTTTTTCGAAAGTGGTTTTCAAATCTACAAATGCATTTACTGGTTCGATGATAGTGTCCGACATCCCAAAGACGATAACGTCGTCGGGGCGAATCCATGGGAAGGACAGATCCAGTGCATAGGGCATGCCTTTTGCGACGCTTTGAAAATTGTAAACGATGGGCACACCGGTGGTTCTCCCCGAGCCGTAGTAATCCATAATATCTGATTTTCCCGGGCCCAAGGTGATGATAATTTTTTCCACTCCCATGCGAGTCATATGATTTACTAAATACTGACTGACCACTTTGGGTCGGAGCTTACTTTCACCATCAATTTGCACCTCGTGGTAACCAATGGGATAAAGCTCCTTCGAAAACGGCAACGGATGCAGTCGCGTTCCTTTGCCGGCGGCTGGAATTAAACCAATTAGACTCATCGCTTCACTCCTTGAGGTTCATAGTCTTTTTCAAAAACACTCTTCCCGCGAATCCCGCGCCCCAACCACTCGCGCACGGCTTCAAGCCAACGCACACCCAAATAGGCGACCATTTGCATTTTATAATAACTAGGAAGGGTGACAACTTCGGGAAATACCTCACGCAAATCGCGAAGCAATTCCTTGAGGGTGGCTTTATTGATTTGCTCGTGGACGATTTTTAAATCCAACATATTTAGTGCCCCTTGAGCGTGAGCGGCATAACACGATCGGTAAAAAGAAATATTTTTTTGATCATTAATTATGGCCCACGCCACGACGTCGTCGATGATTAAACGAAAATACTGATACATCTTTTTTTGCTTTTGTGGACTGAACGACGACCATGTTTGGGCGCCGATGCGGAAGCAAAACAAAGCTTTTGAAATAAAATAAGTTTGTCTACTTTGAGTGCACATCATCGCAAAGCCACCGCCATCAATGCAGGTGCCATACTTTGCTTGCCAGCCACCCGCTTTTAAAAAAGTAGAACGGCGATACACAGAGCTCATCACCATGTGATTGGCCACGAGATGGTTTTTCAATCGTCCGGTGCCACTCACTAAACCGGGCACCGAGGAAATTTGGCTCTGATTGAGCGTCCGCATGGAATCATCACAATACTCAATGCCGCTATAAACTAAATCCACGGTTGGGTTTTCGGCGATGATCTGCATATACTGTTTTAAAAAATCCGGTTTGATGTAATCATCGTCACTGAGTAAATACACAAACTCGCCTTTTGCTTGCTCCAATAAAAACTTCCAGTTTCCCGGGCCGCCCAAATTGTTTTCGTGATGGAACACATGCAGCGGAAACTTTTGTGACGTTTGCTTCAACTCATCTAAATAGTTTTTAGTCCCGTCGGTGGAGCCATCGTTCGAAACAATAAGTTCTATTTGGTCCAATCCGACCACCTGCTGAAACACTGTGTTCAATGTTTCTTGCAGAAGCTGACAGCGATTATGGGTCGGTAGCAAAATAGAAATGAGAATTGACTTCATAAGCCGATTCTACTCTGGAGTTGTTTACGGATCATCCATGAATTTATCTTTGGTCTAGGTGTATTTTAAGGTTTTCCAAGTTAACATCAGAGCATGATTTTTTCAGTTGTAACTCCCACCCACTTTCGGCCCGAAAAGTTATGTCTGCTGCTCGCATCGCTCGAGCAACAGACTCTGTCGCCGGAGCAGTTTGAAGTGATTGTGGTTCCATCGCCCAACGATCCTGGCGTAAAAAATCTTTCGACCTCAAAGCTTCAACTGCAGATACTGTCGGCAGACGACGATCCCTTTGGCGGAACCAGCGCCTCTTACAAACGAAACGCCGGCGCCCGCGCAGCGATAGCCCCTTGGCTGGCATTTATCGACGACGATTGCGTGGCTGATAAAAACTGGCTCTTGCAGGCGCAAAAACGCCTGCAAGCCACCGATTGCCAAGCCATCGAAGGTCTCACAAAGATTCCAAGTCCCGAAAAAATGACTTACACCTACAAAGGGCTGCAAAGGCTTTCCAAAGCGGGCGGCTATCAAACGTGCAATATGTTTTATAAGAGAGATGTATTTTTACAATGCGGCGGCTTTGATTTAAATTTTCCGTTTTATTTGGAAGATACGGATTTAGCTTGGACGTTACTCGATCGTGGGCACAACATTGTTTTTGATGAAACCTGCGTCGTAGAGCATCCTGTTCCCGCCGCCGACGTCAATCGGCTGTTGTTTAATGCGTACCGCGCTCGTCTTATTCCTTATCTGTACAAAAAACATTCTCTGCTTTTTACAAACCAGGGCTGGAAAGCCGTTCAGCGCTTTCAATGGGCTTTTCTGGCGATTCACGCCGCACTTCTTTTGTGGCTTCTGTTCTCCCCCACTTTAGAGCGAGGATTCATTGTCGTGGGAATCGTCTTTGCTTTGAGCGCGATCTACACAACTCAACAACTGCGAGGGTGTTCCTTCTCAATGAACGAGGCTTTTAAAATGTGGATGTATTATATGATCACGCCGTGGATTACAATTTTCCAACTCTGGCGCGGAAATCTGCAGCAAAAAACCTTTGTTTGGCGCTAATCTAGAATGGCGCTGTGGGCTTAAGGACCTCAACAATGCCTTCGGCAGCAAGTCCTTCGCAAAATTCTTGAATGTCACTGGCAACAACTGCAAGCTCACAATCAAAATCTTCGATCAACAGGTTGGAAATAATATCTGCATCTTTTTCGCCGTCTAATTTTTCCCAAATAAATGAGCCCACTTCGTTGAGCTCATGCACTTTTTGATTGCGAGGATCCAAGATCACGGCTTTTTCATCGATAATTTGCCAAGGTAAACCTTGCACTCGTCGGTATGTCATTAGGATCTCCCTCTGAATCTCAAGTTTAATCGGATTCAAAGGATTTCACCACCCATAGCAAGATGAAAGTCTAGGATTTTAATTACGTAATATTCCCCATGCTATAAGAATTAGCAAAAAGCTCCAGCTCCATCGCGCATGGAACCACTTTTCGGGTCTCCAAAGGTTTACTTTTTTAAACGTGAGCAAAAACAGATAACAAATAAAAAGTCCTACGAGCGGCCCCATGGGATGAAAATAAAACGCCAGCGTCCAATCTCCGGCAAAAAAGCTGATCACTGCCCGCGTAAGCCCGCACCCCGGGCAGTCCCAGCCGGTGAACTTATGAAACAGACAGGCCAGCGGTGAATGGGCAGTAAGGGCTTCGATGGAAAGAATCGAAGGGCGCCAGCCATTGAGCCGAGCCACAACGGCGATGAGCCCTCCCGCAATAAAACTGCTTTGAAAAAGTCTTTTAAAGACCAGGGCTACCATAATAGCCGTTGATCTCTGACTGCTGGATCGCATCGTTTACGATGCTCAAACCGAAGGCCGTCAAAACGACTGCGATCAGACCGGCGGAGCTTGCGTCTTTTTTTAAAAGCACAGCCACGTCGGAGCTTTTTCGGTACTCGTGATAAATGTGGTACAGGCCACAAGTAAGAATAGTAAAGATTAGCCACTGTGCGAAGCTGTACTTGTACTCCTTCAGCATGTCATTCACAGCGGCACACTGTTTATATTGCACGTAGATGTTGTACAAAAAACAGGTGATCAGCGTAAGAACAATGTCCAAAGGAATATTGCGAACGTGTTGGTTTTTTAATGGTTCTGTCATGGCCCGGTTCTACTTGGACTTATCAGCTCTAGCAACAATGATCTTTTCGATCTGTTTGGCCACGGTTTTTATGGAAAAAGTTCTCGCTCGAAGGAACCCGCGCTCACGCAATGTGTGTAACAAATCCTCGTTTGTTAAAGTTTCGCTCAAGGTTTGGGCCCATGCCCCTTTATCATGCTCGGAAACGATAAGCCCCGCCCCATCCATCACAAAGGGGATTTCGCCCGAATCACTGGCTATGACCGCCACTCCACAGGCAAAAGCCTCGATGATCATTCGCCCAAACTGCTCGCGCCAAAACGGGGTCGTTTGGCTTGGACACAGCAACACATCCATGGTCGGCAAAATTTGCGGAACGTCTTCGTGCTTTACAAGTTTTAAAAAAACCCGCTCCTGAAAATTATTTTTTAAAATCCACGTTTGCAGCTCAGCCTTCATGGGCCCATCCCCCAAAATCAACACCTGCCACGGCGTCTCGCGCGGGAGTTTTTCCACGGCGTAACAAAAATGCTCTAAGCCTTTTTCTTTGGTTAGCCGACCCATAAAACCCACCGTTTTTACATCGTGAAGTCCCCACTTTTTGCGATTTTGCGATTTTTGCTGAGGCGTGATCGGTTTAAAACGTTCCGTGTTTACAAAATAAGGCACAACTTCCGATGGCCCTGTGTATTGTTTTTGGCGAAATGTCTCTAAAACCTGAGGTCCGCACCCCCAAAGCGAATCACACGTTTGTAAGGTGCGTCTTTCAAATTGCGAAAAAGGCCATGGATATTTTTTAAAAATGTTTTGATTGGTAAATAATGAATAGGGAATATTTTTTTTTCGAAACGCCCGGGCCAGCTGGAAGCCCGAAAAAATGTACGGCTCTTCCCAAACGTAACCATAGTCCCACGGCTTTGACTGCACAAGCCTGCGCAGCTCGAAGGGGTTGTACCAAAACATGTGAATGGACGAGGTGAATGTGCATGGCAGATCCACGACTTGCAAATCACTGCCTATGGGTTCGTCCTCGATGTGGATGGGCCGAAGATCGCCCGCAAAAAAACGTGGCGCCCCCACGGTGACCTGGATGCGATCGCTTTTGTTAAGCTCTCGCATCAACGATCGATTGAGCGCGACAACATAGGAGTGACCAACACTCAGAAGCTGGATCTTTGCTTTCATTCTCCAAAGTATGACTGTGTTCGCTGCGAAGGAAAAGGTGAAACGTAAAACAAATATTATGTTACAAGCTCGTTGAAAAAGGAAAAAGACCCTCTACACTGAAGAGATGCAAAGCGTGCGTAAACTGATCATTGCTATTCACGATCTTCACCCATGGGGTGGACAGGACAAATCCAATCTTGAAATCCTTTTTGGCTTGAGCCAAAAATTACCGCTCGAAATCCACGCTTATCAGTTTACCGACCACCGCCCGTGGCCGACTGTGACCTTTACAAAGTACCTCGGCTTGCGGCGACCACTGATTTTAAAAGTGTTGTCCTACGGATTTCGTTCGCTTTTTCGTTTTTCGAGTCTTAGGAAAACCGAAAAAGTATGGGTGCAAAGCACCGGCACTGCCACTTTTGATCCCGATGTTTTCCAAATTCAGTTTTTGCATAAAACCTGGCAAAACTTGCAAGCTGACTTTAACTTAGAAGACGATGCTCCCTTTTTTAAAAGCATTTACCACCAAATTTTGCAGTTGTTTAATGTTTGGCTTGAACATCGCCTCTACAAAAAAAATAAAAAATACATCGCCATTTCGCACTCCATAAAAAAAGAGTTGATTCAAAACTTCCAGATTCCCGAAAAAAATATTCGCACCATCTACCACGGCGTCGATAGCCAGTACTTTTGCCCGCCTACCACCGACGAAGCCATGGCAGCCCGCGAACGGGTTCGCAATGAACTTCGCATTCCTAAAGACGCGTTGGTACTCTTGCACACGGGGGCCCTGAATCAGCGAAAGGGTGTACCTTTGGCGCTCGAAACCATTGGTGTTTTAAAAGCCGAAGGCTTTTCCAACATTCATTACATCGCCGTTGGCGCGGGAGATATTAGACCTCTTAAAAGAATTGCCACTGAGGAAAAAATCAACGAGTACGTGCATTTTATTCAACACACAAAAAATATTCGCGACTATTATTGGGCCAGCGACCTGTTCTTTTTTCCCACCGTGTATGAGCCCTTTGGTTTGGTGATTCTCGAAGCCATGGCGTCGGGCCTTCCATGCGTGGTGTCCCCCAGCGCCGGCGGTTCAGAGCTGATCGAGCACGAGCAAAATGGTCTCTTGATCGAAAACATCCTCGACCCAGTCTCGATGGCGCAACAACTGGGTACGTTAATTAAAAATCCTGCCCAGCAAAAACGTTTTTCAGCAAACGCCGTCGCGACAGCACAGGAGCGCCCCTGGGAAATTGTCTCCGAAGAATATTTTCAATTTTATCAATCTCTCAACGCTGCAAATTCATGATGATACAAAAGACGTCGCAAAACCTACCGCGAAAAAAAATATTTGTTCCCAGTTTTGATTTTAAACCGCAACTGGGCGGTGTCGCCCACTACGTGCACGAGCTGATGACCGTGCTGTACCACGAATATCAGTGCGACATTCATATCCTTGCACGCCATGCGGAGAACACAGCCGCTTACGATCAAACGTCCCCTTTTTATATTACCCGCATCAAAACAGCCAACATGGCGGCCCTGGCTTTACCACAGTGGGCGCACGCGGTTTGGCGACTGCAAAAGCAGATCAAACCTGACTTTCTATTTTGCCCCCTGTGGTTTCCAGATGCCAGCGCCGTTTACCTTGCACAAAAGTGGGGAGCACCGCAAACGCCGTACTTTATCGCCGCCCATGCCATGGAAGTGGTCGAAAGCGAAAAAACCATAAAACACTTTTTGCGAAAAAAGCTCATTTCGCACCTCAAACAGCAGACTTTGCTCAACGCCGAAAAAATATTTCCTGTGAGTCGATACACAAAGGATTTAATTTTGCAAATCACTCAAACCCCAGAGAGCAAACTCTGTGTGGCGAACAATGGAATTAACACCAACATCTACAAACCTCTTTCCACACCCACAAAAGATCGATTTTTAAAGCCCACAAAAAATCTGCTCACCGTCACCAGATTAAACGCCTACAAAGGCGTAGACATGGTGTTGCGCTCGTTGCCTTCGCTCCTAAAGCAAGGCCTCGACATCAAATACAGAGTTATCGGCACGGGTACCGACCTTGCACGATTAAGAAAAATCACTTCCGACCTTTCACTCAACAACCAGGTGGAGTTTCTTGGTGCCCTTACGCAAGAGCAGATCATCCAACACTACAACGCGGCCGATCTGTTTGTGCTTTTGTCCCGCGAAGAGCTGCCTGATGTGGAGGGCTTTGGCTTAGTGTTTTTAGAGGCTGCCGCCTGTGGACTGCCAAGTCTTGGAGGTGCCAGCGGAGGAATCCCCGACGCCATTGATGACCAAAAGTCGGGATGGCTGGTAAACCCAACTGATCTTGTGCAAATCGAAAAACAACTTTTTGCTCTTCTTTCCAACCCGCAAAAACTCGCTGTCTCATCAAGCTACTGTTTGCAAATGGTGATGCGACGAAGTTGGTCCCAAACAGCGCAAATCATCGCGGGAGAAATGCGTGTCTAAAAAGGTTATATTTTATGGAGTCTCCTCCCATCTTGGCGGCGCCGAAAGATCGCTTCTTGATTTTTTAATTTTTTATAAGAAAGACAAAAAACCTGAAGACTTTTTCGTTCTGTTACCAAAAGAGCAAGGACCTCTGATAGATAAGTTAAACGAGTTCTCCATCAACTACAAAATCATACCCTTTCCAACTCTTTGGACCAAGCTCTCCCGTCAATCCCCTCCATCAAAACTGGCGTTTTTGCTCTTGGGCCTACCGGCTTACTTACTGTATTTGTTTCGTCTCCATGCCTTTTTAAAAAAAGAAGGTCCGTCAGCCATTCACTCCACGGGAATTAAATGCCATGCCACCCTTTGCCTCCTCAGCTCTCTCATCCCAGCGCAGATTGTAATCCACTTTCGCGACTTGCTGGGGGCTCCTTCACTGCAAAAGTTTTTTCTGCGCTTTAAAGACAAACCCAACATCACATGGATTGCATCCTCTGTGGCCATTGCCAAAACCTTTCCAAGGTTGCCCATGGACGTTGTTTACTGTGGTTTTTGCGAGACGCAGTACTTCCCGGCTAAAAACAAATATCTGCACGAGCTTTTAAAAATTCCCCACGATCATCAGCTCGTTGGGCTGGTGGGCGTTTTTGCCCGCTGGAAGGGGCAAAAAGAATTTATTTTGGCGGCCCATCACGCGCTAGCGCATTTGCAAAACTGCCATTTTCTCCTGATCGGGGGACAGATTTACGACACCCTCGGGGAGCGCGGCTTTACAGAAAATTTACATAAACTTGTGGGGGCCTTAGACCACATCGATCGCATTCACTTTGTGCCATTTCAAAAAAGTCCGCAAATGGTTTACAACTCCCTAGATCTTCTCGTTCATTGTTCCATCGAACCCGAGCCCTATGGCCGAGTGATCGTGGAGGGGATTTTTTGCGAAGTTCCACTGGTGGCTTCAGGTGCTGGTGGCGCGCTCGAAATCATTCGCGATGACTCCTATGGCTTGCTCCATAAACCCGGCGACTATCAGGATTTGGCTCATAAAATAGTGCAGAGCCTAAACGATCCTCAACGAGGCGAGAAAGCTAAAATCGCCGCGCAAAAAACTCGCCAAGATTACAGTTTCGAGGGGCGATTTTCGATCCTAAAAGAAATTATGGATAAATATTAAAAGTTAGTTCATACTTTTATTAACACCACTGGACGGTGTGTAACGGATACGGAGGTCTATGGGCGGATCAACTGTTCTTACAGTCATCTCACTATTTATTTCGTTCTCCGCTGCGCGCCCTCCACCTGACTACTACCACTTCTCCCCGCAAAATACTCTTCGCGACGATCTATTTAGCAGCATCGAACTCCGACACGTCTCCAATGTTTACAAAACGGCACGTCAACAAATGTTCGGCTATCTCTATCTCAAGGGCCTTTCCTTTGACACCTACTCTGTCACCACCAACTACTGCCAAATCACCATCACCAACCAAGATCTTTCCACAAGCAGCCCGTTGTCTCCGTGGCAAATTCCCGACTATCACGTCGTCAATACGGAACACTCCTGGCCGCAGAGCAAATTTAATCCCGAGTTTTCCGAATCTTTACAAAAAGGTGATCTGCATATTCTGTTTCCCGAACTCTCCAAAATAAATTCTCTCAGGAAAAATCATCCCTTTGGCGTCGTGATGAGCGGAGCCATTAGTCATTGCCCGGGTGCCGCCTTGGGTAAGAGCGCCACAGGACGAACGGTGTTTGAACCCCACGATGCCGTTAAAGGCAACGTCGCTCGGGCTTTGTTTTATTTTTCGGTGCGCTACAAACACCCCATCGATCGCGAACAAGAAGACACCCTTCGCGAGTGGCATACGCAGGATCCCATAGATGTGGACGAAGAGACCCGCAATGATCGGGTGTTTTTAATTCAAAATAATCGCAATCCCTTTATCGACAATCCTGCGTGGGTGGAACAAATTCAGGACTTTTAATCTCATTTCAGTGACGTTTTTGCGCTCATTACCCTTCTCAACTCTCATATATTCCTTCTCGCCTTGCGCCCTCCTTTGCATATTGTTTTGGAACCTTGGAGGACGTATGAAAATTTTAATATTTATTGGCCTGGTTGCTATCACTAGCACAGTCCACGCAAAAACCAGTGAAGTGATGGGCATGATCGCCCGCTGCAGTTGCACAGAAAGCACTGTTGATGGGGAACGCGCTTTAGGACGCTTTTCCAGCGCGAAGTCTTTTAAATCAGACCAAGCGGCTAGAAACTCAATCTATTCACAGTGCTCTGCCAAAGCAGACGGTGTTGTGAGTGTATCTGAGTGCCAGTACATCAAAGTCGTTGATCAAAAAAACGGCAAAAAAATCAAAAGACACGTAGTTAATATTAAAGATGATGAAGAAAACAGTCTCCATAACGATCTTATTAGTACGTTGTAATCCCCCTAGGATTAACACATTGTAATTCCCGTTAAATAACGCCAGCTTCTTTTTGACAGAGCTGGCGAGATCTCCTATTCTCCCTACATGGTAGAACGTATACAAAATCTCGATGATCTTAAAGTCGCAATCCAATCCATTCTCGTTAAAGACTATGGGGATTTTAAACGCAAACTCGTGCTGTATATCTATCGTTTTCAAGAAACCACAGCCGCCTCCATCACACCTGACCAGCGCAAAAAGTTCAGTGCCATGATCGACCGCATTCAGTTTCATCCAATTATGGATATCGAATCCACCCGCAGCTGGACGCTTGATCAACTCAATCAACTTCATTAAATAAAACACTGGGAGATTTCGCATGCCTAGAGCCGTAGCCTTTATATTCGTTATGGGTGTGTCGTTTTCTTTAAACGCCAAACAAGAAAAATTCACTCCACATCCGGAAGATCGCGCTAAAACCTTTTGCAATAAGATACGGCTCAACTTCGTTCGCAAAGATAACTCGGCCTACAAAAGTCTGTGGGGGCTTGGGGGCGAGATTGTGGATTCCTGCGCAGCGATTAAGGTGGCCCGCGATAAAAAGTGCAATGCGGCTTTTATGCAAAAGTTTGCCGAAATGACAGCCGGCAAGACAGTAGATACTGCTTTGAAAGAGAAGATCAAAAAAGAACTGGTCCCCAATCTTGAAAAATGCTTACTGGATAATAGCGATCAGTTAACACGAGAGATGGAAGCAGTCATCCAGCTGTATCATCTCGGCAAGATTGAGGATGCTCGGAAACTGCTGCTCGAGTTAAAAAAATGATCCCGATCCTATTAATGGCCTTATTGAGTTTAAATCTGGCGACAGCCCAAAACGCCGCATCACAAACGGCGAGGGGCTTTGTATGCGATTCCAAAACTGTCGGCGGCGACACATCCACTTTGAAAGTAGATGCGGATAGCGGCGACGTGAGCATCAGCTACGGAACCGACTGGCTCCCGCTCTACACCACAGGCATCTACTGCGGCCTTAAGATGAAGGCTGTAAATTGCGAAGCCGCCATCAATCACAATCTCGACAATTCAACAAAAGCCTACGATAAAATGACGGCCAAATACGCTCGTAAAATTTCGGGCCTCGACATCGCAGACGCTGGTGGCTACCTGGAAATCAATATTGCCGGTGACGGTAACGGCTACTTTCTCTGCGGTCGCTTTGCTAAAAACGACCTTCTGCTTTCCAACTGTCAGTCCACATTTTAGACCAGTCCTTACCGATCATTGCAACTCGCGTGACAGTAAGATCTCCGGTTCGAATCTCGAGTTCAACCCGTAGGCGACGATGTTATGGACAGTTCTGTTAATATTTCAATCGGTCTATTCATTCCGCCAGGGTCGAGTTAGGTTGCGGCCATGAAAACAATCCATTTTTTACTGATCCTCTCGCTGCTATTTTCTACTAACGTCTTTGCAACCCCGGATTGCTCAAAGGCCCCTCCTGTTAAAATCGAGCTTTTTTCTGAAGAGCACGGGACGGAGGCTGCGGAAACAGTGTGGATCCAGCTTCTGTCACAAGCCGCGAATGGAGAGTCCAGAGTATTCTTCGAGGCCCTTCCGCGCTCGGCAAACTCCAATGCTGAAGAAAAAAACATGTACATTCAACAGTTTGTCGAAGTGGGTTACCCCATTGCGACGGCCGCAGCGCCAAACATCCATGGGATGGACAGCAATGAACTTAAATTTATTTCCATTGCCTCGGCTATGTACATACTTAACGCCTTCGACGGCGTCATGCGCGATCCCGTCTACATGGATCTCTTGACCCTTTCCATGGAAATGAATGACGTTAAGGAAGCTCTCTTACGCTCCCCCGAGTTCGCCAAAGTGTATGGTGAGTTTTTAAAATTGGATTCAGAAAAATTCGCCAACGTCCTCTTCAGTTCCTTCGATCAAGCTCCTGATTCTTTCCGCGCTTTTTTGCTCAGCGCGATCCAATCGATGACTCAAGATATGGAAAAACAGGGGTATGTTTTGTTCAAACCGGACCTCGTCGCGTTTGCTGTAAAGGGAGATCCTTTCAAAAACGATGAGCAGCTGATCACCTACTCTATCGGCGATCGCAACAAATACATGACAGACAGTGTGCTCGAAGTTGTTTGCAGCTCACCATCCACACTGCCGGTAAAACTTTCCATTGGCTTCCGTCATGCTCCGGGAATGGAAAAGCTTTTAAAAGCAGCGCTCCCGGCAAACGAAATCATCATCGTGCCGCACCAATAGGATTCCAAAAAACACACGGCCCAGAACCTGGGCCTAGCATTACTTTTTTAAAACTTTTTCAATCACATTCGCCATCTGCTGAAAGTTGGGCGCGCCTTCCATGGCCACACCGTTTACCATGTACATCGGTGTGCCTTGAAAGCCCAAACGTTGATGCTCGTCCATGTCTTCCTTCAGACGTTTTGCCACAACGCCTTTGGCGATCTCTTTTTCCACAACGGATTTTTTAATTCCTAGGCCCTGAGCCATCTTCCACACTTTGTCGTCGCTGCCCCATTGGCCCAAAGTTTCGTAGGCCTTGTTGTAAAACTTTTTTGCTAAATTTTTATCGACGATGAGCATCGCTTCGAAGATCTCAGCAGTCAGAGGCGCCTGCGGATGCATGGGCAGAGGAATATTTTTATGAATCACTTTGATTTTATCCGCGTATTTCTTTTTAATCTCTTCGAGAGTCATATAACCCATACGGCACGCAGGGCATTGAAAGTCTGCGTACTTCACGATGGTCACGGGCGCATTGGCGTTGCCAAAAATCAAACGCGCCTTATCCACGATCACCGGACGAGGATTTTTAAGATCTTTTTCCATCTGCGCCTCGCGCTCGCCAACCATAGATTGCATTTCAGATTTTTGCGCAGCCTCTGCAGTTTCGCGCAAGGCCTGCATAAACTTTTGTGGATTTTTTTTCATGGCGCTGTACAAGCTCTCCTCTGTCACACTGGAACAGCCCGAAAGAAGCAACATTAAACCCAATACCTTTTTCATTTTTTCTCCTCATCTCGCGCAAGCGAATTCGCATCTAGTTTATTACACGTTACCAATTGATCATCGGACAGAGCCCTAGATAAATATACCCAAGCCCCGGGCCATATTGACCCAGCGGTGATCTTTGTCCACCAAACGCGGTGGCCCCATCACTACTTGCAAAGGCGCACTGGTCACACGTCCCTCACGATACACCACCGCCGAGCCCCAGCCACGCTTCATCGCGAGCTCCGCGGCCTTCAAACCCATGGACGTGGTTAAAAAGCGATCGGTGGGTGTGGGCATGCGACTGCGCTGTAAATGTCCAAGCACCACACAGCGCGATTCCCATTTCACTGTTTTTTCGATCCAGCGGCTGAGCTTATGACCGATACCATAATCTTGCACAACGTCCGAAGCTCCGCTTTTATCTTTTTTGCGCTTCACAGGAGTAGGATCAATGAGGACGCCTTCAGAGGCCACAATGACCATGCCGCGCACTTCTTTTTGTCGTTGTTTTAAATAGGCCGTAAACTTTTTGCTGTGAAAAGGAATTTCGGGAATAAAAATCGCATCGGCGTAGGAGGCGATCCCCCCGCCGATGGCAAGCCAGCCGGCGGTTCGCCCCATGGCTTCAACAACAATTACACGTCGGTGAGCCAGCGCTGTGGCTCGTAATGAATCCACAGCATCACACACCACGGAACAGGCGGTGTCATAACCAAAGGTCGCCTCGGTGCCCGAAAGATCGTTGTCGATGGTTTTTGGAACACCGATGATTTTTACCTGATCCTTCACCGGCTCTAAACAGCGAAACGTGCCATCTCCACCTGCAACGATCAAACCGTCGAGTTTAAGCTCTTTGTATTTTTTTAAAAACTCTTTCTCGCGACCTTGAATGCCCGAGCGGTTGGAGGTGCCTATAAACGTACCCGCCTGGGAGTGAATGCCCAATATATTTTTTGTGTTGATCTGAATCGTGTTTTTGCCAAACACCCCTTCAAATCCGTCGCAAATCCCCACCACCTCGCAGTTATTTTTAAGCAACGCTCGGCTCGTGGCTTCGATAATTCCGTTGAGACCAGGAGCATCGCCCCCACCCGTTAATAAACCAATTCGCATTGTCAGCCTTCTTTCGTATCAATCACATTCAATCACTAACGAAAACTCGCGGTAGCGCCCTTGGGGTCCACCGGTTCGCATGGTTTCGTTGCTGTTTAAAAGTTTGTATCCGCGCCCTTCGCAGCGATCGTTGGCGCGAAAGTAACATTGCTGCATAAAGTATTTGCAAACGATGGTGTAGCGCACCCCTTCGCGAGGATGTTTATCTCCTCCCGCAGAAGACGAAGAGCATCCAGAAAGGCAAACCAAACCGCAGGTGATTCCCAACAACACAACCAAACCATTTATTTTCACTTTGTTAGTCTACGAGGAGCCATCCATCGACTCACGTTGAGCTGCGTTAGGACGTTCGTCTAAAATTAAGATGCCACTTCGTGTCTTTGACAACCTCGTCGATCCACCCAAGACTATTCTTACATCTTCGATGGGCGGCATTGTGAAATTAATATTTGTTTGGTTAGTACTCTTTTTTATTTTTACATCCTGTTCTTTGAGCACGCAGCAACCCGTGCCATCTTCCAGTCCGCCACCATCCGACCCGTGGGATTTAATAGCAAAAGCCAATGTAAATCGCCTGCTCACCCAGGACACCACTCATCGATATTCCCCTGAAGAGATCGAGCATCTTCAGTGGGTGGCGAAAGCTTCACTTCTTTTGCGCGGAAAGACGGAGCTCTCCTTGCAGAAAGATAAGATCGCCGAACTTAAAAGCATGTCGAAGGAGCAAGTGGTTGATCTTTTTTTAAGCTCCGATTTATTTTACAACACGGTGGCTGATTTTTCCCTGTACTTCAGTGGCTTCCGCATAGACCCATTTTATATGGCTGACCAAAGCTTAAGTCCGCGGATCTTTGAATTTCCAAATGCCCTCACCGCAGCCGCTTCCGTCGAGAAGGACCAAAGCTTTTTCAATTTTTTAGCCGAAGCCCATCCCAAGTACGTGGCGCCGCTTCGATCTGTCGTCAACGACGTTTTTAAAACCTTCGAAATTCCCGAGCCTACAAAAGAGATCGACACTTCGCAAAAGAAACGCAGCTATTTTTTTAGTGAAGCAGCTAAAAAGCTGCGTAACCTTTCGCAACTTACCGACGACGAGCTAATGTTGGCAAGTCACAAAACGTGCTCCTTCCTTTCGGGCTTTGAAAGCTTCAGCTACACAAACAGCTATTCATTCTACACATTAGGGATTTCTTCGGGGCTCGAAGAAAGTCTTGTCGAAAAGTACCCGTCTTCGCCAAGCAGTTACTCGTTTTGTTTCTACGAGTACTCACAAGAAACACAAACGGGAGAATATAAAATCGTTAATCTAACCGACGCGAAAGACAAGATCACTCGCCTCATTGCTTATTTAGATATAGCTCCAACTCTTATTGCGGATTTTGAAGTAGACATTTATAAAGTGAATAAGATCACGGATGTTAAATTTTTGGATACTGCTAAATTCGGAAAGAAATTAATTTATCAAAATCCACAAATCGCCTTTCGTTTGCTCAATTCGTCGACCAATATGAATCGCCGACGAGGTGCTTATATTCTGAAACATTATTTTTGCGATGATCTTACTCCCATTAACGTAAAAGTCAGTGGCGACCACGCACAGGGAGCCCACGGGTCAAACCCCTCGTGCTATGCATGTCATTACAAACTCGATCCTATGGCTGGATTTTTTAAAACCTACGGCGATAGTTTTACCGATTACTCAAAATCAACAACTATTACTTTTGACGATTTTGCAAAAACAGACACAACTGAATATCAAAAACAGTGGCTAAAACCCGACGGAAAAAGCTGGAACATCGGCTACATCCAGTCTACACAGTACGAGCATCTAAATCAGTATGGCGAAACGCTAGGCGACTTGCACAAAATTTTGCAAACTTCACCCGACGTCAAACGCTGCATGGTCAAACGAGTCTTCGAATATTCGACGACCCCTGAGCAAATATTTGATCCTGGTTACATTGATGAGATGGCACAAATCTTTAGTCAGGAAGAGACAGCATCTCCACAAAAAGCGATGAAGAATTTATTCAAACGCGTGGCCTTAAGTAAAACGTTCACCAAAAACAATGCCATCTCGAGCGAATGTTACGATGCGAAAACTGGCACCGGCACAGCCTCTCGTCCTCCTTGCCAGATTGCCCATATTCTTGAAACCAATTGCGTAAAATGCCATAAATCAGCCACCGGAAAGACGTCGCTGGATCTTTCTACATGGATTGCAACGAGTGATGGCACCATGGGCTTTCCGCACATCGACAAAGCCACAGGATTGCAACGGCCTTCCAGCGAAACATTTAAAACCATGCTTGAAAGAATCACCAGCAGCGACGAATTTGAACGCATGCCCCCGGGAGATATGAATCCGGTCTATCGACAGATGTTATTTCAATGGTTAAGTGAAAAATAAGGAGTTCCCATGCGATTTCTGTTTTTAAACCTTGTACTTTGGATGAGCGTTACTGCGCAAGCCGCGCCAGCAAAACTGATTGGGTCTAGTGCTCTCTCAGATAAGATTTTTTCGCGGGTATTTGTTGCGACGACTCCAGCAAAGCAATGGACGTTCCTAGATTTATACTTTTTTACCTACCCTCCCTATAGTTTTATAAATCAAATCGGACACTACGATGCTGCCTCCTTCGAAATTAAGAACGGCGACCCCAACAGCTACAATATGATTTTGCTGGGAGTGTTGATCGACAATATTTCGCAACTCCTTAGCGATTCCTGCTCGACAACCTCCGCGAGACTTCAATTGCAGAAAGACCTACAACCATCACTTACAAAACTCTGCGCGTGGCCTGCGCTGTCCGCGATCGACGAAAATGTACTTATTGAGTTTTTTCATCAAATCACACTTTTTGATTATTCCTTCGAGGAAAAACAAGCTTGGCTCTCGCACTTTCAACACCCCGATACACTCAAAAAAACAGCCAGCGAAGTGATTTACGAAATGACTTTCACGCTGATGATGAACCCACATTATCTTTTAAAAAAGTAAGGACGTTTATGAAATTGAATCGCAGAGATTTATTGAAGTACGGGCTGGGCGGTATCGGTATGGCCTCATTGCCGATGCGTTTAAGTATTGCCAACCCTTCTGAAGATCATTTTCTTTTTATGCTATTTTTAGAAGGCGGAGCTGATTTTTCCTATCTTTTTGACGGGCGCCCTTTGGAAATGACGCAAAATAAGCTGCTTGCCAATCGCACAGGTAAAGAACCGCAGCTGTGGCGGGGTGCTAACGGCACATCAACGTGGGCCTCATCACTCACGTCTCCCCTCCTGCCATTTAAAAATGATCTTTCTATCGTCAACGGCGTGTTTATGGACAAGACCTTTGCTGGTCATAACAACATGATCGATTTAATATTCTCAGGAAATCCTCTTGGTGGCGAATCTTTTTTGCCATTAATAAATACAAAGAGTCTCTCCGCCAAACCCCGCCCCCTGGACGGACTTAAAAAGAACGGTGGCTCTCTTTCTATCGATCCCCAGCATACGTCCATCATCGAGCTGGAGGGTGGCGATGCGACGGAGTTGATTTTGCGGACTCAAAAACAACCGTTGCTTGCAAAAAAACAAGAAGCTTGGGATTTCGCTCTCTCGCGCATGAAAGCGGGCGGACTTTTAGATCCTGCTGGCCACTGGAGCCAAGGGAGCACTCAGCTTTTTAACCAGAGCGTGCAAGGACAGGCGCTAGCTAATATCTTAGGCTCACTGGATATGTCGTCGTTAAATCCCGATGTGGATCTTAACTTTTTAGATCTCTACAGCCGCATGGTGCAGAAAAATATGATGCGTGTGGCGCTCGAAGCTACACGTTCTTTTGATTTTGCCACGGGTCAGCCGGATCGCTTTATGTTTGATACGCACGGAATCCAGTCCGACGAAATACACGTGAAACTTTATCAGGATACCGTTGATAAAATTTCAAAAACCCTAGAGTATTTTAAAAACACAGCGTACGATTCAACCCGATCGCTTCTCGATGTATCCACCGTTATGGTTGCCACAGAGTTTGGGCGGACCATGCGACAAAATCACGTTTCTTTTGAAGATTGTGGCACGGACCACAACACTTTTTGCAATTCGTTTTTGTTTGCAGGAAAAGGTATTCGTGGAGGCCAAGTGATTGGGGCTAGCGACTTCCAGACCTCACAGGAAGAGCTCTCTCCGGCTCACTTGCTTTTGGATAAAGACAAACTCAATATTATGGCTAAACCCTTTGATTTTGCCACAGAAACACCCTTAGAGGTTTTGCCCTCTGAATTTATAGAGGAGCACTATCTAACCAGTGGATCGGTGGTCAATACGCTGTTTGATTTGTTTTCCATGCCGAAGGATATGTACCGCCGGAAAAATATCGGAGCTCTTGCCTATCCGTCATTGCGAACGCTGTTAAAATGATCACCAGCGGGCGTAACTCGCGCGCGATAGCGTGCGATGGGCGATGAAATAAAAGAAAACCAGCGACGCCACCGACACCCACATGGCGGTCATCACATCCACGTCGCTGATGCCGAGCATGCCGTAGCGGACACCGTTGATAAAGTAGCTCAATGGGTTTAGGCGCGAGACCAGTTTCCAAAACGGATGCAGTCCTTCGACGGAAAAAAACACGCCGCCTAAATAAATCAACGGCAATAGAATAAATGAATTCACCGCGCTCAATTGATCAAAGGTGCGGGCCCAAAAAGCAACGGTCACACCGAAGAGCGAAAAACTCGCGCCGCCGATGAATAAAAATAACACCAGCCAGAACGGCGCTGCAATGGCGAGCCACTCCCCGTTGATAAAATAATAGAAAGCCTCGCCCGTTAAAAACGTAACAATGCCCACCACAAGTCCGCGAGTGAGACCGCCCAACGCGAGGGCAGCTAAAATTTCCGACTCTCGCAGGGGCGAAATTTTCCAGTCTTCCAAATCACCGCTAAACTTTCCCGACACAATGGAGCTTGATGAATTTTGAAAGGCGTTATTTAAAACTGACATCATCACTAGACCTGGAATCAAAAACGCCAGGTAGGATACCGGATGCCCAAGCTCAATGCTTCCACCCAGCGATACACCAAAGATCAGTAAATACAGTCCAGAGCTCACCAGGGGCGAAAACACAGTCTGCACGGAGACTTTCATAAAGCGCTTCAACTCCCGTATATACAACGTCATAAACGGCGTCCAACGACTGCTTACTGTCATAGAGTCCCCAATACGTGGCGGAAGGCGTCTTCCAACGACCCTTCTTCGATTTTTACATCTAACACTGCCGACGTGCTCAACCCTAACTCGTCGAGCAATTCACCAATGCCTTTTTCGGGCGACACCAAAAACTCCCACGTGTTTTCATGCACGCCCACCATTTGCGGATGCTGGAGTTTTGCTATTGTTTTTTCGTCTGTTTTTGAATCGACGCGTAACTTTAAAAAAATTTTTCGTTTGGTCATTTTATGCACAAGCTGTTTGGTTGGACCTTCGGTGAGAAGTTTTCCTTTTTGCAAAATCCCCACGCGATCGCAAAGCTCCTCGGCCTCTTCCAAATAATGGGTGGTCAGTAAAATCGAAATTCCTTGTTTTTTTAATTCCAACACAAAATCCCAAAGCGACAAGCGAAGTTCGATATCCACACCGGCCGTCGGTTCGTCGAGAAGCAAGATTTTTGGATCGTGTACTAAGGCTTTTGCAATTAACAGGCGACGCTTCATCCCGCCGCTCAACGCTTTTACTTTTTTATTTCGATGTTCCCACAAACCCAAACGATGGAGCAAATAATCAATTTTTTCTTTGTTTTTACTTTTACCAAAATAACCGGATTGAAATTCTAAAATTTCATACACATCAAAGTAGCCGTGGTTGATCACTTCTTGCGGAACAAAGCCAATATATTTTTTGGCATCGAGAGGCAGGCGATGGGGGCTCTGTCCAAAAATCAAAATTTCGCCGGATGTGGGCTCTTGCAAAGTGACAATGCAGGAAATAATGGAAGTTTTGCCGGCGCCGTTCGGCCCAAGAAGTCCGTAGATTTCTCCGGCCTTCATTTCGAAGGAAACGTCGTTCACCGCGGAAAATTCGCCGTATTTTTTATGTAGATTTTGAATGGTCAATGGAGAAATCAGTGGAGACATAGACATATCTCCACAATCTAGCTGATTTTAAGACAACTTACAAAGGGTGGCCAGCATCGATCTTCTGGACAGCGTCGTAAATGCTTTGCGTTTCGAGAGCATTGAAGTTTTTGGCATAGCCATGAAGTTTTCGCAAAACCGGTAGCAAGTGCGACCACGCATCGAAATTAGGGTTTGTTGTTGCGCGCTCAATTAGCTGGGCCAAGGATTGTTTTTGCATTTGGCTTAAGCCGCCTTGGCTCCACGCCAAAGCTAATCCCGCCGCAAAAGGCTCGAGGCTTCCATCGTTGGCGAGGGTAGCTAGCAGGCTTTGGGCTTTTTGCGTTTCCCCGATTAAAATCAAGCTTTGGGCCTGCATGAATTTGTAAGTGTCTGGCGCCGACGTCATTTGCGACACAAAAGCCACGAGTTGGCTGTGCATCTTTTCGCCCTGGTAAAAATGCAGCAGACCTTGGCAATTGGACACGCGGCACATGAGCATAAAAATCAACTCCGCGTCCTGGAGGCGACGTTCGCGCATCAAGCTAAAACCAAACAGCTCCAGGTTGTGTGCGAAGTGCCACATCTCTTGCATTTTAGGTGTGTAGCTTGAAAGCGGAGCACCCTCCACGCTCACACCAGAACAGAGCGGATCGTTCACGTTAAACACCGATTGATGGATGCAATGGGCTTTTAAAAAATGCGTGCTCGCTTCCTTCCAGTCGCCAATCATCGGAAGCACGTGGCCCAGCATGTGAACATTGTGAGGTGCATTGGGCGTGATGGCTACCAGACGACGGGCGTAGTCCACCGCTTTTTGATACTGACCCGAATTTTCGTTGGTGTGCACAAGGTAGTGAATAATTCCTGAGTGCTCGGGGAATCTTTGCACCCCGTAGGTCAGCATATCGGTGTCGCCCAGATCCCAGCCCAAAAGTGCGAAGGCTTCGGGATCATTATACTGACTGGCTAAAAGGTTGAGAGCTTGTCCCAACTGATTCATCACATCGCCCTGAAAACTTTTTGCCGTTACAGAAATCAACGGTTTTGCGGCAATTCCAAATTGCGCCTGATAAAGTAAGTTAAAGGAATCCACCCAAAGGCGATCCTGTTCGTTATTGCTCACTTCGAGAGCCGCCGCTTGCGCTTTGCCAACCAAGTCACTGAGCACAGTGGGCAACTTTGTTTGATCGCGATTTAGCATGGTAAAAGCTTGCGCCAACCCCAAATACGCCCGCGCCATTTTTGGATCGCGCTCGAGAGCGGCGTAAAAAGAGCGCACAGCATCTTCCCACTGAAAAGCATGATTCAGAGCAATACCCTGTTTTGTGTATTTTAAAACCAACTCTTGCTCAGCACCCGCCGGAAGCGAAGACACCATAACAAGCTCTTCGTAAAGCCCAACGCCTGGTAAAATTTCGATGGCAGAGCTTAAATACTCCTCAGAAACGCCACCCACAGAACCCAGTTGAAGCTCGCTATCAACATGCGCCTGCGCGTTGATACAAAAAACTAACAATATTGATAGGATAGCGTTAAACATTGAAGCTCCTTTAAAGAATGTACATTTGATCTAACTCTTTTTACTCTTAATGGCAACGACATGTCCAACCCTCTGCGCTCACTTTACGTTGATTTGAACTCCTTTTTTGCCTCCTGCGAGCAACAGGACAACCCCGAGCTGCGCAACAAGCCCGTGGCCGTGGTGCCAATGCTTGCCGATTCCACGGCAGTCATTGCCGCTAGTTACGAGGCCAAGGCCTTTGGCGTAAAAACGAACACCCGCGTGGGCGATGCAAAAAAAATGTGCCCGGGGATTATTTTTATTCCCGCAAGCCACGGCCGCTACGTCAAATACCACCACAGCGTGATCCAAGCGATCGATAAAATCTTACCGGTGGCCGCAGTGTGCTCCATCGACGAGATCGCCTGCGAACTCACCGGCAGCCAGCAGCAAAAAGAAAAGGCCATGGGCTTGGCGTGCGAGGTTAAAAAAATCCTCGCTCAAGATGTGGGCGAATTTATCAAAGCGTCCATTGGAATTGCGCCTAATTTTTTAGTGGCCAAGATTGCGTGCGATATGCAAAAGCCCGACGGCCTCACCGTGATCGAGGATTATGAATTACCTCACCGGCTGTTTGAATTAAAACTGCAAGACATTCCCGGCATCGGCAAACGCATAGACGAGCGGCTTAAAAATCAGGGAATCCACACCATGATTGATTTGCTTTCCAGCAGCGAACAAACCATGCGCGGGCTTTGGGGAAGTGTGCACGGCGCGCGCCTACATCTTTTATTAAACGGCGGCTGGATTGATTTACAAAAAGAGGCGCCACCAAAATCCATCGGTCACTCCCATGTGCTCCCTCCCGTGGAGCGACATTCCCAAGGTGCCTTGACCGTGGCCCACAAGCTGTTGTGGAAAGCGGCCGTGCGATTGCGCGCAAAAAAAATGATGGCACGAAAGCTCAGCTTGTCTTTGCGTTATCTCGATGGTGAAAGATTTTTTAAAGAACTGCGTTTTGACGGCACGCAGGACTCGAGCTTTTTTTTAAAGCAGATCAACGAGATGTACAAACAGGCGCCACTTAAAAAAAAGCCCATCAAGGTGTCCATAGTGCTCTCAGATTTTATTTCGGAGTACGAACATCAGCTCTCACTCTTTACAAGTGGTCACAAAGCGCAAAAAACCTTTAAAGCGGTGGACGAAATCAACGCTCGTTACGGCAAAAACACCATCTATGTGGGATCGCTACACGAAAAAATGGAAGCCGCCCCCACGCGCATCGCCTTCCAACGCATCCCCGGCCTCGACGAAGTCTAATAGGTACCAAGTACCTTTTCCGGTAATATACGCAATCTCATATACACCACGCTTCCGGAAAAGGTACTTGGTACCTATTGGAACAGCAGGCGGCACTGGCGGCCGAAGCCGTGGGCAGTGGCTTTGACGTCGGTGACTAGTTTTAGCACTTCTGTTTGATTGCTGATTTTTTCGATGTTTTCAAGAATGTGTTCGATGTCCAAAACAATCACACCGACAGAATTTCCTGAGCGGTCGCGAATGATTTTAGTCACCATTCCCACAAGTTCCCCGAGCTCGTTAAAGACGCCGCCGCCTGACATTGTTTTTTCGAAATTGCCGAGCAGCACGAATTGAATCTTGGTATCCAATCCCAAAACGTATTTTTCGGAAATCCGCGCGGTCATGGAGTCTGTCAGCACATTGGAAAACACCGCCGACATTTGTGCCACGTTGGCTGAATGACCCTTCGACATCCCCATCACCAGCACGCGCGTGCCTATGGGTGTATGGCGGTTGAGGGGATTTTTTTTCAACCGAGCGGTCTTAACGGGCGCGAGCATGGGGCGATCAAAGCCGGCATTGATGGACTCGCGCACGGTGTACTTTGCATCCAAATTTTCTTGCGTTAAATCCACGGCCACTGTTGTACCGGTCATCAGATAGAGTCCAAAATCCATTTTTTGATCGCGCATTATTAATGACTCATTCACATCGTACGCGGGGTGAAACATGCTAAGCCCGTACCAGCCCTTGGAGGTGACACTGTTTTCCCCTCTCCACGCCGGGCGCACCACGTGCGATAATTCGTCCACGATGGAGCCCGCTTGATTGCCATGGGGTTGATCTAAAAAGATCCGTCTGACGTTGGCGAGTTCGAAGTCTTTATACATGAGCATGTGCGCGGCTGTTAAAATAATAGGCTGATTTTTTTTGTTAAAGCCAAGAACGATTCCCGTTCCATTTTTTTCGGGTGCTAAAAGCTCCACAACATAGGGCCGCAGCCGTTGTATCATACGCTCGTTGCCCTCGGAGTGGTAACCGCCAGTTTCGTTCACCGGTAAAAGTTCGTTTAAAAAAAAGTATTCAAGCTGCGGTTTTCGATCCAGTTCTAAATCGTCGATTCCGAAATCAAAATCCTGCGCTTGCGCCCCCGAGAACCCCAGTACGATTACAAAAAAGACCCACACCCTAGACCTCCAAAATTTTCACGAAGACTCCGGGTATCATGGGTGGTGAAAAAATTCTAATTTTCTTTTGCAGGTGTATAAAAAGTATCTGCCTCACGCCGATGGCTTAAATTTTCAAACCCGAACTAAAAGGCGAACCAAACACCACCCCTGGGTTTTCTTTTTTCAACCACTTCATATCCCACTCGTTGTCCACAAGGATGACGGGCTGACCATTCATATCTTCGTAAACCACGTTCACGCCCTTAATATCTTTGCACGGTTTGTCGTCCTTACGGGGCCAGCGGGCCACGGTTTGGGTCATGCGTTGCATTTTGGTCTCTAGATTATACTCATCTTCCAGGCGGTACTTGAGCACTTCAAACTGCAGCTCCCCCACAACGCCAATGAGTGGATCTTGCATGCCAACAATGGGATCAAAAAACAATTGAATGGCACCCTCTTCGGAAAGTTCTTTTAAACCCTTTTGCAACTTTTGCCGTTTGAGCGCATCGGTCACGGTCATTTTAGAAAACATCTCGGGCGAGAATTTGGGGATGTCTTCAAAGAATAACGATTTCGTCGTACTTACCGAGTCTCCAATTTGAAAGTTTCCGCTATCGCTCACACCGATGATATCGCCCGCGTAAGCCGAATCCACAGTCTCACGGTCTTGCGCGGTAAATTGATTCGAGTGGGACAACCGAAGTTCGCGATCCAAACGATGGTGCTGAACTTTCATGCCGCGCTGAAATTCGCCCGAGCAAATTCGCATAAAGGCAATGCGATCGCGGTGTTTGCGATCCATGTTGGCCTGGATTTTAAAAATAAAGCCCGAAAAATAATCGTCAAAAGGATTCACCGTTCGACCATCTTTGGTTTGGTGCGCCCCAGGTTGCGGCGCCCAGCGGGTAAAATAATCTAAAAATAAATCCACACCAAAATTCATTTTGGCGCTGCCAAAAAACGCTGGCGAAATTTTTCCAGCATTGAATTCGTTGATATCAAACTCATCGCTATCGGCGTCGATCAATTGAATTTCTTCGAGCACGCTTTCGTAAATGTCGCGATGGAGCCATTCTTTCCAGCGCGGGTCTTTAAAATCAGAAATGGGCACCACTTCGTATTCAATTTCGTCATCTCTGGCTGAACTTTTTTTGTACAGATACACTTTTTTTGCCAGGCGATCGTAGACGCCTTTAAAAAGCTCGCCCACGCCCAGAGGCCAATTAACGGGATAGCATTTCATTTTTAATGTTGTTTCGATTTCGTCGATAAGCTCCAAGGGACTTTTTCCCTCGCGGTCGCACTTGTTGATAAAGGTAAAAATAGGAATTTTTCGGTAATTACAAACTTCGTAAAGTTTTTTAGTACGATCTTCCACACCCTTGGCAACGTCGATCAACATCAGCGCAGTATCTGCCGCCACCAGCGTTCTGTAGGTGTCTTCGGAAAAGTCTTTGTGGCCGGGAGTGTCCAATAAATTAATGCGCAAGTTGTTGTAATCAAAATTGATCACACTGGACGTGATGGAAATTCCGCGCTCCTGCTCCATGGTCATCCAGTCGGAGGTCGCAGCTTTGGTGCCCTTTTTGCCCTTCACTTCGCCAGTTTCGCGGATCACCCCGCCATGATAAATGAGCTTTTCGGTGATGGTCGTTTTACCGGCATCGGGGTGGGAGATGATCGCGAAGGTGCGTCTTTTTTTGATTTGTTCCTGTGTGAGCTGAGACATGAGGTGGCAAAGTTAACAGTTCATCTGCCGCGCAGCAAATGAAAAATACCACCTAAATGTGGTTTTGCAAAACCCGAGTCACATCCGGTGGAAGGGAGCTGGGCTGCAAGCCATAACTCAAAGGCACAGTTTTAATGAAGTTATCCATCACTCGGATGTCATCATTGTCCAGGTTAACGATGGAACTATCATTTTTTATAAGCTGCTTTCTGTACCAATCGTAAGAAAACTGACCCAAATCGAAAATTATATTACCGCCTACGATTTCGGCTTTTTTTCTAAAGATGACTTGATTTCCGTCTGCTAAAACCTCGACCGCGCCGCCAAAACCAAGCAAAAAAGTGTCGATCACTTGTTTCGGGTGCATATCCGTTGGCAAGGCATTCTCTCCGATCCTATAATCATCTAGTATCGCGATACCGCCGACCTTGAGGAGGTCCCAGCTCAGTCCCAGATCCATAAAAACATCCGACATGGAATGGCCACCATCGACATAAATAATATCAAAACAATTTAACGGAAGCTTGCGTAAAATCTGACGAGAAAAACCTTTTTGGATTTCAACCCGTCGCAACTCCCCCGCAGCCGCTAAATTCGCAAAAAACTGAAAAGCATAATTCGGTCCAAACACATCCACAACCACCGCTCGGGAGCTCGGATGGGTTAAAACATTTTTTAACATCCACAACAGAGACTTTCCTTCAAAACATCCAATTTCTAAATATTTTAAATTCGGTCGACCCACAAAATTCAAAGCTGCAAACATTTTTTGCCAATTTTGAAAGTTGATATCAGCCCATTCGTTGGAAAAGTGCAGGGCAGCGTTGTTTCTAGAAAAAATGGATCTCGCTTTAAGAATGGATTTTACGAGCGGAAAAAAAACATTCCAGGCGCGGATGAGCCAGTGGTATAAAAAAACTGGCAGATGCCGCTTTAAGAAAGCACTTAAAAAAGCCATGATTAATCATTACCATGTGGACAATCTTTCAAAAAAGCATTAAAAGTTTGGGCCGATGCAGCAATTTACGATCAAAACATTCTATGCCTTTCAAGCTCTCTCGGAGACCGCCTTACCGGGCTTCAGCGCCGAGCTTACGCAAAAAGCCGCCGAAAAAAACATCATCGGCCTGGTGATTCTTGGCAAAGAGGGCTTTAACACCACAATGGCAAGCACCGACGAAGTGGCGCTGGATGAGTTTATTCTGCAGTTAAAATCTGTTCTCGGGATTCGCGAAACCTCTCTCATCAAAAAAAGCCACAGCAACAAACGCCCCTTTCGCCGCTTTGACGTAAAAATTCGCGACGAGATCGTGACCTTTGAGCGCGAAGAGTTTGTGCCTAAAGGCGAGCATCGCCATCTTTCGCCCGCAGACTGGAACTCATACATGCAGCGCGATGATGTGGTGGTGATCGACACCCGCAAC
>JANPLN010000016.1:0-41543 GCA_031426555.1 Bdellovibrionales bacterium | reverse complement strand
TTCCGGCGCGGATCAACGTGGGCTCCACTTCGAGCTTGGCCAGCGTCTTTTTAAAAAACATGGACTGTGAAAAAATACCGTTAAATTCGAATTCACCCAGAGGATACATTAAAATTTCGTTGGCCACTGTTGCCAGGTAATAAAGTTTTTCGTCATAAGCTTCGCTGTAGGCGATAATAAACTTTCCGCTTTTTTTAAATTTTTTCAAAAGATTGCGCAGAGTCTCGATCTTCGCCCAACCACTCTCGGCATAGCGCAAGCGCAGGTAGACGCCTTTGATGTTTTTGTCGGTGGCAGCCGCAGCTAAGGCCTCGCGCATTTCAAAAAGCCCAATGGTTTTTGGTTTTTCGTCGTACAAAACTTCCTGCACCACATCCACAGCGCCCCGGCGTTCGGCGATTTCACCCTCAACGTTGATAAACAATATCGATTTTTCTTCGACGACCACAGAGCTTTCACCGCCGCCGCCGTAGGAAGCTGCAAAAAATCCGATGACTCCGAAAATAATAAAGATAGTGAGCAAGCTAAAGACGCCGAAAGCCACAAAAGTTCCAATGGCGCTGGCTAAAATTTGTTTTAAAAAGTTCATGTGAGGCCTCCTGATGCCGTTTGGTCCGAATTGGGTCGATCCGAGGCGGCTAGTATGCTGCGTTGAATAAGCTTCGTCAATTGGCCCATCCACTCCTCGTCGTCATTTAGACAGCGAATGGCGTGAAATGATTCCCCACCAGCCTCCATAAACTGCTCGCGGGCGCGATCGTTGATCTCTTCAAGGGTCTCTAAGCAATCCACCGTGAACGCCGGCATAACCACCGCCAGGTTTTTAATTCCTTTTTTTGGCAGTTCTTCCAGAACCTGATCGGTGAACGGCTGAATCCACGGATCTCGCCCCAGGCGCGATTGAAAACTCACTTGGTAATTTTTAAGCTTCAACCGCCGAGCCAGTTCGCGCGACACGTAATAGCAGTGGGCGCGATAACAAAGCTGATTATTTTTATTGATCTCGTCGCAGCAGTTGGGTTGTTTTAAGCAATGAGCTTGGCTTGGATCGAGCTTTTTGACATGTCTTTCGGGAAGACCATGATAGCTCATCAGCAGCATGTCGATGTTTTTACCTTCGATTTCTCGCTGCACCAGCGAGGCCAGAGAAGATAGGTATTCCTCAGCGTCGTAAAACGACGACACTGTGATGATTTGCGCTTTGATATTTTGTTTTTTAATTTCTAAATAAGCGTCGTCGAGCCACGTTTGCGTGGAGGATTCCGCGTACTGAGGATACTGCGGAAATAAAAGAATTTTTTCGCAGTCGCGCACCTCTTCCAGGGCCTGCCCAATGGAAGGAGTTCCGTAGCGCATGCCGAGAACAACTTTAAAACCGCTGCCCAAACGCGTTTGAATCTTTTTGACGACTTTTTGCGAAAAAACTAACAACGGCGACCCATCCTTTGTCCAAACTGTGGAATAGGCATGGGCCGACTTTCTGGATCGCAAAGGTGCAATGATCCCATACACCAGCAGCGCTCGAAACCAGTACGGTTTATCGATCACGTAGGGATCCATCAAAAATTGTTTGAGATATGTTTTAACGTCTGCGACTGAAGGACTTTGCGGAGTCCCTAGATTACCAATGATTATACCCGTTTTGACCATGACCTCTTTTTAATGGATCTTCGCAGGTCTGTCAGGCTAATAAATGCTTTAAACGTGTTCCAGAGAGAGGTGACTTGTTTATTTTGCAAGCAACCGATCATTTTTTTTCGGGCGCCGTCGTCAATTTGAAAGGCGTTTTCTAAGACAAGCAAACACTGCGCCAGGGCTCGGGAGTTGGGCCTAGAGTCATACTGCAGAATCTCAAAAACTTCCCCGGCTTTTTCCTCTTCGATCATCACGCCGGTCCGCGCCCCATCAAAGCGATTCCATTCCACCACCTGCCCAAAGACATTCACATGAATTTTCACTAAGTCGTGATTTGATTTTTCGAAGTAATAGAGATCAATGGAGTCGTGTTTATACCAATGGCTGCGCATCTCCTTGTCCTGGAACTGCACCACATCGAACGATACAAAGCGAATTTTTTGCGCCATGGACTTTAAGGCTCCGAGGCTCTGGCCAAATTGACTCATAAAACCCTATCGGAATGAGACGTTTTTTACTGAAGACGGGGGGTGTTCCCACGAACACCCCCAACCTACAGACGTTTGACCTGGTGCAAAAAGACGTGCTAAACCTTTCAACATGGAATCTTGGGACATATCACCGCGCGGAGAGAAGCGATTTAACGAAGGGCACCCTTGGGTGTTCTCCAACGAAATCACCTCTCCCTTAAAAAAAATCCAGCCTGGCGACTTGGTCAAACTCACCAACTCCAAGGGACGCACTTTGGCCGTCGGT
Source organism: Bdellovibrionales bacterium (assembly GCA_031426555.1). Taxonomy (GTDB): domain Bacteria; phylum Bdellovibrionota; class Bdellovibrionia; order Bdellovibrionales; family JAGQZY01; genus JANPLN01. The sequence goes on along the minus strand of JANPLN010000016.1, from coordinate 39,152 downwards.
TATGGCAACCCCCACTCCCTCATCGCTTTCCGCTGCCTGCAAAGATCGGAATCGGCCACCATCGACAGTACCTGGTTTGCGGCCCAGCTCATCAAGGCTGCGCGCGTGCGCGATCAATTGCAACTCACCAAATACTCCCATCGCCTGGTGTTTTCCGAAGCCGATCAACTGCCGGGCTTGGTTATTGATTGTTTTAAAACACCGCAAAGCCAGCAAATTTTTGTCATCGAAATTCTCACCGCCGGCATGGATCGATGGCTGGAGAACCTTCCGCAAATTTTTGAGATGTTTTTGAAATCCTGCACCGAGCATTCTTTTAACTACTACGCCTGGGCAAAAACCACTTTGGTGGTCAAGCGTGATAATTCCTTTCGCAAGATGGAAAACATCGACGTGCGCGAAGCCGAAGTGTTCGGTGAGTTAACGGCCGAACAGTTAAAATCCATTTCCATCATTTCCGCGCAATCTCTTCACCCCCGAGACTATGTGATTTTTCACACCGACTTATTTGAGGGGCAAAAAACAGGATTTTTCCTCGACCAACGAAGCAACGTTGAACTCCTCCTTAAAAATCTGCCTAAATTTAGCTCTTCACCCGTTCGAGTTTTGGATTTGTTTTGCTACGTGGGCCAGTGGAGCGCGCAAATCGCCAAACATCTTAAAGATCAAGGCGCCACGGTGGAAGTAACCTCGGTGGACAGTTCGCAAAAGGCCTTGGACTTCTGCGCCAAAAACGTAGCGCCCTACGCGGACCGGGTGACTCCTTTAAAAATGGACATCGTGGAGAAATGTATGGAGCTTATTCCACCGCAGACCTACGACATTGTGGTTTGTGATCCTCCCGCTTTGATTAAAGCGAAAAAAGATTTCGAAGCCGGAAAGTTTGCTTACACCAAGGTTAACTCCGCAGCCATGCGTGCCTTAAAACCCGGCGGCATGATGATCTCCTGCTCATGCTCGCAGCACCTCAGCGACGTGGATTTAACCGAAGTGCTCACCGCCAGCGCCTTGAAATCCCACAAAAAAATGCTCTGGCTTGCAAAAGGTCAGCAAGCCGCCGATCACCCCATGCTGATGGAATTTCCGCAGGGCACTTATTTAAATAGTTGGTTGGGACTTGCCAAAGCCGATCTCGAATAGGATAAATGACGAATGGTTTTTTCGTGGGCTCGCTGTAAAAAGTCAGTATTAAGTATTCCCGAACTTCTCACTCATTTTGCGCTACCACTGATCGGCATGCATCTTGTAAACCTGGGCTTTAATCAGGCCATGATTATCCTGCAAGAAATTCGCATGGAAGCAAAATCCGATAGCTTTATTCCGCAAATGTTTGCCGTGGCCATTGTTGGTTTTTTGCTTCAGTCTCTGTTTAAAGTTTTAGCCGTCTTATTAATCAGCTTTCATTTTTATCACAAGAGTCCTCTCCCGACGTTTTTAAAAAAACATACAGAGTTGGGCCTGATCGAGTCTCTGCGAGCGTTTGCGAAAGCTGTCCTTTGGGGATTTTTATTTATCATTCCAGGAATTGTGAAGATGATCCGCTACCAATTTGTAGTTTACATCGTCGCTTCGAGCAAAAAATATCAAGCTGGCGAACTGGACGCTCTTGAGGCCTCCGAAACACTGACTCGAGGTCGCTTTTGGAGTTTGACCTCGCTGATTTTAATTCTTGCAACAGCGGCCTTCGCCCTCAGCACCAGCCAGTCGATTTTGCAAGCGCCGATGGAAGTTCTTGTTCTCGAAATTGTGGGCTTCTTTTTTCTCTGCTGGCAAGGGTTGTACTTGCTATTTCTGTTTCAGGATCTTCAGCATAAACTGGAGCTGAAATGATCGGACTTTTTGATTCCGGTATTGGGGGCCTCACCGTTCTCTCCAGTCTTAAAAAGGCTTTACCCAATGATTCGTTTATCTACTTGGGCGACACCGCCCGCTTGCCCTACGGCACAAAGTCGCCGGAGACGATTCAACGTTATACCAAACAAAATATTCGTTTTTTAAAAAACCAGGGCGTGGATGTGGTTGTGTCGGCCTGTCATTCGGCCTCCAGCAGTATTTTGCAATACAACATTCAAGACGATATTCCTTTGTACAACGTAATTGCGCCCTCGTGCGAAGAAGCCAAATTAAAAACCAAATCGCGCAAAATTGGCCTACTTGCAACTCAAGCCACCGTGGATGGTGGGCAATACCACAAACTCATCGCCGCGCCCTTCGAGCTTTACGCCCAGGCCAGCCCGTTGCTAGTCCCTTTAGTAGAGAGTGGATGGATTGACGATGTGATCACCGAAGCCGTTATTGCTCGTTACGTGCAGCCTTTGCTTGATCAAAAAGTGGATGTGATTATTTTGGGCTGTACACACTTTCCGCTTTTAAAAAATATTATTCAAAAAATTGTTGGGCCCGACGTTAACCTTGTGGATCCAGGTGATTCTCTCGCAGACCTTTTAAAAAAGTCTTCGATGCCGGTCACAACAGCCGAGCCGTTAAAAGTTTTTCTTACGGATCAGTCTCCGCACTTTATTCGCCTCGCAAAGACCTTGCTGAGCGACGCTTCGTTAAAAATAACGCAGGTAGATTTAACGCCTCTCAGCTGACATTGGAAACCTCAGCTGCTAGGTTCCCTTGCATGAGATCATTTATTTTTGGCCACACTCGACTCAACGTTCCTATTCCCGCTTATCACTTTGGGCATAGCGGAACAAAAATCCTCATTATCGGCGGCGTGCATGGCGACGAAATCGAAGGCATGCAGGCCACCCACGGGTTGCTCGGCGTTTTTTTAAAAAACTTTCCTTATTCGTATCAAGCAACGCTTGTGCCGTGCCTCAACATCGACGGCATGCATTTGAAGCAGCGAAAAAATGCCGCAGGTGTGGACCTCAACCGAAATTTGCCAACCTCCGATTGGTCGGCACAGTTTACCAAGGAATCTTACTATCCTGGCACGCACTCCAACAGCGAACCCGAAAATCAATGTCTTGTGGAATATATAAATTCCTACAAGCCGCATTTTATTTTAAGCATGCATTCGTGGAATCCCATGCTGAACACAAATGGCGACTGCAAACGTTTTGCAAAAGCCGTATCGGCATTAACAGGCTATATCATCACCGACGACATCGGATACCCAACTCCTGGCTCCCTTGGAACCTATACCGGCATCGAACGAAATATTCCAACACTCACCTACGAAGTGGAGCGCGGCCTTGATGGCCGACAAATTAGCGCCATTCATGTTCCCGCTATCTTAGAAGGATTAAAAGTTTATGAGCTCAACTAATCTTGATCAGCAAAAAACCGACCTACAAAAAAATATCGAAGCACTGTATGCGCAAACAGAACCCTTATCCGAGGCGCAAAAGAGTATCGTTGAAACTTGCATCGACGATTTGGATCAAGGCCGCCTTTGCGTTGTGGAAATGGGTTCCGAAGCCTGGACCGTGAACGAATGGGTGAAAAAAGCCATTCTCCTTTACTTCCGCATCCGCAAGATCGAAAAAATTGAAAACGGACCTTTTGACTACATCGATAAAATCCCAGTGAAGCGCTGGACTGGCACTGAAGGCGTGCGTGTTGTTCCCCATGCCATCGTTCGCCGGGGAGCCTATGTGGAAAGCGGCGCTGTGCTTATGCCAAGTTACGTGAACATCGGCGCTCGCGTCGGTGCAGGATCCATGATCGACACCTGGGCCACCGTGGGCTCCTGTGCTTACGTTGGCAAGCACGTACATGTGTCGGGCGGCGTAGGTATTGGCGGAGTGCTTGAACCTCTGCAAGCCAAACCTGTCATCGTCGAAGACAATGCATTTCTGGGCAGTCGCTGTATTTTGGTGGAAGGCGTGCATGTTTCTAAGGGCGCGGTGCTCGGCGCTGGTGTCACCATCACTGGCAGTACAAAAATTATCGATGTTTCAGCCAGCCAAACACAAACCTATTCTGGCTTTGTGCCTGAAAACTCCGTGGTGATTCCTGGAACCATTGATAAAACATTTCCTGGCGGAACCTATGGAGTTCCCTGCGCGCTGATCATCGGCAAGAGAAAACCAAGTACCGATCTTAAAACGTCTTTGAACGATGCTCTTCGCACCTTCGACGTATCGGTTTAGCTATGCCGTATGCCTTGTTTTTAAAAAAACAGAATTTCAAATTTTCCTCGTCGCACTTTACGATTTTTAGTGAGTCCCACGCAGAGCTCCTCCACGGTCACAATTATCAGGTGGCGGTAAAAGTTCAGTTGGAAGACGTGGACAAAAATACCGAAATGGCCGTGGACTTTAACGTTGTCAAAAAAACCGTGCGCGCTGTGTGTGACCAGATGGACGAAAAAATCCTTCTGCCAAAAAAATCAACGTTTTTAAAAATCACCGAGAGTCCGCATTACAAAAAACACACCGAAGTGCGCTTTCAAGATCGTATTTATTGTTTTCCGAGCAATGAGATTTTTTACGTGGATGCTAACAATATCACGTCCGAGTCCCTCGCTCGCTTTATCCATCAGCAGCTCGCAAAGTCCCTCAGTTTCCAAAGCTTCTCAGTCACGGTTTACGAAACCGCCGGCCAGGCCGCAAGCTACCAGTGGACGTGAGACCCGCAGGGATCTCACGTGTACAATCGCTTATTTGATTACGGAAGTGTCACTTGAGCTGCAGGATCTAAAGGCTTTTGCAACTCAACGCCGTCTTGACCCCAGAGGCGACCAAATAATTCTTTGCGAATTAAGAGTTCAACGCGGCTGGCGCGTGTGCACAGTGCCGAATCTTGGCGCAACTTTTTGGCCACCGCGCGCGAAGACTCGTAGGCGCCGCTCACGTCATTCCAAGCCTGGTCTGTGTCGCCAGAGAGAGCCAAAAACAGATACTGAACAGTGTCGATAACTAGTGCACCGGCTCCACCAAGAGCCCCTTGAGCCGCATCGCCCATCGGAGTGTTGTTGGACAAGCTCTGGTAATCGGCGTCCACTGTGTTTGCTAGAATTTCAGAAAGTAAATTTCCAACCGGCAATGTGTCGGCGGCCATGGCAGCGAGCACTGTGGTTTCCGATACCCCACAGATCACAACAGCAGAAGTCACATGCTGCGCCCAGTAGAGTGTGAGCAGTCCCGAATTCATTTCTGGCGCGTCTTTTGTCCAAGTGGCAAGTTCCACTTCCCAAGGCTCAAGCTCTTGAGCATTTGAGCTCGAAACAAAACCAAACATCGCTAGACTTACAATTATGTACTTTATCATAGGAGTATCCCCTCGTTAATGTTGAAGGGGCACTATTTATTTAAGAGACAGCAAAGACACTCAAAAAACTTCTAAGTATAATTTATTCATCGTAAAAAAGTTTATGCTGCGGCGATCTCGTCATTATACGATTTACTTCGCAAGAAAAGATTTCATAATTATCGGGAGAGGGACTCTTCTAAAATAGGAAGTTGACATATTTTTAAGAGACTTTTCAAAAAAATCTCAAAAAGTTCGAATTAAGCCTCACTATTTTACAAACTTTACATCTCTTGCTTCATTTAACTTCAAAAAGTTCTCAACTTCGGCAAGTCTCACCGGAATCAGGGGGATTATCCAATGTTTAAAATGAGTTTATTCGTGTTTGTTTTTCTAGGTACTTTCACAATTTATAAAACGTCTTCGGCTGAAATCCATTTTTCAGGTTCTAAGGATTTTGGACTCTTTCCCACGGCACAGGAAGATTCAAAGAAAAAGCACACGCTTCCGGCTTGTGATGATTCTAAGTATGCTAAGGAAGCCAAAACAGGTTATTGCCTTGGTTCAGTCCTTCCAGAAGAAACATTGGGCATCTCTTTGGATGGAGAATGGATTTACAAGGAATACATCATACGCATTATCAAGCGAAATCCAACTCTTGTTGGATTTGCGGAATTTTTAGCAATCTGTCGACCACGAGTTGGGATTCTGAGCCCGGATAAAATGTCTTGCGAATACACGATCTGGTTTTAGACTCCGCTATTATCCGGCCACTAAAATAAAAAAGTAATTCCTAGGAATTTCCAAAAAATGGTGTTTCCAGTATTCCAAATGGGGAGCATCCACGGGCGCACGTAGGAGTGAAGCTTGAGTCGAATTCCTTTTTCCTCGCGAAAAAACTCAAGGCGCACGGGTCTGATGAGGCGAAAACTCAGCACATAGGAGCCGTAAAAGTACTGCAGATCACGGTAATCTTTTTGCACTTTGCCGATGATGCCGTGAACACTCAGGCCAGGTCCATGATGAATATTGAGTTCGCCCTCTTGAAAAGGTCCTTCCTGCGACGGTGAATCAAATTCCACGCGATAGGGAAACACTTGGCCTTTGACAAAGCTTTCGCGCAGGTTGAGGCCTTGCCAGATGGTATCGATTTTTTCTGCGCGAACGGGAAAAAAACGTTCAAAAACATGTTCTTTCATAAAGGGCGGGCATTTGGATTGGTGTTTCAACATCCTGACAATCTCGTTCAGCTTCGCTGAGAGATCAACCTTGAATTTACGACAGCATGTAATTCATCACTGTGCCGTTGCGCACATCAGGCAACGAGTTTACAACCGTGTCTGGAATACCTGCGGCTTTCGCCACAGTTTTATAAACGTCGGCTGCGGGAACGCGCATATCGCGCCCCATGGAGCCGCCAGCAATGGGATTTCCAGCAGCATCAGGGCGCCGATATGTCACTTGCCCCGAATTAGAAACCGCAATGTCACCAAAATACCCACCACGAATCATTCCGCCTGCGAGCACCACGCCATTTTTTGTGCCGTCTCCTGTGGTGTTAAGGAGTGGAGAGCGTCCACCATCCAAAGTGTACATGGCAATCACTGTGCGATCATACAGGCCAGCCGCCTTGAGTTGCGTGATTAAACGGGCCAGAGTCCAACCCGACTGCTGAGCCATGGCATTCATTAAAAACGGAGTTCGATTGGTGTGCACATCATGAATGTCGAAATCAATACCGACGGATCGCACACGGCCCGACGCTAGTAATTTATAAGCATAACCAAAAAGCTCGCCCACGTGCCAGCGACCACTGCTCACAGTGCACGCGTCCGCATTGTCGCCGGGACAGGTGAGCTGTGCGGAGATTCCTGTGGTCCAATAGTTTAACTCACTGGCGCTCAACTGAATCGGCCCCGATGGCTGTGGCACCGTAGACATCAATGAGGCCTCCAAGGCATTAAGTTTTGCAGTGTGATTGACTTGCTGTTGAGTCGAACTTAGCATTCGGGTGAGATAATTTTGATCCACTTTCTTTAAAATCTGCGCAATCAAGGAGCCATGTTTTTGCAGATTGGTTTGCATCGTAGGCGAAGGCACCGTCGCGTTACCAAAGGCCGCTAAAAAAGTGTTTCGATCAAAAAAACGATCGGCCTGCGCATTGGCTAAATTTCCCTCAAAATGATAAAAGGTATGGGTCCCTGATCTTACTGAACTTCTTAAAATAGCCCCATTTTGCAATTGCGGATTTAAACTTTTTTGATAGTAATTATGCAAAATCATGGGCGTTGGCGACGAGCTGTAGAGAATCTCGTTTCCACCAGTTCCCGGTCGACGGTCGGAGGTCGCCATATCTATTTTTCCGGCTGCCGACTGCTTGCTGCGCCCCGGAGATCTCAATGGGTTTCCGGCCTCGTGACCATGAATAGACTCGTTTCCAGCAAGGGTGCAATCGCCAAGCTCCATCACTGCGATGGTATCTAAATGGGGTCTGAGTTCAGCGGCTTGGGGAGTGACATAAAAATTTCGACGTTCTTGAATGGGGCGATCAAACAAAGCCACGCGACTGGAGATAGTGTCATAGGAGCGGGCCACGCTGGGAGGTACAAACAGATGTCCCCAATCCCACTGGTCGCGAAAATTGATTTCGATCAAATTGATAGGTTGTGCAGACTGAGCCATGGCTTCTTGGCCAAAAACAATTTCGTACATGGCTTCGTAGGTGGATTTTGGGAGTAATGGAAATGCTAAAAATCCACTGAGTGAGGTTAAAAACTCACGTCTTTCGAGGGGCGACATTTTGTCTAAATCATCAAACTTCATGGCTGTACTCCGGTTTTTGTGAAAGAATCAAAAACTTTTGGGTGAGAAATAATAGTAATCAAAAGATCTGCAAAACTGGGTTGCGCATTTCTGGTTTTCGCAAGTTTAGTAATTTCCTCCAACAGCTCGGGCCGAAGGGTCACTACGTCTTGATCTTTAAGCTTCAGATAATGCTTCATTAAATTTTTAGTGGCACAGGGTAGAAATCGTCGACTGTCGACCATGGCGCGCGCGGCCTCTGCTAAGTTAGCCGCTTGTCGCCCCAGCATTTGACTTCGCTCGTTGGCAGCTCGGGCAGAACTAATAAAGTGCGATGTCATCAACCCATTGAAGGAGGCACCATCGCCGGCACCTGGATTTTGCAATCCCGAACCATTGGCCTGATAAAATCCATTGGCATCAAATTTAACCATAAACTGGGCATGGTGACCAAACTGGGAATGGCAGCTGAAACAGTTATTTCCATTACCAAAAGTGATCGCTCCGGCGGTTGTCGCAAATTGCGCGATGAGATCTTGCTGAGTTAAAGAGGGTTCTTCATTTTGCGGGAAGGGATATTCCATACATAAAAACTTGTAGGTCATTTTTCCGGCCCGGGAGATATTATACGCTCCCGCATATTTAACCAAGTAAGCGCGTGTGGTTAACACACCCGCCGTAAATGGTGCGTTAGTATCACACGCAATCACTTGGCCCGAGGCATTCACGCACTGACTCGCTGTTAGTAGATCTCCATAGGGTCGGTTTTTTCGAGCAATGTCCAATCCTAAATTTCCTGGCAAACTAAAATTGATCCCGTTACTTGATCCGCTCACCTGCAATAAATTTTCAACGTAGATTCGCACACTTTGCGAAAAGTTTTCTTCTCGCGTCCATTGCTCGACGATAGGTGCAATGGCTGCTTTTCCCTCAGACTGAAGTCTCGTCGCTTCTGCGCTGGTCAGCGAACGATGCACAAGCATCGAGCTGAGGTATCGCATATAACTCAAAACCTGCGCGCGTGATTCATTCTGGGCAAAACCTGCCGCAGGAAAAATTAAACTTAAGATAAAGCTAAAAATAAAAATGTACTTTTTCATCTTGCAACAAACTCCATAGAGCTAAGTAAAACCATGCATAGTATCTCATATTTTTCTTCGCCCGGGATGCTTAGTCTATCGAGATCGTTCATGATCACCGTGTCTGCAGCCAACATGGCTCGGCCGTAGGCTCGTGCAAAAAGTGTGTTGGCGGCATTTGGCCACGGATTGGTCGGGCGCGTTCCGCTGCACGCCGGTTGGATGTTTTCGAGCCATCGGCCCATGTCCGAAGACTCCCAGGTAGTTCTCGGGGAAACCGAGTTTGCAAAATCATAATCACCGAGCAAGAATCGATTGTTACGCAGCGAGCTCAGTGCCGAATGACTTTCGGCCACATTCAATGTGTTTGCCACTTTGCCAAGGCGAATCTGAAATAATAAAGGCTCAAGAGACGGAGTCATATTAAACTCCAGATAGACCAGCACAGGATCTTGACCGTCCAGCGAACCGCCGCCGAGGAGTGTAATCCAATCAGAAATGATTTTTTGATTTTGCACCACCAAGGGACCTGCTGGAGGCATTCTTCCAGACTGCAACACTTGAAAAAGTTTGGATCCCGTGGGATTTCCAGGAACTAAAAATCCACCGGATATGAGTGAGTTAGTATCCATGATATTGCTAAGGCCACCCAACCCTACAGCACCATGACAACTTGTGCATTGGTTTGCCAAGACAGTCTTTGCCGCCGATTCAACGGCCGCGAGTTGTTCGCTGGCGTTTAAGGCTCCGCCCGTGACCGACTTATAACCGTTAGAGCAGTTTTGATAACTTACCAAAAGGAAGGCAAACAGAATAATGGTTGAAAAGTAACGCTTCAGTGCTCCCCCAAGGCTTCTTTTTAGAATATCGGGCGCGACGACGTAAACCAACTCAAATGTGACTTACTGCTCAACATGATACACAAAACGATTCAGAATTTTCCCAATTCTGAACACCCATTCTCAATTTGAGAACGGGCTAAGGTACGGGATTTGTGTTCTTAGGATCGGGTCCAAAACGGTTGGGTCCGATGTTGCCAGGGTAGCACATCAAAACGAAATTATAGATTGGGAGCATCAGCCACCACCCTCTGTGGTCCACGTCGTGACAGCGGCGAACTCCGAGGGCGATGTTGGGGATAATGATGAAGATTTGATAAATCACCAGTACAAAAGCAGGTAATTTTGAAAGGGCCGCTACAAACCCAACGACAAACGAAATCAACATCGCAAAAAATAAAAACATCCAATACTCTTTGCGACGAGCTCTTCCAGAAAATTCAAAATATTTTTTAAACGCCATTAAAAACCAACTCACCTAGGACCTCCGAAGTAGTCTTTTTGCCAAAACTTAAGCATTACTCAATTGACGATGAAAATCTACTCATTGCGCTCAAGTCCGGTAGAATTTTGGACCATAAGGTGCAGTTCTTGCACTTTGGATCGGTGCATAGCTATTGCATAACAATCCATCGATGAACGACACAGCTTTTTGGTATTTAGTTTCGGGTCTTGTCCTTGGCTCCATGGCAGTGCTGAGCAAACGATTAGAGCCACTTCCAGTTTCTAACTCAATCATCTATCTCGCAGTGGGTTTTGTGCTGGGGCCTTGGGTGCTTGGAAAAATGAGCATGGACCTCCAGCAGGATTCTCCTCTCCTCGAGACCATGGCTGAAATTGCGGTCCTCATCTCTGTGTTCACAGCAGGCCTCAAGCTAAGAATCCGTCAACCTCAAGGCCGGTGGTGGCAAGCAATTGTATTAACCATTGTTGTTATGGCCCTCACCATCTTAGGAGTCGCCGTGGTGGGCACATTCCTCTATGGTGTTCCCTTTGTTGTCGCGGCGTTGTTGGGTGCAATATTGGCTCCCACGGATCCCGTGCTCGCATCCACTGTGCAAGTTCGCAGTGAAAAAGATAAAGACTGGTTACGCTTTCACCTGACGGCAGAGGCCGCCATGAATGACGGGGCTGCTTTTCCGTTTGTCGTCCTCACGCTGACTCTTGCTGTTGTGCCGGCCATGGATTTTTCGTGGTCGATTTGGTTTTTTCGCGATGTTTTGTGGGCCGTTCTCGGTTCGGTCGCCGTCGGTGTGGTCTTCGGTTTGGTATCGGCGAAAGTGGCGAGCTTTCTTCGCAAAGACGGCGAAAACAACATTGTGGAGGATCTGTTTTGTTTAGGAATTCTTTTTTCCGCCTATGCCTGCGCCCTTTATGCTCACACCTACGGCTTTGTGGCGTGTTTTCTTGCTGGTCTCTATTTTCGCCATGTCGATACAAACATTCACGCCACTGGCGAAACAAATATTAAGACCGCTCCCTACTTGCTGCAGTTTTCTGAACAGCTGGAGCGGATCTTAGAATTTCTTACGGTCATCATTGTCGGCATCCTTATGGCCGACATTCATCTTCGCAAAGAACATTTTTTCTTGGCGTTCATTGTCATTTTTGTGCTTCGTCCCTTGGCGTTTCTTTTGATGCACCTGTTGGGTTGGGTGAAGAAAGACTGGGTGTCGGTGGCCTTGATTTCATGGCTCGGAGTGCGCGGAGTGGGCTCTATTTATTACCTGACGTATGCCTACAACAACGGACTCCCTTCCCAATGGCACGATGTTTTCGCTTCCGTATTGGTGGTTGTTGCCTCGTCTATTGTTTTACACGGTATCACCTCTGGTCCGGCAATGCAGTATCGGGTCAAATTAAAATTTCAGCAAAACATCTAAACACTTCGAACAAGATTATAAGAGGCAATTAAACCATAATTTTGTTATTGGAAGGAGGTAGTTATGAACAACAATAGTAGTAAAAAAGGAACCAAATCGTCGTCTCAAAAGAACGAAAAAGGCTCCGAATCCAGTAGCAAAAAAGACAGCTCTCGAAAGAGTGAATCAAGTAAGAATTAATCTAGCAAAAAGTAGCTAGATTTAATTAAAAAAGCGGTGTTACCTTTTTAAAAGACTCGCCGCTTTTTTATTCTATCGATATGTCGCCATGAGCGCGTTGAGCTCTCTGTCCATTTGACGATTGAGCAGGTCGGATCTCTGCAAAATCAATAATCCGTAGCCGATATTCGCCGACTGCGACTCGATGGTAGAAACCACGACATCACTTGCTGGAATTTTGACAAGATCAAAAACCTTTCCCCGTACTTCTGGTTGAGCCATTTTCAAAGCTCTCACAACAGGAACAATACCGATGATGTTAATTAAAAACACCACGTCTCCTTGCAGCTCCTGCTTTTCACTTTCCGACAATGAAAGCATCCCTTCTGAAAAGGTCCCATCACTTAGCGCCTGAACGCCAGCAAACCGTGAAATGTATGCGATTTCGGAATCCAGGTAGCCCCGACGCGCTCCCCAAAGTCCATCCGCCACGGTGAACGAGCAAATGGCTGTCGCGGGAATCGTCCCCACACCTGACCAAATTCCCACACCGCAAACAACAGCTGCGGCGGTGCCCACTCCGATGGACGATATAATTCGGCTTCGCTGCTGTGACTTAAGATCGGCCCAAGCCGAACAAAGAATTTGTTGATCAGTTTCGGTTCGCGAATATTGCTCCACGACACCACTGGCGTAGCCACTAAAATTCACCAGTCCCATTTCGTGATCGGGGGACGTTAAATTGAGCGTGCTCCAAAAAGTGGTGCTATGACGAGTTTTCATATCTTCCACGGATACGAGAAAGTCTTGGTTAAACTGTACAAGTTTGTCAAATACCGCGAATATCTTCTGCGGTTCGGAAACATCGGTTTCGTTAAGAAACGCCAGCAGCGGATTCAGTGCAATCAAATCGTGGGACAGCTGACGAAAAAATAAATTCGTGCCGTCGATGGAGGTTTGATAGTGCGATCGCGGCGGCAGATGGGCCACGGTTTTTACATAAATATGCTGCCAAAGCTGCAGTGTTTTTTCCTGGTCGTCTTCCGAATAATTAAACCCATCAGTGTTAAAAGATCCAATTTCCGCAGGTTGAAGGCTTCCGTTTTTAATTTTTTTAAGCACTCCCGAAATTGTAAACACTTGCCGCGCACTCGCCCGCTGAAGACCGCCTTTTTTAACAATGGCTTTGACCATTTTGGCCAATTGCATTTGCTCGGTGAGAACGGCGACGAAGCTGTCATAAAGCTCTGGACAGCCACCCGCTTGGCACTGGACCAGGGTATTTTTTGCGGAGGTGATACTTTCAATGGATTTCTGCGAATCTTGATTCAGTTTGTACTTGAGAGACCGCAGAAAAAAATCTCTTTCAGTGATATTGCTTTCTGCATAGCTTGTGCTTTCGCACCCGGACAAGGTCTCCCCGCTTGCAGCGCCGTAAAAAAGTGAAACAGAAATAACCCAAACCCCAAATTTCATTTTTACATCCCCCTTTTTCAATTAAAGGGATTTTTTAGTAAAAGTAAAATAGGAGCTGAGGCTTTGGCACAGTTTGAAAAGATTATAGGGACGAAAAAAATTAAAGTCCGCGCAGCGCGTTCGACGGAATCCACGAGGACAAACGGCGCACCGAGATCCATGTGGCAGCTAAGGAAACCACGCAGGCAATGGACACCACGACGATGACTTGCGACATATGAATTTCCACGGGAATGTTTGTGTCTTCGTAAATGTTTGGCAGCAATCCCTGTGAGTACCGCTGAATGAATAAAGATAAAACAAGTCCCAAGAGCGCGCCACCAAAAATTCCGAGGGACCCTAAAAAAACGCCCACGTGCACAAAAACTCTTCGTAAACTCATTGGGTGAAATCCGAGTGCTAGCAAAAGACCGATGTCTTTTCGCTTTTGTGTCACTAGCAAAACCATCACCGTGACTAACGAAAAACTGGCAATCAAGGTGCTTAAGCCCAGCAGCAAACCCACCACAAACTTTTCAAGTTTTAAAGAATAAAATAAATTGGAATTTCGATCCTGCCAGGAGTCCACTTTCACGCCGAAACTTTCGATTTTACTTTTGATCGGCTTAAAATTTTCGGCATCGGGAATGCGCAACTCCAGCGTGCGCTCAAGACTGGCTGTTTTGCGAAATCGCAAAAGAGTTTCATCAATTTGATAATAGATTTTTCGCGTGTCGATATCTTCGATGTCTGTTTGGATAAAATCTTTTACCTTGAGGGTTTCGAAATTTTTTGCACCATCCTGGGCGGTCAGCAACGATTCGGGCGACAGCGCCACCACATTATCGCCCTCAAACAACCCCATGATGTCGCCCAGGCCCACACCAACAAAAACTTCGCCCGGTTTGAGAATACGGTTTTTGTATTTCTCGCTGCTTTTCTCATTGTCCGCCATTCGCGACTTGGTTTTAAACAAAAGTTTCAAGGTGTCTTCAGACACACCCTGGGCGATGGCCCCCTGAACAAACCCATCGGAACTTCGCAGAATCAAATCTTGAGTTTCGGAAAACGACATTTGAATATTTTTTTGCGCTTCGATCCAGCGAGTGGCCGGATGCTCTTTCACATCTTTCATGCTTTTTTGTTCAAACAAAACCACCAAATGGGGCTCCACCGAAAACTTTCTCTCGCGAATGGATCGATTAAACCCGTTCATGACACTTAAGACAACGATGAGAGAGCTCACGCCAATACCAATGCCAAAAACAGACAGCCAGGAAATCGTTTTGATCAGAGCCCCCGCCCGACGGGAGAACAAAAATCGAACTAAAAAATCTTTGGCAAATGACAACTGCTGCACTGACTGATTATACACTTTCGATAGTGTCTAGCAAAGATTTCGCGCCATGGAACAGGCGGTTCAGCCCCAATTCGCCAAGATAATTGCCCATAAGGTAAGCTCCCGCTCTCGGTGATTCCTGTGCCAGTTTTGTTAAAGCTTTTTCTAACTCTAAGCCGTAAAGGGGTATGGCCCCAGGCCAACGGTTGATTTTAATTTGAATGGGCTCTTCTGAGGCGTGCCATAGTTTTTGACGCACCGCTTGGATGTTCTCGAGAAAAAATCCATCGGGTAACGCCTTAAACTGCGAAGTCGAAGTTCCGAAAATCCAAGTCTCTGAGTGCGCGTCGCTGGCTCGTTTGGCAAAGATATCACTGTTCAGTAATACGCCGAGGGGTATTAAACCTTCAGCGCGCGAAAAAAGAACCCCAAAACCTGGCGCTTGCTCGGAAGGCCGCTGTTTATAAAACACGTTCACACTCACCAGATCCACCAGCGGCACCGCAGACAAAATATCTCCGCGAATATCATTCTGCTTTTTGAGGATTTGCACTGCGTTTTGTAAATCCGTGGCCACAATGACAATTTTTTTAGAATCTAAGTGTGCCGGCTGGGAAAAATAAAATCGCACATTTTTAGCGCGTAGATATTTAACCAAACACTCCACCCACTCACCCATACCACCTTCGGGGGCCACCGAGCCGCGAAGTCTTCCATGGGCACGGGGAGTTTTTGCAAAAAAATAATTGAAGATCAATTGCGCACTCAAAGGCTGGGCATCCACGCCAAAAATTCCCTGACAGGCGGGTCCCAACAAATGCTCGGTCACGGCGGAGCTAAGCACGCGGTCCGACCACGTCTTTAATGTCTCCTGAGGTCGCGGCCGAATGGAAGCCGAGCCCAGTTTCCAAAAAAGCAAAAAACGCAGCACGCGCAGCGAATCGAGAATTCCCAAGGGCCAACGGCGAACAGCTCCCATGGCATAGATGTAGCGCTTGTTGGCAGTGGGTTGCTTGGCAATCAATTTTAAACCAATGTTATCGGCCACACTCTCGACCAGCGCGTCTGCAAGAATGGCATTGGCAGCAGATTCCATAAGGCCGTGTTTAGATTGCTGAGTTTGTATTTTTCCACCCGCGTTCGCCGCGGTGTCGTATACTTCCACGTCATAGCCTTTTTCCACTGCGTGGTATGCACACAGAAGGCCACTGATTCCGGCTCCAACAACTTGCACGGACTTCTTCATAAGGATTTAGAAAAAACCTGGGTGTTTGGCATTTGCAGACGCAAGCGGTGATCAAGGGCCATGCAGGCGTTGCGTAAAAACGGTCGCCCAAGGTCTGTCATCTTCAAGGTGTTTTTATCAAAGGTGACTAAATTATCGTTGATCATTTCTTGCAAGTAATTTTGTACGTCTTGCTTTTGCTTTTCGGCAAGTTCCAGTTCTCCCTCGGTCATAAATTTTAAAATCTGCTCGCGCTGACGACGATCTTCCGAGCTCAGCAAATGTCCGCGGTGGGTTGGAATCTCGCCTGCACTCACTCGTTTTTCGTACACCGGTAACGTTTTTTCGTTTTGATGAAAGCACTCCGGTGTCTCCGAAATAGAACTCACGCCCATTCCTAAAAGCACGTCAGTTCGACGATCGGTGTAGCCCATAAAATTGCGATGCAGGCGTTTTTCGCGGGCCGCAATCGCCAAGGCCTCGTTCGGCAAAGAAAAATGATCCATGCCAATTTCGATGTAGCCAGCTTGCAGCAAGAGTTCCCGACTGATTTCGTACAGTCGGCGCTTTTCTTGCCCCTTAGGGAGATCTTCGTCTTTAAAAAGTTTTTGGGCAGGTTTAATCCATGGAACCACCGCCAAACTATACAGCGCGATGCGATCAGGCATGAGCTCACAGGTTTTTTTCATCATAGCGCGAATTTTTTCTTCGGTCTGTGATGGCAACCCATAGATTAAATCGAAGTTCACGCTTTCGTAGCCAAGTCTACGAGCGGTATCGGTGATTTTTTTGGTCATCTCGAAGGGCTGAATGCGATTTACTAATCTTTGCACTTCGGGATCAAAATCCTGCACGCCAAGACTGATTCGGTTAAAGCCATGCTGACGGAGCACACTCAATTGCTCTTCGGTGGTTCGGCGAGGATCCACTTCGACAGCGCCTTCAAACTCACCGTCCTTGGACTTATGGCAATCGGCAAAAAACCGACCCACTAATCGATCGAGATTTTTCGCCGACAAAAAGGTCGGTGTTCCCCCGCCCAAATGAAATTGCGAAAGCGGTCGCGACAACAGCTCGGGAACCTTTGCGACGTAGTTTTCCCATTCTTTAAAAAGCATCCCAACGTAGGGCTCTTCGCGATCATGGTTTTTTGTGATGGACGTGTTGCAACCGCAAAACGTGCACAGGGTTTCGCAAAACGGAATGTGCAAATACATGGACCAGGTCGTAGCGGGTTTTTGCATATTTTCCCGCACAAAACCCAACCACTGGTCGGTGGTGGGGTTATCAGACCAGTACGGCACCGTGGGGTAACTGGTGTAGCGCGGTGCTGGAACATCGTATTTCTGAAAGAGGTTTACTTTTGAACTCATCCGAAGACCTCGCGCACATATTTAACAAACGCGCGCACGTTGTCTTCGGGAGTTTGTGGTAAGACGCCATGCCCTAGCCCGCACACCCAACCTCGACGTTGCTCGGGCGAGAGAGCTTGCAGCGGCGCCATCCAGCGACGAAATTCTTTTTCAAATTCGTTGGGTTTTAAAAACAGCAGTTGCTGGTCGAAGTTGCCCTGCACAATCCCAGGAGATTGGGCAAAAAGTTTTGCCAGATCCCAGCGGTGATCCACACCCAGCCCCGCCAGCTGCGGCACTTGAAAGTAAGATTCCAAGTGCTCGTGATTTGTATGTTTTGTGTAATAGCCAAGCTTGCCAGGAAAGCTCTCCGCGAGGTTTTTGATCTGGGGAACGATATAATCCCGGTACATGCCGGGAGACAAATCTCCCGCCGAGGTGTCCAGCACCATTACTGTTTCTACTCCCCCATCGAGTTGCAACTGAATGTTTTGCTTGAGGAGCGGAAGTAAAACCTCCGAAAACCCTTCATAAAGGGAGATCAAGCGTTTCACCTGTTGAGCTTCGTGGCTACCGCCTGCGGCGTATGAAAACAACGTCCATGGACCGCCCACAAAGCCAATAAAACTTTTGTGAGCCGGCAGCACTTTGCGTGTTTCGATGCACGCTTCTTTTTGAAACTGAAGCTTTTCGAGCGCGCGCGAACTCGTATCGAGTTTTTTAAGATCTTCTAAGCTGGTCAAATGCCAGCCCAATTTTGGGCCCGGAGAATACTCAAGCCCCATTCCCATGGCTTCTAGTGGAAAAAGCAAATCACTAAATAGAATCGACACATCGAAGTCGAAATCTTGGATGGGGCCCATGGCCACTTCGGCGGCGAGGCGCGGCTTTTTACACAAATCCATAAACGAATTTTCGGCGCGTAATTTTTGGTAGTGTTGATGGTATCGACCCGCCTGGCGCATAAACCAGATCGGGGGGCACTGCTGTGGCGTTCTTTTTAAAGCATTATGAAACTTTGTATTCATTTTTTTTCTCCCAACCACTGGTAACCCACACCGCGCACAGAGTGGATGTACTTGTGATTTTCATCTTCGAGCACTTGGCGAAGACGAACAATGACATTATCGATACTCCGATGCGAAGCGGATTCGTCTTCCTTTAAAAAATTAAGAATTTCGTCACGACTCACCACTTGTGGCGTTTTTTCGATGAGCAGTTTTAAAATCTGATACTCGCGCTCGTTTAAAAACGTCGTATTGCTTTTTTGATCTTCGATAGTGCGACTTTTAAGATCGATTTGCAATCGTCCATCCAAATCAATGGTCTGCTGCCGTTCCGAAAGCAAACGGCCGAGCTTTAAGTGCAGTTCTTTAAATAAAAAAGGCTTTGGGATAAAATCATAAACACCCAGCTCCAGACCTTGCAGGCGATTCTCAGGAGAGTTTTGCGCCGTCATAATTATTACCGGTATGTTTAACTTGGCTATCACGTCGAACCCAGAACCGTCCGGCAAATTTAAATCCACAATGGCGAGGTCGAAGCCGTGTTCGTCAAGCGCCTTGTAACTCTCCACGGTTTGACACCAGTGCACTTTGTAACCTTGGTCCGTGAGCTGGCTCGAAAGAGTTTTACCAAGCTGAAGATCGTCTTCCACGAGCAGCAGGGACGTCATGCGTCCCCCCGCATCGCCGAAAATTGCATTTCCACTTGCAGGGTTTTTTTGGCGGTGGTCGAGAAAGCGATGCGACTTTTTTGCAAAGCCATCCAGCGACGAACAATATACAACCCGAGGCCCGAGCCTTTTTGCGAAGGCTCGAGTTTTTGCCCAAACTCTTCAGGGTTTCTCTGCAACGCCACTTCGCTGTTGTCCGAGTAGATAATATGAACATCGGGTTTGTGCGAAGTCACTTTTAAATAAATCTCATCAGCTTTTCCGTGCAAGAGCGAATTGCTGATGAGGTTTTTTAGAATGCTTTCCAGCGCCACCGAATCTGCCAAAAATGGATCTTTGCCTTGCAATTGGATTTTGAGGTCGGGCCATTGAGTATGAAGACGCGCCACAATCTTTTTTAAATCGATAGACTCCAAAACCAAGCCGCGCTGATCCATCTGTGCCAAGTACAAACTGTTTTCCAGTTGCATCTCTAGCGCCATCAGGCTTTTTTGAAAAGCCTCGGATTCTTGATCCTTTAAACTTAAACGCTCCCCTTGTAAAACCAAGCGCGTGATGGAGGTTTTGAGATCGTGGGTAAATGTGGAAAAGAAAAGTTGAATTTCAGAGAAACGTCTTTGCTCGCGAAGCGCGTAGTAAATTAACGTCACTCCACCCAGCACTAAAAGCACAATCAACACACTGCCTTCGGTTATCAGCATCGTGGTTTGCGGCTGCAGTTCTAAGGATGGATTTTGTTCATGCAGTGTTCCCAATGTGCGGAGGGTAAATATCATCCACCAAATAGCCAGTGACACCACAAAGACCAACCAGAGAGCAAAAAAAGTAACGGTCCAGCGACTTTTGCTCACAATCCGCCTTTAAATTTTATAATGGCTCGCGAAAACTTCTCAAGGGCTTCGTCTAAAACTTTTTGCTCATGTGCGAGAGATAAAAAGCTCACCTCAAACCCGCTAGGAGCAAGATAAATGCCTTCGTCTAAGCAGGCGTGAAAGAATTTTTTAAAATTTTCGCCGTGGGACAAAGGAATCTCGCCCAACGATGCCGGATGCTCGAGTTCTGAGCCATGAATCCAAAACAATGACGGATGATGGGCAATTTTAAAATCCACACCATGAGTGTTAAACAAGGATCCCAATTGCTGTTTGAAACTTTCGGTGCGTTGTTTTAAAACGCTCCATGCGTTTTCCCGCACCGCTTTTTTAAGAGTGGTTAACCCTGCTCGCATACCGATGGGATTTCCACTCAATGTTCCCGCTTGATAAACGGGGCCGCTTGGCGCAACGAAATTCATAAAACTCTTTTTACCACCGTAACAGCCCACCGGAAAGCCGCCACCAATGATTTTTCCGTAGCAAACTAGGTCGGGTTGAATTCCCGTAAGGGCCGCCATCCCGCCCAGATCCACGCGAAAACCGCTGATCACCTCGTCAAAAATTAACAGCGTGCAATTTTTTTCGCAAAGTTCGGCGACTTTTTTAAGAAATTTTTGTTTTTGCACAATGAGGCCAAAATTTGCCGGTAGCGGCTCGATAATCACTGCGGCAATCTGCAGTGGATACTGAGCAAATACTTTTTCCAAAGCCTCTTCATCATCCAAAGGCGCAACCAGGGTTTCCTGCGCCACCTGCGGAGACACACCGGCACTGTCGCTGGCCGAAGCTCCCGCCAAACCACTTCCCGCCTTCACCAGCAAAGAGTCGCAATGACCATGGTAGCAGCCTTCAAATTTCAAAATCTTCGAGCGCCCCGTCACCGCGCGAGCCACACGCAGCGTACTCATCACGGCTTCGGTTCCAGAGCTTACAAAGCGAACTTTCTCAAGCCACGGAAGTTGTGAGGTCATCCACTCTGCAAGTTCCAAAGAGTAAGGCTCGCAGGCGCCAAAGGTCCACGCCGTGTTCACCATGGATAGAACTTCTTCTTGCACTTCCGGATCGCGATGGCCGAGCAACAGTGGACCAAAGCTCATGCAAAAATCGATGTATTTCTTTTTTTCCACCGATTGTAAATAGGCGCCTTGCGCGGATTCAAAAAACACCGGTGTTCCACCGACACTTTTAAAAGCGCGAACGGGAGAATGAACGCCACCTGGGGCGACTTTTAATGCGCGCTCAAAAAGCTCTTTTGAATTCATAAAAAGACTCTCCATAAAAAAACAATTTTAAACTTGCCATAATTTTTGCCACTTTTCGAAGTTCAAAGCAATATGGACCGCTCCAGAACCTTTAAGAGCCGCTATCTCGCGAGCGACCGCCTCAGACGTTAAACCTGGCCCACTCCAATGGGTTTTATCGGCGAGCCACGGATAGTGTTTCACAGCTTCGCGAAATGAACTCCCACTCATCCAAAAAAAGTGCTCGGTGTTTTCCGAAAGCTGGGGCTTTTGCGCTTTGCTTTGCAAAATGTAGGTTTTGATCAAATCCATATCTTCACTGGCTTCTCCGCCTTCGTGGGTCCACTTGCACCAATGTCGTGGTTTTGCATCCAGCGTTTCTAAACGCAGATCTTCTCGCTCGCCGAGGGACTCATTGGAACCATGCACCCACAAGCCTCGCGCTGCCAAGCGCTGCCAGGTGCGCACACCGCTGGTCCATAAAATATGTTCCGGAGATATTTTGATATCCTTTGGTAAGGCTTCGGCCTTGCTCACCCAGTGGGCGTTATATTTTTTAAAATCACCGGTCGGTGTGATAAATTGACGATCAAACCACAGGGCTTCTTGTGTTGTCTCTGGAAAATAAGAAGTGTTCGAAAACTTTACGGGTGTGGCTTGAGTTAACTCCCAAAGATCAATGGCCGTACCTGCGTCGTGCAAACCCTGCGCGCAGTTGATTTCGCCATAAGGTCTTTGCAAAACTGTCACACCAATTTTTTGGTGGCACCCTCCGCCCCATCCGGCCAGTAGCGCGCGCTCTTTTTGCACCGTCTCGTAGGTCTCCGAGCAATTAATGGTCGAAAGCAATTCCTGAAGATCCGTTCGATCCTTGCGAATCTCAATAGCTAGAGCTCCTTGCGCCGCCGCTGTGGGATTTAGACTCACCGGCAATACCATCCATAGAACGTCCTCGAGAGCCTTGCGAAGAAATAATTTCGTCTCTTGAAATTCCGCCTCAAGTTGATCTGAAAGCAAACGATCCAATGC
The DNA here is from genome assembly GCA_031426555.1 of Bdellovibrionales bacterium. GTDB lineage: Bacteria > Bdellovibrionota > Bdellovibrionia > Bdellovibrionales > JAGQZY01 > JANPLN01. The sequence goes on along the minus strand of JANPLN010000016.1, from coordinate 16,994 downwards.
GGCTTTAGCTACGATTAAGCCTGAAACTTCCTGGTCTTCGAGCATTTTTCGCACGCGAGTCTGCACGTTTCCGCGCACTGTTTTGAAATCCAGTGACAGCACGCCCGCCGGAAGCAAGGAGGGAAGATTTTTTTGTAAATTAAAAATCCTCCGCGGAGAGGAACTCAGGAGAGTTATCTTTTTTTTTCCGAGGTCTTTTTTTTTAAACAGCAACAGATCGCGCACATCTTCGCGCGGCAAGGTGGCGCCAATGACTGTATCGTGGCGACTTTCTGTGGGTAGATCTTTCCACGAGTGCACAACCACATCAAATTCGCCGCTCAGCAACCCTTTGCGAAAGTCCTCTGTGAAAACACCCTTTTCGGGCATTTTCCAAAGCGGATCGCTCAGGTTTACGTCACCCAAGGATTCACGCCAGTGGTACTCCACTGTGAGGTCGGGATGCCGTTTTTGTAACGCTTTGCCTACTTGCAGAGATTGTATACGAGCCAGATCACTTTTTCGCGAAGCGATCACCAGACGCATATGTCGTCCCACCCAAAAGGTCGAAAGTTTTCGACCAGCATTCTGTTTTTACTAAGCTGTTGAATGGCGCTAAGGGCAGCACTTTTGACTTGATCCAAATTTTGTTGATTTTTTTCGATGGTCGCAAAAAACTGCGCCAGCGTGAAGTAATTCTTAAACCCACGGCAAGCGTCTTCGCGGCTCTCCCCGCGCAGGTCGATCACCGTCAAATTTTTATTTTCCACTAAACGTTCAATGTCGACGGAGGATAGAGGAGCTGCGACGACGACGATTCCCGACGTAATCTGCTGTGAATGCAGCGCCACGCACTGAATCTTTGGATAGCTCGCCTTGAGTTCGGCCTCGGCCTTTTCGGCACTCCGTGCGTGCACCTTGACTTGGTTTTCATCTTTATACATCCACGGTAAAAGTTCCGCTGCAAAGGAGCCCGCACCGATCACGTGGACCTCTGCAGGCCGCGAAATTTTCTTGCGCACCAAGCTCCCGTAGGACTGACCGCCAAGATCGCGCAAATGTTGGGCGCGAATTTTCTTTGTATCGACAATGGCGTAAGCTAAAATTGTGGCCAAAGGATGGTCCACATCAGTGTTTTGCAAAAACGTCTTAAACTGTCCAAAGACCTCGGTTTCGCCAACCACGGGTGAGTGCAAACCTGAAATCACTTCCAGCAAAAACTGATACGCCTCAACACCTCGAAAAACTTCGAAACCTTTTGCAGAATATAAAGTCTCACCTTCACTCAACCAAACAAAGCCCATCAACCGCAGGCAGGTTTTAAACGTGCATTGCACTTGGCTCGGCAGCACTTCGACACCGGCAGAATTCTTTTTATGAAGGATATAAAACTCGCTGAACATCTTCTTTATTTGTACATGAAAGAGAGATGAGAATTGTCACTTGATTGTCATGGGAATTGACATTTCTTTAATGAATTGTACCATTTAACTAAACCATGGAGGTGTTTAGTGAGAACAGGGATTGTAGTATTGATTTTATTGACGTTTTTTAAGGCTCAGGCCGCGCCCATCTGCGCAGCGACAAAGGCCGAGTTACCCAACATTAAAGAGATCACAAAAAAAGTGAATCTTTTTGGGACATGGACTGGGACTTGGGATGCGAAACATATTTCGGCTAAGCTTTATCTAAACACCGACTTAAAAATTCGCGGCGTGGTGACAGCAGATGGCAGTGAGTATGGCCCCACAGATATTAAAATCTGCAACGACAACGGACAGTACTTTCTCGAAGTTTATGGCTACGAAGTGGTCTTCGAAGTGCTTTCTAAAACGAAAATCAAAGGTTATTCGCCGTTTGACGAAAACGACAACGCTGTCCTTACAAAAGAATAGATTTTTGACGCCAAGTGTTCGCTCGCTTTGTATCGATTAACGGGTTAAGAAAACCCGTTAATCCCTTCGAAGGAGCCGTTATGAATCATCCCAATGCCACTATTTTAAACAAAATCTATTCTGATTTTTCCAAGAACGATTTAACTTCCGTCATGGCTGTCTGCGCCGACGAAATGACTTTTCAAGTTGCCGGCAAAAGCAAACTCGCCGGAAAATTTACCAAAGAAACTTTCGAACAAGGCTACATCGCTCCTATGATGGAAATGACCGGTCATACCTTAAAATTAGAGGTTCATGATATTTTAGCCTCCGACCGCCATGCGGTGGCCTTAGCCAGCCAAACCTTAGTACGCGATGGCAAAACAGTGCAAATGCGTACCGTTCACGTGTGGCGCTTCGAAAACGCCAAGCCCGTGGCTTGGTATGAATATCCTCGTGATCTCTACGCCTACGATGTCATCTTCAGCTAAAGCTTTTCAAGCCCCGTAAATTCCATTATAACCAAAAAACGAGGTATTTATGGCGACAATTACATATGAGCTTTACGGCGAAAAACACGAACTGGAAGCCGAAGACGGAGAAACCATTCTCGACACCGCTCTTCGCAATAACATCGACGCACCCTACGCATGCATGTCTGGAACCTGCAATTCCTGTCAGGCCAAAGTTCTCGAAGGCTCAGCCGAAATGGAGGGCGCCGAAGCTCTTACCGAAGACGAAATCGACGACGGGGAAATCCTCACGTGCTGTGCGAAGCCAACGTCTGAGGTGCTGCACATCCGCTATCCTGAATAAAACTAACGCGTTTTTTTGCTTTAAATCCTTTTATAAAAATATGTCTCAAAAGACTTCGGACAGTCCTCGCTTCGCTGCGGAACTCGTTTTTGAAACATATTTTTATAAAAGGATTTAAAGCAAAAAAAATTAATTTTTTTCCGCGGTTAATTTGCCTAAAAAGGACTCCAACTCTACTTTGCTAAGCTAGAGTTGTTCGGTGATTTTATGGAATTCGGTGCTGACTTGTTCTTCGAAATTTGTGGGGGCGGATTTCCAGAAGTCGCGGGCGATCTTCCAAATGAGTTCATCAGAATCCAGCTGGGTTCCATCGATCAGATCAAATCCTAGGTCGCTGATGACTTGGGCAAATTCCACGGGCATTTGGAGCCCGCCTAGTTTTTCTTTGATGTATAAACTTAAATGATCCATTAAACCGGTACTTTCCATTGGCCCATAGGTTGGATTTATTTCGCATAATTTAAGGCAAAGGAAAACAACGAACAGCGTTCCAAACGAAAATCTAACAACTGATAAAACAAAAAAAGCCCCTTTCGGAGCTTTTTTAACTTCGGCCATCGAAGAATGGCCGTTCACAAAAACCAAGGAGCTAATTACTTCTTGATAGTTGGCTTGCCAGGTGTTGTCGCTTTAGCTTCTTCTTTTACAACTTCTAAAAGTTCAACTTCAAACTTAAGAGCTGCACCAGGCTTGATCACTGGAGGAGCGCCGCGATCTTTGTAGGCGATTTCAGATGGGCATACAAGAATGGCTTTGCCGCCAACTTTCATTTTTTGAACGCCTTCTGTCCAGCAAGGAATCACACCGTTTAAAGGGAATGTCGCTGGAGTTCCACGATCTTTAGAGCTGTCAAACACAGTTCCATCACGAAGTGTTCCGTGGTAGTGAACTTTCACTTTGTCAGTCGCAACTGGCGCAGCGCCTGTACCTGCAGCCACTTCGCGGTAGATCATTCCTGATTCTGTTTTTGTAGAACCTGTTTCTTTAGCTTCTTTATCAAGGAAAGCTACAGACTCTTTCTTTTCTTTTTCAGCAAATTGAGCAGAACGTTTTTGGATCAGCTCAGAAAGACCTGGAAGTTGAGCTTTGATGTCTACTTCTTCTTTTGCATCTTTAAGGCCGTCTTGAAGCCCTTTTCTAAAAACTTTCATCTCTGGATCTGTTAATTGAAAGATTTGTAGCTTTTTACCTGTTTCGTAGGCAACAGCGTAAATCTTTTTGTCATCTTCTGATTTTGGGCTAGCTGTGCCACCCTGACAGTTCACGAGTGCTAAACCCAAAAGGGCCATATATATAACGTTTAATGCTTTCATGTGTTGTTTCTCCTTATGCTCAACTGGTCATATTCTGTGCTGGCCATATTGTAGTTATCGTTTGTCTTTTTTCAAACTTAATTTTTTAGTCATCTTGCAGCGTAAGTCAATCGAACGTTTCGTTAAACGTTCAATCCCCCTCGACGATCCAAATATTCCTGCTGTGAAAAGTCATCCACTTGAATGGCGTTCCAGCGCAATTCTGCTGCTTTCTTAAGCTGATCGTACTCGGCGCGAGTGATCACGTTTTTACTGAGAGCCTCATCGTAGATTTTATCGCTCTTAATTTTTGGCAATTGCTTATCGCGCACGGCCTGACGAACTTTCTTCTCAATCTGTTCAGCTTGCTTCACCGCTTTAAACGCACGATCTACGATCGCCAGACCTTCATTACCGTTGCTTGGAATGTAGAGCCCCTCTGTCATGCGATCGCGCTGCTCACTGTCTTCTTGAATCATTTGCGCCACGAGATGGGTGCGGGAGTCAGACACAGCGGACTTAAAAGCATTGAGTCGTGCCCACCAGCTTAAGGGCCCACGGAAGAACCATGTCAAACCCGGCACTTCGAGATTGGCGAACAAGCCTTCAAAACCTCTCTGAATTTCTAGCAACGCCATATCCAGCGCGTGCTGAACGATCGGGAGATCTTCTTTTTTGCCTTCGTGCTCAAAGCGACGAAGCACCGACGCGGAAAGATACATCCATCCGAGAATATCAGCAAAACGACCCGTGATTTTTCCTTTCATCTTTAAACGCCCGCCCAACGTGCCCATGGCAATGTCTGCCAAAATCGCAAAGGATGCCGACGCCCACGATAATTTTTGATAGTAGCGGCGAAGCGGTCCACCTGGAGACGCCGACAAAAATCCCCGCGTCCAACTCAGAACAAACGAGCGAAATAAATTATTTACGATGTGGCCGATGTGGCCCCAAAACGCGCGATCAAAACCAGTCACATCATTTTTCTCGATGGCGGCCACTTCCTTGTAGGCGTAAGGATGCGCCCGTAAGGCGCCCTGACCAAAAATAATCAACGTGCGAGTCATAATGTTTGCACCCTCAACTGTGATTGCTATCGGTGCCGCAATATATGCGTGCCCCAAAGTGTTGCGGGGCCCAAGGGAAATTCCTGCACCGCCCAGAACATCCATGGAGTCGTTGAGAACTTTGCGCATCAGCTCCGTATTAAAATATTTTGCAATGGCGGTAACAACCGGTGGCTTAAGACCTTTATCGATGGCGCCTGCTGTAAACTTGCGACACGCTTCCATGATGTAAGTGTAACCAACAATTTTCGAAATTGCTTCTTCCACACCTTCAAGTTTACCAATCGACACGCCAAACTGTTTGCGGTTGGTGGCGTGGGCCGATACCACTCGCGACGCAAGCTTGCCTGCTCCCGCCCCTTGGGATGGAAGAGAAATTCCGCGACCGGCTGCTAAGCAATCCATCAACATCGTCCATCCGCGCCCACAGCCTTCTTTTCCACCAACCACAGAGTCTTCAAGATCGATGACCACATCTACGCCCTGAGTGGGACAATTGTGAAAGGGAACACCGAGTGGATCGTGTCGTTGACCCACTACAACACCTGGTGTTTTTGTAGGAATCAATGCACAGGTGATTCCTAAATCCTCTCCTTTGCCGAGGAGATTTTCTGGGTCATACAAACGGAAAGCCACGCCCAGTAAAGTGGAAATCGCAGCCAAGGTGATCCAACGCTTGTTCCAACTGAGTTTGATATACAATTTGCCATCGGGACCTTTAAAAATTGTTCCAGAGGCAGACAACGAGCCCGCATCACTGCCAGCTCCGGGCTCAGTCAGCGCAAAGCATGGAATCTCGTCTCCTGAGGCCAAACGCGGCAAATATTTTTTCTTTTGCGCGTCAGTTCCGTAGTGTAATAAAAGTTCTGCCGGACCCAAAGAGTTTGGCACCATCACCAACACACCCAGTGGAATAGAACGCGTCGATATTTTTGAAACCACTTCCGAGTGCGCGAGCGCCGAAAAGCCAAGGCCCCCATACTCTTTTGGAATGATCATACCAAATATCTTTTCGCGTTTTACAAAATCCCAGGCCTGCGGCGAAAGCTCGCGATTTTGCCAGAGATCCCAGTCGCTGGCCAGAGCGCAGAGTTCGTCAATCTTCACATCGATAAATTGTTTTTCCACCGCCGTTAATTCGGGATACGGTTCTTGAAGAATTTTTTTGAAATTCGGTTTGCCAGAAAATAATTCTGATTCAATCCACACGACTCCTGCTTCGAGCGCCGTGCGCTCGGTATCCGAAATTTTCGGAACAAGTTCCAAGGCTTTAAAAACTTTTAAAATTCCGCTCGAAATTAAAACACTTCGCAAAAACGGAACATTAAAAATTAAAGCCACCGCAATAAAAATCCAGAAGGCTGTGAGTGGTGCGTTCCAGCCGACCAGCAGTGTTCCGATAAAAACCGTCCATAGAACGAGTGGCGCGCGCCAATAGCCTAAAATGATAGTCACCGCAGCTGCGCAACCCAAATAAAACCAAAAATAGTGACCGAGCATGAAACCGAATTGTGATATGAGTTGATCCAAAATGAACTCCCTTGGTGTGATTTGCTCTTATAGTAAAAGAACACCCTCATTTTAACAAGTAATTTTGGGCACTTACATACCTAGTGCGGGCTTCCGCGCCATATCATTCTAATAGGTTCCAAAATGGGTCATAAATTAAAATAATCATGCCCTATTCTTAAGAATAATTTTTCATTTTTAAGGAGTGCTACTACAACTGTTTTTGTTGTTACGGAGCGGTTACCCCCAATGCCGTCTGTAACCAAGATGACCCCCTCATCTTGACCCCCCAATAAAAGATTTCCCCCAAATCTTGAATTGAAACTCTCGGTGCCCCCCACCGAGAGGTTATTTTTTTTCTCCGTTTATTTTTCCCCACCTTAGTCTGTGAACAGTATTTGCATTGAACTCTTCCACTGACGTTAACGAGCTTTGTGGGGAGAATGTATGTCGCATTTAAAGGAAAGCATCAAAAGTACAGTTATGATTCGCTTGGAGCAAATTCGAGCTTTCCTCAAATCCATAAATCAATGCGCCCTGTGCTCCGAACCACTTACATTGATTCACGAAATCGATAACAAAGATGCCTTCGTCAAAGAGACAGCCTATTGCTCACAATGCCAGCTCACAGTGCGCGAAAAAGACCACTCGCTCCATTAAAAATTCCGCACTCGCAGCAATACAAACGCTAGCTTGCTGAGTCAATATTCTGACACCGTCAATTTTTTGATGTCAAAAACACCGAATCTGTTTACCTTAGCAAGATGCTAAACAGTCTGATTTTCACCCTTGTTTTTTCGTTCGCCGCACAACCCCCTCAAGGAGCAAAAAAAATGTCTAATCCTACCGTTGTTATCGAAACCAACAAAGGGCCTATCGAAGCCGAACTCTGGCTCGACAAAGCACCGATCACCGTTAAAAATTTTATGGCTTACACAGAGGAAAAGTTTTACGACAACACCATTTTCCACAGAGTCATTCCAAGTTTTATGATTCAAGGAGGTGGCTTCACCTCCGATATGAAACAGAAACAAACCAAAGCAGAAATTAAAAACGAAGCCACTGCGGAACTAAAAAACACGCGCGGCACTTTGGCCATGGCTCGCACAATGGTTGTGGACAGCGCCTCCAGCCAGTTTTTTATCAATTTGGTGGACAACGATTTTCTAAACCATACAGGGCCGGGCATGCAGACGTTTGGTTACGCTGTTTTTGGAAAAGTGACTAAAGGCTTAGAAGTAATGGACACCATCGCCAAAGTGGCTACAGGAACCAAAGGGGGCCATGAGAATGTTCCCACAGAGCCTGTAATGATTTTGTCGATTCGGAAAAAATAATCAATGGAACAACAGATCCTCGATTTTTTTGCGCAGTACGTTTACCAACCTCACATTGTCTATGCGGCAATCTTTGGGTTTATGTGTATTTGCGCATTGGGAGTTCCAATCCCCGAGGAAGTTGTCATTGTTTCGGCGGGCCTGGTTGGCCACATGGCGCTCAACCCACAAGAGTATCCACCTCCGTATCCCGGGGCTGTTTCAACGGATCCCTACACTCTCGCCGCGGTGACTTTTGCCAGTGTGATTGTCACCGATTACTTTATTTTTTCCATGGGAAAATACTTTGGGACCCAAATCATCAATTCGCAACGTCTTAAAAAATATTTCCCCGATGATAAGATGGTCAAAGTTCGCGCTTGGGTGCAAAAATACGGACACTTCGCACCGGGAGTCTTTCGATTTATTCCTGGAGTGCGCTTCCCCGGGCACTTGATGTGTGGCGCTCTCGGGGTAAAACCTTGGGTTTTCCTGCTTGTCGACGGAACCGCTGCGCTCTTTTCTGTGCCCACCCAGGTCCTGCTTGTTTCGTTCTATGGTCGCGAGATTCTTATGAAGATGCGTCCTTTTAAGTTGTATCTTTTTATCGCCATCGTCCTCGTCGTCGTTATTTACTTTGGTCGCAGGTACCTCGCCGATCGCAAACTCTCCACCCCCTAGGACCCTCGCCCAAAGGGGGTCCTAGATGAAGATCGAGTTCTCCTCGTATTTTTCAATATTTTCGCTTCAATCTCCGATAAACTGATGTGGATATTTTATAAATCCTAAAGGGGTCTTTATGAAAAAGAAAATGTTCTTCGTTGCTGGATTGACTGTGAGCACTATCGCTGCCAGTTGTTTTATTCCTCTTGCCGATGGAAATTATTGGTGGAGCGCATGGAACGAACCGCATGTCACTGTTGTCGATTTTCCAGATCGATTGCCCGCAGGAACAAACCAAGGAACACCGATTGATTCCAGCGGAGAAGATCCAACACTTCAAGAGGATTATCCCGCGGAAGAACCACAACCTGATTACTCAGGCGGATCTGATAAAAACCCAACACAGCCAACTTACAATCAGCCGGCTCCCGCACCGCAACCTCAGGCGCCTGCACAAAGTTGTATTGAACGCGCGTTCGTGGCCGATGGCAATAGCAACTGCACCGGTTGCGTAAAAGGCGTTTCGTTTTCGCCTCAATACATTAACTCTTATTTAAGCGCCGCAGCTCAGTCCCCCTATAGATTGCGTGGCAGCAGTAAAAAGCGTCTGGCGATTTTGGGAATCCTCACTGCCGGCTATTGCAGTTTCAAATCCAAGTATCAGAATGCATACCCAAGCACAACAATTCTTCCAAGACTCAATGGAAGTTGGAAAGACCATAGCTTGGCAGAGCGCACCAAATCTTGGCGCCGCAATAACCGCAGAAATGTTTTGTTTTGTAATGACGACTCCTTCGAAGAGATCCGCGTACGAGCTTGCGAGACGGTTTATCGCCGCTGTAATCTGTGGCAGCATGTGGATGCAGACTGTCGCGGCATTGTTCCTGATCGCGGACGAGACGACGACAATGATCGCGGTGGCGGATCAAACAATGGTGGCAACAACAATGGTGGGAACAGCAATGGCGGCACGACCGGCGAACGCGAAGTGGGCGAAGGCACAAATGACGGTGCAGGACACGGCGCTGACCAAGGTGGCGGCCATGGCGAGGGTCCTTCAGGAGCCAGCCAGTAAGACGTGAAAGTGCACGTCGATTCCATTATTGGAAAACTCTAAATAACGAACCTGCTCATAGCGAGCAGGTTTTTTTATTTGTTTTCCACGAGGAACGATCACCCCAATGCGCTGTGGAGAAAATCGTTGAATAATTGTCTCCAAAAGATCATCGAAAAAATTCTCATTTTTAATTTTTAGGCGTTTGCCATAGGGTGGATTGATTAAAACCATCAATGGTTTGTGCAACACCTCTACTTGTCCACGAAACAAATCTTCGCAGCGCAGTTCAAAAAGTGATTTTGCAAATCCACTCGTATTGTTTTTTGCAATTTCCAGGTTTTGTTTCTCAATATCGCGGCCGTAGATTTTCGCAAAGGATTTTTGCTCAATCGGTGCTTCAATGTTGGGAGGCACAGCTACCGCGGAAGTGCCTGGCCTCGTACCAATGGAATGAATCCAATTTTCAAAGGAGAACTCACGCTGTAAGGGTTGATGCATTTGCGCCGCCTCTAATAACAGCGTGCCACTGCCCATCATCGGATCTAAGAATGCCCACTGGGAAAAATCCTCAATCCCTTGGCTAGTCAGCTGAAGCAGTGCCGCCGCCATGGTTTCGCGAATCGGCGCCTCGCCAATCCATTTGTCCTGCCCGCGACGAAAAAGTTCATCCCCTGTCGTGTCTAAACTCACCGTGCACTCGTCGCGAAAAAAGCGAATGTACACATCGGGGCCTTTTGGTTTGGTTTGAAACTGAAAGCTGTTGGCAAAGACGTTTTTAATCTTGTCCTTCATCTTTAGCTTTGAGCTGCGAGTGGACACATAAATCTCTCCGTAAGGAAAATATTTTTTGATATCCAACGTCCGCAGCCATTTTTGCATGTCTTGATAAAGGAGGATGTCTTTTTGCGAAGCAATTCGCAAAAGCACGCGCGTGGGAATTCTTAAATGCCGATTGAGATTCAACCCCAGTGAAAGCGGCAGCAAAACTTCCACGCCGCCCGCAAAAAGCACAGGTTCCCCCTGCCACTCGGGAAGCTGTCGAACTAAATGTCTATGGAGCTCGTAAAGCGCCAGGCGCTCAAAGCCCGGCGTTACAACAAGAAAGAATTTTTCATCAGGGCTCAGCGGCACTGGGCCCTTGTCGGCTGTCACGGCTTAGCGTCCCCCGCGGGGGCCTTTGTATTGTGGTGTTGCACGCGGTGCCTTCGGCACTTGCGGCCACCCTGTTACGCCATCCGTTTCATAATCAGAGAAAGTGAACATTCCTGGCACTGCTGGAAGGGCGCTTTCAAACCCCTTCTGCATCATATCCAAAGCCTTCGAAATATCATTGGGACCTACCACTTCAGTATCCTCAGGTCGATTGAAAGTGGGCATATTGTGAAAGTCTCGCCCGTTCACACGATCACTGGCTGTTAATGAGCTCAGTCCCAAATCATTCGTCTGTTGGTTCCTTGCGATGCCCCAATCGAGCTGTTGAGGTATCATCAACGCTTGTTCAAACGCCGCGAAGTCTCTTTGCCCTCTAAGCATAAGCATCCACGGATGGTTCACAAGCTCACCTGGATCCTGCATATCTCCGTCATTAAAGATCTGCGTGAAGTAGTAGTAGCTTTCACGAACACGTAAAGTGTTTCCTACGTTGAGGTCATCTTCTGTCTGGATTTCGCCAGAACATACAAAATAACCTGCCTTCTTAAAATCCTTAATAAAACGATATGATTTGAAAGTGTCTGATCGACTGTTGTCCGAACTCGGCCAAAAACCTTCCCAGAATCCTTCTTCGTCCAATTCTCCGTCAATATCTTTTCTCGTCTCTACTAAAAATTCCGTCGATGGCTTTAACACCATACATTTTTCAAACTGAGCGAGTTCGATATCAAGCGTAGAAATCTGAGCTGCCAATGTTGTCCCCGAGCTTACGCCCGTTCCATTACTGGTACTCATTCCATCGCCTTCAGTCCATTCAATGTTCAATCCAACCATACCACTACCAGCCCCGATAATTCCTGTTACGAGCCCTGTAGCACCGCCAACGGCAGCGCCCAGCAATGCTCCAGGTCCTAGCCAAGCAGTTATAGCGGCACCAGTAGCGGCACCTGCTGCTCCAGCGGAGAGTCCATTTAAAATTTTGTCACCGTCAAATTCCATCTTGCGACCACGGCCGGTACGGAATCCGCCATCGATCCCAAAGCTCTTGCTCACCGAATAGTTAAGGGTTTTACCGTCCTGGTACATGTACCGATTTGTCGTATCAAGCACTCGAACACGTCTTTCTAAATTAAACGGCAAATGTTTCGCTAAGCTCGACATCAAAACCGCCTGAGCTTTCGGAGTCATTTTACCAGCTGATTTAATGCTATTTAAGTAGCTGGCTACATGTCCATGACATCTTTTTTCCATTCGATCTAATTTCTTTTTTAAGAATTCAGAAAAATCTACTCCCTGAGGACGTCCGGAAATTTTGTTCTGGTTTAAGAGGTCTAAATAAATTTGTCGAACCATATCGCCCTGTGGAGACACTGTTTCTCTCGTCAAATAGCACAAGTGATGAAGAATTTTTTCTTTCGCTCCTAGGCTTAATTTCACTGAACGCAAACCGTTCTTGGCAAACTCTTTCATCTCCACGCCGGAAACAAGATTACCTTCGTAGTCGTAGTCGTTGGTTGGACGAATAAAATAGTAGGGATCATTGTTCGCACTTATAACGTCCCAACGTCTCATATTCGTGAGAGGTAGCGACTTTGAGGGCGGAGGTGGTACAACGGCATTCACTCGATCCATAAATGATTGCGGCGTCACCGAGCGAGTCGTTGGCTTAAAGCAACTTTCAGGAATGCGCGGAATATTAATATTAATGAGTGTTTCCTGATTGAGATCACGCCACTGCACATAAAGTTTTTCGATTTCATCTTTCCAATTTGCATAACAATTTACATCCATCGTCTTTAAAGACTCAGGATTTGGATTGGTAAGACGCACATGATCCAACATCAATGAATCAACAAAATAGCCGTCCTTCGAGAAAGCTTCCATTTCTTCGCGGTAAATTCTTTGCACACCGTGGTACATAGGTATCAGGTCGTCTACCTGCTTTTTATAGAACTGACCTACGTAGCCAAAGTATGGATTCTTTTCGTAGGCCTCATTCACATCGTTTCCGTAGTTGCGAATGGTATTAATCACTTCCTGCGAAGCTCCTGCCGCGATGGATTCAACGATGTCGATATCGGCGAGCTGCTCACAAGTTCTGCCGCAACTGGCCTCATCTAAAACATCTGTGGGACGCATGGCAGAGCTATTTCCATTCAGTACAAAAGTTACCGGTCCCATAAAAGTTCGACGAGAAAGTCCAGATACGGACTTTGGATCGATGTCTTTTGCTAATTCGTCACCTTGATTCGATAACAAATTAAAATCGTAATTGGGTCGATAAGCTCCCGTAAAATCATCATAGAGCACATTGACCATTTCTTCATTGATATCGCCACTGTGACCAGGAAACAAACTGTTGTTAAATCTTGCTAGTTCCTGCGGAGTTAAAATCTCAGCAAGCCAGCGCTCTGACCCAATGTCTGTTCTTGAAGTTAAATAATAAAACATTTGGTCTTCAGGAATATCCAGAGGACATAAAGTGTTCGGCGCATTGGGATCAAATAAAGCGGCAGTCTGTTGTTCGCCTTGACTTACTAAGCGTTGCTGCATGACTCGACACTGTGCGAGTTTTTCTTGCGCATAGCTATCACGAACGCTTCGTCTTTGCATAACTCCCGTGTTGGCGTAGGCAAGGGCCACTTTTTTTATAACATCATTAAATTCCTCAAGCGCGCGGCGACGCACGTTACCTTGAACCGACTCAACCGTCTGATCACCATCTCTACCGATTCTTTCAATATCTGCAAGTACAGCCATAGCCGTACCACGATCCAATCGTGACAATAATCCACGCAACTTTTCTAAGTTATCACTCTGTTGTGATCGAAGTTTTTCGATTCGTTGTTGAATTTCTCTTTGATCGGCCAAATTTTTAGCTTGCAACAGTAAGGCATCAATTTCGGTCGACAACTGATCGTCAGTCATCTGGCGATTACGCACATCCAAAGTCAAAGTTGTCGAAGAATTCATTCTGCCAGTCAATTGGCCATCGATCATCATCACGGCGCGAAGAAGCATTTCATCAATTGTTTCTAGTTGAATAAACATTTGCGACCGTAAACGCAATGTTCTTAAATCATTAATATCGAATTCGATCGGCGTTACGATGTGACCGCCGAGAACACGAACGAGAACTTCCTTAATCGTGATAAAAACTCGTTTTGTTTCGCTGTCGTCAGTATTGTAGGGAATGGTCGTTTCCCCAGTATCTTTATTATAGGAGATGCGCCTGTTAGGTGCTGCAGGATCTAAATAATCCTTTTGCATGGCGACTTTTAAAAGATAAATTCCATCGCGAAGTTCACCAAAACCACTTCGTCCCCAAATAATACTATTATATTTAAGAACCTTAGGCTTCAGATCCAACAGAACTGTTTTCTTTACCGTCAGGTTCATGTACTTGTCGACCACGTAGCGGAAACCGATGGCGTCATACTTAAAATCAGTTACGAGCAAGCGTGTCGGTGGCGCCACGGCTTGCCCACGATTAATTTGATCGATGTAGTATTGCGGAAGAACTCTCTCATCTCGTCCGAAGGTGAACTTTTCATCCCATGGATTGATGTAGTACTTTAATTTTTGTACCTGGCCTCTGGTCCCCTCGCCCAGGAAAGTCAAAGTTGACTCCTTAGGGATTAGCTTTTCACGCTGATAATATTTATGCGAGATCATCCCAACCCAAGCTAAGCATCCTTGATCATCGGTTCTATGTTCAATTTTTGTTTTAATGCCACGATCTTCTGTCTCAATATTAAAACGAAGCCCTGATTGAGGCGCATTACCAAAGAAAGTGTCTTGAAGACACGTCTTAACCGTGTACTGAATTGTTCGATCTGTCGACGTATCACCAGGAACGACGCGACTAAAAAGCACATCTAAATGTGTGAAGCGAAATCGACGGAACCCACGCTCCGTAGTTCCACCAGCATCAATTCCAGTTTCTGGATGACCAGCAAGCCACTGCGTATGATTGGACGCACCTTGAAGATACTTATCAAAATTGAATGAAAGATTTCCCTGATTATCTCGATCAAACGACCCTAATTCAAAAATCGGCGATGCTCCGCGGCCGATATCCGCAAACGAACCTAGGTGAAAAACTCCTTCGAAAGGCTGTAGCGGCACACTCATCGGCTCTACTTTTAAAACCAGACTGATATTCCCCCACCCAGGACGAGCCACGAGAACGAGAGGCACCACGGCATTCACACCCATGGTCTGAGTGTTCCACAATGGATAGCAAGAAGTGTTATAGGCGCGCGGTGCCAATGTGGCTGAATCTGAGCTTGTGCATGGAATTCGACTGGAAATAATCTGATAGGAGCCGTCGTTGCTGCCTGTGGAATTTTGAACGAGTTGAGCATGTATTTTATACTGGCCCGTCGGTAACGACATGTCGCTTTGCGAGCTTACAACTCCAGCCGAATCTTTCAGACGAATTTTTAAATCGGAAAGACGGATATTCAAGTTTAAATCGAGTGTTTGTAAATCACGGATGGAGGCATCATTCGCGTTCTCTTCAGCTGATGAAATGCGAATGTCGCGAATTTTTTGAAACGCAGATTCAGTAAGTGCTTGAATTGACCCATCTTGAACTGGAAGATTGTTACCGTTCACATAGGTTCTTGCCTCATCGGGATTTGTTGGAGAAACGTATCGACCTGTCTTGTCGTCTTTTTTTACGGGCATTATGTTAACAGAACCAATTTCAAGTTTGCGGTTTGTTCCGGAAAACTTGCCTTCGCCCGACAAGGCTAGGTAGATTTCATCCTGACCCACGGCCATTGGAAGTTCAGCCATCTGCGGAGAAATTGGGAATCTTGTAAAATCAAAAAACTCTGGATTGGAACCACGCTGTTGATCCCAGGGATTAAACATAACCGTGCGGTGAATAAACGTTTTAGCCCCGCCGATGGTTTTAAAAATAAAATTCACATAGAGATTAACTGAGCCTGCAAATGGATCAAACGGAAGCATGACCGTCCAGTACAAACAGTTGTCGTTTTGCACAGTGGCTATTTTTCCGCCGTCGGGTTTTGCATAAACATCCAATTCACTGGCGATTTCAAATTTTTGTCCCATTAAGGTGGCGCTGGACATGCGCACATCAGATAAACCGCACATAGACAGGTTATACTCGCGGCGATTTCCATAGTTGGCTTGATCACTGATGATTCCGGTAAAAGCCACGCGTTGTGCTTGAATATTTTGCGAAGCTATCTGGTCGGCAGCATAGCCGGTAAGATCAACGGTCGTGCCCGAGCGCGAAAAGTTAAAAACTCGACGGCTATCGGTTGCAGGACCGCTGGTTTGTTTTTGTGCTTTCACACAAGAAACAACGAAGCTCAAAAGCAAGAGCGTCATTACGGCTTTGCACAACTGGACCAACATATTAGATTTTGTCATAACCCGTCTCCACCCCTAAATAAAAGTACTGCTGATTCTCTTGTAAATCGTCGCCCGGATTTATTACATCTGTTCGATAGTATTCTGCATGCACACGGAAATTTTTCTTTTTCAACTGCCAGTAGAGCTCTACGCCCTCACCTTTGCCGTTGGTGTTCCCCATGACCCACGCATTGTAGTAAGAGGGGGCCACATCGGACTCAGCAAAATAGTTTGCATAAAAGACAGTAAAAATATGATCGTTGGTATGAATTCGAGAGCCCAAAGCGAAGATTTGCGAATCATTAAAAGTTTCTGGAGCTTTTTCGTTTCTCATCACGTTCAATTTAGCCAGTGGCTCGAGCATGGAGTTTAAGCGAAAGCTGATGTCGGCCGTTGTAAACCAACCTTTAAACTCATAGTTAAAGCGCGAATTGTTAACGCCACCGATAATGCCAGGACTGCCAGGAGCGGAAACATACAGCGAATTTCCGTACTTTTGACTTTCGAAGGCTACGAAGCTTGGAAGATTATTGTATTCATATAAATTTCCAGTGAGACTGATTTTAAGAGCTCTATCGTCCCATTTTGCGTAGGCAGTTTGAGTAATAAAACTTGGCGTCGCCTCGGCGCCCACGGTGCGTGGAGCCAGCGTTTGTGACGTTGGGATCGCATACTGAGAGATAAGACCAATTCGCGCCTCATCAGAGATTGCGTAGGAAAGCTCGGCGTTGGCGCCTGGGAATGTCTGGCGGAAAACTAAGAGCGGCATATCTAACCAGTCCTGATTGATCACACCTGCTTTGATGCTGAAGAAATCAACGGGTTGGTACTTTATAGCTGCTTCACGAAAAAAGATTCCATTGTTGGGTTCGATATCA